>JAMPDQ010000038.1 GCA_023665575.1 Candidatus Amulumruptor caecigallinarius | reverse complement strand
TCCTAACTCTAACCTTCAAGATTCCAAGTTGCTTGCAACTTGCGAAACTTGAGTTCATTAATCAAATCACTTCATATACATAATAATCATGCAAAAAATTAGAAAAATAGTCGGAATGGCTATGATCGCCCTATGCGCTGTATTGCTCGCGGGCAGTGTGTCTTCTTGTTCTTCAAAGGAGAATCGTTTTGACAAGGCTATTGAACAGCTTAACTCAATGCTTCCCATGAATCTCGGAAACGGGTTCACCATGGAAAAAGTGTCATCAGATGGTGATGGAATCGTATATACAATCAAATGCGATGACAATGAGATTGACATGAATATGATGGAGGAAAACAAAGAGGAGCTTCGCCAAAACACTCTTGCCCAGCTCAAACAGCAGAAGCGCTCGAACAACAAGGATTTCGCCACTCTTCTTGACTACTGTAAGGAGAGCAATAAGAATATCATATATAAATATGTGGGCAATCCTTCGAAAAAAACAGTGGAGATCTCTATAAACACAAATGAGATTTAGCCCCTTGAACATTAAATTTTTATGAAACGGGGGCTTTGATTACAGATCCTCAACAATAACAATTTTTTAAGGGAACGAAGCCCGGGCTTCTTTAATGCGTTATCATGCAAAAGTGTGATAACGCTTTGTCGGTTAATGAAACAGTATCTTCTAAAGTATGCAGTACAATATAATTAAGGCGCTAACGCTCATATTTTTTATTCTATTATGCACAAGTTGTCACAAACCCCGCAATGTCGGTACGGGTATAGATGAATCTCATGAAGTGGAGGAGAAGAGTTTGTACAAAAAATATTGTGAAGCTTCAAAAAATGTGACCCGCTATTCCGCTGAAAACAATCTTGTGGAACTTGGCAACAATCTAAGGACACTGGGAGATGTGATGGCGCAGTTGGAAGATACTTTGCGTGCCCGGGAATATTATGACCGGGCTGCGACATGTTTTAAGAAGGTATATGCATCAAAGGAGCTTTATAAAAACGAGATGTGTCGCACCAACACGATGAACCGCAACGAGGGATTTCAGGTTTTCAAGCGTTTGTTGGCCGACACGGTGGTGACGAACTCTCCGGAACTTCACATAATGGCGTTAAAAGGCGCATACCTGAGTGGAGACTCGGTAGCTTATCTTGACAGCTGTTTGAGGGAGATTCAGCGGTATCCGAAAGAGGGTTCGAAAGATTATGCAGTTTTGTTGGCCATGAGAGCGTATGATTACTATTTTGCAGATAGTATCGGCCGTGCCCACGAAATGTTGCCACAGATAAAGAAGGCTGAAAAATCCACAAAGCCGATTGCACAGCATCGCGAATACATACATGTGGCCATGGCACACATGTATCATGAAGCAGGTATGAAAGACTCCTGTATCAAGGAGTTGCAACAAGTGGTGTGGTGGGCCGACAGTGCTTACCGTGAGGCAAATTTGCCGGCTGTTTATGCTCATGAAACACGCAATATGATTGATATTGCAGAAAATAATGCAAGGCTTGAAAAAAGGAGTATGCTGCTCTGGTGGGCAGTATCGGTTTCATCGCTGCTCACTGTGATGGTTTGGGTATATTTCCATACAAAGAGGCAGCGCGAAAAGTCCCGGCAAGAAATTGAGTTACTTGACAACAGGATGGAATGCCTTCGGCAGATGCAGACAGCTCAGACCACTGTTATGGAAGAGAACCGTCGGCTAATGGAAGATATCGGGAATGCAGTGGCAAGGAATCAGAATAATCCGGCATCTGATTCAAACCTTGCTGTAGAGATACGTCGGATTCTCAGTTTATATGACAGTTATGAAGATAACAGGCAAAGTTTTCTTGAAGTGAATCGTAAGGTGGACCCACGCTTTTACACTCGCCTTAAGGATGATTTCCCTAAGCTTTCGGAAGGGCAGTTGCGCCTGGCCGCACTGATTGCTGCCGGAGTGGACAGCGGACAACTTGCCGGAATATTGAATGTGTCGGGCAAATCTTTGTATACGAGCCGTTACAGATTGCGGACAAGCCTCGGATTGTCAAAGAAAGACAGCCTGGAAGATTTCTTGCGCAAATACAAATAAAAAATCCGGCGAATGCCGGATTTTTTATGGTTTATGGTATGCCAATTCCTAATTAATTTGTAAGAAATATTTTTTCAACTTTCTTGCCACATCGTTTGATATAGATGCCTGATGCATCGGGAGCCGATTTCAGGTGAATGCCTTGCAATGTGAAATATTCGGTCTCAGCGTCTGCCGCATCAGAAGTTATTTCTCCTGCACCTCCCTCGGAAAGATTGACATCATATATTGTTGTCATTTTTACATCATCAAGCAGATATGATAGTTTCACAGTGTGTTTTCCAACGTAAGGTTTTGTTGATACAACAGCAGAAATTTCTGTGTCAAAGGCAAACCGGTCATTATCGACATAAGCTTCTTTGAATATCAGCCGGTCCGCACCCATTCTTGAGCTGAGAACGATTGAAAGACAGCCGTCGTTATCAACCATGTTGATATCATACATCTCCTGCACGGTGCAGCCGTGTTGTGCAGCCTCTTTATAATTTTCATATGTTCCTCCGGGCACGAAATAGCGTGCATTCGGATAGATAAACTGTGAGGAAAGCCCCACCGAAGGATGCAGCAAAGAATAATTGTCTGAATATATCAGCGGGCGGACGATGGCATCATTTTCGGCATGGAAAAAGTTTGCTACCGGCCATGTTTCAACAGCCGAAAGTGAGGTGCACAGATACATGGATGCGGGCTGCATGGTTTTTGTGTAATAGAGTGGCGCTCCAAAAGCAGAGCCGATGGAGAATGCTCCCAACACAATTTTTTCTATAGGAGAATCCACACCGAAACAGGGGATATATTTATCAAGAGAAGTCCAGAATGATGTTATGTAGGGAAACATCACGGATTTGAGCTTACCGCATCCGGAGGCGAAACTGAGGCCAATGCTCACACCTGAGTCGGACGTGAGTGTGACAATTGTTGACAAATCTATAAGTTCAAGATTCGGGCAGTCTGCAAACATCGCCTTTCCAAGATCAATGCCTCCGGCCGGTGATATTCCGGCCGCAAATGACACTTCCTTGAAGCCGCAACCTGCAAAAATACTGTCACCTTCATATTTTTTGTCAACACTGAAGTTGAAGAAAGTGAGATTCCGACAGTTCTTAAATGCGTTGTCTTTAAGTTCGCTGCCAAGATCAAGCATGGTCACACTTTTAAGAGCGGGGCAATCGCGTGCGAAATTGCGCGGGATGACTACTTTGTGAGGGATAAACATTTTTGTGAGTTTGCCGCATCCTCTGAACGCTGCATCTTCAATTGTCAGATTCTTGTTGGGGAAATTGATTTCAGGAATCCCACACCCCTCGAAGGCTTCTTCGGCAATCTCATCAACATTGTCGAAATTTATGCTTGTGAGGTTGGAAGTGTTTGCAAATGAGCGTTTGCCAATTTTCTTCACCGATTGTGGCACAGTGAAGCTCACACCCCCTCTTTTGGGAGGATAGCTGAGAATCTCTGTGGCTTCCTTGTTGTAGAGCACATTATCCATGATGCTGAAATATGCCGGGGTATCCGGGCCATTCACAACAAACTGCTGGAGGCTTGGCATATCGTTGAATCCGCAGTTGCTCCGCAGATTATATAATGAAGCGGGCAAGCCTATTGCAGTGAGTTGCGTGTTTCCGGAAAACGCTGCGGGGCAAATGCTTGTTACTCCGGTCGGAATGCGTAGTGCAGTGTTGCCTCCATCCGGTTGGAAGGCCTGGGGCACACGTATAATAGTGTATCCGGACTTGTTGGCAAGCACACCGTCAAGAATGGAAGAGAACTCCGGATTTGTGGCAGACACGGAAATCTTTCTCAAATTCGGGCAATTTCTGAAATTTTCGCAATTGCCGACAATGTTAGAATTAGCCTGACCGATTTTTTCTATATATGAACTGATCTTTATTTCTTTCACCATGGTGAAATTGTCAAGTGCACCGGAGGCCACCTTTGTGACATTGTAAGTTTTTCCATTTCGCGTGGTAGTGGCGGGAATCTCCAGCAATTCATCCGCCGGGGGCTGTTGGCCTGTCCATCCCCTCAATGTGCATGTGCCCCCCATATCATCATAATCGCTGAAATTGAATACAACAGCGCCTGAAGACAATGTCGGGAGAGCAAATGCAAAAAACAACAGTTTCTTTAACATGAAATTTAATTTATGATTATTATTGTAATATCCGGTGCAAAATTAACCGGTAAACAATCTGCATGCAAATCCATTAGATGTGTATTTGCTTTTGTAGACCACATATATACACCGGTCTACAAACGGTCTACAAACGATATACACATTCAGCATAATAGAAATTTTGTCTACATTTGCCGGGTAAAATCACATTTGGATGAAGACAAATCATTTCATGCCGGCTCGGATATGCGGTTTGATTCCGATATTGCTCCTGCTGTTTTTTACAAGCGGATGCAGTCATCATGACAACCGGATTGCTCCCTATGGATGGACACGTGTGGAGCCTGAATTTGATTCAATCACACTAAATCTCGAAAGGCTTTATGTGTTGCAAAAATCGCCCGATTCGATAGCAATATATGTGAAACGTTTGCGACAGATTGCCGATATGAATCCGGGGAAGCCGTTGCTGAATTCCAGAGCCACTTTTTGGGAGGGTCGCATGCAATATACTTTGGGCGACTGCAATGGCGGGCTCGCTACAATGAACAAGGCATTAATGATGACCGATTCAGCTCTGAATCCATTTGATTTTCACAGAATCATGTGGAATATCGACATGGACTATCATGAGCCTACGCTCAACAGATATAATCATCTGGTTAAGGAATACACTTTTTTTCGAGAACATGGCGATGACGTTGTGGCGGCAGCCCTGGGCATGGAGATAGGTGTGTTTCTGATTAAACTGGGTGACACCGGTCATGGAATACCCTATTTATACGAGGCTGATTCCCTTTTTATCGCTGCCGGTTTTCCCGGCCAGGCAGCCAATAATCGTATTAACCATGCAGATGCTCTTGCGATTGCAGGTGATACTTTGAAGGCGGCAAAAATGCTTCGCGAGATTCTCACAGACACTGTTTTCCCGATTTCTGAATATTCACGCGACATCGCCGTGGGCAATCTGTATAACTATGTAGGCGACACGACGGCACTTCGCGAGGCATATGATATTGTAAAAAAACGTGTCACCATGGATGAGGCGGCTTGCCTGTATGAGAATTTTCTTACTGATTTGAAGATTTCCATGAATCAGTTTGATTCGGCACAAATTTATAATGAACGAGCGTCACGCCGTTTGGGAAATGTGTGGGATCCGCATGTCGTCAGAGAGTTTTACAAGATGCGGTCGCAGCTGTTTGCCCACCATAACATGCCGGATAGTGCATATGCTGCGCTGGCCGAATATGCGAGGCTCAATGATTCCATTTTATCTTCCGATATGGACTGTCAGATAAGAAACAGTGTGATTCTCGGAGATATCAGAAAATCTGAGCTGGAGAGGAATATAAAGCATGAGAGATTCGTAAACACGCTCCTGTTTGTAATTATCCTGACTTTGGTGACCGGATGCGCTGCGGGCTTCTTTATGTACAGGCGTCTTCAGAGACAGCGACTGGAGAATGTGAAGACCTCGTTGGGCAAACAGCGTGCCGACAGAAGGGCGAATGCGATGAAGGTGGTGCTCGATGAGAAGGAAAATCTGATTACTGAACTTGAGCATACGCTCGCGGAAATTGACAGCCGGGAAGGCTCTTCGAAGCCGGATATAGCAAGAGTAAGGAGTGTGATTAAGGCGCACGGAGCAAACCGTGAGATCAACAACTCATTCATAGAGAGTGTGTCAAATATGGGCATTCGATTTTCAGAGAGGCTTCAAAGTGATTATCCGTCACTGACAGCGGCTGATTTGCGGCTTGCCAATCTTATTGCGCTTGGCATGGAAACAAAGCATGTGGCAAGAGTAATGGGCATACGCCCGGAATCAGTGAAGCAGGCCCGCTGGCGACTGCGCTCCAAAATGGGGCTTGGTTCGGGAGAGAATCTTGAGCAGGCTCTCCGCAAATATTCCCCCGATGGTGAGGAATAGCAGAAAGCCCGTCCCGGCCGTCCGCTATTTTTTATAAAACGGGGCCTGAGAGCGGGCTTTCTGTATTATAACGGGAATTGATTATTATTTTAGTGTTCCGTTTTCAGCCTGTTGAATCATGTTTTTGTCAGCAGTGATGTATATTTCCACACGGCGGTTTTGTGCACGTCCGGCCGGAGTGTCGTTTGAGGCCACATAATCAGCCATGGGAATTCCCTTGGCCGTGAGGCGTGTGGGGCTGACACCTGAATTGACAAGATATGTCAGCACAGATTCCGCACGTTCATTGGAGAGTTTATCGTTTACGGCAAAAGAGCCGGTATTGTCGGTGAATCCGAGAATCTGCACATCGGTGTTGGGATTCTGCTTGAGATTGGATGCAAATCTTGTGAGGTCGGCTTTTGCCTGTTCGTTAAGATTATATTTTCCGGTAGGGAATAGAATTCCCCCATCGAAAGTAACCTTGATTGCCTGCAGACCATTCTGATCGGTGGTTTTCTCCACCTTAGCCTGATCACCGAGTTCTTTTTCAAGTTGCTTCTGCTGCTTGTCCATGTGGTTGCCGATAAGCGCTCCGGCTCCGGCTCCGAGGGCAGTTCCCAGGGCCACACCTATCGCAGCTCCCTTACCGCCTCCGGCAAGTGCCCCAATGGCGCCGCCGAGTGTTGCGCCGCCGGCACCACCGATTAGCGATCCTTTGCCGGTGTTTGTCATGTTACACGATACTGTGCCGAATAAGAGGGCACCACATAACAGCGATGAGCAAGTGATTTTAAGAATTTTCATACCTATAAAAATTTAAATTATTCAATTCTCCCTAATCCGTGTTAATCCTCCCCTCTCCTCTCCTCTCAGTGCCGGCGATTATGCGGGCATTTCAATCCGATATGGTGAGTCTGTCTATTTATATATACAATTTTTTGCCATGTCGGTTTAAGAGTATACTAAATAAAAAATGCCACACATTAGTGTGGCATTTTTTATTTAGTCAATGTAAACAATATAATTTATCAACGCAGTCGGTTGAAATAATCTTGTTACAAAAGAGATTCACCCTTTTCGATTGCCTTTTCGTTGAGCGGAATAAGTTTGTGATGACGTTCGGGAAGCGATTTCTTAAGACCTTTGATTACATTCTCCATGGGGAGCTTGTAAGTCATGGCCTTTAAAAGCGCACCCATCACAACCATATTATAGGCTTTTGAATTTCCTATTTCAAGGGTTGCCTCCATGGCATCGATAGGATAAATCTTGATATCATCGCGGTTGGGGCGGTTGTGAATACCATTGGTGTCGTAAATGAGGATTCCGCCGGGTTTCACTTTCGGTGCGAATTTATCGAGACTCTGCTGGTTGAGAGCCACAACGATATCATATTTATCGAGCACGGGAGATGATATTTTGGAATCGGAAAGGATTACAGTGACATTGGCTGTGCCGCCGCGCTGTTCGGGTCCGTAAGAGGGCATCCATGTCACTTCCTTGTCGTCCATAAGGCCGGAGTAGGCGAGAATTTTGCCCATGGAGAGCACACCCTGACCTCCGAAACCTGCTATAATAATTTCTTCTTTCATGATTTTAGAGATTTTTAAGGTCACCGATAGGATATTTCTGGAACATATTCTCTTCCATCCACTTGTTAGCGGCATCGGGCGACATCTTCCAGCCGCTGTTGCAAGTGGCTACAACCTCCACCACAGAAGTTCCCTTCTTTGCGAGTGCATTTTCAAAGGCTTTCTTGAGGGCGGCTTTGGTTTTGCGCACAGCTGCTGCGGTGTGCACCGACTGACGGGTGACATAGCATGTTCCATCGAGAATTGCCATGAGGTTGGTGATTTCGAGGGGGTGTCCGTTAAGGTCGATGCGACGGCCGTAGGGGGTGGTGGCAGTTTTCTGGCCTACCAGAGTGGTTGGAGCCATTTGGCCGCCGGTCATGCCATAGATCGCGTTGTTTACAAATATCATCACGATGTTTTCGCCACGGTTGGCGGCATGGATTGACTCTGCAGTTCCGATTGCCGACATGTCGCCGTCGCCTTGATATGTGAACACCACATTTTCGGGCCACAGGCGCGATGCTGCGGTGGCCACTGCGGGTGCGCGGCCATGGGCTGCCTCAATCCAGTCAACATCGATATAATTATATGCGAACACGGCACATCCTACGGGGGAAACACCGATGGTTTTCTCTGTAAGTCCCATCTCTGCGATGAGCTCTGCGAGGATTTTATGAATCACGCCATGGCTGCAGCCCGGGCAATAATGCATATGGACCTCTTCCAGAAGTTCAGGTTTGCAGTAAACCTTATTTTCTTCTTTGATTATTTCTTCAATATTCATGATTAGCGTGATTATGAGTTGATGATTTTTTCCTTAAGTGCGTTGACAACTTCATCTGGGCTGGGGATTATGCCACCGAGGCGGCCGAAGTGCTCCACGGGGAGAGCATCGTGCACGGCGAGACGCACGTCTTCAATCATCTGGCCGGCATTGAGCTCCACCACGAGAATGCCCTTTTTGCCTTGAGCGGCCTTATATACAGCTTCAGTGGGGAAGGGCCAAAGAGTGATGGGACGGATAATGCCCACCTTGATGCCCTCTTCAGCTGCTATTTCACGGGCTTTGTCGCTGATACGTGCGATTGAGCCGAATGCCACAATCAGATAATCGGCGTCTTCCACTCCAATTTCCTCCCAGCGGGTTTCGTTTTTCTCAATTTCGCGATATCTTGCCTGAAGCTGATGGTTGATGATCTCCATTTTGGAAGATTCAAGTTCGAGCGATGTAATCACGTTGCGTTTGCGCAAGCCCTTGCGGCCATCGGCGGCCCAGGGACACTGGCGGCGAATTTCTTCTTCAGTGCGGCGCGGACGCTGTTCGGGAAGTTGCACCTTCTCCATCATCTGACCCACGATTCCGTCGGCGAGAATCATGCAGGGATTGGTGTATTTGAATGCGAGGTCAAAGCCGAGGCCTACAAAATCAACCATTTCCTGCACTGTGGAGGGGGCGAGCACAATCAAGTGATAGTCGCCGTGGCCACCGCCCTTGGTTGCCTGGAAATAGTCGGCCTGTGAGGGCTGGATTGTTCCGAGGCCCGGGCCGCCGCGCATCACATTAAGAATCAATGCGGGCAGAGATGCAGCAGCGATATATGAAATTCCTTCCTGCTTGAGGCTGACGCCGGGTGAAGACGATGATGTCATGACGGCCTTGCCGGTTGCTGCGCCGCCATATACCATGTTGATGGCGGCTACTTCTGACTCAGCCTGGAGCACCACCATGCCGGTGGTTTCCCAGGGCATTAGCTCCTCGAGGGTTTCAAGCACCTCAGACTGGGGGGTGATGGGATAACCGAAATAGCCGTCGCAGCCGTAGCGGATTGCGGCATGGGCGATGGCCTCGTTCCCCTTCATAAGTCTTATCTCTTCTTTCATAAGTGTTTTAGTGATTAGACAGGTTAGACGATTAAATTTGGGGAATCGGAGTTAAGCGTCAGTTTTTACGCGATATACTTCGATGCAGGCGTCGGGGCAAACCCAGGCGCAAGAGCAACATCCGATGCAATTCTCCGGATGAGCCATGTAGGCATAATGATAGCCACGGTCATTGACCTCGTTGGGCTGCAATGCCAATGTGTCGGTGGGACATGCCACAACACAGAGGTTGCATCCCTTGCATCTTTCGATGTTCACTGTGACAGCTCCTCTTAATTTTGCCATTGTGTTTTTTTGGTTTAGAAGTTCTTGAAAAATATGTTGTTTAATTTCTTTTTTGAGCGGATTTTATATTGCGCTTGTATAAGGCAACAGTCAATTCACAAAGATACAATTTTTTTTGAGATAAAAACAATGTTTTAAAACACATTTATACATTTTGGCGCATAGAAAGTTTCCAATAAAAAGTGTGGCGGCGAATCAAATCAGAATATTTTTAAAATTGCTGAAATCACACTGCGTGGAAACAGCGAGAGCAGTCCTCCCAGTCGGTTTTTGATTCTAACTTTTTTGTTGCGCAGCGATGCCGGGCCATATTGCCTGATTACATCAAGACATCTGCGCTCCAGTTCAGGCGTGGCGGCCTTATTCCGATAGGCAAGGTTTAATATGTTAAAATGGGCTGACATGCGGCGATCGCGTGCGGCAGGCAGGAGTGCGGGAATTGTTGCGGCTGTCCATTGTTCCATCCGGTCAACAGCGTCCAGTGCATCAAGTCGCGAGCTCTTGAACACGTGCAGGTAACTGCCCGGATGCTGACGGTATCCATACATCTCCACGGGAACCATTGCAATTTTGTGTGACGCATAAATCGGATGATAGAATATGTCAAGGTCTTCATAATATGTCCCATCTCTGAGCCTCAGATTTTTCCACAATTCGCTCCGGTAAATTTTCCCTGACAGCGAATTCCCGAATCCAGTCTGATACATTGTTTTTTCTATCACCTCCACGGGGGTGTGCACACTGTGTGTGAAATGCGGATATTTTTTTTGTGGAAAGGGGGCTTCTTTTGAGAAAAGTTTGAACCGGCAGAAAACAATATCGGCATCTGTTTCTGCGGCGGTGTTTGAAAGTGCTTTCAGAAACTGAGGGTGCAGAATATCATCTGCATCCAAGAATGCCACATACTCTCCGCGGATGCGAGGCAGTGCAAAGTTGCGTGCGGATGCAAGGCCTCTGTTTTCGGTGTGAAACACTCTTACACGCTCATCGGAGGCGTAGGAGTCGGTGAGTGCCGGTGTGATTCCATCGTTAGAGCCGTCATCCACAAGCAGCAGTTCCCAATCGGTGAATGACTGGGAAAGCAGGCTGTCTACAGCGGCGGGCAAATAATCAGCGCCGTTATATACGGTCATTATTATGGAAATCATCGGCGGGAATTCAGGCTTCGGCATTGCCGAAGCCTGAATGGTTTATGGTTGAAGTGAATGTTTATAAGTGTTGTAAAAATCCGGCTTTCTGTCTGTCAGAAAGTTGAATTTAAGCAATCACACTGTCAGAATTTCCTTCTCTTTTTCTGCGAAGATCGAGTCGATTTTCTTCATGTATTTGTCATGAAGTTTCTGCACTTCGGCTTCCGCATCCTTTTCCGAGTCTTCGCTAAGGCCGTTTTTAATTTCTTTTTTCAGTCCGTCAATGGCATCGCGGCGGGCGTTTCTCACAGACACTTTTGCTGTTTCGCTCTCTGCCTTGCTTTGCTTCACGAGTTGTTTGCGGCGATCTTCGGTGAGCGGTGGAATTGAAAGTCTGATCACTTCACCGTTATTCTCAGGAGTTATTCCAAGCTCTGAATTGATTATGGCCTTTTCAATTTCCTTAAACATCGACTTTTCCCAGGGAGTGATTGCAATTGTTCTTGCATCGGGCACTGACACGTTCGCCACATTTGAGATGGGCGACATGGAGCCGTAATAATCCACTTTGATTCCGTCGAGCAGTTTGGGAGATGCCTTTCCGGCGCGTATGTGCGACAATGTGTCGTCGAGATATTCCACAGCGAGCATCATCGAATCTTCCGCTTTTGCCAAATATTCCTTTACTTCCATTTTATATTGATTTGATAATTAATGCGATATCCAATATCCAATCTCCAATTTCCAATCTCCTGTTCCGGGAATGGAGCCTTAGGCATTCACGAGTGTGCCGACCGGCCTGCCGGTGAGCGCCCTTTTAAGATTTCCGGGCACATCCATGTTGAACACATATATCGGCATGTTGTTTTCCTTGCAGAGGGCGGTGGCGGTGAGATCCATGACTTTCAGGCCTTTTGCCATAACCTCGTCATAGCTTATGGTGTCAAATTTCACCGCGGAGGGATCTTTTTCGGGGTCGGCTGTGTAAACACCATCCACGCGTGTGCCCTTGAACATCACTTCAGCCTCGATTTCGATGGCCCGGAGCGCGGAGCCGGTGTCGGTGGTGAAATATGGATTTCCGGTGCCGCAGCTGATGATTGCCACTTCTCCCTTTTCAATTGCCTTGACCGCTTTCCACTTTGAATAGTGTTCGCCAATCGGAAACATTCCGATTGCAGTGAGCACACGTGCGGGCTGTCCGGCAGCCTCAAGGGCGGAGCTGAGTGCAAGCGAATTGATCACGGTTGCGAGCATGCCCATCTGGTCACCCTTAACACGGTCAAATCCGGCGGTTGTTCCCGAGAGGCCACGGAAAATGTTGCCACCCCCTATCACTATGCCAATCTGCACACCTGCATCAACCATCTCCTTTATCTGGGCTGCATATTCGTTAAGTCTGACGGAATCGATACCGTGTCCGGCAGCACCGGCCAGCGATTCACCTGAAAGCTTGAGTAATATTCTTTTGAATTTCATGTCTTGTTGGCGCCTTTGTGCGCGCTTGATTGCTCAAAGATATTTAAAAAAATCAAGTTTCGCAAGCTGCAAACTTGCGAAACCTGAGATTAAGATTCTGTTTCATAAAAAATTCAACCTTGAAGAGGATTTGTTATGCTCCCAAGCCCTAAAATTTATTAAACAACTCAAGTTTCGCAAGTTGCAAGCAACTTGGAATCTTGAAGGTTAGAGTTAGG
>JAMPDQ010000037.1 GCA_023665575.1 Candidatus Amulumruptor caecigallinarius | reverse complement strand
AACCTCTAACCTCATTGCTTTTCGCAAGTTGCAAACTTGCGAAAGTTGAATATATCAATTCTTTGCGGAGCAGTATTCCTTTTCGAGGTAGACTTTTACTTCGCGGAAGAGCTTTGAGGCGAACACGAAGTCGTTGAGCGATTGGCTCTTGCTGGCGAATATCGTTCTGTCGTTGCCAATCCAGTCGCAATGCCCCTTGTTGATGAAGATGATGTTCTCCCCTATCTCAAGCACCGAGTTCATGTCGTGCGTGTTGATGATTGTGGTTATTCCATATTCATGTGTGATGTCACTCAGCAATTCATCAATCAGAATCGATGTTTTCGGATCCAACCCGGAGTTGGGCTCGTCGCAAAAGAGATATTTTGGGTTTAGCGCAATCGCCCTTGCAATTGCCACACGCTTCTGCATGCCCCCGGAAATTTCAGAAGGATATTTGTCGCCCGCATTCTTCAGGCCAACTCTTTTGATGCAGAACTTCGCTCTTTCAATCTGCTCATCTCTTGAAAGCGGACTGAACATCTTCAGGGGAAACATCACATTGCCCATCACCGTTTCGCTGTCGAAAAGAGCCGAACCCTGAAACAGCATTCCTATCTCCGAGCGAAGTTGGCGACGCTGCGACGTGTCGAGGTCGCGGAAACGACGGCCGTCATACAGAATCTCACCCTCCTCCGGCGAGAGAAGCCCAACGAGACATTTCATAAGCACCGTCTTGCCCGAACCTGACTGTCCTATGATAAGATTGGTTTTCCCGGTTTCAAATTTTGCCGAGACATCAAAAAGGATCTGCTGGCCATCGAAATATTTGGATATATGGTTAGCCTGAATCATTGCAACAATAGTTTTGTGAGAATTACATCCGCAAGCAGAATCAGAATCGAGCTTGACACCACAGCCTTGGTGCTCGCCTGCCCCACTTCCAGGGCCCCACCCTTTACATAATAGCCGTAATAGGCAGCTACGGTGGTGATTATATAAGCGAACACGAGCGTTTTTATCAAACTGTAATATACATACCACGGGCGGAAAAATGTCTGAATGCCGTAAACATAATTTTCCATTGAAATCATATCGGTGAACTCCGCGATAATCGCACCTCCTATAAGCCCCATAAACATAGACAGGATGCAGAGCACCGGCACAAAGAATATAAAGCCCACCACTTTCGGCAACACAATGAAACATGCCGAATTCAAGCCCATAATCTCCATTGCATCAATTTGCTCGGTGACGCGCATTGTGCCAATTTCTGAGGCAATATTGCTACCCACCTTACCGGCAAGAATCAAACACATCATGGTGGAAGAGAATTCCAGAATCAGGATTTCGCGTGTAGCCAGACCGGTGGAATAAACCGGGATCATGGGAGACACAATATTAATTGTCATCTGAATGCAGATAACAGCTCCGATAAAGAGAGATATTATAATGACGAGCGGAATGGAATCAATGCCCAGCTTATAAATTTCTCCGACAAGGCTTTTAAAAAATTCCCTCCACTTTTCGGGTATCCGGAACACTTGCGACATAAACACGCAATAGCGTCCGAACGATTTGATTGATCCTGTCAACATAACCGTAATGTTTTCATGTTCCAGAGCCGGAAACCACTGCACTACGCCCAACGCCCTCGGAGAGCTGCATTGTGCAGATTCCGTTTATTTGTAAACAAATTTGTTCGTAAAGTTAATAAAAATATTTGGTATCAAATTTTCATTTTATTAATTTTGTGTGAATAATTCGGCTCTCTCTGAATCAACTCAGAAGCTGATGAGTCTGTTCATAAAAAATACTGACATGCTTGTTATCGGAATCGCGGGAGGCACCGGCTCGGGAAAAACCACGGTGGTGCGCAAAATAATTGAAAGTCTTCCTCCGGGGGAGGTAGTGGTGATACCTCAGGATTCATACTATAAAGACAATGCGCATATTCCCCTTGAAGAGCGGCTCAAGATGAATTATGACGAGCCGGCCTCTATTGAATGGTCATTGCTTACCAGGCATCTGGAAATGCTAAAGGAGGGAAAGAGCGTCGACATGCCCACTTATGAATTCATCACCTGTTCGCGTCTGCCGGAAACGGTCAGGGTGGAGCCAAAAGAGGTGGTGGTGGTGGAAGGCATTCTGGTGCTTACCGACAAAGAGCTTCGCGACATGCTGGATGTGAAGGTGTTTGTAGATGCCGATGCCGACGAGCGGCTCATCAGAGTGATACAACGCGATTGTGTGGAGAGAGGAAGAACTCCACAGATGGTGATCGACAGATATCAAGAAACGCTCAAGCCGATGCACGAGTTATATATCGAGCCTTCGAAACGCTTTGCCGACCTCATTATTCCGCAAGGAGGCGCCAACAATGTAGCCATCAAGCTTCTTACCGATTATATTCGCTCTCTTCTCCCCCCGGGGTGCTAATGATCGATTCCCGACAAGTGTCAAAATTACCGATTTATGAAAATAATACCCTTCCTTCATAAAAAAATAAATCCTGACTCCCGCAAAGTCGGCGACAAGCTCACCCCTGAAGAGGAGGCCGAACTTGACGGCAAAATGCCCGATATGCAGGATGTCGACATCATAATGCAAAAGGAAATGGATGTTGACGGCCGGGAAATAAAGGTCACTGAAGACATGGAGATTCCGGAGAAAGGCGTGTTGCGCACCGACAACCTGGTAAAGAAATATGGGAAGCGCACAGTTGCCAACCATGTCTCAATTGAAGTGACTCAAGGCGAAATTGTGGGATTGCTCGGGCCGAACGGTGCGGGGAAAACCACCACCTTTTACATGACCGTGGGGCTTATCAAACCGAATGAAGGACGAGTGTTTCTAAATGATACTGACATTACGGGATATCCGGTGTATAAACGTGCGCAGTTTGGCATTGGCTATCTTCCGCAAGAGGCATCAGTGTTCAGAACAATGACGGTGGAAAATAATATCAAGGCCATTTTGGAAATGACCGGCACGAGCAAGGAATATCAGAAAGCCAAGCTTGAGCAGCTCATTCGGGAATTCAGCCTTGAGCATGTTCGCTATAATGTAGGCACCGGACTCTCCGGCGGTGAGCGGCGGCGCACAGAAATTGCACGTTGCCTGGCCATCAACCCGAAATTCATAATGCTCGACGAGCCTTTTGCAGCTGTCGATCCCATTGCCGTGGAAGATATTCAGAAAGTGGTGTATCATTTGAAGGAGAGAAATATCGGTGTGCTTATCACCGACCATAAGGCCGACTCGATTTTGGGAATTACCGACCGCGCATATATGCTGTTTGAAGGGAGGGTGCTCTTCCAGGGCACAAGTGAGGAGTTGGCCTCCAACCCTGTTGTAAGAGAGAAATATCTCGGCAGCGATTTTGTGTTTACCCGCAAAAAATATGATTGAAATGACTTTTCACAAAAATAATACAATAAGGCACTTCATTACAAACAAAACATCATTGTCAATGTGCGCCTTCCTGGGCGCTTTCATGTGTGTGATTCTTTATTGCGGCTCAATTCCGGCATATGCGGCAAAGCCTGTCAAAAAGGATTTCACAGTAGTGATTGATGCAGGCCATGGAGGACACGACACCGGGGCAATAGATCATGGAGCACGCGAAAAAGACATCAATCTCGGAGTGGCGAAGAAGCTTCAGGCACTCCTTTCCAAAAAGATGAAAAATGTGAAAGTTGTGATGACACGCTCCGACGACCGCTTTATCACACTTCAGGATCGCGCAAACATCGCCAACCGGAATCATGGAGATCTTTTTATATCAATCCACACCAATTCGGTTGACAAGAAAAGTTCCGGACGAAACTCTGTTAAGGGAACTTCCGTGTATGCCCTCGGGCTGCACAAAGATCAGAACAATCTCAAAGTGGCGCAGCGCGAAAACTCTGTGATAGAGCTTGAAAGCAATTATGCTCAGAAGTATTCGGGATTTGATCCTTCAAAAGATGAATCGTACATCATATTTGAAATGGCTCAAAAGAAAAATCTCGGACAGAGTCTCAAGTTCGCCGGAGAAGCACAGAAGCAGCTGGTAAAAAAGGCAGGGCGCGCAGACCGCGGAGTGAAACAGGCCGGATTCTGGGTGCTCTGGGCCACATCAATGCCGGCAGTGCTTGTGGAGCTTGATTTCATATGCAACCCCACAGAGGCTGCCTATCTCAATTCAGACAGAGGTCAGTCAGAGCTGGCCGAGGCTCTGTATAACGCTGTCAACAACTACGTGGCCTCCACAGAGCACACCGGAAGCCGCAACACTGCCGTGTCGGCGGAATCAGATAAAAGCTTTGCTACATCCGATGGCGAAGGTGTGAACGAAGCGGCCAATGGGCAAAGTGTGGCAGTGCTCAATTCGCAGGCCTACACAGTTGCTACTCCAAGGAAACACAGAGCAGACAGCAAAGATGGAAACAAAGGCGGAGCTTCGGCAAACCGGAGAGAATATGCATATTCCGACAGCCGCGCAGGCAAGGAGCAGTCTGGAAATGCGCGCCGCCGGAGATCCTCCGTATCAAAAAAAGCTTCCGAAAGCCGGAATGTTGAGGCCGAAAAGATAGAAGTGCGCAAGGAAAACGCTTATCTCGCTCACAATGAAGTTATAAAAGTGACATCCAACAGCGACTCAAAATCTGAAACCGTTTCAAACACCAAGAAGCAAAAAAAAGGAAAATCAAAAAATAAAAAAGAGAATAAAAAAAAGGTTGTCAAGAACAACTCAAACAAATTAATTCCTGATAAGGTAAAGGCCGACAAGGTAAAGGCCGACAAAGCAAAGGCCGACAAGGTAAAGGCCGACAAAGCAAAGGCCGACAAGGCAAAGGCCGAGAAAGCGAAGGCCGAGAAAGCGAAGGTCGATAAGGTGAAAATCAACAATACATCCGTGGGCAACTCAAAATCAAATTATGCGAATGAGCGGAAGAGTAATAAACTTGAGCCTGTGCATAAAACGGATGTTGCCCCGAATGTTCCGGCCAGCGGTGCCACGGCCGGCCGTGGGGCGGTGGTATATACCATTCAACTCCTTGAAAGTGATAAGGAATTAAGTCTCACAGACAAATCATTTGGAGGGTTAACACCCAACGATTCATTTCAAGAGAATGGCAAATACAAATACACTTATGGCAACACGTCTGACAGGGCGGAAATAGAAGAATTGCTTATGAAAGTAAAATCTTTGGTGCCTGAAGCGTTTATAATAGTGAAATAATGAAGTGATTCTAAAGGTTATGAAAAAAATATTTGGCAAAGAGTTTATAATTGGCCTGTCAGTGTTGGCAGCGATTGCTATTCTTATAGTCGGAATAGAATATTTGAAGGGAATCAATATGTTTAGTCCTGCAAATTTCTATTATGTCAATTATGACAATGTGAGCGGACTTGAAGTGTCGTCTCCGGTGACAATCGATGGCTACAAAGTTGGACAAGTGAGAGAAATAAGCTATGATTTCGAAAATCCGGGGAAAATCAAGGTGCTTCTTGCCGTCAACAAGCAGCTGCGTGTGCCGGAGGATTCCTATGCGGAGCTTTCATCCACACTCATGAACGGCGGCTATGTGAACATCAAGATGGGAAAGAGCAAAACCTTGCTTCCTGTCGGCTCCACACTCCGGTCGAGAGCCAATCCCGACCTGATGCAGGCTGTCTCAAACGAAATTATTCCCACGGTTAACACCATCCTTCCGCGTGTCGACACCCTTCTCATGAACCTCAACACGCTTGCGGCCAACCCGGCGATATCGCAGTCTATCTCGCGCCTTGACGGCATCTCCGGCAACCTCCTGCTCGCGTCGGGCGGACTCAAGACCGTCATGAGCAGGGATGTGCCCTATGTGATGAACAACACCAAATCCATCACCACCCGCATAGACTCGATAAGCTCCAACCTGGCTGTTCTGTCGTATCAATTGAAGCAGCTGCCGCTGCAGACCACCATGGAGAATGTAAATCAGATCACAGCCAACCTAGAAAGATTCTCGGCGCAGCTCAACAACCGGAACTCCACGCTCGGCAAAATCACTACCGACGATGAACTCTACAACCGTCTCAACCGCGTGACAGCCGACATCGATTCCCTGATTATCGACATCAAGAAAAATCCGAAACGCTACATCAGCATCAAGCTGCTTTAACACTCCCGGCGTTACAGCATAAAAAAAAGGGATTACATCCGAATGGAATGTGATCCCTGATTTTTAGGCCTCGTTTCATAAAAAATAGCGATCGCCGGGGCGGCTTTGAGCGAGGTGTTTAAAACCCGCTTCATTGCATTTTCTATCCGATTGGACACAACGGTTGCATGGCCGAATCATCGTCCATAAAAAAAGAAAACTGACGAATAATCTTTAGAAATATCGCTTCAAGTATATCAAATGGATCACGTATGCGCAATGTCCGGCACAATGGCGGAAAGATTATTTTGAACAACGACCGTTGCGTGTCGCTCAGGTAACGATTATATGGCAAGTGATTTCAGAATCTCTAACATTTATTTGTAAAGTGACTCCCAAATGAAATCTGCTTCATCGGAAATCTAAAATTATGTTACATAATCCATTCCAAATACCAAGAATGTCAAAAGTTACCTCCGCCTCGCACCCTTGGCCGCTTTTCGTCCTTGACTTTCAGTCACAACCGAAAGGTTGCTCCTTTCAGTCATGAATCAGTCTGTGATTTCAGAGGGGAGGGTGGGCATCGCGCCCTGACGCGTGCATACGAACGCCGACGTGCGTACGGCCTTCATGTGGGCTTTCTCAACCGTCTCGCCCCTGAGGATGCTTGATATGAATGCTGCGATAAAAGAGTCGCCGGCGCCTACCGTGTCAGCCACCTCCACCTTCGGTGTGGGCTGAAACGAAACGCGGCCGGGGGTGAAGACATAGCTGCCGTTTATGCCGCACGTGAGGATAAGCATTTTGAGATTGTACTTTCCGAGCAGAATCCAGCACTTGTCCTGAAGATCGATGCCGGGATAACCGAACATACGGCTCACTGTGACCAGCTCCTCATCGTTGATCTTAAGAATGTTGCAGCGCTCCATGGAGTGGCAGAGGATATCCTTGTTGTAGAATCCCTGACGCAGGTTCACATCAAACACCACCATCGCGTTGTTGTCCTCGGGAATTGCATCGAGAAACATATTGATGGTGTCGCGCGACACCACATTGCGCTGTGCAAGCGAGCCAAAGCATACGGCGGTGGTTTTCCCGGCGAGCTTTTTCAGTTCGGGGGTGAAGGGAATGTTGTCCCACGCTACATTCTCCTTGATGTCATATTGAGGAATGCCGGTCTGGTCGATTTCCACTTGCACTGTTCCGGTGGGATAGGGAACGGTGTCGATGTGATAATTCACACCCTTTCTGTCGAAATTTTCAAGCAGCTCCTTGCCGAGTGCATCATCGCCGATTGCGCTCACCGCGCAGCTGTCGAGACCGAACTGACCCACATGGTAGGCGAAGTTGGCGGGGGCGCCGCCAATTTTCTTTCCCTCGGGAAGAATATCCCAAAGAGCCTCCCCGATTCCTATTACTGTATGTTTCATGGCTATTATGAGTTTTTGATATTGTTGGTGTTTTTGATTTTCAGAGTGTAATATATCAGATAAAGCACGCCCACGGTCATGACGGCCACAGCGCCGGCCTGGCCCATCGCATCGGCTGCGAATCCCATCGCAAGCGGGAAAATCGTGCCTCCGAAAAGACCCATGATCATAAGCCCCGACACCTCGTTGCGCTCCTTGGGAGAATTGATGAGCGCCTGCGAGAACACCACTGAGAAGATATTGGAATTGCCGAAGCCCACAAGCGCGATTCCTACGTAGAGGGTTGCAAGGTCATGACCCACGAAAAGGATCACCATGGCGGCGGCCATCATAGCCACGCTTATGCCGAAGAAGATTTTCGGTGACATTGTGCGGAGCAGGAACGTACCTATAAAACATCCGGCCGTACGGAATATGAAATAGAGGCTTGTTGCGAATCCGGCCTCTTCGAGGGGCAAGCCGATACGCTCCATGATGATTTTGGGAGCCACCGTGTTGGTGCCGACATCTATTCCGACATGGCACATGATGCCTAAGAAACAGAGCAGGATGAAGGGCGTTGCCAGCAGCTTCAGGCATTCGCCCACTCCCGAGGCCTTGTCGGGTTTCTCCTCCTCAATCGGAGTTGCGGCCAGGGCGGTCACGGAGAGAAAGCTCACCACAGCGTATATCACGAACATAGAGCGCCATCCGAGGCCGAACGTGGGCAGATACGTTGTGGCTCCCCACGCCGCGAGGATAGGGGCAAGAAAGGAGGCGATGGCCTTCACAAATTGTCCGAATGTAAGGGTGGAGGCGAGCTTGTCGCCGCTGATAAGGTTGGACACAAGGGGGTTGAGCGAAGTCTGCATCACCGCGTTGCCGATTCCAAGCAGAGAGAAGGAAATCAGCATGGTGATATAGCTGCCGTTGAAAATGGGCACGATCAGCGAGGCCGCGGTGATCACAAGGCTGACAAGCACCGTTTTCTTTCTTCCAATCTTGTTCATCAGCATGCCGGTGGGCACAGAGAAAATCAGAAACCAGAAGAAAACGAGCGAGGGGAAGAGGTTTGCCTTCGTGTCAGACAGGTTCAGATCCTTCTGCACATAGTTGGAGGCGGTGCCCACAAGGTCGACAAAACCCATGGCGAAGAAGCAGAGCATCACGGGGATGAACTGCATCAGACGCCCCTTGTTGCCGGGTTGTGCTGTTTGTGTGGTGTTCATAACGGTATTGTTTTGCTTTTATTTGATAGATATTCAGGTCGCTGATTTTTACGCTGTCCCCCTTTGTCTTAACAGTCAGTGGGGAATAAGGTTCAGTGGGCAACACGAGGTTTGCCATCACACTAAATATCTGATTTTCAGATATTCCATGAGCTGCCATGACACTCACGCCCTTTCTGTAGGCTGGAGAAAAAGATGATAGAAAATTACAGGAATTTCTACAGCAAACGCATTACCATCCTACGCTGGGAAGAATTGGATGACATCTACCGGCCGCCGATGAAGCCATAATAAAATTATTTTTTATCTTTACCCTAAAGTATCCGGCTTTTGATGCGGCTCAGATGCACTTCGGAGATATTGATATCTCTTTAAGCAGTGAGATTATTGCCTCTTTGAGAGGGTTGTCTTGCGATGAGGATTCATCATCGAGCACTATTTCCGATATCTTCTTTCCCTCAAGTCGCCGACCGAGTTGCGCGATGTCGGCATCTATGAAAAAGTCTCCGGAGATGCGGAAATTGCGCATCCTTTCCTCCTTGTCTGTTTCGAAATCCACACAAATTTCACCGAGCCCCTCCACATGTTTGCTGCATGACACATGCCGGTCGCTGCTGACCGCAGCGGCGGTATCGGATATTCGCAAAAAGCCTGGGGCATAGTATCCGCTTTCTATCTCCTCGATTTTCGCAATGTCATCGGCAGTCAGCACATATGGCTGCCCATCGGTGATGGATTCAATCATATATGCCTCGAATTCCTTCGGGCCGAGGGAGATTCCTTCCTCGCTGAGCGATGTGACACGCGAAGGCACCGACTTCACTTTCTTTGATTCAAGTTTTGCACGCGATGGCGTAAGTGCATTGCCAAGCTGCGCCGGGTCAAATTTATACAGCATTGTGCCATGCGCTATGCAGCGGCCGGGAATATGATAAAAGGCATTTCCGCTCACTTTTTTGCCATTGATGGTGATGTCGTTGCGCCCGGAGGGTTCCGCCGGAACACCGATGTTGGTGAGCGCCTTGGAAATCATTGCCGTGTAGGCGGCAAACATTTCCCGCACCTCATCGCCGGGAGCAATCAGCGAAAACATGAAATTGTCGCGGTCGGCGAACACAGCGCCGCCGCCGCTGCGGCGTCTCACCACATCTATGCCATGGGCGGAGCAATACTGCAGGTTCACCTCCCTGGGTATATCCTGGTTGCGGCCACATATCACTGTGGGATTCACCTGCCATGAGAAAAAATACTCGTCTGCAGGCAAAAAGCGGGCAACCCACTCCTCAGTGGCAAGAAAAAAAGGCAGTCGTCTGCCATCAATATTTGCGAATTTGGGAAATACTATGTGTTTCATATGCTTTAGATTTGACTGTAAATTTACAAATATAAACAGTGATAACCAAACCCCAAGTTTTTCCTACTTTATACCTGAAACATTTCGGCCTGGCAATGACATCAATACGCAACCACTCACAAACAATGAATTAGCGAATAGCAGGTACACTCCATAGTGCATCCTATAGCACTGGCTTCACTAATTCCGATTCAAACGCAACAATTACTTTTTCATAACCATGCAGGTTGCCGATGAGGTTTTGACAATGTAGATGCCTGCCGGAACGCCGATTGAGCCGAGGTCGGGACATGTCTCGTTTACCACAGTAGACTCCTTTCCCACATTGATGGAAAAGCTCTGTTTGTCTGAGGAAAAAGTGGATGTATTTCTCACATTTACAGTAATTTCGTAAACTTTGCCGGCTGCCAGCTCGACCACCGGTGAAATCAACCGGTCGTTATATGCCAAACCTTTTTTTTGCGGGAGAAATGCAAGCTTATCTGATTCATGATATTCCCATGCATAGTTATCGCCGTTGGCGTTTATTACTGTCTATTGATCAAAATCTTCCTGTGTATCGAATCCCAAATTGACGGGAGGTGTCGTTCAAATGTTGACATACACACTGATATCAACATTACAAGCAGTAAGTGTTGTTTCATTTGTATATAAATGTTGGTGATATTGATGTTTTATGACCCACGTCTACTCCCTATGGGTTCTCAATGGGATTCTAACATACATTTTTTTGAGTTGGCAATTGGTTGTGCGGTTATTTTTTGTATTTTTGCGCAAAATCCACATAAATTCACCTTCGCCGGATTATTTTCCGGCTGTTTTGCAAGAAGATTGAATATGAAACGAATATTAACAATCGTTTGCCTTATGTTGGCGACCCACTTTGTCTCTTTCGCCGGCTATGTATCGCCCGGAAGCAACGAAACCATCACTCTTGAAAATCTACTTTCAAACCCTGACGTCGAAATGGGGAAAGTGGGCAACTCCTACCATCTTTATTCCGATGTGACAATCTCACAATCGGATGTTTTCGACATCAGTGGAGATGTATCCCTTCTGATATCGGGCAATGCCTCACTGGTGATCAACGGCCATGCCAAATTTGTCGGGAACGGCAACACACTCATTGGCAGTCTGGATTCCACCGCTCCGGCCCGGAGCATCAGAATAGATGAGAGCGGCTCGGGAGAGTTCCGTCAGGTGAAATTCGAGGGCATCGGCATTTACAGTTGGACAGCCTCACCTATTTCCGCGATCGAATGCGAATTCACACACGTCACATCCGCCTCCAACAGCCAGGCCGCCCTCGCATTCGGCTGCTCGAGTATTGGGAATGTAGTCAGTGGATGCACATTCACCGACAACAGCGTGCCGGCAATAGCATCATCAGCCAACGCATACTGTGGGGTCACTGTGGAAAACTGCACAATCACCGACTGCAACACCGACAACAGAAACGCACCGATGATTAATCTCACAACTCCGGCCGAAAACGGGCCCACAGTGCTGCGGGGCAACACCATTACCGGAGCCAAACGCAACATGGTGGGCGGCATATCCATATCCAATATGGTGGGCGGCAACATGGGAGATGTGCTCATCGAGGAAAACAACATAAGCGACTGCCGCTACGGCATCAACATTTACGGTCCAGTGAATGCACAGGTGCGCAACAACACATTGAAAGACAACCGCTACGAAAACAACCCCATGAATGGGGGAAGTGGCATTTCATGCACTGCATTTGCCGGATTGCAAAACACCATCATCTCCGGAAATCACATCGAGGGCAGTCTCTGGGGCGTAACGCTGATATCATACGGATTTATTATGTCAAACTCATACAAAGGATTTGCATTGGTCAGTCTTGGCCAGCCGGATAACGACCAAATAGATTCCCCCGGAAACAATGTGTTTCTGAACAATGGCAACAACGGTCACTCATATGATATAACCGAGCCATATGACCTCTTCAACAACACCAACCAGACCGTTTATGCTCAGAACAATATCTGGAGCGTTCCCGAGCAAACACCGGAAGAGATTGAGAAAGTGATATTCCACAAGGCAGACAGCGATATATATGGGGAGGTGATTTTCACCCAAGACACAGGTAGTGTCAGCTCCGTCACTTCTGAAGCAGAAACATTGCGTTATGACCCGACAACATCCACTATAATTGCAGCAGGCATCGCTGATTGCATAGAAATAATTCAGATTAACGGTGGAACAATTAAAAAAATGAACAATACTCAGATGTTGTCGCTCGAGTCATTGTCAAGAGGTATTTATGTGGTTAAAGCCACGCTTAACGGTAATATTTCAACAATAAAAGTATACAAATAGAAA
Source organism: Candidatus Amulumruptor caecigallinarius (assembly GCA_023665575.1). Lineage (GTDB taxonomy): Bacteria > Bacteroidota > Bacteroidia > Bacteroidales > Muribaculaceae > Lepagella. Next base: position 907 of record JAMPDQ010000037.1, on the reverse strand, counting down.
AGGAATACATCCATAATGCAAAAGGCCCCGTTCATCCGAACGAGGCCTTTGTCTTATCTACCGATGATAATATTTTGGCAGAATTGGCTCCTTTCCGTATTAACTTAAAAGCTTGAGAGCCAAACTATAGTCGGGTTCATTTGTGATTTCATCCACAAGCTGCTGCCCAATCACTTTGCGGTTTTTATCTATTACAACCAACGCACGCGCATAAAGCCCCTTCATAGGGCCATCTGCAATCTCCACACCATAGGTGTCGCCAAAATCAGAACGGAATCCTGAAGCCGTTTCAACATTATTGATTCCATTAACACTGCAAAATCTGGTTGCAGCAAAAGGCAAATCCATAGAAACGCAAAGCACAACAGTATCCTTAAGTTCTGACGCTTCCTGATTAAAATGACGCACAGATGCGGCACAAACATCAGTATCAAGACTCGGGAAAATATTCAGAACAATATTTTTACCCTTAAAATCCTGTAACTTTATTTCATTAAGTTGCTGACCAACAAGTGTGAAATCCGGAGCCTGCGAACCGACGGCGGGAATAGTGCCCACAGTTTTCATCGCTGCACCTTTAAAATGAATAGTTGACATAAATCGATAAAATTTAAAATAAATCTCTTCTAATTAAACATATAAATTCATCAAATGTTCGCAGCGGGATAATCCAAATATAAACAAAAATCCCGGGCGCGAGGCGTCCGGGATTTCTTCAAGGTGGCGATTACCTACTCTTCCGCTTTCGCCCGACTACAACACGGACATCGGCGTGATAAGGTTTAACTTCGCACGGCAAAAAAAAAGCGGCTGATTTCTCAGTCGCTTTTAATCAAGGTGGCGATTACCTAATCTTCCGCTTTCGCCCGACTACAACACGGACATCGGCGTGATAAGGTTTAACTTC
>JAMPDQ010000036.1 GCA_023665575.1 Candidatus Amulumruptor caecigallinarius | reverse complement strand
ATTCCCGCGGCCCGCGCCGCGATGGCGGAAACAAGAATTAAAAATTCTTTACCGAAATAAAAAAGAGGGTGTATCATAATTCAGATTATGATACACCCTCTTTAATTTTAGGCTCCCTCAAAAAGTTTTATCAGACAGCAATATTTTTTTATTAAGCAGAGCCTTAGTCTGAAAGAGGGAAATACTCTTCCACCACGGAATCCACACTGTCTGAATCAATCAGCCATTCGCCTCCGGAAGACATTCCCACGAAGTCCATCATGTCGTAATAGCTGATATCAGGTGTGGCCTCAGCCTCAGTCTCCTCCATGAGCCTTGTTTCAAGAGTATTGTCATCGATTGCAAGAACAGCATCCTCATATGCCTCTTGCGTATCGATAAATTCGTCTATCACTGCTTCAATGTTGAGCCTGAATTTATCTCCTGTCAATATTTCCATATTATTTTAACTGAATCTCCATCAATCCCTGTTGCCGCCAAATATACGAAGAAGGAAGAGGAAGAGATTGATGAAATCAAGATAGAGGTTGAAGGCTCCCATTGTGGCAAGCTTGTCGGCCATGGAAGGTTCAAGATTCGCCTGCGCCAGCGCCTTGATTTGCTGGGTGTCCCATGCCGTTAGACCTACAAAAATCAGCACGCCCACTATTGAAATCACCCACTCAAGAGTGCTGCTATGCATGAAAATATTTACTAACATCGCGATAATCAGACCAAACAAAGCCATGATAAGATATGTGCCCATCTTGGCAAGGTTCGACTTGGTGTAATAACCATACACCGACATTGCGCCGAATGTACCGGCTGTTATGAAGAATGTATAAGTGATTGTGCCGAGTCGGTAGGCAAGGAAAATCGGAGCCAGCCAACATCCCATCAGGGCTGCATAAATCACGAAAAGAAGCAATACAGTGCCGGTGCTCATCTTTGTGAGACGGGAGGGAATAACGAAAGCCATTACAAGCATGGCTATTGGCATGCCCCAGAACACCAGCTTATTGCCGAATATCAGCGCGAGTGCAGTATCGGATGAAGCCACGCCTAATGCGCAGAAAGCCGAAACCAGCAAACCAATAAACATTCGCACATACACACGCTTCAAGACAGCGTTCATCTGACGCTGTAACGACACCTCACCTTCAAACGGAGGGGGTGTGAATTGATATTTGTTTAAGTCCATAATAAATTATTTCTTTAATGTTGTCAAAGAAAATACTATTTATTGAATAACGTGATTTTTCCTTAATAGAGTCTGTTTTATAAAAAATTTAACATTAGTGGGCGAATACATGAGCCGATTTTGGCTCTGCGAAATCAGGAGCAAGGCGGGCTATATGACTGATTAAAAGAGTCAAAATCGACCATGCATGCCATATAAATGGCAATTTAATGCTCCATTCCCCAAAAAAGTTAAAGCAGGGGCGGCCTATTTTTGGGGAATGGAGCCTTAGTCTGCATCACATCCTTTCGGGCATCTCAATGCCCAACAGCCCCATAGCTGCTTTCAGTGTGCGAGCCGTCACTTTTGAGATGAGAAGTCGCAGATTTCTCACACCGACATTTTCTTCTTTAAGGATTGAATAGTCGTGATAGAACTGATTATATTCTTTTGCCAGGTCATAGGCATAATTGGCCAGCAACGCAGGGGAACAGCTTTTGCCGGCATCCGCCACAACATTGCGAAAATCATCAATCTTGCGTATCAGCACAGTCTCCTTCTCGTTGGGAACTGCCATCTCCACTTCAGAGTCAATCTCGCCCGCCTTTCGAAGCACTGACTGTATGCGGGCATAAGTGTATTGAATAAAGGGACCGGTGTTTCCGTTGAAATCAATCGATTCCTTCGGATTAAACAACATATTCTTCTTGGGATCCACCTTGAGCAAAAAATATTTCAGTGCTCCCATACCCACCATACGCGCCACCTCGGCGGCCTCGTCAGCTTCCATATCCTTAAATCTTTCGGCCGACATCTCTGCTGCCGACTTCACCATTGTGTCTATAAGGTCATCGGCATCCACCACCGTTCCCTCGCGAGATTTCATCTTTCCCTCGGGAAGCTCCACCATCCCGTAGGAGAAGTGAGTGAGATCCTTTCCCCATTTGAAACCGAGCCGATCAAGGAGCAGCGACAACACCTGGAAATGATAATTCTGCTCGTTTCCCACCACATATATCATCCGGTCAATCGGATAATCACGATAGCGCAACTTTGCGGTGCCGATATCCTGGGTCATATACACGGAAGTGCCATCGGCACGCAGCAAGAGCTTGTGATCAAGCCCTTCGGCTGTCAGGTCGGCCCATACGGAGCCATCCTCTTTCCGATACATTTTACCCTCTTCAAGCCCCTTCAGCACCAGATCCTTGCCCTCAAGATATGTGTCTGACTCATAATAAATCTTGTCAAAGCCAACTCCCAGGCGGCGATAAGTTTCATCAAAGCCCGCATATACCCATGAATTCATTTTTTCCCAAAGTGCGCGCACTTCCGAATCGCCCTGCTCCCATTTGCGAAGCATCTCGCGCGCTTCAAGCATAAGGGGGGATTTCTCCTTAGCCTCATCTTCAGAAATATTCTCCGACTCCATGATTGCCTTAACTTCATCTTTGAAATGCTTGTCGAATGCCACATAGAAATCTCCAATCAGGTGGTCGCCCTTCTTTCCGGCGGTTTCGGGGGTGACACCATTTCCCCATTTCTGCCAGGCAAGCATCGATTTGCAGATATGGATACCACGGTCGTTCACAATATTTGTTTTCACAACTTTGTTGCCGTTTGCCTCAAGTATGCAGGCCAATGAATAGCCCAGCAGATTATTGCGCACATGGCCGAGGTGAAGAGGCTTGTTGGTGTTGGGAGATGAATATTCCACCATAACCAGGTCGGAATTTTCATCAGCCCCCCTGAAGCCGAAATCATCCTGAAGCGAGATTTCGCGCAACAATGTTTTCCACCATTCGCGCGACACACTCAGATTCAAAAAGCCCTTCACAACATTATACCGCTCAATAGCCGGCACATTCGCCACAAGCCATTCGCCAAGCTCGACAGCCGTGTCTTCCGGCTTCTTGCGCGACATTTTCAGATAAGGGAACACCACTACGGTGAGGTCGCCTTCAAACTCTTTTTTTGTGGCTGACACACTCACACCTGCCTTATCCACATTGACGCCATAGAGCGATTTCACAGCATCGCTCACACCTTTTGCTATAATATTTTCTATTACCATCTTTATATTTGTATTTTTGAGCTGACTCTTGCTCAAGCTTTCCAAGCTGCGGAAATCCTGAAAAGCCGAGTGATGGTCCGGATTGAATTGAAATTACAAAATTAATCAAAAAATTTTATGAAACGGGACACTGAAGCGATTTAGAATCCATTCCCCAAAAAATTCAAAGCTTATTTCATAGAAATTTTACGTCTATAGAGAAAACGGCCACTCTCCCGAGCAGCCGTTTCTTTGGCAGCTTTCACTGCCATTCCTTAACTTAATGAACAAAAATCTATCTTCTAACTTCATTTTTAACCACCGAAAGCCACAAATTGTTTCGGCCGATTGCAAGATTTAACATTCCTTAACAATATCGCATAGCATCGCTGACTGCAACGATGCGACAGCCGGCAGAAAAGGCTTTTGCTATCAGATTGCAATCTGAAACGAATCCCCGACACAGCCTCATAAAAAAACTTGCGGATTAAGAATTTATTTATTATTTTTGCCAACTGAAACAAAGACACGTAATAAAAAGCACACACACGTGCAAAAAAGCATAAAATAAAATAACCATGGCAAATAACAAACCGGAAGAAGAACAGAACCAGATTGAGAAGCTTAACGACAATCTCACATCCGCAAGCCAAAAGATAGCAGAGAATAAGAAAATCATATTCTGGGTGGTGGGTGCCATTCTTGTTGTGGCCGCCTTTGCACTCAGCTACATCTTTATATATAAAAACCCCCGCACCAACAAGGCATTTGAAGCCTACAATCAGGTAGAGATCACAGCTATGGACAACGATTCCATCGCAGCTGCCGAATATAAGAAAGTGGCCGACAATTACGGCAGCACATCCGCCGGCAATCTCGCGGCCCTCAGCGCTGCCGAAAGCTATTACGCAATCGGCAAATACAAAGAGGCAATCGACTGCCTTGAGAAATTCTCTACATCTGAAGACGTGCTTGAGGCCAATGCTCTCGCTCTCCGCGGCGACTGCTACGTAAACCTTAAACAATACGACAAAGCCCTTGAATATTTCAACAAGGCTATCAGTCACGCCGACAAAAACATTCAGATTGTGCCGCGCGTGCTGATTAAAGAGGCAAACGTATATGACGAACAGAAGAAATTTGACAAAGCTCTTGAATGCTACGAGCAAATCAAGAAGGATTATCCTACTTTCCAATTTGGCAACGGCATGAGCATTGAGTCATATATCGAACGCGAAAAGGTACGCCTCGGTAAATAATTCTTCAGGCTTCGCATCTCGAATAGCCGGAGGATCATATGAATTCTGACACTTATACATAAAATAATAAAACATTGCTTATTTTATGAAAGAGGGTCGTGACTTTCGAGTCAGGACCCTTTTCTATAGCTTGGCTGTGTCAGCAACCGGCCTCATATGCGAAGTTTTGAGGATGGCATGGAAACTGTCTTATAAAAATGAAAACTCTGATTCACACATTATCCAACGGCCTCCGTATCATCGCACGCCAAAGCGATGGAAATGTGGCTTATGCCGGTGTGTTGGTGAATGCCGGCAGCCGCGATGATTCCCCGGACACTGAAGGACTTGCCCACTTTGTGGAGCACACTATTTTCAAGGGAACAGCCAAGAGAAGCAGCCTGCAAATCAGCAACCGTCTTGAATCTGTAGGCGGCGAACTCAATGCTTACACCACAAAAGAGGAAACATGCATATATGCCACATCGCCGAAAGGCTACGAGGCGAGAGCGCTGGAGCTTATGGCCGACCTTGTTGGCAACGCATCTTTCCCGGAGCAGGAAGTAGAACGCGAGCGCAGTGTTATTGTGGAGGAAATCAACTGCTATATCGACAATCCCGCCGAATACGCATTCGATGAATTTGAAAGCAGAATATATGCCGGCTCCGAACTCAGCCACAACATTCTCGGAACAGCCCAAAGCGTGAAAAGCCTAACATCCGCAGATGCAAAAGGCTTTATCGCGCAAAATTACACTGCCGACAACATGGTGCTTTATATTCTTGCTCCCACTGACCCCGGGCGCCTTCTGAAAATGGCGGAAAAATATTTTGCATTTATCAGGCCTGTTGTGGCAAAAAGCACGAGGCAACAAAGCCCCGACGCAACAGCTTTTCGCGAATCGTTTGATCTGGGCCACCACCAGAGCAACACGCTTGTTGGCACAAGGATGTTTGCATATTCCGACCCGCGCAGACACGCCCTCTATCTTCTCAACAATATTTTGGGCGGACCGAATATGAGTTCAAGGCTCAATGTGCAGCTTCGCGAAAAACGCGGACTGGTTTATTCCGTCGACAGCTACACCAGCCTCAATTCAGATGCCGGAATGTTTCTTGTCTATTTCGGCTCCGACCCCGGGAATGTGGAGAAGTGCGAAAAGATTATTGCAAGAGAAATTGAGGATCTCGCAGGCAATACATTATCGGAAAGAGCCTTTGCAAAAGCACGCGAGCAATATTGCGGACAGCTCCTTGTGAGAAGCGACAGTAGGAAAAATTCCATTGCCGGGGCTGCCACATCGCTGCTCAGATATGGGGAAATACTGTCAACGGAATGGCGCGCCGAGCAAATCAGGAACGTCACGTCAGGGCAATTGCGGGAGATGGCTGAACTGATTGCCGGATCTGAAATGTCGCGTCTCAGCGTGTCTTGACCGGACGAACGTGTTGATGTATTGATGTGTTGATGAGATATGAAAATTGCCGATATTGATTTGGGCGTGCGCCCTGTGGTGCTTGCCCCTATGGAAGATGTCACTGACCCCTCATTCCGGCTGATATGCCGGGAAATGGGAGCCTCGATGGTATACACCGAATTTGTCTCTGCGGAGGCTCTTGTGCGCGACATTGCATCCACCACTCGAAAACTCACAATTGATGACAGGGAACGCCCCGTGGCTATCCAGATTTATGGCCGCGATGAAGAGGCCATGGTGGAGGCCGCAAAAATCGTGGAGCGTGCAAATCCCGATATTATCGACCTGAATTTCGGCTGCCCCGTGAAAAAGGTTGCCTCAAAAGGAGCCGGAGCGGGTATGCTCCGCGACATCCCGAAACTGCTGGCTGTTACTTCGGCTGTAGTAAAGGCTGTCAGCCTGCCTGTAACTGTAAAAACAAGGCTCGGCTGGGATTGTGAAAACAAGATTATCACCGACCTCGGCCCCCGCCTTCAGGATTGTGGCATAAAGGCTCTGACAGTGCATGGCCGCACACGCTCGCAAATGTATACCGGCGAAGCCGACTGGACACTGATTGGAGAGCTGAAGGCTGACCCCCGAATGGAGATTCCGGTGATTGGAAACGGAGACATCACCACCCCCGAAAAAGCGCGCGATGCTTTTGAAAATTTTGGTGTGGACGCTGTGATGATTGGCCGGGCCTCCTTTGGCGCACCCTGGATTTTCAGAGATGTGAGGCAACTGCTCGACACCGGCTCATGCACCCCGCTCAGCATTAAAGAAAAAATTTTGCTTCTTAAACGCCAGATAAGCGAAAGCATAGAGCGAATAGATGAATATCGAGGAATTCTCCACATCCGGCGCCACCTTGCCTCATCTCCTCTATTCAAGGGAATCCCAAATTTCCGGGAAACCAAAATCCGGATGCTGAGAGCCGATACGGAGGCAGAGCTACTTGAAATCATAGACAATATTAAATTGTAAATTTGCAAATTTACCTGTGGCGGCTGACAGTTTATCTATTTTAGCAAGTTGCTGACAACCTCCAAAACCTGAGCATATTATAATATATGGTTTATCCGGGAGACTTGCGAAAGTTGTGACATTTATTTATATTTGCATAAGCAAGTGGCAAGATTAATCATAACCTCACAGCCTAATAACCTAATAACCTTCAATTTACAGATTAAAGCCTGTAAAAATACTGAATCTTAAAAGAATCCTGTCAACGTCATGAACACTAAAAAAATTTATTCATTCATAGCGCTTCTCGCAGTAGCAACATCAACGGTATTTGCCGAAATTGTGGAATATCGTACCGGGCCTTTCGACAAGCTCTCGGTGCGCGGCGACATAAATGTGGTTTACCGCAATCTGCCCGACTCTGTGGGCTATGCCCGTTATGAATCTGACAGAAATCTTGACTCCGCAATAGAGCTTTCAGCATCCGGAGGCAAACTCACCATAAAGGAGGTGATGACCGACAATCATACCAAGCCCCTTCCCACAATTTATGTATATTCCGACTTTCTTGTTTCTGCCACCAATGACGGCAACGCAACCCTTCTGCTTGAACCCGGTGTGGCCTCACCCAAACTTTCGGTCAAGCTCGTCGGCAATGGTCGCATCATATGTGAAAATGTGAATTCCACACAGTTCAGCGCCGGCATTGAGACGGGAGCAGGCACAATTGTGGCGAGAGGCAATTGCCACAAAGCCAATTTCACGCTTATGGGCACCGGTGTGATTCAAGCTGACAATCTCAATGCCGTTGATGTGAATTGCAAGGTGGTCGGCACCGGCACAATTGGCTGCCGCCCGCAGAGTAATCTCAATGTGAAAGGAATCGGCACCACCAAGATTTTTTATTACGGCACCCCGGTAATCAAGAAGATGGGGGGCGCACGCATCGAGCACCTTGAAGAAGGAGAACTTCCCGAAGCGCTTGAGCAGTAAGCGATACGCACACAATGGGGTTGTCAACAAACGCCGAGCCCTCGCTGAAGCTGAAAACTGCGAGAACCATTAAATGGAACACCATCGACAGATTCTCTTCGCAGATTCTGTATGCTGTTACCGGAATTGTGCTCGCCAACCTTCTGTCGAAAGAAGACTTTGGCCTGGTTGGCGCGCTTCTTGTGTTTCAAGCATTCGGCAATCTATTTGTTGACAGCGGCTTCGGCACAGCTCTGCTGCAGCGCAAAAACCCTTCGCAAAGAGATTTTTCCACAATTTTCTGGTTCAATCTCTCTGTCAGCATAATCATATATGCAATTCTCTTTTTCTGCGCCCCGCTCATAGCCCGGATTTTTCAAAATAATCTTGCGCTTGTGCCTCTGTCGAGAGTGATGTTTCTCTCTTTTGTGCTCAATGGCCTCGGAATGGTACAGACCACCAGGCTGATGAAAAACATGAATGTGAAGCAGATTGCTCTCGCCAACATGATTGCGCTCAGCTTCTCGGGAGTGGTGGGTATTTTTTTGGCCGTCACAGGATATGGCGCATGGGCTCTTGTGTGGCAAACTGTCACGATGTCGGCAGTGAAATCAGCCTGGCTGTGGCTCACCGGACATTGGCGGCCCACCACCGGATTTCATCTTGAAGCATTGAAACCGATGTGGAGAATGGGATTCAGCGTATTCTCCTCTTCTTCGCTCAACACTTTCTTTCTATATATCTATTCCTTTGTGATCGGAGCCTTCTACAACCTCGCTGCGCTTGGTGTATACACTCAGGCCGACAAATGGAGCAAGATGGGGAGCGCATCAATTTCCCAGGTGCTGACGGCATCTTTTGTGCCGCTGCTGTCGAAATTTCAAGACGACCCGCCGAATTTCAAACGCTATGTATGCAGAATCAACCGATTCACAGCTTTCGTTCTTTTTCCCGTTATGATTGGCATTGCCGCTGTCGGCACTCCCCTATTTCACACATTGTTTGGCGACAAATGGGACTCCGCAATCATACTCTTTCAGATTTTGACAATCCGCGGCATCTTTGTGGTGCTTATCTCCCTTTACACCAACTTTATGCTTTCGCTGGGATATGCTCGCCGCATTTTCATTGTAGAGATTGTGAAAGATATTCTCACGATTGTCGCAATCTTCGCAACCGTGTGGTGGCACAGTGTGCCCCTGCTTGTGTGGGGACAGCTGGGAGCCTCTGCAATCACATATTTCATTGTGCTGGCAATGACTGTCAGAGCCACCGGAATATCGGTGGCAACTCTGATATCGGGCATGCTCCCCCCAATATTCATGTCGCTGGCAATGCTCGCCGTGTGCATCGGGATAGAGGGCACGCCCGGACCGGCCGGATTGCATCTGGTTTTAATGACAGCTTCCGGAACATTAAGCTACATCGCACTTGCTAAGATTACCCGCAATCCCGAACTTCAGCAAATCTCCGGCTACATCTTCGGCCGCTTCCGCTCAAAAAGCTGACTTTGCCTCTTTTCGGAATATCTTGCGGATTGTGCGCCACTTGGGAAAAATCGCCGAAGGACGTAGCGACCCGTAACATACGGCAATAATCGCCAACGACAAAATTGCCCCGATAAGCAGCCAGCCATATATTTCTTTCATTGATACAACCAGAGCTTGCTGCTGAACAATGCCGTAAAGCCGGCTCATCGGAATGTGGGCGGTTACAGCGTGAAAATCAGTGAATCGCACACTAATGAGCTCGGCATTTTCTGCAATTGTATGCCGCAGAAGCTCCCCGATAAGCGCCGGCCCGAGTGTGGCACCCATCACCGCCCCCGTGAAACCATTTATTGTCAACGCCTGGGGAAAAACAAAGAAATCCAATCCGCTCTGCACAATCGATGTGAGGAATACAATCGAGATAATCACTGATGCAACCCCCCGGATGAAAAGCGGAAATAAAAGCATCTCCTTCTCTACTCCATAATCTATCATGAAATAGAACCAGCTGAGATATATGGCCGCAAAAGCAAATGCAATCGCAGTCATTGTTTTATATCTCCACTTATGCAAGGCGAACGTGAAATATGTAAATGCGCATCCCGCTATAATACCGGCAAACACATACCAATTAAGGTCGATTAGATTGGGCTCGTCAAAACCGAGAATTGCAGCTGCATAGCTGTGTTCAAATACATGCTCGGTGGCTGTGAGGGTGAAGAAAACCATATATATCAAGCCGGCCCTTACGACATTGCGATTAGTCATAGCTGCAAATGATATGTATGGATGACGAAGAAAAGAAGCGCGCCAAAGATTGATTGCAAGGCAGACTGCACTCAGGATTGCGGCTCCGGCTATTTCTTCCGACTTCCACCAGTCATAGAAGTTGCCGTAAACACATATAAAAGTGAAACACAACATGAAAACACTCCATAGCGCAGCGCCTATCCAGTCGACACCCAAAAGCGGTATCTGCAAGGGACCCTTTACAGGCTTGACAAATATCAACACCATCAGCATCATAAATGCAAGCAAACCGATGACAATCCAATGCATATACTCCCACCGGGAAAAGAATGCCGTGTAAATGGTTGCGATGCCACTCAACTGAATCACGCCATCTACGACAAGATAGACATAACAGAAAAATACAGCCATATCGCGAACAGGGGTGAGCCAAAGCTGGATTGTGGAGTTGCACACAAATGTTGCCCACATGCGAAACCAGCCTGCGGCAAAACATGTGGCTACCAGCAGCGGAACACTTGTGGTGTTGGCACAAATAAAATTCGCGGCAATAAGCACTGCTCCGCACACAAGCAGCCCTACCCTGTTGGAAAACCGGAACTTCAACCGAAACATCACGGCAAAATTTACAGACATTCCGACTAGCGATGCATATCCGGCCATCAATATATCTTCACGCATCAGCGCCGTAGAGCCAACCATATCGGTGGCCGCAGCAAGATAAATACCACCGGAAAGCTGCACAATCAGCACGAAAAAGATAAAAAGCCAGGGCTTTAATCTTCGCGGCACATAGTCCGGAACATCCGGTATGTCAAAAGGCCCCCGAGGCCCGTGCCAATCTCCCATATCAATATTTTACTTCACATTCCACATTCATGCCGGCACGCAGAAGACTGAGTTCGGCATTGTCTGCCAATTCAATTCTCACAGGTATGCGCTGACGCACCTTCACAAAATTTCCCGCTGAGTTGTCTTGCGGCAGCAAAGACAACGCGGCTCCCGTAGCTGTAGATAATGAAACCACTTTTCCCGTGAAAGTCTTGGCGGGAATGGCATCAACCTTGATTTCAACCTCGCTTCCGGGGTGAATATGTTTCAGCTGTGTCTCTTTATAGTTGGCGGTGATCCACACCTCCGAGTCATCCACAATGTCTAGAAGCGTCTGTCCGGGCTGCACGAGCTCGCCCGTTTGTATCTCCTTGCGTGAAACATAGCCGTTGCACGGAGCTGTGATAACTGTATATGAGAGATTGAGCTGCGCAGTTTCTAGCAACGCTTTGGCGAGTTCAATCCCCGCTTCATTCTGGAATATGCGTTGTCGGGTTTCGGCAACTACCGATGATGTTGCCGAGCTCTGGCGCGCCAACATCTCAAATCTGGCTTTCTTGGCCTTGTAATCCGTTTCCACCCCATCATATTGCTGACGGGTAACAGCATCTTTTTCCAATAGTTTCCGATAGCGTTCAAGGTCAACGGCCGCATTCTCCATAAGCACCCTTGCCTCTGCAATTGAGGCCTCGCTCACAGCGACATTCGCGGAAGCGACACCCACACTGCGGTCTGCGACTGTGCGTCCGGCAATTGCATTTTGATAATCGGCTTTTGCCTGAGCCACCCGCAGACGCATGTCGACATCATCAATAATGACTAGTGTATCTCCTTTTTTCACCGGTTGATATTCCTTGAAACGGATTTCCGCAATATAGCCCTGCACCCGGCTGTTTACGGGCACAATCTGCCGCTGCACCTGCGCATTGTCAGTAAATTCTACATTTCCCAACCGGATAAACCTTGATGCCACGCACACGCATGCAATAATAATCACAGTTAGGGCGATTATAGAAGAGAGTATCTTTTTTGTATGGCGTTTCATATTTTTCCTGATGTTAATAGTAATTTATAATAATAGTAGATTATGTTTATGCGCGCGTTGACAAGCTGCTGCTCGGCGTCAAGCTTTGAATTGGCTGCATCAAGCATATCAGATATGAGTGCCATGCCGGCAGAATAGCGCGTGAACACAGTGTTGTAGTTTCTCTCTGCAAGCTCCACACTTTTATGCTGCGTGTTAAGCTCTTCGTATGATTCAAGATAGCGTATGTAGTCGGCTCTGACCGCAAGTTCGGTATTCTCCTTTGCCGCCTCAAGCTCATCGACAGCGTGTAGTGTCGCCGCTCGGCTTTGCGACACAGATTTATTTAATTTAAATAGTGCCGATATATTATAGCTGACACCGACTCCTGCAAACCAATAGCTTAGATTACGGTTTATAGGCGGCACCTCCACCAGAATCGGGCCGTCGATGCTCCAGCCGGCCTGCAATCCGATTTTGGGGAGACGCCCCGCCTTGATTATTTGCTCAGACTTTCGGGAAATGTCAACCTTTGACTGCGCAAGCTTAAGAAGGGGCGAATTGACAGAAGCCTCAGCCTGCCATGTCGTTTCTCCCTGCAAGGGAAGCGCCTTTTCAAGAATTGCAGAGTCTGGCACTATGACAGTTCCGGCAGGCATTCCGGCGATAGTGACAAGATTGTTGTTGAGAATGTCTATTGTGTTGTTGATTTTTACCAGTTGCAGCTCAAGATTTGACACAAGCAGCTCGTATCGGATGATGTCGTTCTGCAAAGCCACGCCCTGTTCATATCTGGCACGCATCTCGTCAAGCACTTGCTTCGCGCGAGAGATATTTTTATGCACAACACTCCTTAGATTTGTATATTTATAAATATCAAGATAAAAGCCGGTGAGCTGAAAGCGAATATTATCGCGCTGCAGCTCAGTGGCATATCGCGAAGCCGTCAGTCGGAGTTCGGCAAGCTGTATGCCTGAAGTGATGGCACCGCCCGCATATACGGGCTGGATAACACTGAACGAAAAAGCGTTGCCGTAATGTGGTATAGGCGCTTTCTGTCGGTCGGAGAAATTCCGTTTTGTTGTGAAGCCGTCGCCAATACAGCTAAATGAAAGGGAGGCATTTATGTCGGGCAGCCTTTCGGCGCGAGCCACACTTATTTCATGAGAGGCTCCCTTCTCAGCCGAAAAAGATGGGCGTAATTGCACACTGTTCCGTTCGGCACTCTCAAATAATCGCTCAAGGGTTATTACTGTAGAGTCCTGACTGAAAGCGCACATTCCCGAGCCCGACAGAGCCGCACTGAGCAGCACCGCGAGCAATCGCAGATTGTTCATAAAATCATGTATAATATGTGTTGATGAATAATGGATAGAAGTTGCTGTCCGTCTGTCTCGATGGTATGCAACTGTTTTTAAGAAACAAATTCTAAATCAGATCAGACTAACATAGCCTGCCGTGCTCTTCCAGTTTTCCTTGAACGCGTAGTTTTGCACATGCGCCAATGTCGCGTTTAACGCTGTATTTGCTGCTATCATTAATTCACCGCTCTTTGTGAACGGCACTGCAAAATTACAAAAAAATTTTCTTTCAACAAATGTTATTATTTATGTAACTCAAGTTTCGCAAATTGCAAGCAACTTGGAATCTTGAAGGTTAGAATTAGGAAGTTAGAAAGGTTAGTGAGGCAACCATTGTAAAACTACAATGTAATTGTTGCAAAAAAACAA
>JAMPDQ010000035.1 GCA_023665575.1 Candidatus Amulumruptor caecigallinarius | reverse complement strand
CTCGGGACCTCCGGGTTATGAATCCGACGCTCTAACCAACTGAGCTATCCCGCCTCCGTTTTGCGAGTGCAAAGATAGTAAATTATTTTTAAACTGCAAAGTTTTTCGAAATATTTTAATTAAATTTGTAAAAGATTGAGAATCTCATTTGATTCCATATTCTCAATTTTTCCGTGTTACTTATGAAATATATACATTTAAGATTAGCATATAGCTTTTTTGTCTGTATTTTCGCACCGCTGTTGTTTTTAGGTTGCAGCACAGGAATTGAAGGCACGAAAACAATTACCATGACAAAAGCTGAACAAAAGTTGCTCGAGCGACTGCCGGAAGAGCTGCTGATTGACTCAGTGAAAGCACCCGTTATTGCCGACTGGAAGCCGGGGCGTGAGTTTGTCGTGGTTGACAATCGCATCAGGCTCATTCTTGCCCCCCCCGTTGATGTTGCAAGCGTTTCTGTCAATAATGATATGGTGGAAAAAAAATTGCTATACGATGGAGTGGATCTTAAAATGACACCGGGTGGAGATTCAGTAGCAGTAGTGAAATTCGTTATAGATGGAAACATATATGAATTTAACACAGGCAAAAACATTGAGTCTGCTTTAAGAGAAATGACATCGCTTGACGTGCCAATGATTGTGGACTGTGATGTTGTGGAACAATGCCGGAAATTACTTGTCGGACGCCACCTTTTCACAGCTACCTCTCTATGGTATGACAAAGGAGGCGAAACGGTGAAGGGACGCAAATATTGGCCCGTAACAATCATTGACGTTGTGCCGGGAAATATGGTTTTTCCCATTTCTGTTATTTTTGACAGCGGCAATGGCTCAGTGCATTCCATGTATATGAATCTGCATAAGAAGAGGGCGGCCGGAGTGGAAAGCCGCACTTTTGGCGCACTCTTTTCCATTGCTGATCCACGGATTAAATATGCACATATCAGCGATGAAGTGTGGCAACTGATTCAAAGTGGGGATGTTCGCAATGGAATGACAAAGGAGGAGTGTAAACTTTCCCTTGGCAATCCAACAGATGTTGAAGCCGGTCATGACTGGAATTCCACAATTGATATATGGAGATACAAGGATGGCG
The DNA here is from genome assembly GCA_023665575.1 of Candidatus Amulumruptor caecigallinarius. Classification (GTDB taxonomy): domain Bacteria; phylum Bacteroidota; class Bacteroidia; order Bacteroidales; family Muribaculaceae; genus Lepagella. The sequence goes on along the minus strand of JAMPDQ010000035.1, from coordinate 14,572 downwards.
CATTTTTGCGCTTTGAAGATGGATTGCTGGTGAACTTCAGACGATGAAACAGACTCTTAGATGTAATTAAAATGATAGAAGAAAACAAAGATATAACACATCATACAACCTTTAACATCCCCGTAAAAGCGCGATATTATGCCGAATATTCTTCGGAGCATGATTTGCTTCGAATAGTTCGCAGCGAAGTGTTTCTTAACAACCAAGTGTTTCATATCGGTGGTGGAAGCAATTTGTTATTCCTTTCCGACTATGACGGCTTGGTGCTTCACTCTGCAGTAAGGGGTATCAGATTTTATAAAAAAGATAGCGAAACTGTTTATGCAATTGCCGGCGCGGGTGAAAATTGGTGTGAATTTGTGGAGCGTACGATAAATGAAGGTCTCGCAGGGCTTGAAAATCTGGCCGGCATTCCGGGAGAAGTAGGTGCCTCAGCTGTTCAAAATGTCGGGGCATATGGCGTTGAGGCGGGAGATATGATTCATGCCGTGGAATGTTTTGATTTGCACACACGCATTGTGCGCCGTTTCACAGCTGAGGAGTGTGGTTTCGGATATCGCGAAAGTGTGTTCAAGCGGGAGGCGAGGGGAAGATATGCAATTTTGCGTGTGTCATTCCGGTTGCGTCCCGATGAAAAGGGAAGGCAACTCGAATATGGTCCTTTAAAATCATTAAAAGATGAGCTTGGCCATGAGCCGACAATACGCGAGGTGGCCGACCGTGTGGTGCAGGTGCGAAATTCCAAATTGCCCAACCCGAAAGAAATCGGGAGTGCCGGAAGTTTTTTTAAAAACCCGGTAGTGAACAAATCGTTTTTGGAGACTGTCTGTGAGGAAACCGGTGAAAGGATTGCCGGACATGCCATAAATGACAACCTGGTAAAGGTGTCGGCAGCATGGCTTATAGACCATGCGGGTATGAAAGGGCACAGGGTGGGCGGTGCATCAGTATATGACAAGCAACCTCTTGTAATTGTGAATGACGGGGACGCAACGGCGCAAGATGTTATGCGTCTTGCTGAAGATGTAAGGAAGGCCGTGAGACGAAAATACAGAATAAATCTGCATCCGGAAGTGAATTATATCGACACCCGGATACATGTCACAGTGCTTGGTTCCGGCACATCTAAGGGAGTGCCGGAAGCAGGTTGTGACTGCAGCGTGTGCACATCTCCATATTTGCACGACAATCGGATGAGAGCATCGGTGTTGGTTCGGACAATGGGCTTAAATCTGCTGATAGATCCGGGCCCTGATTTTCGGGAGCAGGCAATAGCCAATCATATTTATGATATAGATGCGGTAATTGTGACTCACAACCATTTTGACCACATAGGAGGGTTGGAAGACCTTCGTCCGTATTGTGGAGAAGCTCCGTTGCCCATATATGTGAGGGAGGATGTTGAGATTGCCATAAGAGACAGGCTGGCATATTGCTTCAGTCAGCATCCCTATCCGGGAGTGCCGGCATTTGAAATGCATGTAATAGGGAATAATCCCTTTTTTATCAAGGGAGTAAAAATAGAGCCAATAGAGGTGTTACATGGCAAAATGCCCATTTATGGATATCGTATTGGCAAATTTGCATATGTCACGGATGCCAAATATATCGAGCCATCAGAGAAGGAGAAGCTTGAGAATCTGGATGTATTGATAGTCAATGCGCTTAGAGACAAGGATCATTTTGCGCATTTCACACTTGCAGAGGCGTTGGCGCTTGTTGAAGAGGTTAGGCCGAAAACCACATATCTCACACATTTAAGCCATGAAATCGGCAGACATTTCGATTTGTGCCGAAGGCTGCCTGAAAATGTGCAACCGGCTTATGATGGTTTAAAGGTCACAGTCTGAATTGATTGTAAGTGCTGTGAATAAATTGGCAAAATAAAACTAAAAAAATTAATGATAAAAATTTTGCTGATTCAAAAAAAATGTCTTAACTTTGCAAAGCAAAAAGGGGAAGCCCAATAAGCGGTCGATTAGTGTAGCGGTTAGCACGCCACCCTCTCACGGTGGAGACTCGGGTTCGAGTCCCGGATCGACTACCAATAAAGGATTATCGAAAGATAATCCTTTTGTTTTAGAGTCAGTTTTATAAAAAATATATTGGCAATTCAGAAGCCTGATTTTTTTGAAGCAAGCTTGAAACAGCTTCAGGGATGCGATCCTCCGGGGCTTAAAAATTTTATGACATGTGGTCTTACAACTTTACGGCGTAATGTATTCAATGTATGAAATATTAATGAGTCTGCCTTTGTTCAAGGGAGTATCGCATGATGCCATCTCATCTTTTCTTGAAAAAACATATCTCTCGTTCAGGTCTTTTAATCCGGGTGAAATCATTATGGAGAGCGATGTGACCTGCAACATGATAACTTGCCTATTGTCGGGGCGTGTATCTGTGAAGCACGCGCTCTTGAACAAATCTCTTGTTCTTACGGAATCTGTTGAAAAGGGAATATGCATCGGATTTGAAAATCTTTTCGGGCTTGACAATTCCTCTGCCCGCGAGGTGACAGCCATCAGTAAATGCGGCATTATGCAATTCTCAAAAACACAATATATGAAGATGTTGCAGACAAACCAGATTTATCTGATGAATTGTCTCAATTTCCTCTCTTATCGTGCCCAGGGTGCGGAAAGATGGTTTGGCAACATAGGGAAAATAGATGTGTTGACGATGCTGGCATTTATTATAGATGTATATACTTCTCGCTATGCGGAAGATATCACACTCAGCATCTCTGACCGCGTCGGTTTTGAATTGCCCGGCATTCCGCATGATATTATGGAAGCGGAATTGAACAGGCTTGATAAGCTCGGGATTGTAGAAATCATGTCAGACCATACGATTGCCATATCATCCAGAATGGCAATTATAGAGGCCGCAAGGATGTGATGAAACAGAGACTGAATCATGCTTGATATGTGGCTTGATTTTGATGTTACGCAAAAATAGATTAAATTTGTTGACAATGACAAAATTCAGCTTTAACCTATCAATTCAGCTATTGACTTATGGCATCTAATACCTCGCTCAAAGTGCGCCTGGCCGTAATGAATTTTATCGAATTCGCGGTGTGGGGCTCGTATCTCATCTCTCTTGGCAATTTCTTAAGTAAATATGGATTCGGCGCACAAATAGGCTGGTTTTATTCTGTGCAAGGATTAGTTTCGCTAATTATGCCCGGAATAATCGGCATTCTTGCCGACAGATGGCTCCAGGCACAAAAAATGCTGAGCCTTTGTCATTTGCTCGCTGCTATATTCATGGGGCTTGCCGGATGGTATTGCGCATCGACCCTTGCTGCCGACAACGCAATCGAATTCGCGCCTCTCTTTACATTTTACACATGCAGTGTGGCATTCTTTATGCCTACTATCGGCCTTGCCAACTCCGTGGCATATTCCGCCCTGTCAGGTGTCGGTCTCGACACTGTGAAGCATTTCCCGCCAATCAGAATCTGGGGAACAATCGGATTTATTGTGGCTATGCTTCTTGTGAACTTCATCGGTCCGGAAGATGCAAAATTCCAGACATCCTACATGCAGCTTTTCATGTCGGCGGGATTCAGTTTGTTAATGGCGGTGTTCGCTTTAACAATGCCGGCATGTCCCACCAACAAGGCTGCCTCCACATCTCTTACGGATGCCCTCGGCCTGAGAGCATTTTCCCTGTTTAAACAGAAAAAAATGGCAGTGTTCTTTATATTCAGCATGCTGCTTGGAGTGTCGTTGCAAATCACTAATGGATATGCAAATCCTTTTATAACATTCTTCAGCAATATAGAAGCATATTCCCACAACTTCTTCGCACGTAATGCGAATCTTCTCATTTCCTTATCGCAGCTGAGCGAAACATTATGTATACTTCTTATTCCTTTTTGCTTGAAAAAATACGGAATAAAGGGTGTGATGTTGATAGCGATGTTTGCATGGGTGTTCCGCTTCGGATTTTTCGGTCTTGGAAATCCCGGTCAGGGTGTGTGGCTCTTTATATTGTCAATGATTGTGTATGGAGTGGCGTTTGATTTTTTCAATGTTTCGGGTTCGCTTTATGTCGACAATGAGACTGACCCTTCCATGAGAAGCAGTGCCCAGGGACTCTTCATGATCATGACCAACGGCATCGGAGCCACTATCGGCACTCTTGCAGCTCAGGGCGTCGTGAATCATTTTGTAAACGACTATCCTGAAGGAACAGACCCCATGGTGCTTCTTCAGGGTTGGAAAATGTCATGGTATTGCTTTGCGGGCTATGCGCTTGTTGTGGCTGTTCTCTTCTGGATCATATTCAAGGATTCCGATAAGAACAGGGCAGGGGTAAAAGTGTCTCTTGACACGGCCGGCGCGGATGCTGATCCGGCCGGATTGGTGGTTGAAAATGGCAACGTGTAATGATAAGATTCTACGCTCCCGATATTGAAGTAACCGGTGTTCTGCCGGAGCAGGAGTCGGCTCATTGCTGCAAAGTGCTGCGTATGAAGGCCGGTGACAGAATAAGTGTGGTGGATGGAAAGGGGGGCGTATATGAATGTGAAATCTGCAATCCCCACCGCAACCGCACAAGTGTAGAGATACTATCCAAAAGCATTGAAGAGTTGCATTGGCAGCCTAACATCACACTCGCTGTGGCACCTACAAAAAACATGGAGCGCATGGAGTGGCTCGTAGAAAAATGCGTGGAAATTGGTGTAAACAGACTTGTTTTTGTTGACTGTCACAACAGTGTGCGGAAATCAGTGAAGCGCGAACGCCTGGAAAAGATTTTGATATCTGCAATGAAACAGAGCCTCAAGGCCACACTCCCTGAATTTGTGGAAATAATGCCGGTAAAAGAGTTAATCCTCAATGGGAATTCTACTGCCAGATATGTGGGATATTGCGACAGCAACTACCCAAGAATAAAATTCGCTACAGACTATAACGGGCGCGATGACATTACAATTCTTATTGGTCCAGAGGGTGATTTTACACCGGAGGAAATAAAGATGGCAGTGGATGCCGGCTTCAAGCCGGTTACATTCGGAGCCACACGTCTGCGAACAGAAACAGCAGCCTTATACGCTCTGTGCGCAACCCACACGGATATGGAATTAGGAGTTGGGAATTAGGGGCAGGAAATAGTGGGGACAAATAAAGTCTTTAAAGTCATCAACTCATAGACTCATAGACTTATAGACTTATAGACTCATCAACTCATCAACTCATCAACTCATAGACCATCTGATCCCTGTAACTTCGAAATCAGATTTACAATATGGAAAATATAAGAAAATATATTGAATCAAGCAAAACAGGAAATTTCTTTTTGTTAGCAGGCCCATGCGTAATCGAGGGTGAAGAGATGGCTCTCGATATCGCGGAACATGTGCTTGAAATTGCCTTTGCACTTGATATCCCCTATGTGTTTAAAGGAAGCTACCGCAAGGCTAACAGAAGCCGTATCGACTCTTTTACCGGCATCGGTGATGAAAAGGCGCTCAAAATATTGCGTAAGGTGCGCGACACTTTCAATATTCCGGTAGTGACCGACATACACTCGGCTGATGAAGCAAAAATGGCGGCAGAATATGTGGATATATTGCAAATCCCCGCATTCCTGTGTCGCCAGACAGATCTTCTGATTGCTGCTGCTGCTACGGGCAAAATGGTGAATATTAAAAAAGGACAATTCCTCTCACCGGAATCAATGGCTTTTGCTTGTGAAAAAATCACTGAAAACGGCAATCAAAATGTGGCTATTACAGAAAGAGGAACATTTTTCGGATATGGTGATTTGGTTGTCGACATGCGTGGTATTCCTGTGATGAAAAATTCATGTGGATGTCCGGTGATTCTGGATATCACCCACTCGCTTCAACAGCCTAACAGCGCTTCCGGAGTGACCGGCGGTCGTCCTGAACTTATTTCCACTATTGCCAGATCGGGCATCGCTGCAGGTGCAGATGGCATCTTTATGGAGACTCATCAGAATCCGGCAGTTGCCAAGAGCGATGGTGCAAACATGTTGCCGCTTTCAGATGTCAAAACTCTTTTGGAACACCTTACCCTTTTGCGCATGGCCATAAACCAAATGTGATTGCAAGATATAATCTGTAATTCACAATTCACAATCCTTCAACTATCAGCCATCAATGATTGAAATAAAGTCTGCGATTTTTCCAATCGCAGACTTTGTTTCAATGATACATTCCCTCAGGCGGCACTCCCGGATGGGGCGGAGTTCCACTGTTGTCGAAAGTGGGATAGGGCATTCCAAACAAATGCTCCGGAGTCTTGCCGGCGCTTAGCACACCATCAATAATTGTGTCGCGACCCGATGCACTCTCATATGTGTAAAGGTGGAAGCGATACATCATGACAGCCAAATGTTCGAACACGGAAGCCTGAATGCCTTCATACGGAATCCATGATGATGTGTTGGTGAAGCAATATATCTGCAATGGTATTCCAACAGAAGTCTGTGCAAGCGTGGTGACAAAGAGTGTACTCGACTTGTCGATATTCTTATTGTTATTCAGATACATTGTGACGTATGCACGGAACATGCCGAGATTCGTGTCGATAGTGCCGTCGGCCAGCCCCTCCTCATTATTGACATTCTGTTCGTTGCCTGCATTGCGCTGCTTGATTTTTGTGTCAATCCAGTCAGACATGAATGGAATTTTCCGGAATTCTTCAAGCATATCCGGCGTGATTTCCACCACACTGTCGGCATCTATCATATAAGAGCGCTGAATGCGTCGGGTGTTAGACTCTTGCATGTTTCTGAAATTTTTGAAACCTGATGATATAAGAGTGTAGGGAGGAACTGTTGAAATGGTTTTATCCCAATTAATAATCTTTACATCTGTGAGTGACACTTCGCTCACTATGCCGTTTGCTTGGGAATTCGGCACGGATATCCAGTCACCGACATGTAGCGAATCATTCTCGGCAAGCTGCACACCCGCAACGATTCCAAGAATTGAATCCTTGAATATCAACATCAACACCGCGGCAAATGCCCCGAGACCGGCAAGCAGTCTTGCCGGAGATTTATCAAACAAAATGGCTGCCATGGCGATTGTTGCAAATATCCAGATGAGCAATTTAATCACTTGAACCAAGCCTTTTAAAGGCAATTTGCGCTTGTTTTCGCGCATGTTGATTGTATACCATATGGAATCGGCAAGTATGCAAAGAGACAAAGAGATGGTAATTACAACATATATCAGAGTTAATCGGGTCAGCCAGGATGCTGTTGAAGTGTGCATATAAAGGGTAAATTCAATCAGAATCAGGAACAGGATGGCCGGAATAATTCTGGATGATTTTATGAAAAAATGTTTCTTGACCAGCTCAGTGTATAATGCAGAATTTACATGAGGTGTCATTTTGCGCAATATGAGCACGACAGTCCACTTGATTATAGAGCCAATTACCCATGCGAAAATGAACACAACAACCACATATAGCCAGAAGAAAAGCGTTGAATTATGGTCGAGACCGAATATATCAAGAATCCATTTCACAAGGTTCATCATTATTCGTGCGATGAAATAGGAACTCTCCTCTGCTGTGTCAGAGAGCTGCAGTGCAGCCTGTGTGGTTTTATGAATTTGCTCCGTGGCCGGGGTGTCGGCCAATATGAGAGTCATGTTTGAAATTGACATGTGGTTTCAGATTTTTATAGTGGTGAATTCTGTGTCGGGTGATTTATGGACAGGTTTATAAAAAATCAACATTGGAAGCGGCTTATTTTTGAGATAATATGTTCAATCTCAGAGGGTGCAAACTCCCGGTTAAAGTTACTCCCGTCTTGCAAATTTGCGACCCCGGCTTTAACATTTTTTGAGGGAATGGAGCCTAAGTTGCAACCTGGGAGATGAAAATTCATCTCTTTAGATAAACAAAGAAAATGCAATGTGGGTTCTGATTCCGGCTGCAACGTCTACATCAAGAATCGAAGAAGTGTCAAAATGAATAATCAGACCGAATAAAAATATAATATATTGAGAATGGATGGCTTAAAATGAATTAACAAACGTTAACATTTAATTTTCTAAAATTTTGCACACATTGCGACAAGTGTGCAAAAAAATAGAATCAGATGTTAAATATAAAATAATGAGCCAACAGACAATCATATGCGGAGTTATGATATGCAGGTGAAAAAAAACAGCAAAAATTTTAGAAAAAATAACAAACTTTTCTTGCATATTTGATTGTTGGTTATATAACTTTGAGAGAAAGCAAAGGGTAAATCTTAAAAAATGTTTACAAATTCATGGAGAAAACTTTAGTAATATTGAAGCCATCATGCATAGAGCGCAACTTGGTGGGAGCGATTATTAGCCGAATTGAGAATCGTGGAATGATTATATGCGGCATGAAGATGATGCAGCTCGATGAAAAAATTCTTCGTGAGCATTACGCGCATTTGGTAGACAAACCCTTTTTCCCCTCTATCGTGAAATCAATGACTGCGAGCCCCGTCATTGTAGTGTGTCTGGCCGGTGTTGATGTGGTCAGTGTGTTCCGCACAATGGTGGGAGTGACCAATGGCCGGAAAGCGGCTCCGGGCACAATCCGCGGTGATTTCTCAATGAGCGGTTCTCTTAATATTATTCACGCAAGCGATTCTCCTGAAAATGCAGAAATTGAAATCAATCGTTTCTTCAAGCCCGAAGAGGTGTTTGATTACACGCCGCAGAATGTTTCGTTTATCTACGAACAGGACGAAATCTAATAATACATGCAGACTCTAAGATAAATCTGATGAATTTCAAATCTCTCATAACATTTGCATTGATGGCACTCGTATCAGTCGGTGGTGCCACAGCCCAAAAAATTACATCAAGAAACCCCCATTCGCAGGCTCATAAGAATCTTTTGGCTAGCAGGGCCAAAAACAACGACCAGATTAAGCTGGTTGAGAAAAATGCCTTTATCGATCTCATCGATGATATAGAACCTGAAATCGACATCTACACCGAGGGTTGGAACAGCAAGCGTGTGAATCCCTTTAAAGAATCAGACGTACCGAACTCAAAAGTAATCGATGTGACAGGGTATTACATCCCTCATAAGGGGAAAATGACATCTAATTATGGGTATCGGGCAAAGTTCGGACGCATGCACAAGGGTGTGGATATCGGCATCCGTTCAAACGACACTATTTATGCCGCTTTTGATGGAAAAGTGAGACTTACAAATTATGAGGCCAAAGGATATGGCAACTATGTGATTCTGCGTCATCCAAATGGTTTGGAAACTGTTTACGGCCATCTTAACAAATTTCTGGTGAAACCCGACCAAGTGGTGAGAGCCGGACAGCCCATCGCACTTGGCGGAAGCACCGGACGAAGCACAGGCCCGCATCTCCATTTCGAAACCAGATACATGGGATATGCAATCAATCCGAACGCAATTTTCGATTTTGCCAACAAAACAACCCATACCGATACATACACATTCTCAAAGTCAACTTATACCCAGCCACGCAACTTCGCGCCCAAACAAAGTTTGGCAAATGCCGACAGACAGAACACTTATAAGTTGGCTTCGGCTGTAAAGTCAACCTACACCGTGAAACGTGGGGACACACTTTCTTCAATAGCACGTTCTTATGGAATGTCGACAACCACGCTTAGAAAGCTTAATGACTTGAGCAGTTCTGACAGAATCGAGGCCGGTCAGGTGCTAAAGCTGAAATAAGCCACCAAATGCACCGGCAAAAGGAAAAATAAAATTTAAAGAATAGAATATAAGTGCACCATACCCCGGATAGGAGTGTGGTGCGCAACTTTTTCGCAAGCATCTTACGCCAAGTGGCAACTTTTTTGTATATTTGCATATATGGACTCGAAAACATTTATACGGCAACTGACAATTAAGACAAATTTAAGCGAGGAGAAGGTCTCGCGGATGATTGACGCCCTGGAGGATTTGTTTGCTGACACTGTTGTCGAAGGCGACTCAGTCGCAGTGCCCTCTTTCGGAAATTTCGAGTCAAAGATGAAGGTGGAAAGGATTACAACCCATCCGGCTTCCGGCAAAAAGTTGCTTGTGCCGCCGAAGCTGGCCCTGATATTTAGACCCTCTTCAATTTTCAAACAAAAAGTGAATCAGCAGTCGTGAAAGAAAAGATAACACTTGCTACATTGGTCGGCAAACTCGCATTGCAGGGGGGCGCATCGAAAAAGGAATCGGAAGATTTCCTTAAGGAATTTTTTTCTCTCATTAAGGAGGGGTTGCTTGAGGATGGAATTGTAAAAATAAAAAATTTCGGTGTGTTCAAAACCGTTGATGTGGAAGCGCGCAAAAGTGTCAACGTGTCAACAGGCGAAGATAATGTTATTCCGTCTCACAAAAAAATTGTGTTTATTCCGTCAAAGGAATTGGCAGAAAAAGTGAATGTTCCTTTCAGTATGTTTGAGACAGTGGAGCTCGCTGACGACACTGCGGAATTTATTGATGTTATCGAAGCTGATTCCTCTGTCGAAGCTGATTTGTCTGTCGAAGCTGATTCCAACGTTGGAATTGCATCCAAACCGGTAATTGTTTCCTCTTCAGAAGATGACAAGGATGCCAACAACTATTCAATTTACACTTTGCCGGAAGATGCATCGGAATCGGACTCGGAATCGATGCCGATGCCAAAACCGGAGTCGAAGAATGTATTGGAGTGCGCAGTGGAATCAAAACCGGAACTAAAATCTGAGACGGAGTCAGAGCCGGAGACAGAGGCAGAATCGGAGCCAAAACCCGAGCCGGAGTCGAAGTCGAAATCTGAGCCTGAGCCTGAGCCTGAAATGAGGTGGGAGATGGAATTGATCACGGATCAGGAATTAGAAGCGGAGCAGAAGCGCAGCAAATGGAAATCTCCGTTGCTTTTTATGGCCGGATTGTTGGCCGGCATGATATTGGCTGTCAGCGCGTTTTTTCTTTACAATCGTTTTTATTCGGCAGATGAGGTAGCGCAAACAGATGTTACAGTTGAGGAAAACACACAGCCGGCCACCTTGTTGAAAGGACAAAGGGTCGGAAGTGATGTGAATCACACCGGAATTGATGAACAGCAAAATCAGGTGAAGACACTGCAAAACAGCAATGAGGATGCTGCCGACATAGTTGCGACAGAACCATCCGACAAAAAGACTTACGACACAATATCAACTACAAGATATCTCACCACCATGGCTAAAGACCATTATGGTAACTACCATTTATGGCCATATATTTATATGGAAAACGCATCCTTTCTCGGACATCCGGACCGAATCAAACCCGGCACGAAAGTAGTAATACCCGATTTGAAGAAATATGGTGTGGATTCCAAAAATCCGGAAGACATAGCCATAGCGAAAAAGAAGGGAGTTGAAATATATTCGCGCTATAAATAAAATAAGGATTCGGAATTTCCGAATCCTTGTTTTTGATTAAAATGTCAATTAATTTTGAGGTTCCAACCAGATTCGAACTGGTGTAAACGGTTTTGCAGACCGGTACCTAACCACTCGGACATGGAACCCTTGTGTTTGCGGATACAAAATTATAAAATCTTTTTGAATCTGCCAAATATTCGGGATGATTTTTTTGATGTGTGAAATATTTTCAACAATGATTGGAGGCACGCATCACGATTTTAACAATTTTAAGCAAAGATTGTTTTAATTATAAGTAGCTAAGAAAAATAAACCAATATACATTTAAAAGCAGATAAAAAATATCTTGAACGATTAAATTCATTCTCCTTGGTTGTTTTTGCTTCGCGATTCAGTAGCATATATTTAGTAGCATATATTTATATGCTCCTTCACTAAGCGAAAAATCAACTCAAAAATAGCTTCATTTAATCTGCTAATTTATATTTTTCAGTTACTTAAAGTCTGTTCCATAGAAGATTCAACATTAGGGGCAACTTGTTTTTGAGATAATTTAATCAATTTCATAGGGAGAGCAACCTCTCGGTTGTGATCGGCTGGATTGGATAAATCAGCAAAAGATGCCGAACTGAAGTAATCTTTTCATTGATACAGACCCTAAAACATTTTGTGTAACATAGACGACAGGTGCTATCTATTATGACAAATCTGTTTGAACATCCGGCAGGAAAAAATTTATATGGCATATTCAACGACAGTTTCCCTCCGATTCTTGATGGTGTGACACTAACCGTGGAAAATTATGTGCACTGGCTTGGAGAGATGGGAAAATCCCCCTGTGTTGTTACGCCATGGAACCCGGTTGCAACACAGTGCGATGCACCGGTGATGAAATTTTTCTCTCTCCCCATAATGTCGCGCAGACCATATCGTTACGGTTATCCGAAATGCGACCCGTTTATTTGGAAGCGTCTGCTTGATACAGATTTTAAAATTGTCCATGCCCATTGTCCATTCTCATCAGGGAGATTGGGGGTGTATGTAAAAAGGAAAAAGAATGTCCCTCTTATCGGAACATTTCATTCAAAATATCGCGATGATCTCGCGCATTCTTTCAGACATTCTCCTTGGATGGTGAAAATAATCATGAAGAGAATTCTTGATTTTTTCAATGCATGCGATGAGGTGTGGATTCCTCAGGCGCAAGTGGAGGAGACCGCCCGTGAATATGGATTCAAAGGGCCGCTTACAATAGTTGAAAACGGCAATGATTTCGCATCGTTGGTAACCGGCAACTTATGGGAATACAAACGTCTTGCACGCAAAGAATCAGGCATTCCCGATGATGAAATCTCGCTTCTCTTTGTGGGACAACATATCTGGGAGAAAGGTGTGGATATAATAGTGGAGACTCTCCGGGCATTGAGGGGGAGGATAAAATTCAGAATGAATTTTATCGGAACCGGATATGCCTTTGATGAAATAAAAAAGCGGATAAGGGAATATGGGCTTGAGGATTATGTCAGGCTTAACGGTGTGGTGCGCGATCGCAAAGCACTTGCGCACTATTATGCGGCAGCAGATTTATTTCTTTTCCCCTCTTTTTATGATAACGCTCCTTTGGTGCTTCGCGAAGCGGCGGCTATGGGCACTCCCGCGATTCTTTTGCGCGGCTCTACAGCTTCAGAAGTTATCAGCGACGGAAAAAACGGATTCCTCACTGAAAAATGTCCGCTGAGGTTTGCCGCTCTTGTGGAGTATTTGCAAAGTCGCCCTGATGAATTGCGAATGGCAGCTGAAGGTGCGAGAACCACCCTCGTGCGCAGCTGGGAGGATGTTGTGGCAGAGGTGGCAGATAGATATGACACCTTGCTCAAGAGGTGCCGGTAAAAGTTGGCAAATGAAAAATACAGCACAGAATACAGCTTCAAAGTCGTTTTCCATATGGAAGATGATACTCCCTGTTGCGATTGGTATGGGCGTGGTGGCATTATTGTTCTGGCATGACGCGCGCAAGGAGAATCTCGCGGAAGTTTGGCATCATATTGAGTTTACGCCCTGGTCATTGTTTTGTGTGTTCCTTGGGTTTGTGTGTATGGGTGTCAGGGATTTCGGCCTTACATGGCGATTTCGTGCGTTAACTAACAGACAGCTGCGTTGGGGTCAGGCTTGGAGAGTTGACATGATGTGTGAATTCACCAATTGCGTCACTCCCTCGGCTGTCGGCGGAAGTTCACTGGGTCCGGTTTTCCTCAACTCTGAGGGCATAGATTTTGGACGCGCCACCACACTGATGCTCACCACTCTTTTCATGGATGAACTATTCTTCGTAGTTGCATGCCCGATAATTGTGCTCATATCCACGAATCAGGATATCTTCAGTTCTGGAGCAGACTCCTTTTCTCACGGCATAAAATATACATTCTGGGCTGTATATGGATTTATCGCTGTATGGACATTCATTCTGTTTATGGGAATAATCTGGAAACCGGCGTGGATAAGACATGTGCTTGACAAACTTGCATCGCTTAAATTTCTAAAAAAATGGAGCGCTTCGATTACGGGCCTTGGAGATAATATGACAGCCACTTCAAAGGAATTGCGTAGCAAGCCGTTCGGCTTTTGGGTGGAAGTGTTCTGTGGCACAATGATAGCCTGGACAGCGAGATATTTTGTTGTTAATGCCCTGTTTCTGGGATTCATTCCCGACACTGACAGATATCAATGGATTATCCTTGCCCGACAGTTTGTGATTTGGGTGGTTCTTATGGTGAGCCCCTCGCCGGGCGGTGCGGGATTGAGCGAATGGATTTTCTCCAATTATTACGGGGACCTCGTTGGAGGTGCCGGGTTGGCCTTGGTTATGGCTGTGCTGTGGCGAATCATCACATATTACCTCTACATGGTGATAGGCGCGCTGATAGTGCCTTCCTGGCTTAAAAACTACCTTGCCAAACTTAACACCAAACATGCTTAGACTTCGTTTCATAAAAAATGTTATATTTGCATTAACGCCTGTCAATTCAGAGTCGATAATATAAAAATAGACGCTTTTTAAGCATAATCAAGGTTTAACACTCTGTCTCAAAAAAATAGCATTAGGGGTCGCATGCATGGCCAATAGTAATTTATATGTTCAACTTTCGCAAGTTTGCAACTTGCGAAAAGCAAGGAGGTTAGAGGTTAGAGATTGGAGGTTGT
>JAMPDQ010000034.1 GCA_023665575.1 Candidatus Amulumruptor caecigallinarius | reverse complement strand
GGTGGCTACCCTGATGCGCGGCAAGCTGGCAGTGCCCGATTATGAGGAGGCCAAAGCGCAGGCCGAGGCGCAGGCTCGTGCTCAGGCCGAGGCGCAGGCACAGCAGGAGGCTCAGCGTCGCCAGATGCTCAATCGCGAGTTTGCAGCCCCGCGCACTCATAATCCTTACGCCAACGCCAACTATTCCACCACGAGCGACGACTACGAGCAAAACCAGCGCAAGGCCATGCAGAGCAGCTACCGCCAGCCTCAGCCCGGACGCGCCCCCATACGCAACACCCAGCCTAAGGTGGGACGCAACGATCCCTGCCCCTGCGGCTCCGGCAAGAAATATAAGAATTGCCACGGACGGGGAATTTAGGCCGCTATTTTTCATGAAACGGAGCCTTAGGTTCTGTTTCATGAAACAGAAGAAAAAGACAGAAAAAAGCAGACGAAGCATACAAAATTGCATCGTCTGTTTTTTTATGTTAAAAACTCCTAATGCTGCTATTGCTTATATATTTGATTATCTGCGTTTTACCCCCCCACATATTTTTTCATAAAATTTGCAATATCATATTTTTGGATAATTCACGTATATTATATATCTTCGCATGAAGGGAACGTCCATGACAAGAATATAACAATCTTAATTTCAGTTATTACTAATGAGGTTGTCTGAACTTTTTACGAAAACTTAGAAGTTTGATAAATTTGTTTTCATAAGACTGACCTTCATTATGGCATCTTTTACCTCCTTCATCAGTTGCATAGGCCGTTATGCTCCTGATTCTGCAGAGACAAACACAGCTCATGCATGCGCCTTCTAATATTAAATTTATTATAAAACAGACTTTAAACAACAAACATACTTCATGAAAAAACTTTTTACACTTCTTATTGTGGCGCTGATAGCTGCGCCATTCTGCATGGCAAAGAAAAACACCATTCCGGGCGACATTCCCGAATATTTCATTGAGGGAGCGGGCTATAGTGGAGGCGATGCCAAGGTTATGGTATCAATCAATGCTAAAAAAACGAAAGATGTCACAGATGCCATGCTCGGCAAGGCAGCCGTGCACGGCATTTTGTTCAAGGGTTACAACGACAAGGGGCGTCAGGGCTTCGGCGAGGAGTCGAAACACCCGGCATTGGCAAGCAGCCCGATGGTATTCGACCAATACATAGACTTTTTCGACCCCTTCTTCACCGGCGGCTCATATATGAACTATGTGCAGATTGTTGATGACACGCGCAAGGTGACGAAGACCGAAAAGGGTTATCGCGTATCCTGCGTGGTCCGCGTAAGCAAGGGACAGCTTCAGAAAGATCTCACATCCCAGGGCATCAACGCATTCCGTTCGCTCGGCAGCGGTTTCTGAGGGATTGCTTCATAACGCATTATATCGCATTATAACACAATTCAAAACATTGTCATGAAATCGAATTTCAAGAGCATTGCCGCCGCCATGCTGACGGCAGCTGCATGCATGACAGCATCGGCACAGGATAATGTGCCCAACCGCACCCCCGAATGGGGCAACGGGAATTATGAGTCGCACAGTGTGCTTGAAAACAACACAGGCTTCTGGATAGCAGCGGAAGCAGCCGGAGCCTATACGCTTCGCACTCACAGTCCGGAGTTTGCACTTGCGGAGATAGATGTGACAGCAGGTTGGCGATTCAACGATTTTCTGCGTGTCGGCGTAGGCATCGGCGGGCGCTGGTATTCGAAAACGGAGAATGAGATACGCCGCGCGGATCATCACTGGTCAATGCCGATATATGCCAACATCCGCGGCAACATGATGCGTGGGGAATACCGCACGGTAGTGCCATATTACAGTTTTGACATAGGCGGCAGCTGCTCCGACGGCTTCATGCTTCGCCCGTCAGTGGGCATAAGAGTGGGTCAGCCCCGCAAGGCATTCACAATTGCCCTCAGCTACACACTTCAGCAGATGCGCGGATGGAAAGTGGAGGGCGACATCCCCAACATCAGCATCGCGAAAACCAACCGCATGATTTCCTTCCTCGGTCTCCGCATGGGATTCGAGTATTGAGGGGAGAAGCATTATGAGTTGATGAGTTGATGAGTTGATGAGTTGATGAGTTGATGAGATTTACTGATTAACAAACCATTGAATTTATGAAACTAATAAAGATATTTGTATCGTTGGCGCTTGTAGCGCTTGCAGTGGCATCATGCCGCCCGGTGAGGGATGTGAATCCGGTGCAGTCGGTGAGTCGCCAGGAAGCTGTGGCAGTGTCATACGCTCCGGAAGGAAAAATCACCATACGCTCCTGGGGTGTCGGGCCGACACGGGCGGCAGCCATAGAGAGCGCGAAAATCAACGCCGTATATGATGTGCTGTTCAAGGGCATCAAGACCGGCGCCGGGGCAGCGGAAGCCATGGTGCGCGAGCCAATGATGAAAGAGGTGAACGCATACGAGCGATATGCCGGCTATTTCCAGCCGTTCCTTTCCGCCGGTGGCGAATATGGCCGCTATGTGTGGGAAGCCGACAAGCAAAGTAAACTTCTGAAAGGAAGCGGCACAAGCTCTGATTCTTACGGCGTGCTTGTGGTGGTTGACATAAACGCACTGCGCAACCAGCTCGTAACAGACGGTGTGATTGCAGAATAACCGAATCACCTGAAACAAAAAGAGAATCGACAACAATAGAAACCAAAACTTCAGGAGCCATTCAGGCTCCAAAATAAACCTTACAAATGAAAAATAAAATTATCGCATTGCTTGCAATGCTTATGATTGGCACTGCTGCATCTCTGTATGCACAGAAGCCGAAATTGATGGTAGTTCCGTCAAAACGCTGGTGCGTGGCTAATAAATTCACTATTCCCACCCCTAACGGCAAAGAGAAGGAGGATTATTACAAAGCATTTGCCGAAAATGATGAGCTTAATAACGTTGAAAAGGCGTTGAAATCAATTTTCACTGAGCCGGGACGCGAATATCCGTTGATGTCGCTCAATGAGGTGAGTGATTCTGACGATGATGATGACGCACTCGACAATGCTTACGAAGGAAAAAACGGCAGTGGCGGCAGTGTGGAAAGCTCATCATTTGAGGACTTGATAGCCAAGATGAACAATGCCCCTGACATATATCTCAAAGTAGGTTGGAACGAGAGCAAGGTGGGTCTGCGCAAAATTGTGGAATACAGCATTGATGCTGTCGATACCTATTCCAACAAATCAGTAGCCACAGTAGAGGGCACCTCGGAGGCAGTTTCAGCTGCAACCCCCACTTCAATCATCATTAAGCAGGGAGTGAAAGACAAATTTGATGAATTCGAGAACAAGCTAATCAATCATTTCAGAGATCTTCAGCAGAACGGACGCGAAATCACTATTCGCTTTGCAGTGTCGAGCAATGCTTCCGACATAGCATTCTGCAATGACGTCAATGGAGAGTCTCTTTCCACACATATCAACAATTGGCTTGCCAACAACACTGTGGCTCACAGATACAATTCAAAGACCAACACTGACAAGCGACTTGTGTTTGACCAGGTGAGAATACCGTTCAAGAAAGCCGATGGCAGCAACAACAATGCCCACAATTTCACAGAGGGACTCTGCAAGCATCTTAATTCAATGGGAATCAGCACTCACAACATACAGCAGGGACTCGGACGCTCACGAGTCGTGCTGGGTGAGTAAAAAAGATCACAAATTATAATACAGCAGCAATGAACATATTCAAGCATATATCATTTGCATTTGCAGGAATTTGCGCTTTGACAGCGGGTGCGCAGACATGCGAAATTCCGATGACCGTGGCTCCCCCTTACGAGGGTGATGTCGTGTCGCCGAAAGTGGAACAGCGACTTGAGAGCAAACTCAAGAGCATTGTGTCGAGAGCCGGAATCGTGGGAGCTCCCGGTTCACAGTTCTTCATCTCCGGGCGTTTCGACACGGGCTATGCAGAGTTGACATCAGGCCCGACACCGGCACATTATGTCAACACAACGCTTTCCTTCTTCATAGGAGATGCAGAATCTCACAAGATTTTCTCCACACTCACTCTCGATTTGAAGGGAGTGGGCTCAACAGAAGAGCAGGCCTACAACAAGGCAATCAGCAGCATCAACTTCAACAATCCCGAGTTCCGTCAGTTTGTCGAAGCCGGCAAGAAGAAGATTCTTGAATATTACAACAGCAACTATCCGAAGATTCTTGCAAAAGCCAAGACAGCCGCAAGCCAGCGCAACTATGAGGAGGCAATGTATTATGCCACCCAGATACCTGAATGCTGCGCAGGCTTTGGCCAGGCCCAGCAGGTGATATCATCGGCCTATACCGCACGCACAGCCTATGAGGGCGACCAGCTTCTAAGCAAGGCGCAGGCGGAATGGGCAGCCGATCCGACCGATGAGGGAGCACGCAGAGCTTACGAATATATCAATCAGATAGACCCCGCATCTCCGGCAGCCACAAAGGCAAAACAGCTTGGAGAGTTGATGCGCAAGACAGTCAAGTCAAACTGGGATTTTGAGAATGTGCAGAAATACAAGGATGAGCTGGCATTGAAAAAACAGAGAATGAACAATGCGGCAAGCATCGAAAAAGCAAGAATAGAAAGTGCACGCGCCATAGGCGTGGCATGGGCCAAGGCACATTCCAACCGCACCGTGGTCTATAACTATCACCGCTGGTATTAGAGACGGCTGCATAATCAGACTATTAACTTTACAAACAAACCTTACAAACAAAATGAAAATTTCAGCAAAATGGTCATTGGCTGCGGCAGCACTTATTGCATGTCCGTTCGTTACAATGGCAGATGAGGAGCCTGATTATCTCAGAAGCTCACTCTACACTATCCTTCTGAATTCAAAAACACAAAATCAGAGGATTGAGGAAGAAAACAACAATGTGGCAGGCAATGAATTCATGGAAATGGCAAAAGGATTTGCCAAAACCGATGAGAAGAAAGCTGCCAACGACAACAGCACACTCAAACTCGGCGAAATCCCGATGGCGGAATTTATGGGCATCGCAATTCCGAATCAATTCAACGACCATAACCTTTCAGTGCGCACAATCGACTTTGACACTTATAAGAATGGAATTTCGAAGGAGCAGGCCGATGAAATGAACACTAAATTCACCGGGAAGAAAAAAGGCGGTGGCTTCATGAAAGCACTCGGTGCTGCAGCATTGTCGACGGCAGCGGGCGGCGAAACCGGCCTGATTAATACAGACGACACCGGCGACTACATGATAGCAGTTGTTGACAAATTCCTTCAGGATGACAACACAGCGGCCAAGATGACGGCACGTTGGTTTGACTATGACACTGCAACCGGCAAATGGGATCCAAGCCAGAAGACACTTAACGAGCGCGCCATCCAGAGCCTAAACATCCGCGAGCAGTCGGAAGGTGGCGAAGGTCAGGCCACAGCCGCAGGTGCCAAGGCGTTCAACCTTATCCCCAACACATTCCTCATGACAGTGAACCTTTCATTCCGCAGCAATAAGGCTCTTGTGGCCGGAGCGCAGAAGCTTGCCGGAGGCCTTCTCGGTTCAGGCGCGGCTTCGATGCTTGGCGCAGCAGCCAGTGCGGCAGCCGGCGATGGCTACTCAGTGCAGGCACAGACAACACTCTGGCGTCTTGTATGGGATGAAAACACTGAAATGGCCATTTCAAACGCACTTGAGAAGGGTCAGAAGCTCGATGATCTTATCAAATCAGGAGCTTGCAAACTCGAGTTTGTAGGCAAGGACAAGGCAACAGCACGTGTGCGTCAGAGCCTCTTCTCCGACAAGCCAATCAGCAGCCTCGTGAGCCGCGCCACAACCCGTGCAATCGATGCCGCTATCGCCAAGCTTCAGGAAGGCAATGAGGTGTTCCGCACAAAATTCCCCATCTCCTCATGCGATGCCGATGGCAACATCAAAGTTAAGATCGGAACAAAAGAGGGCGTATCAAAGGGAGACACATATGCTATTCTTGAACAGCAGGAAGGCCCCGATGGCAAATACATCTACAAAGAGGTTGCCACAGTGAAGCCCAACGAAAAGCTCATATGGAACAATGTGTTCGGCGCCGAGGAAGAGGCCGCTGAAAACAGCAAAAACAAAGATGGCAAATCAGAAGATTTCAACAATGATGCAGTGAGCCTCGGCTACACCACATTCGTTGGCAAGAAAGGAAAAGACTTCTCAGGCTATTACATTCAGCTGAAGAAAAAGAAATAAACTGCTGAACGAAAAGAAACAACCGGCAGGTCACACCGACCGGCACACAAAAGCCGCGCCCAACAAGGCGCGGCTTTTTTATTCATAGCAAATTTATATTAACAAATTCCACCAAAATGCATATATTATACATTGTATATTTGCTGCATTATTTTAATTCAATCTTTTTGCAATATTATTTATTAGATTGCTTTCGTTTTGCCATAAATTGGGGGGGTAATTGTGCTATTTTAACATTTGTTTTGCATTTCTGTCAAAATAAATTTTGCATAAAACGCGTTTATGCTTATATTTGCAATCCAAGGCAACAGACAACCTTAAAATCTAATTTTATAAAAATTAAAATATAGAATGGAAAAAGGAGACACCAACGACTCCGCCCATCTATCATAATTCAATCTGAAACAATTCAGTATAAATCTATCTTAAACAATTCAATCTGATAATCACATTACTAATTAAATAACAGATGAAACTCAAACAACTAACCTTGCCGGCAGCCGCAGGGCTGCTGATGGTGGGTATGATTTCATGCGCCAGCGACAATCCGTCGATGCCGGACAACGATGGCAATGTGAAATTCACCGCCAAGTTGGCGAATGTGCCACAGACACGTGCCTTTGGTCAGGGCGACCAGGCAGTAGACCTTACAGTGCTCGTATACAGCTACGACACGAGATTGCAGAAATACAACTATCTTATTTCCAGAACTGCGACATTCCACAATCTTCAGGCCACCGTTGATGTGCCTCTTGTAGACGGCATGAAGTATGATATCGTATTCTTTGCATCTCGCGGCAACTCTGTGTATTCTCTCGATGCAGAAAAGGGCACAATGCAGATTGACTATTCGAAGATGAATCTCTACAACGAGGCGGGCGAAAAATATTATGATGACGACTGCTTCTATAAGGTATTGAAGGATTATACAGTGAGCGGCGACGAGAATGTGACGCTCACACGTCCGGTGGCCCAGATTAACATCGGCGCCAACGACCAGGAGAAAGCGATTGCCGCAGCCGACGGCAAATTCAAGAACGGCATTGTGTCGAGAGTTACACTCCCCGTTTATTCGAAAATGGATCTTCTTTCAGGCAAAGCTATGGGCACCTGCGAACAGGTGGGTTTCACCAAAAAGGAATATAACGATGCTCTTGCCAACGAAGGTTTCGTAGTGGATGGCTACAAATATCTCGATTATTGCTACGCATTGGTAGAGAGCGAGGGTCAGATGGAAAACCTTCGTTACGAGGCGTTCAACTCAATTGATGCCACACAGCCTGTGGTAGCAATCGATGTGCCGAATGTGCCTGTGAAGCGCAACTACCGCACCAATATTTATGGCACGCTACTCACCGGCTCAACCAACTGGACAATTGACATTGACAACAATTGGGACGGAAATTTCGGCATCGGCGGAGAAGAATTCGATGCTGACAAGATTGCAGATGGGGGCAACTACAACGTCACCTCACCGGTGGATGAAATCACAATTCCCGACAACATCGCATCCGCACTCACTTTCAACATCAACGAGAAAGTAGGCAAGATCACGATGGGCAACATTCAGAATCCCGTCACCATCAACGTGGCCAAGGGTGTTGAATATCCCGAGATTGCCTTTGAAAAGGGCGCAGTGGTGAAAGGACTTACCATCAACGGCGACAAGAACAGCGACAAGGTGCTCAAGGGATTTGATTTCTACGAAAACAGCTCACTGGTTCGCCCCAACACATTGGAGAACCTTACAATCAACGGTGTTGTGTTTGAGGGGAGCGGTTTTGAGTCACAGTATTCTATCAACACTAAGAACATAGTCATCAAAAACTGCAAATTCCTCAACATGAAGAAAACCGCAGTGCGAACACAACAGACCGGCTCATCAACCAATTTCTACAACGAGAACTTCACAATGGAGAATTGTGTGATTGAATATGCACCGGACGCAAGCAATAACTCCAATGGTCTTTATCTTAATGAGATTACAGGCGAGGTTGTAGTGAATAACACCGTGATAAAGAATTGCAAATACCAGGGCATTCAGGTAACAGGCCGCAAGGCAGCAGGTGTAACCAATGTGACACTTACCAACAACACCATCACCGGTTCCGCAGATGACGGCATCAAGGTGCAGACCCTGAACGGAAACATTGTGATTGAAAGCAACACCCTCAGCAACAACAAGGGAAATGGCATCCGCATCAAGAACGCCATTGACGGCAACAACATAAGTATTTTCTCCAACAAAATCGACATGGCCGGTGCTAACCCCTTCAACAATGGCGAACCATGCGCAATTCTGCTGATTAACGACAATGAGAATGCAGCCGCCGCAACTGTAAGGATCGGATACAACACTCTGACCAATAGCAACGGACACGATTTCTCAAAAGTCAAGGTGAAGCTTACTGACGATTCAAATGTCAACAATCCATTCAATTAAGTTGCAAACGATAACCAAAGCATTCAGCAACCAACAATTGTATTGAACTCACATACAAACAGAAACAATAAATGAAGACAAAAAATATATTATACGGTTCAATAGCCTCCCTGATGCTTGGCATCGGAGCAACCGGCTGTTCAGACGACAATATGCTCGGTGACAACGGTGGAGACTTTGTAACGTTCAGCGTCAATCTTGACGACGCAGCCACCACCCGTGCATTAGGCGACGGTCAGTCTGTAACCAAACTCTTCTACGCAGTTTACGACACAAACGGAGCCCTGGTTTATAACAACACAAAGAGCGTGTCTACCTACCCCACCACCGTGGATCTCACGCTTACAAAGGGAATTACATATGATGTAGTGTTCTTTGCATACAACGGAAGCTCATCTCCCTATACCATTGACAAGGCCACCGGAGAATTGACAGTGAACTATAGCAAAATCAATGGATCTAGCTCATATCTCAGCAAAGATTACGATTGCTTCCATTATGTTCGCAAAGGATTTGTGGCAGGTTCAAGCGCACAGGAGAATGTGACCATGCGCCGCCCCGTGGCACAGGTGAACTTCGGAACAAACGACTTCCAAGACTTCTGCAAACTGGTTAACACTACAGAATCAAGTGTTTATTTCAACATCAGCACTAAAGCCGCAACAAAATTTAACCTTCTCAACGGAGAAACAAGCGATGAGCAGGAAATAAGCACAACCTTGCTTAGATATTTCGGCTACTATAGGAGCGAGAATTGTGCCGGAGAATTTCCGGTGCCGGGCTATACATATCTCAGCGCAACATATTTCTTCACCGACGGTTCAAACCGCGATGTAAAGATGAATGTATATGGAGATGACCGTGGCAATACACTGTATAAGAGCGTTGAGGTGCCCAACATGCCCAACAAGACCAACTACCGTACAAACGTATATGGTTCGCTGCTGACAACAAGCAAGAGCTTCAAGGTAGAGATTGAGCCGATTTTCGAAGGCTACAGCGACATTTGGACTGGAGATGCAACCGACCCCGTGCAGAACACTGACGGCACATGGTCAATCACCACTCCCGCACAGCTTGCAGGTCTTGCCAAGATGGTAAACGCCGGCAAAGACTTCGCCGGAGAGACCGTGAATCTGGAGCGTGACCTCGACCTCGCCAACATCAACTGGACTCCGATTGGCACATGGAATCATCCTTTCAATGGTGAGTTCAACGGCAATAACCACACCATCAGCAATCTCAAAGTTGTGATGTCGGGCAACTACAATCCGGCCGGACTCTTCGGAGCAATCAAACGGAATGGAGGGAACAAAGGGCACATACATGACTTCACAATCGATGGCGCCTACATCAGCAACATCAAGGATGCGAACCCCGACAATGGATACGGATCCGGTGTTGCACTCGGCCAAAACTTTACAGGAGATGCTGTGGAAAACATCACAGTGAAGAATGCCACAATCGAAGCATATCACTGGGCCGGCGGCATCGTGGGCTATTCATATGCTTCGATAAAGAACAATAAGGCAGAGAATATCACCATCAATCTGAAGACATGCAATGTCAATAACAAGGTCGACTTCGCAGACAAGGCCGGCGGTATTATAGGATATATGGGAGAAGGTTCCTCATATGAAGTTAGCGGCAACACCGTATCTAATGTGAATATCACAGGCTATCGCCACATCGGCGGCATCGCAGGCTATATCCATTATGGCAATAAAGTCAGCAACAACAGTGTGAACGGCGGCACAATCACTCAGGATCTGTCGCAAAACTACAAGAACATCAACTCAGGAGATTTAATTGGCAAAATTTTCGGATACGTGAATGAAAATGCCCAAGATTTGGGAGGCAATACCGAACAGAATGTGGAATTGGTTCTTTCATCAGTTGTCGACAATGAAGCTGCCCTTACATCAGCATTGGCCAACGGTGGTTATATCGTTTTGGGCAAGGACATGAACCTCACATCAGTCAGCGGTAAAATCACACTGACAAAGCCGACCACCATCAACCTCGGCGGCCACAAAGTGTCGATGCAGGGTGATGCGCTTCAAACATCCTCAGAGCTTACAATTGACGGAGAAGGAATAATCGAATCAACCGGCCGCGCAATCGTAGGCCTTGAAGGCAGCACAATCATTGTGAACGGTGGTGAGATTAAAACATCCGCACTCGTTGGGCAGATTCCTGCCATACTCGCTTACGGCAATCTTGAAGTGAACGGGGGCAAATTTGTTTCGCAGCAAGGAAAATGCGTAATTCTCAACTGGCCCAACTATTCGCACGGAGAGAAACTGAGAGCCGTGATAAACGGTGGCGAGTTCACTGCTTCAGTGAATTATGCATTGTTCATCAGTGGCTCATCAAACAAGGCCGATCGCTATGTTGAAATCAACGGCGGCACATTTACCGGCAATGCCGGCGTGCAGGTGGAAGGCTTGACAAAGGTGGTGATAAATGACGGTATGTTCATTCAGAACTCCACCAACTCGACCGGCCACGCACTGTGCGCGGGTGCAGATGACTCATCATACACAAACTATCCCAATGGCATTGGCAGCGATGTGACAGTGAATGGCGGATATTTCTATGGTGCTCCCGGATATGCACTCTGCCAGGCAGGGAAGTCGAGAATCACTGTGAACCGAGCTTATGTCAACAAACTGACCGGCGGCTTTACAATCGGTTTAAACCGCTCAGCAGAGACACTCGCGACACCGGTGAACAAGACACTTAACGGCAAGACATTTGAATTCAGCTACAGAATCAAATAAATCTTCATTATATATGGCAGAGAATTTGCGTTCTCTGCCATAACCGGACTCTCCGGCTCACGGATAAATCCGGGAGGCGGGCAAGAGAAAAAACTAACATTAATGAACGGGACAAGCAGTAAAATAAAAAGGGTTGCGACAGCGGCATGCCTTGCCTTCGCAGGGCTGACGGCCCGGGGCGCGGAGCAGCCGGAATCCATGTTGGGCACTGCTGCTGAAGCCTGCAGCGACACCACTGCTGTATGCACCGAGCTGCGACATAAAGGATGGCATTTGTCTACCAACGCAGTGGCATGGGCCATGGCTGTGACGAATATAACAGCCGAATGGGATTTTATGTGCCACTGGTCGGTTGCTCTCACAGTGAACTATAGCGGTTGGAACTATGGGAGTGCAACGAGAAAATTCCGCATATTCCAGGTCAGGCCTGAAATGAGATGGTGGCCTCGGCGGAAGCGAAGCGGATTCTTCATGGATGCACATTTATCGTTTGCCTATTACAACTTCGCACTGCCGGGTTGGGAATATCGCATACAGGATCGGAAGGCACGACATCCGGCACCGGGCGGCGGCATAGGTGCAGGCTACAGGATAGACCTTGGGAAAAGCGGCCGATGGTCGCTCGACGGGGCTGTGGGATGCGGCATTTACAGTCTTAAATATGACCGGTTTGAGAATCGCGAAAATGGTCCGTTTGTGGACCGTGTGAACAAATTCTGGTTTGGCATCGACAACGTTGCCATTTCATTAGTATATAATTTCAAATGAGAAGGGATTTCATATATTTATTGTTATTGCCGATAGCAATGCTGCTGTGGGGATGCGATGTGCATGAATTCCCCGATGAGCCGGAACCCGGGCCCGGGCCTGCGGAGAAATCGCGGATAGAGGTGTCGGTGCAATTCAAGAATACCGACTGGCAACACCTCACGACAGTGGAAAAGGATGTTGAGAGCGGAGGCAGTCGCACGGATGTTCACGCGCTGAGATATGTGGTTAATATCTACAAAGATGAGAAACGGTCGCGAGTGCCCTCATACGTGCCCATATATTCCAACGTGATATACACTGCCGAGCCGGTCGATTTGGCTGATGTGACGCGCAACATTCCGGTGGAGATAGAGCCGGGAGAATATTCAGCAGTGGTGTGGGTGGATTATACAGATGCAGAGCATCCGTTGGACGACCTATATTACACCACCGATGACTTCACATATATCTCGTTTGCCGGCACAAATTATATCGCCAATACGCGATATCGGGAATGTTTCCGGGGAGCCACAGATTTCACACTCACAGATGAGGGGAAAGTGGTGGACACGCAAAGCCGGTCGGAACTTGAAACAGTGCCGGTGACATGTGAGCGGCCACTCGGCAGGTTTGAGTTTATCACCACAGACCTTGAGGAATTCATGACACGCTGGGGGATTTCACCACAAACAGACGGCACAGAGCCTGCAGCCGAGGGGGATGAAGGCACCCGCGCGCCCAACTTGTCAGACTATCAGATACGGTTCAGATATGTATCATATATGCCCGACACCTACAATGCCAACACAGACAAGCCTATAGATTCCCGGTTGGGAGCATATTTCTACGGGAGGCTTGTTCTGCTCAACGAGCATGAGGCATCACTCGGCTTCGACCATGTATTTGTGAACCATGTAAATGCATCGGTGATAGTGTCAATCGACATTCTTGACAGAGAGGGGAATCTGATATCCTCATCAGATCCTGTAACGTTGCCACTGAAGCGAAACCATCACACCATTGTGAAAGGAAAATTCCTGACGGCACAGTCGAGCGGCTCAATGGGAATCGACCCGGGATTCGACGGTGAATTCAACATAGAATTATAACTTCTAACTTATAACAAGAGATGAAAAAGTATTCAATTCTTTCACTTGCAGCATTGGGATTGCTTACAGTGTCATGTTCCAACACAGACATGCCGGGCGGCTCAAGCGATGAAGTGACATTCAGCATCGAGATGCCGGCAGAAGCAGGCACACGAGGCTTCAGCGACGGCAAAGCCGCGCAGACACTCAAATGGGCAATATATGACAGCACAACCGGCGAAGTGGTGCTGACAGTTGATGACTCCGATGCCCCGGGCTACACATACGGAGATTTGAATTTCACCATCACTTACAATCTGGTGAAGGGGAAAACATACGATTTTGTATTCTGGGCCGACAACAACAGCGGCAACTACGAGCTTGATTATGCCGGAAAGAAAATGACCGTGAAATATCCTGAGGCCGGGCCGATGCTTTCTGACAACGACAACTACGATGCATTCTATAACGTGGTGAAGGGAGTGAAGGTGACAGGCAGTGCAAGCCTCTCCACAAAGCTTCGCCGTCCGTTTGCCCAGATAAATCTTGGCACAGACGACATCGCACTTGCGGCTACATATCAGACCACAGTCAGCACAGTGGAGATGACAGTGAGCGGAGCCTACACCGTGCTTGATCTCTTCAGCGGGAAGGCTTCGTCACCCGTGAGTCTGAAATTCGGAGCCGCACCTGTGCCCGAGGGAGAAACATTCCCCGTGGAGAAAGATGGAAAGAGCTACGACTATCTCGCCATGGGATATGTGCTGACAGGCATTGAGGTGGATAAAGATAACGTGCAGAGCGCGCAGCAAGAGCTGATGAGCACGGTGTTTACACTGACATTCAAAGACGGGCAGAAAAACAGCATCGAGGTGCCCAATATGCCGGTGCAGCGCAACTACCGCACAAATGTGTATGGTTCGCTGATTACATCGCCGATAGACTGGACAATCGAGATTGCCCCCGATTTTAACGGACCTGACCATAATCTTGAACAATAATTTACAATATGGCTACATTCGAGGCTCTGTCGTAACGGCAGAGCCTTTTTTTATACGCGCAAGTCAAACCATAATGATATGAAGAATGTTTTAAACATAGACATCAAGAACTAAAAATTATAAAATTATGGCTACTACAAAAAGTTTGATTGGCACAAGAACACAAGTGAATCTTGCCAATGCTTACGTGGCAGAGTCGTGCGCATATTCGCGCTATACATTTTATGCCACACAAGCACAGAAGGAAGGATATTTTCAATATGCAAACATTCTGAATGAAACAGCTGCCAACGAGCTGCGTCATGCAAAGATTTATTTCAAATATCTGAATGAGGCGGGTGTAAAGACAGACCCGATTGCAATAGATGCGGGCGTGATTGGCAAGACTGTTGACAATTTGAAAGTCGCCGCTCAGGAGGAACAGACAGAGGGTGTAGATGCCTATGTTGAGGCTGCGAAAGTGGCAGATGAGGAGGGCTTCGCAGATATCGCAGGTAAATTCCGCGCAATTGCCACAATTGAGATGCACCATAAGGAACGCTTCGAGAAGATGATTAAACATATCGAAGACGGCACCGTATGGAAGAGCGACAAGCCTGTGAAATGGCAATGCCTTGTATGCGGCTACATCTATGAAGGCACAGAGCCGCCGAAAGTATGTCCGGCATGCTCACATCCTTATCAGCACTTCGAGAGAGAGGAAGTTTTCAGTTGACGAGTGGATGGGATTTATGTTAGATGATTGAGTTTCGCAAGTTGATATCAACTTGCGAAACTTTTATTTTATCAGTAAATTTGCAATTAGCTGAGTGTTCAGCCCCCGTTTCATATAGAAGTGAATTAAACTTTTTTCAGATGGCTACAGAGAAAGTGACCGGCATAGTGCTTGGCACAGTGAAACATTCCGACCGACATAACGTGGTGACACTTTTCACGCGTCAGTATGGACGGCTTCCGCTGCTTGTGCCCGTTGCAAAGGGGAAGAGTGCGACCGCACGCAATGCCGCTCATATGCCGCTCAACGTAATCAGCGCCGACATAAATTTTGTAAAGAGCCGCGAGATGCAGTTTCCGGGTAAATATCATCGACTCACACTATGGCGCAATATCTATTTCGACCCGGTAAAGATGTCGATTACATTCTTTATTTCCGAATTTCTCAACAGTTACCTTCGTTTCTCATCTGCCGACCCACGCTTGTGGGATTATATTATTGCCATGACCTCCGCACTCGACAAGGAGAGCGGGAGTGTCGCCAACTTCCACATTTCATTTCTGATTAATTTCTCTGATTATGCGGGAGTCCGCCCCGACATGAGAATGTGGCTGCCGGGGAGTCTTTTTGATATGCGGGAAGGAGTATGCACAATGCGACATCCCGGCCACCGCGACATTCTTACAGATAAAGAAACATACTACCTGCGGAAACTCATGAGGATGAATGTGCGCAACGCACATTTGTTTCGGTTCAGCTCCGCAAACCGGAGGGAGATTCTCACTCGATTGTTGCGATATTATGCCATACACTTTCCGGGCACAGCCAATCTCAAATCTCCGGAAGTGCTTTCAGAAGTTTTTGAATCCTGAGACAGGGGATTTGAGGATTAAGGATTAAGGATTGAGAATTGAGAATTGAGGGCTGAGAAGGGAGAATTATGAATTATGAATTATGAATTGCGAAAGGGTCAAAAGTTTTCATTATGAAAGTTGCGCGGCGGGGGATGTGTGCGCAAGAGGTTATCATTTTGCAAAAAAAATTGGAATAAACGCTCTCATTTCTATAAAATTAAAACCCATCGATAAAGAAATAAAAACTCAATTTTAGCATTATGCTATTTTTTACATGTAAAGGTGCAATATAAATAGCAAAATCACATTTTACTATTTGTGCACATTTTTATCAAAATTGTTGTAAAAATAATACACTTTATTAGGCATTTTTAGTTAAACGAACTTAATGCCACACAATTTTATTTAAAAATATTTTTTTGTTATTGAAATTTTTATTACATTTGCATCGTGTTTTTCATGGTATTAGAT
>JAMPDQ010000033.1 GCA_023665575.1 Candidatus Amulumruptor caecigallinarius | reverse complement strand
ATAAATTTATTGGGGATTGGGAATTGGGGATTGGGAATTGGGGATTGGATGGTTTTAATATAAATTTTTGTAATGATGAAAAAGCTGATTGCTTTTGCACTGATATTGACGGGTGGTTTTCGCGCAAGCGCGGAAATCCCCGCCAACTATTATTCCGAAATCGACGGAAAATCCGGCGTCGATATTATTAATGCACTTCAGGAAATATCTACAGGTCACACCGTTGTGACCTATGGCGACAAAACCTGGAAAGCCTTCGAAACCACCGACACCCGCTCGGTGGCCGACCGTCAGGTGTGGTGGGACATGTATAGCAACAACATCGTGTGGCTGCCCGATCATGCCTCGCTGAATGTGGAGCATTCCGTGGCCAACTCATGGTGGGGCGGGAAATCGGGCAACAAAAATGCCTATTCCGACCTGTTTCATCTGAATCCTTCCGACCAGAACGCCAACAACCGCAAGTCAAACAATCCCCCGGGAATGGTGGCTGTGGCCGACATTCTTGACAACGGGCTCTCCAAAGTGGGCAAGCCGGTTGAAGGCCAGGGGGGAGGCTCCAAAAATGTGTTTGAGCCGGCCGATGAATATAAAGGCGATTTCGCCCGCGCATATTTCTATATCTTCACAGCTTATAAAGACGCCTCCTGGATTCTTGACGAAAACAATGCATATGTATATGAAGAGGGAGGCGCGCTCCGCTCCTGGGCACGGGAACTCCTTATCAAATGGCATCGTGAAGACCCGGTGGACTCGAAAGAAATCGACCGCAACAACAAGATATATGAGTTGCAGCGCAACCGCAACCCCTTTATCGACTATCCCGAACTTGCGGAATTCATCTGGGGCTCGCGCTCCGGAGAGCCGGTGGCATTGTCCGCGCTTCAGCCCGCCGAGGCCATTGACCGTCCGGCCGCTCCCGTGTTTGGCAACTCGCGCCTTACAGGCGTAAACACCTACTCCATGAGATGGTGGGACGGCTTCGATCTCCCCCTCACCGGCGAACAGGGCGAAATGATGGTAAGCATCGACGGCGATGAATTCTATCATCCGGCTCACGCCATCGGCATTGACCCGGCAATGAGCGACACCGAAAGCCACATCATTCTCGCCTACAACAAATCAACTGTTAACGGCCATGAGCTCCGAAGCTCTGTGGCTCGCCTCGAAATGACAGCGCTCAACCCCGCCGTGAAAGATTACACCCTGGCGAAATGGACACTCACCGAACAGGGAGCCACGCTCGACCCGAATGCATATTATGTGATCATATCATCAAATTCGCAGAATGTGATGAGCACACAGGGGGGAACAGCCTCCACCCAATTCATGCCCGCCGCCGGTTTTGTTGACTTCGACGAAGCCGACTGCATCACGGAAATGCCCTCGGCTGCCGCAATGGTGAGATTTGAGCCCACTGCCTCGGGAAAATATCTGCTCAAGGTGTACGACAGGCTGGCAAACTATCTCGGCGCATGGCAGACAACCGACAAAAACAAGATGCTTCTCTCCGATGCCGCCACGCCCGGCACAGCCTCTGTGGGCGCCGGAGGTGTGCTGACTTTCAAATTTGACAATGCCAACAAAGATGCTCTGCAATTCAACAAAACGCAACCGCGCTTCTTGAATTATGCATCTTCGCAAACTCCCGTCAACCTGTATAAATTCCACAGTTTCCCCGAAGGCTCCGGCACGCCGGTGATTGGTGCCACCGAATGGGTGGTGTCTGTTTCGGGCAACAACATAGAGGCTCCGGCCGGCGCGCTGATTTTCGACATCAACGGCCGCGTTGTGTCGGGCAACAACCTGCTGCCCGGAATTTATATCGTGGCGGGCAATGGAAAATCCACTAAAATTATCATGAAATAACACAAAATCCCCCTCACAAACAGAGCGGGACAAAAAAATCTTATGTCTATGCTTCAAGAGACTAATGTGAAAGCCATCGACAAAGTCGTGGTTAGATTCGCCGGCGACTCCGGCGACGGCATGCAGCTCGCAGGCAACATCTTCTCTAACATCTCAGCTGAGATTGGCGATGAAATTTCAACATTTCCCGACTATCCGGCCGAGATTCGCGCCCCGCAAGGCTCCCTTAGCGGCGTGTCGGGCTATCAGGTGAGCGTCGGTAAAGGCGTGCACACTCCCGGCGACGAGGCGGATGTGCTTGTTGCCATGAATCCGGCTGCCTTGAAAACAAACCTCCGTTATCTGAAACGTGACGGAGTGATTGTATGCGACTCGGAGTCGTTCACTCCGGCCAACCTGAAGAAAGCCGAATATGCCACCGACGACCCGGTGACCGAGCTCGGCATCAATCAGAACCGCATCCTGCTCGTGCCGATGGCAACACTGCTCAAGAGCACGCTCGCCGACTCCGGGCTCGACCAGAAAGCAATCATGAAGAGCAAAAACATGCTGGCTCTCGGCGTGATTTGCTGGCTTTTCGACCGCCCGCTCGAGAATGTGCTGCGCAAGCTCAAAGCCAAATTCGCCAAGAAACCCGCCGTGTATGAGGCCAATGCCAAAGTGCTTCAGGCAGGTTGGGACTACGGACACAACACGCACAGTTCTCTGCCCGTATATCGCATTGACACTGCGATCTCGCAGAAGGGAAAATACACCGACGTCACCGGCAACACGGCCACGGCCTGGGGACTTATCCTCGCCTCCGAAAAGAGCGGACGCCCCCTCTTCCTCGGCTCATATCCCATCACTCCCGCCACCGACATTCTCCACGAGCTCGCCAAGCGCAAGGACCTCGGGGTGAAAGCCGTGCAGATGGAAGATGAAATTGCCGGCATCTGCTCGGCCATCGGCGCAAGCTATGCCGGCCACCTGGCTGTGACTTCAACATCCGGCCCCGGCCTCGCCCTGAAATCGGAGAGCATCGGCCTCGCCGTTATGGCCGAGCTTCCGCTGGTGATAATCGATGTGCAGCGCGGCGGCCCCTCCACCGGCCTGCCCACAAAAACCGAACAGACCGACCTGATGCAGGCCCTTTATGGCCGCAACGGCGAGTCGCCCGTATGCGTGGTGGCTGCCGCAAGCCCCACCGACTGCTTCCACATGGCCTTTGAAGCCGCCAGGATCGCCATGGAGCACATGACTCCGGTGATTCTGCTCACCGACGCTTTCATTGCCAACGGATCCTCGGCATGGAGAATTCCCGAGCCCGGCGACTATCCGGAGATTCATCCCAACGTGCTCCCGCAGAATGTGCTTGAAGCCGGATGGAAGCCCTACGACCGCGACGAGAAGCTTGCACGCTACTGGGCAATCCCCGGCACCGGGGGAGCAATGCACCGCGTGGGCGGCCTCGAGAAAGACTATTGCACCTCGATCATCTCAACCGATGGCGCCAACCATGAGAAAATGGTGGAGACACGCCGCAAAAAAGTGGCAAATATCGCGCGTGAAATCCCACCGATGGAGCCAATGCTCAACGCTGACGCCGACACCATTCTGCTCGGCTGGGGCGGCACCTACGGACACATCCTCACCGCAGCCACCGAGCTCAACAAAGAGGGCTATCCCTGCGCATTCTGGCAATTCAGATATATCAATCCTCTGCCGGCCAACACGCTTGATGTGCTCTCAAAATACAAAAGAATCATTGTGGCCGAGCTCAACACCGGAATGTTTGCCGACTATCTGCAGATGCATCTCCCCGGAAAGGAGATTCTCCGCATCAACAAAGTGGAAGGCCAGCCCTTCCTCGTGAAAGAGATAAAAGAGGGTGTAATCAAACACATGGAAGCGTAAAAATCATGGAAAACAATCAGAACAACGGCTGCTTTGCAGCCTCCGATTATAAAAACAGCCAGAATGCACGCTGGTGTCCCGGATGCGGCGACCATGCCATCCTCAACGTGCTTCACAAGGCTATGGCAGAACTGGGCGTGGCTCCCAAGGATATCGCCGTGATTTCCGGAATCGGCTGCAGCTCCCGTCTGCCCTATTATATGAACACTTACGGCATGCACACGATTCACGGGCGTGCGGCAGCCATTGCCACCGGCGTGAAAACCGCCAACCCCGAGCTCTCCGTATGGCAGATTTCGGGCGACGGCGACGGCCTCGCAATCGGCGGCAACCACTTTATTCACGCCGTGCGCAGAAACGTTGACCTCAATATCCTTATTCTCAACAATAAGATTTACGGACTCACAAAGGGACAATATTCACCGACATCCGACCGCGGCACAATCTCGAAGTCAAGCCCCTACGGCACGGTGGAAGACCCCTTCATACCGGCCGAACTCTGCTTCGGCGCCAGAGGCAACTTCTTTGCCCGCAGCTATGACGTGGCTCTCGACACCACCCGCGAAGTGATGGTGGCCGCCGCCCGCCACAAAGGGGCAGCCGTGGTGGAAATTCTGCAAAACTGTGTGATTTTCAACAATGGCATCCACTCCTATTTCGCCGACAAAGAAAACCGTGCCGACCACACAATTCTGCTGCGCCACGGAGAGAAAATGCTCTTCGGCGCCAACAATGAAAAGGGACTGGTGCAGGATGGCTTCGGCCTCAAGGCTGTGACAATCGGCGAAGATGGCTACACGATTGACGATGTGCTCGTGCACGATGCCCACTGCGCCTCCAACTTCCTGCAGCAGCAGCTCGCCATGATGGACGGCCGCGAACTGCCGCTGGCACTGGGTGTGATACGCGACTATCAGGCGCTTGTGTATGACCGCGAAGTGGCACGCCAAACACGCGAAATCAAAGAGCAGAAGGGATATGAGAATCTGCGCGACATGATTCTCAAAACCCACGAAACCTGGGATATTTGAGAAGACTGACTCTGAATTATTTATCAGAAAAACTTCTCAAACCGAATAATGAATGCAATATGTGCACAAAAGATGCACATATTGCATTTTTGTGTGCATTAATGTTAAGAAATATTTCTTTATATCAATTATTTTGATTTACTTTGCATTCTGAATTGCCCTGTGTTGTGCACTCAACGCAACTACAGCTAAAAAAATCAGGAATAATATTAACAATTAAAATTTATAAATCATGTCTGAAATTGAACAGAAAGTAAAAGAGATCATCGTAGACAAACTCACAGTAGACGAAAATGAAGTAACTCCCCAGGCTGAGTTCAACAAAGACCTCGGTGCAGATTCACTCGACACCGTAGAGCTCATCATGGAATTCGAGAAGGCATTCGACCTCCAGATTCCTGATGCCGACGCAGAAAACATCAAAACTGTAGGCGACGCAATCTCCTATATCGAATCACACAAGAAATAACCAACCCCTTTCGCGATGGAATTAAAGAGAGTAGTGATCACAGGGCTCGGCGCTCTGTCGCCCATTGGCAACGATGTTGCCACCACATGGGAGAACGCCAAGAAAGGCGTGAGCGGTGCCGGCCCCATCACACACTTCGATGCCTCGCAGTTCAAAACCCAATTTGCCTGCGAAGTTAAAGGCTTCAACCCCGACGACCATTTCGACCGACGTCAGAAACGCCAGCTCGACCTGTATGCAATGTATGCACTCACAGCTGCCGACGAAGCCATCGCAGATGCAAAACTCGACGACGAAGGCATTGACAAGAATCGCGTGGGCGTAATATTCGCCGCCGGAATCGGCGGACTTCACACTTTTGAAGAGGAAGCCGGATATTTCGCGCTTCACGGCCAGGAGCAGGGACCAAAATACAATCCTTTCTTCATCCCGAAGATGATTGCCGACATCGCTGCCGGCCACATCTCGATAGCCCATGAATTCCGCGGCCCGAATTATGCCACCGTTTCGGCTTGCGCATCATCAAACAATGCCTTGATCGACGCGTTCAACAGCATTCGCCTCGGTTATGCCGATGCGATTGTGGCCGGCGGCGCTGAAGCGGCTGTATTCCCGGCCGGTGTGGGCGGCTTCAATTCAATGAAAGCCCTCTCCACACGCAATGATGACCCGGCTACAGCCTCACGCCCCTTCAGCGGCTCGCGCGACGGCTTCGTAATCGGAGAAGGCGCAGCGGCTCTCGTGCTTGAAGAGCTCGAGCATGCCAAAGCCCGCGGCGCAAAAATCTACGCCGAAGTTGTGGGTGCCGGAATGAGCGCCGACGCTTATCACATCACTGCCACCCACCCGGAGGGTCTCGGAGCAAAGCTCGTGATGGAAAATGCGCTTAAAGATGCCGGCCTCAAGCCCGAAGACATCGACTACATCAACCTCCACGGCACATCCACCCCCGTGGGCGACCGAAGCGAGGCCAAGGCTATTGTCGATGTGTTCGGCCCCCATGCCTACGAGATGAACCTCAGCAGCACAAAATCAATGACCGGACACCTTCTCGGCGCCGCCGGCGCACTTGAAGCCGTGCTCAGCGTGAAAACAATCACCGATGGCATAATCCCGCCGACAATCAACCATGAAGAAGGCGACGATGACCCGGAAGTTGACAGCAAACTCAACTTCACATTCAACAAGGCTGTTGAAAAAGAGGTCAACACCGTGCTCTCCAACACCTTTGGCTTCGGAGGCCACAATGCCGCCCTGATTCTGAAAAAATATAAGGAATAAACGCTTATATTTAGATAAAACCGAGAGACGCCCCCGCGGGCGTCTCTTTTTTTGTTTTCCGCTCCGGAATCCGGATGAAGGACATTATTGTCTGTTTCATGTTTTTTTACTAAATTTGTGTGTTGAATCCGGCACGGATAATGAAGTGATTTAAACTTTTTACAAAAATTAAAGAATACGCGGCCGGCAAGCATAGAAAACAGACTTCAAAATGGAATTGGAAGAGAAAAAATATAAAGCAGACAACATCCAGGTGCTCGAAGGCCTGGAAGCAGTGAGAAAACGCCCCTCAATGTATATCGGCGACACGTCTGCGCGCGGACTTCACCACCTTGTGTATGAAGTGGTGGACAACTCTATCGACGAGGCCCTTGCCGGATATGCCAACGATATCGAGGTGACTATTCAGGAAGACAACTCCATAAAGGTAGTAGACAATGGCCGCGGCATTCCCGTGGATATGCACGAGAAGATGCACAAGCCTGCTCTGGAGGTGGTGCTTACCGTGTTGCACGCCGGAGGAAAGTTTGACAAAGGATCCTACAAAGTGTCGGGAGGCCTGCATGGTGTGGGTGTGAGCTGTGTGAACGCACTGTCGGATTATCTTCGCGCCGAAATCCACCGCGATGGCAAAATCCACATGCAGGAATATGCCTATGGGAAGCCCACATGCGCTCTCACCACTATCGGCGAGACCGACCACACGGGCACAACAATCATTTTCCACCCGGACGCATCGATTTTCAGCGAGACCGTATATGACTATGAAACACTTGCCAACCGTCTGCGCGACCTAGCCTTCCTCAATGCCGGAATCCGACTTTCGCTCACCGACATGCGCGAACGCGACGAGAACGGCAATCCCCGCATGGATGTGTTTCACAGCGAGGAGGGACTCAAGGAGTTTGTGAAATATATCGACACCGGCAAAGAGCCGCTCATAGAAGATATAATCCATCTCAACACAGAGCGCAACGGTGTGCCCATAGAGGTGGCTCTCACATATAACACCGCCTTCAATGAGAATATCTATTCTTATGTGAATAATATCAACACCATTGAGGGCGGCACGCACCTGACGGGCTTTCGCCGCGGCCTCACCATGACCCTGAAGAAATATGCCGATGACAACCACATGCTCGACAAGCTGAAAATAGAGCTCTCGAAAGAAGACTTCCGCGACGGCCTCACCGCCGTGATTTCCGTGAAGGTGGCGGAGCCGCAGTTTGAGGGTCAGACAAAGACAAAACTGGGCAACAACGAGGTGGCCGGCGTGGTGCAGACCGCTGTCAGCGAGGCTCTTCGCAATTATCTTGAAGAGCACCCCAAGCAAGCAAAAGCGATTGTAGACAAGGTTGTGCTTGCGGCCACAGCGCGTCATGCCGCACAAAGCGCGCGCCTCAGGGTGCAAAACAAATCACCCTTCGCAAGTGCCGGACTTCCCGGGAAGCTGGCTCCCTGCAAGAGCCGCGACGCTGTGGAATGCGAGCTGTTTCTCGTGGAGGGTGACTCTGCGGGAGGTTCAGCCAAGCAGGGAAGAAATCCCCACTATCAGGCAATTCTGCCGCTGCGGGGTAAAATCCTCAATGTGGAGAAAGCCATGGATCACAAAGTGCTTGCTTCTGACGAGATTGTCAACATGTATAAGGCGCTCGGCGTCACCATCGGCACCGAGGAGGATTCCAAAGAGCCCAACATGTCAAAGCTGCGCTATCACAAGATTATAATCATGACCGATGCCGATGTGGATGGAGCCCACATCGCCACTCTGCTCATGACATTCTTCTATCGCCGCATGCGTCCGATTATTGACAACGGCTATCTCTACATAGCCACTCCCCCTCTCTATAAATGCACAACCAAGGGGAAGAACAAGATTGAGGAATATGCATGGACCGACCAACAGGTGCAGCGTTTCGTTGACGACCGTTGCGGCGGCGACCGCAACAAGCTGATTCTTCAGCGATACAAAGGTCTTGGAGAGATGAATCCGGAGCAATTGTGGGAAACAACCATGGATCCCGAAAACCGCATGCTCAAGCAAGTGAATCTCACCAACGCCGCCGAAGCTGACAGAACATTCTCAATATTGATGGGAGAAGAGGTGGCGCCACGGCGCGACTTCATCGAGCAGCACGCCACCTACGCCAATATCGATG
This sequence comes from Candidatus Amulumruptor caecigallinarius, assembly GCA_023665575.1. Classification (GTDB taxonomy): domain Bacteria; phylum Bacteroidota; class Bacteroidia; order Bacteroidales; family Muribaculaceae; genus Lepagella. Next base: position 7,924 of record JAMPDQ010000033.1, on the reverse strand, counting down.
CCTGAGTCGGCATTGCCGGAAATTTATCAGGGTTCGTTTCATGGAAGCGAACCCTGTTTATTATACAGACGAGCCTGTGAGCACAACATGCTAATTAGTTGCGAATCTGTTATATACGGGATTATATATTCTGTTTAATGGAATTGAACAGCGTGATATATCGGGCGGCGACGCGCGATGCCTCAAATTTTTGCATTGCCGATTCATACATTCTTGCCCTAATTTCCCGTCCGGGCTGACTCATTGCCCACACCAATCCTTCGGCAATGTTGCGCGCCGACTCATCTTCGTCATCGCTCCAATCGGCCAGATAGCCGGTTAGCCGGTGGCTTACAATGTCACTCTGGCCTCCGCGGCTGAAGCTCACCGGTATGCAACCATACACCTGCCCCTCCACAAGCGTGCCGGGGAGTGTTTCATAAAGCGAAGTGGAAACCACTACATCCGCGCTTCGATAAATTCTCTCCACCGCGTGCTCACCCCTCACCACTCCGAGGTGAGTGTGATTGATGGCAATCTTGCCGAAGTTAGAATCATCCTTCATGCCGCCAAATGTCACCAGCTCCATGCGGTCTGACAGATTCGGATATGAGCGTTTCAGAATTTCAGTGGCTTTTATGAGAAGCGGAAATCCCTTCACGGGATCATCAAGGCGTGCAGCCCCCATCAAAATTCTGAAGCGCGATTTGTCATCTCTCCCGGCAGGCATGTCGGCAGGAATAGGAAATGCGTTGGGAATCACGCTCAAAGGTATTTCATCACCAATCAGCGAGGACCGGCGGGCAAGGTCGGCAAGCCAGTTGCTCACGGCTACAAAATGCAGTTTGCCTTGCGCACCGTCATACACCCGCTTCTTGCGCAACCACGTTGCCGCGGAGATATCATTGGCCGATGCCATGTTTTTCATAAGCGGACAGCATCCGCATTTTTCAAGATAATGCCGACAACTCCCGGCATGATGACATATGCCGGTGAAATTCCACATGTCGTGCATTGTCCACACAACAGGCTTGCCCATGGCGAGAATATGATCCACGCCATTGAGCGAGAGCATGCCTTGATTCACCCAGTTAAGGCACACCACATCCGCTTCGCGCACATGCCTGTTGCGCCACAACGGAAGGCCCTCCGCAGCCGTATCGATTTTAAAGAGAGAGTCGCGCCGGAATCCATTCTCCATAAATATTTTAAGGCGTTCCAAAACAAACTTCTCTTTTATCAGCAGTTTCGGGGCGGCGGGAATAACCGCCTGAGAATCGCCACGCTTCTCACACACAAGCATACAGGCATCCACGCCGGCATTGCGCAGCGCGTTGAGCAGGCGCATTGTCACCACCGCTGCGCCTCCCGTGCTGTCAGACTTATTTATCAGAACAACCTTCATATCTCCTTATAACCCTCATCCGTTACGCCTCTCGTAAATGAGAAACTGATAATGCATGCCACAACGCGACTCCATAATCTCCGACTGCTCCGTCAGAGCCCATTCATTCGGGCTTATTTCCGGAAACCAAGTTTCGGCATCAGGATATTCGGCCTCTATCTGCGTGACATATAATCTTGTGCATTTCGGGAGCGCCATGGCATATATGCGGCCGCCACCCATAATAACCGGCACTTCCCCGGGGGCACACGATTCCAATGCATCCTCCAAAGAGGGAAAGCATTCCGCCCCCCGGGCCTCATAATTGGCTTTATGGGTGAGCACCATGTTTCTGCGCCCCGGGAGAGGATGCTTCGGGAGAGATTCCCAAGTGGCCCTGCCCATAATCACCGGGTGGCCGAGAGTGAGCTCCTTGAAATGCTTCAGATCTTCAGGCAGATGCCAGGGCATATCGCCATTGATGCCGATTTCACGGTTGCGGCCCATGGCCACGACAGCCCATAACTGCCGGCAGCTTTCTTTTTCCATAATTCAGAATGTGAGTGAACAGCGCAAATTTACAAAAAAAATCAGCAAATTTACATCGGATTTATTCATGCGGATTTTGAATATTTCTTATCTTTGCAAAAAACAGGTGATTTGTGTTCGCTCCAGCAGCACACATTTTCACATACCCTTGTTATCACTATGAACTACAGCGTAATAGATTTCATAAGCCTCCTCGGAGCCGTGTGCCTCTTTCTATATGGCATGAAGGTGATGAGCGAGGGGTTGCAGAAAGTTGCCGGCGATCGTCTCAGGAATATTCTGAACATAATGACACGCAACCGGGTCACCGGCGTAATCACCGGCATACTCATCACGGCATTGATTCAAAGTTCAAGCGCCTCCACCGTGATGGTGGTCAGCTTTGTGAATGCCGGGTTGATGAGTCTCGGGCAGGCGATGGCCGTGATTTTCGGAGCCAATGTCGGCACAACCGCCACCACATGGATTATTTCCGCCTTCTCATTTGAGGTTAACATCTCCGACTACAGCATCCTGCTGCTGGCAATCGGCGTGCCGCTGATGTTTATGAAAAAGAGCACCTACAAGAGCCTCGGCGAATTTATTGTGGGATTCTGCTTCCTGTTCATGGGCCTTGACCTGATCAGCACATATGTGCCAAATCTTCAGGAAAACCCGGAGATGCTTGAATTTGTGCGCAGCTACACATCCTCAGGCTTTGCATCTGTGCTCGTATTCTTTGCGCTCGGAATAGTGTTCACCATGATAGCGCAAAGCTCGGCCGCCACATTTGCGATAACATTGATCATGTGCTCGCAAGGATGGATTTCCTTCATGCTAGGATGCGCCATCATATTGGGAGGGAACATCGGGACCACCATCACTCCGGTGCTTGCCTCATTGAGTGGTAATCTTGCCGCCAAGCGCACGGCCATGGGACATGTGCTCTTCAATGTGCTCGGCTCAATTATTGTGCTCGGCATATTCCATCCCTTTGTCGACCTTGTGGCCGACATCACCAGGCTGATTGATGGCATGAACCCGCTGCATATCGACGCCGCCATGGAAACATCAATGCGCGACACCACCCTGCTCAACGAGAAGGGCGGACTCACATCGCGGGCGCAGAGCTGCATCGCACTGGGGCTCGCACTCTTCCCCACCGTGTTCAACGCCTGCAACCTGTTTGTGATGATATGGTTCACCAAGGCATATGTAAAGATTGTATGCTGGATAATGCCCGGACGCCACCGCGAGGATGAGGAGGAATTTGTGCTCAAATATATCGGCCGCGGTCTGCTCTCCGCTTCCGAGCTCAACATCACACAGGCCCAGAAAGAGATTGTGCTTTATGGCAAGCGTGTGGAACGCATGCTTGGCATGGCCCGCAAAATGATTCATCTGAAAGAAGACGACGACGATTATCAGCCCACATACAACAGACTTGAGAAATATGAAGAAATCTCCGACAGAATGGAGATTGAAATCGGCACATTCCTCAACAAAGTGGCCGAAGGGCGTCTCAGCCCCGAAGGCAAAATGCGTGTGGCCGGGATGCTCCGGATTATCAGTGAGATTGAATCGATTGCCGACGGATGCTTCAATGTGGCAAAGACCCTGCAACGCAAAAACCAGAATCACGTGGAATTTGATGAAACAGTGTTTGCCAACATCGACAAAATGTTTGATATTGTGAGCGCAGCCATGAAAAACATGCTCTCGCTTCTCGACGAACTCGAAACTCCGGAAAATTCCAAAATCGTGGCTGCCTACAACAAGGAGCGTGAAATCAACAATCTCAGAAATCAGCTCCGCGATGGAAATATATTCAACATTAACAATAAAGTGTATGGTTATCAAGAGGGTATCTTCTTCATGGATCTCATTGGGGAGGCTGAAAAACTTGGTGACTATATGATTAATGTGGTGGAGGGTGTGAAACATCAGTTCAAGACTCTCCCCGCCAACTTCTGAGAAACATTACCATGGAAACTAAAACCGATAAAAAACAACACCGATTCTGTGTGATAATGTGCGGTGGCGTAGGCTCCCGGTTCTGGCCCTTCAGCACAAGCTCGAAGCCGAAACAATTTCTCGACTTTTTCGGGTCGGGGCGCAGCCTGCTGCAATATACATTCGACAGGATGCTGAAAATCACCGATGCCGACCACATCATTCTTGTTACAAACAGTGCATACAAAAATATCATCATGGAGCAACTCCCGGAAGTGCCAATGGAGAATATTCTTCTTGAGCCTGCCCGCCGGAACACTGCTCCATGCGTGTGCTGGGCTGCAAACCATATATATGCACTCGATCCGGAAGCCTCGATTGTAACGCTTCCCTCCGACCATCTCATTCTGAAAGAAGCGGCATTTCACGAGGCTATTATCAACGGCCTGGAATTTGTGGAGGGTGGCGACCGGCTACTTACCATCGGCCTCAAGCCCTCATCGCCACACACCGGATATGGATATATTCAGCGCGGACAGCCTGTGGAGGGGATGACAAACATTATGAAAGTGAAATCTTTCACCGAGAAGCCCGATCTCGAAATGGCCAAAGTGTTTCTCAGCACCGGTGAATTCTTTTGGAATTCAGGCATGTTTATCTGGCGGGCCGATTCCATACTCAACGCATTTGAGAAATATGCCAAAGAGACTGCCTCTCTCTTCAATGCCGGCAAACAAGACTTCGGAACGCAACTCGAATCCGCATTTATCGACAGCATATTCCCCAACGCACCCTCAATCTCGATTGACTATGCGATTATGGAGAAGGCCAACAATGTATATGTGGAAACAGCCGACCTTGGCTGGAGCGACCTCGGATCATGGAATGCTCTCTATGACTGCTCGCCGAAAACAATGGAAGGGAATGTGACCCAAAACTGCAAAGTGCTGGCACAAAACTGCAACGAAACCATCTTTGCGGCAAGTCCCGACAAGATTGTTGTGGCATGCGGACTCGACGGATATATTGTGGCTGACAACGGCAACACCCTTCTGATATATCCCCGCAATGAGGAGCAAAACATCAAACAAGTCGTGAACGATGTAAAGGCTCGTTTCGGCGAAGATTATGTGTGAAACGAAACATGACGGAGAGTGTGGCATGAAACAATCTCTTTGCAAAATATTGTTTTCGCTGCTTCTCGTGGCAACAATGCTTTCGGGATGCAAAAAGAGTGAGTTCAAGGTGAAGGTGGAGCTTCCTGCCTCTGTGGAGCAAACCTACACCCTGCTCTATTACGCCTCCGACTCTCAAAAAGGATGGCTCACGGAGGGGGTGCTCCAGGTGCATGGAGGCAAAGGGGAATACACGGGTGCAACTATTCTTCCCACACTTGTTTATGTGTTCAACGGCGGCAATGAGCCGGCCACAATCTTCTATGCGGAGAAGGGTGACAACATCAGCGTTGCCGGCGACAGCAAAGACCCGGCTTCATGGAAATTCAAAGGAAATAAAATCACCGAGCAACTATCGGATTGGCAGACGGCCAACAGAACTGTGCTGGCCTCACGCGATTCTAAGAAGATAAATGGGGCGGTGAAGAAATATGTTGCATCCAACAGCGACAACCCCGTGGCCGCCATAATTCTTCAAAGCTATTTCACCCGCATCGGGAATTCAGATGAATTTTCGCGTCTGATGTCATCACTGAAGGGAGATGCCGCAGACTCCAAATGGACAAATCTTGTGTCGCGCAACGACTTGATGGGCAATACAGTCTCAAAAGGGGGATTGCCTCAGAAAATACTGCTCAAATCCATTCCGTCGGGATGCGACACAATCAGCACCGGGAAAGTGCCCGCACTGCTCTATTTTTCAAGCAGCGAAGCAGAATCATATCGGGAAGACATAATGCAATTGAGAGATTTATGCAAGGCATATGGCGACTCTTCAAAGCGTGTGATTGCCAATATCAGTTTCGACACAGACTCTGTGAGAAGGAGCTTTATGGTGCGGTCTGATTCGCTGCCGAAAGCCATTCAGGCCTGGATGCCTCTCGGCATTTCCGACCCTACGGCTGTTGCAATGGGCGTTTCATCTGTGCCTTGCTGCATTGTGATTGATTCAAAAAGAAATGTGATTTACAAAGGCACTGACGTGAAGAGTGCGGCCAACGCATTCAAGGCAATTTCATCATGAAACAGGCTCTAAATCACTTCCTCAAGTGTCATAAAAGAGACTTATGCTGACAAAAATTTATTCCGCCTCCATCCAGGGCATAGATGCATTTCCGGTCACCATCGAAACAGTGATGGAGAATGGCTCCCAATTCAACATTGTCGGAATGGCCGATACTGCAGTGAAGGAAAGTTATCTGCGGATTCAGTCGGCAATCAAATGCTCCGGACTGCATTTTCCACATTTCCGCACTACGGTGAACCTCTCTCCGGCCGATGTGAAAAAAGAGGGAGCCTCATTCGATTTACCCATTGCCATCGGCATTCTGACAGCAGCGGGGAGCGTGCCGGCCAACAATATCTCCGACTATATGATAACCGGCGAGTTGAGTCTTGACGGCTCGGTGCTCCCGGTGAAGGGGGTGCTCCCGATTGCCGTGAAAGCCCGCGAGCTTGGATTCAAGCGGCTTATTGTGCCGGAAGCCAATGTAACTGAAGCTGCAGTGGTGAATCGCATTGAGGTGTATGGCGTGAAGAGTCTCAACGAAGTGATTGACATAATAAAGAACGAGAATGCCATATCACCCACTGTCATCAACACCAGGGAAGTGTTTGCGACATCATTCGATTGCTTTGATTTCGACTTTTCAGAAGTGAAGGGACAAGAGAATGTGAAACGCGCCTTTGAGGTGGCATGTGCCGGAGGGCACAATATCCTACTTGTGGGTCCTCCCGGAGCCGGCAAATCAATGATGGCCAAACGCCTCCCCTCTATTCTTCCACCGCTCAGCATGGCGGAAGCTCTGGAAACCACCAAGATTCATTCCGTGGCCGGGAAATTGTCGCGGGGCTCGATGCTTATGACCCGCCGACCTTTCCGCACTCCTCACCACACCGTCTCACCCGTTGCCCTCGTGGGAGGCGGCACAAATCCAATGCCGGGTGAAATCTCACTCGCCCATAACGGCGTGCTTTTTCTTGATGAATTTCCCGAATTTCCCCGCCAGGTGCTGGAGGTGCTGCGCCAGCCGATAGAAGACCGTGTAATAACGGTGAGCCGTGCGAAATATACTGTAGACTACCCGGCAAGTTTCATGCTTGTGGCCTCGATGAATCCGTGCCCCTGCGGCTATTACGGCCACCCCACAAAGAGATGCACATGCCCTCCGGGCGCTGTTGCAAAATACATGAGCAGAATCTCCGGGCCGCTTCTCGACCGCATCGACCTGCAGATTGAAATAGAGCCGGTGGAATTTGACGCCATGGCAAATCGTGAGCCGGGGGAATCATCGGCTCTGATACGCAACCGTGTGCTGAAGGCCAGAGCTGTGCAGCAGGAACGGTTCAGGGGTGTTGCCGGGATTCATTGCAACGCACAGATGAATTCGCGTCTGCTGCATGAATTCGCATGGCCCGATGAGGCAGGCATGGCCCGGCTGAAAGAGCGCATGACACGCCTCAACATGAGCGCACGCGCCTTCGACAGAATCCTGCGCGTGGCTCGCACAATTGCTGACCTTGACTATAGCGGCCGCACAGCCGGCGACGGCACTCCGCTCCATACGCCCGAAGTCGCCGCCACCCTCCCCGTAGCCATCACCCACATCGCCGAAGCCATAGGCTACCGAAGCCTCGACCGAGCCTCCTACGGCCAGTCATTCTGACCATGACAGACACGATGTCGCCGGAGCAGCGGAGCAGATGCATGTCGCACATCAGGGGCAAGGACACCAAGCCCGAAATGATTGTGCGCCGCCACCCACGGATTTGTAAAGAAGACGCATAAGACTCCCGAAAGCGAAATTGCCCATGCTGAGGCACTGAGAAAAAACTATTACAACGAAAAGATGAAATAAGATATGGAAAAGATGAAACTATATACCCACGAAGAAATGCTCGACCG
>JAMPDQ010000032.1 GCA_023665575.1 Candidatus Amulumruptor caecigallinarius | reverse complement strand
AAGCAGAATAATTTTACAAATTTAAATTAATGCTTCATTCTGATAAAGAAATATTGGCATCGACCGGCCTCTTTTTGGGGAATGGAACCTAAGAGTCTGTTTCATAAAAAATTCAGATTGGCATGCAACTTAACAATTCCTATTTTTGAGATTGATTGGCAAAAAATTGGCAGTTGTCTGATTCAACAAAAGAGAAAATTATCAAAATAAACGATAGAAATCATGAGTTATCTTAAATTCGACAAGAATCTTATGATCAATCTGGAGCAATCTCTCCCCAAAGAGATGCTTCGCACCAACAAGTCGGGAGCGTATCATTGCACCACCATTGTGGGATGCAACACGCGCAAACAGCATGGACTGCTTGTGATTCCGATTCCTGAAATGGACGATAAGGCGCATGTGCTGTTGTCATCGCTCGATGAAACAGTGATTCAGCACGGCGCATCCTTCAATTTGGGGCTGCATCAGTATGGGGAGAATATATTCAGTCCCAATGGTCACAAGTATATCCGGGAATTTGACTGCGAGTCGGTTCCCAAATTGACTTTCCGCGTAGGGGGTGTGATTATGACAAAAGAGAAAGTGTTTATATCACATGAAAACCGCATTCTTATACGCTACACACTTGTAGACGCACATTCAGCCACTACGTTGAGATTCCGGCCTTTTCTTGCTTTTCGCGATGCCAACAGTCTTGTGGTGGAGAATCCGGCAATCAACCGCCGGACAGATGAAGTTCCAAACGGAATATCAACCTGTCTTTATGCCGGCTATCCCACCCTTTTCATGCAATTCAACAAGAAATGCACATGGGTTGACGCCCCCAACTGGTATAAGGGCGTGGAATATTATAAAGACAAGGATCGCGGCATACCATATAAAGAAGACCTGTGGGTGCCCGGATATTTTGAATTGCCCATAAAGAAAGGAGAAAGCATAATTTTTTCAGCATCCACATTTGAAACCTCTCCCCGCACATTCCAGCGCACATACGAAAATGAGCTGAAAACGCGCACCTGCCGCACAAGTTTCTTCAACTGTCTGAAGAATTCCGCAAAGCAGTTCTATCTTAAAAATGACTACGGCACATATATCATGGCCGGCTATCCATGGTATAATGTCAGAGCAAGAGACGAGCTGATTGCCTTGCCGGGATGCACGCTCTCAATCGATCATGATGAGGATTATCATGTGATTCTCAACTCATTTCTCAAGGCACTACATAATAACATAGAGACAGGAGAGTCCGACAGGGTGATTCATGAAATCGACCTTCCCGACATTCCTCTATGGGCCATATGGGCCATACAGCAATACAGACGCTCAGCCGGCTCTGCCAATTGCAGCAAACTTTATGGCAATGAAGTGAAATATCTTGTCGACTCAATATTGAACGGGAAGATTAAGAATCTCACTCTGCACGATAACGGATTGTTGCACAGCGAGGGGAAAGACACACCTGTCACATGGCTGTCGGCATCAATCAACGGAAGGCCGATAATTCCGCGGTCAGGATATATCCTTGAATTCAACGCACTATGGTATAATGCGCTGCGGTTCATGCATTCACTTGCAGAAGAGAATGAAGACATGCATGAATATGCCGACACTATCGACAAGCTTTCCAAAAAAACAGCAGAGAGCTTAGTTTCCACCTTTCTGAATGATTTCGGGTATCTCTACGATTATGTAGACGGCACATACACCGATCTGGAGGTGCGTCCGAACATGGCGATTGCAATCGGACTCGAATATTCTCCTTTGGACCGTCGACAACGAAAGAAAGTGCTTGATTTCTGCACGCGTGAACTTCTGACACCCAAGGGATTGAGATCGCTCAGCCCGAAGAGCCACAACTATCGGCCAATCTATTTGGGCAACCCTACGGAGCGCGAATATGCCGTGCACCAGGGGCCGGCACGACCCTGGTTGTTCGGATTTTATGCAGACGCATATTTCAAAGTGTTTGGAGTGAGCGGCATTTCCTTTATCGAGCGGATGCTGATAGGATATGAAGAAGAGATGGCAGAGGGATGCATCGGCTCCCTGTCGGAACTTTACGATGGCAACCCACCCTACACCGGACGCGGAGCTGTCAGCACAGCCAAAAATGTAGGTGCGATTTTGAGCACCATCAGAATGACAAACAAGATGAATAAATTAATGAACTCCCAAACCGAATAAATTATGAAAGCTCTTATGTTTGGTTGGGAATTCCCGCCACATATTCTAGGTGGACTCGGCACGGCAAGCTATGGTCTCACCAAAGGGATGCACAACAATGGAGACATGGAAATCACTTTTGTGATTCCAAAGCCATGGGGAGATGAAGAGAAAGGATTCGCAAACATTATCGGTGCTAACTGCACACCGGTGGCGTGGCGCAATGTAGACCGCGACTATGTGGCCGGAAGAATCGGCAATGTGATGGATCCACAGCTTTATTTCGACCTTCGCGACCATATTTATGCTGATTTCAATTATATGAGGCTTAATGATCTAGGTTGCATTGAATTTTCCGGACGCTATCCCGACAACCTTCTGGAGGAAATTAACAATTACTCGATAGTTGCCGGTGTAATTGCCCGCACCATCCCCTGCGATGTGATTCATTCTCACGATTGGCTCACCTATCCGGCGGGGATTCATGCCAAAAATGTCACCGGGAAGCCGCTTGTGATTCATGTGCATGCCACCGATTTCGACCGCTCGCGCGGGAATGTAAATCCCACAGTATTCGGAATTGAAAAAGATGGCATGAATAATGCCGACCACATCATCACGGTGTCGGAGCTGACGCGCCGCACAGTGATTGACAAATATGGCATAGACCCGGCAAAAGTGACCACCGTGCACAATGCCGTGATTCCACTAAGCAACGACCTGCTCAATCTTCCGCGCCATGAGAAAAAAGACAAGGTGATAACTTTCCTCGGAAGAATCACCATGCAGAAAGGGCCGGAATATTTTGTGGAAGCAGCTGCAAAAGTATTGAAAAAAAATCAGCATGTGAGATTTGTAATGGCCGGTTCGGGCGATATGATGGATGCCATGATTCAGCTTGCGGCCCGCAGAAACATCGCTGACAGATTCCATTTCACAGGATTTCTCCGTGGCAGGGAGGTGTATGAGATGCTTGCCGATTCCGATGTTTATGTGATGCCATCCGTGTCGGAACCCTTCGGAATCTCTCCCCTCGAAGCAATGGAAATGGGAGTGCCCTCAATTATTTCAAAACAAAGCGGATGCGCCGAGATTCTCACAAATGTGATAAAAACAGATTATTGGGATATAGATGCAATGGCCGATGCAATGCATGCGCTCGTGTCATATCCCGCACTCCACGATGAATTGCGGCAAAAGGGAATAGAGGAAATCCACGGCATCACATGGGAGAAAGCCGGAAAAAAGGTGATAGATATTTATAACAAGGTCATTAACAAGTAGCATATAATATGAAATCAGTTTGTTTCTATTTCAAAATACATCAGCCTTTCAGGCTCAAAAGATATCGTTTCTTCGACATCGGCAGTGACCACTATTACTATGATGATTTCGCAGATGATGACATAATTACGCGTCTTGCAGAAACCTCATATATTCCGATGGCCAACACTTTGCTGGAAATGATTCGCAATTCCAACAATGCCTTCAAATGCGCCATCTGCATCTCCGGCACTGCCCTGGAACAGTTGCAGCTTTATGTGCCTGAATATATCGACAAATTAAAGCAGCTTGCCGACACAGGATGTGTGGAATTTCTTGCCACTACCTACGCCCATTCACTCGCCTCTCTTCAAGATCCGGAGGAGTTCATGCGTGAAGTGAAGATGCATGGTGAACTAATGGCAAGAACACTGGGTGTGAAAACGAAGACATTTGTCAATACAGAGCTGATTTATGACGATGACATTGCATCAATGGTGTCGGGCATGAATTTTAGAAACTGCGTCACAGTGGGCGCGAAACATGTGCTGGGCTGGAAATCGCCCAATTATGTTTATAATTCGGCCACTGCACCCAAATTGCGTTTGCTGCTTATCAACGACAAAATGTCAGACGATATTGCACGCAACTTCAACAATCCTGAATGGCCCGAATATCCGCTTACTGCCGATAAATATATCGATTGGATTGCAGCTCTGCCGAAAGAGGAGCAAGTAGTGAATCTGCATTTCAGCATGGACACTTTCGGCTCCTTCCTGCCGGAAAGCACCGGGATTTTCATGTTTATGAAGGCCCTCCCGGGGTTTGCTGCGCAGAAGGGAATCACTTTTAACACTCCCTCGGAAATCTGCTCAAAGCTGAAACCGGTAAGCGAACTCTCTGTGCCCTACCCTATCTCCGACATTGATGAAGAGCGGGATGTATCAGCATGGAAAGGCAACGCCCTGCAGAATGAGGCTCTCGACAAACTCTATGCAGTGGCAGAACGCGTGAGTCTGTGCGATGACCGCAAAATCAAGCAGGATTGGGAATATCTGCAAAGCAGCGACCACTTCTATTATATGAGCACGAAGAATATGGACGATGGAGCGGCACATGCCTCTTTCAGCCCTTATGATTCTCCGTTTGCCGCATTCACAAATTACATGAATGTGCTCGCCGACTTTCTGGTCAGAGTGCGCGAGCAATTCCCCGAAACGATCGACAATGAGGAATTGAATTCCCTGCTACTTACAATCCGTAACCAGGCAGGCGAAATTGAATCCCTGAAGAAAGAACTCTCCGCGCTTCATAATTCCGATTACAAGCAGGAAAATCTGCCCATACCGGAGGAGAAGCCGGAGGCCAAGCCTGCAAAAAAACGGACAACGAAATAATAAACAAACTCTGCTTTTCGCACGTTGCAACCTGCAAAAAGCAGAGTGGTCAGGGAATAGAATAAAACGATGTGCCGATAACACGGCACATCGTTTTATTATTGCTGTAATGAGCTTGCACTGAATATTCTGCGTGACACTCAGTTTTATCTTCGGGCGGATTTGCGTTTTGAGGTCTTGCGTGAGGCTGATTTCTTTTTTGCTAATGATTTCTTGTGAACGCTGCTCTTAGCTGAGTGTTCTTTCACAACGGCTTTTTTGTCTGATTCTTTAACACCCTGTTGCTCAAGATGCTGAGCGAGCAAATCGGCATCCTTGTAATTATTTTCAGCCGCAATCCGGAAATATTTCAAAGCCTTGGGCAGGTCTTTCGAAACCCCGATGCCATCGCGCAGCATCATCGCATATTTATATGCACCCTCCGGCACTCCTCTCTCCGCAGCTCTCCAATAGTTCTCGGCAGCCACACGATAATCCTGCAGCACACCATTGCCGGCATAAAACTGATCGGCAATATTGAGTGAGGCAAGCGGGTGACCGTTACGTGCGGCACGACGGAACCAATAAGCAGACTCTATGTAATTCTGTTTCACACCGTTGCCATCGCGATACAGAGTGCCGATTTCATATTGCGCCTCTGTAGAACCTTGCCCGGCTGCCTGAGCATACCATTTCCAGGCCTGGTTGATATCACGACCCACACCGACACCCTCTCTGTAACAGTCACCAATTATTCTGCAAGCCTCCGCGTCTCCGGCCTTGGCCTTTGCAATATTCGCACTGTAATCGTCCGTCGTGACATGCGGAGAATAGTATGCAACAGAAGCCGGCTCTGCATTCAGATATGCAGGCATTGAGAAGGAAGCCAACACAAACAACGACAATATATAATTTCCTTTCATATCTTTTCAACTATTGATTCGCAAATAAAACATCATTAAGCCGGGAATCTGATTGTATCCAAATCCAATCACACAGATAATAACGTTTGAGGAGTCGTGAATATTCCTTATAAAGGTTAAAAACTGCAACCGGTAATTTCAATAAATGTTAAGGCATCATTCACCAAAAATTCAACAAGCCGACCCTATAATGTTGATTTCATTATAAAACATACTCCTAGTCGGCAACAGCCGCACGACAACCTATGTTTTTATAGAATTTCAATGCAAGAGGCGTTGCAAAAAAATTGCAACGCCTCTTGTGTTTTGCAATGTTTTATGCTCGCCTGGTTCCTTGTATAAAACGGGGCAAAGCTAAAGAGATTATTCCGCTTCAAGAAGAGCTATTTTCTCCTCAATTTCGCGAATATCCTGCTGCAGGCGTTTCACTTTGGCTTCCATATCCTTGAGCAAAGAGTTGCCTGCCGATGATTTTATATTGAAGAATCCCATGTTGTTTTCAAAGGTTTGGAGTTCCTGTTTGCGCGCATCTCTTGCCCTTACAAGCTTGTCGCGTTCACGGCTCAGGGAATTTCCTTCATTCTTCATTTCTGACACTCGGTTGCGGAAATTATTCATCCGCTCCCTGCTTTCACGACTGTTGCAGGCATTATATATTTCATCAACAACCTTGCGATACTCAGCATATATGCTGTCTTTCTCCTTGAAAGGCACATAGCCGATAGTCTGCCATTCTGCCTGAAGCTCTTTCACTTTCCCAATCACCTCGCCGCGATTACCATCTTTCGGCAATTGCATGAGGGCATCTATTATGGCACGCTTCTTCTCAAGATTCCCCTGCTCCTCACGGTGTCGCTCCTTGTTCTGACGCTTGCGCTCGTCGAAGAAATAATTGCAGGCGGCAGTGAACCGCTGCCACACAGCCTCGCTCTGTTTGCGGGGAACACTTCCGATTTTCTTCCATTCGGCCTGAAGCTTTACAATCTCGTCGGTGGGATTCTTAATATCCTTGTTATCCTTGAGAGCTTCAGCCTTCTCGCAAAGAGCCAGTTTTTTCTCAAGATTAGCGTTGAAATTATCTTTTGTTTCCTTGAAATATGCAGCTTTCGACTCAAAAAATCTGTCGCAAGCCTGGCGGAATCTGTTATAGAGAAGTGTGTTTGATTTTTTGGATGCGAAGCCATATTCCTTCCAGCGCTTCTGGAGCTCTATGATTTTATCCGTAGCCGCATTCCATTCATTAAATGATTTGAAACTTGAGAAATCGAGAGCTTCGATTTCATCGCAGAGTTTGGTTTTGGCCTCTTCATTGGCAGTTTCAGCGGCTTTTTTCTGCTCGAAATAATCCTGATGGCGCTTATTCACAATAGTTGAGGCATCCTTAAATTCTTCCCATACAGAATCGCGCAATTCCTTCTCCACGGGGCCAATGGCACGCCATTGGTCATGCAATCCCTGCAGGGCTCTGAATGCAACCACCGGATCAGACATCTCTTCAAGCGATTTGGCTTCCTCAATGAGTTTGCGCTTAGCCTCCAGATTTTTCTTAAAATCAAAATCGCGAAGCTCCTTGTTGATTTTAAGATTGTCGTAATATTTTTCAACCACGCTTTGGAAATTTTTCCATATTTCCGTTTCGGCAGTTGGTGGAATTTCCTTGACGGCCTTAAAATCCTGCTGGAGCTGTCGAAACTCGGGAAATTTTGTATTTACATTATCAATATCCCCGGCAATCTCCTGCATCCTTACAAGAATTTGCTGTTTCATTTCCAGATTGGCAGCGCGTTCAGCCTCAATAGCCGCAATATATTGAGCTCGTTTCTCCTTGAATCGGGCGTATAACTCCTTGAACTCATTTTCCACTTCATCAGGCTGGGCCACATAGGTTTCCGGTGCATTTCCCTCATCAATGTAGGCATTGATTGCTGCCAGATTCTCGCGATTTTTCACATTAAAGAAGGCCTGTTTGATTGCGGTCACCTCCTTATGCGCCTCCATATTGTCAGCATCAAGAATTTCTTTGAGGGCATTGCGCAATTCATCCTTTGACATGGAGTGGATGCGGCGCATCGCAACATTGTTTTCAGATTCCGTCACTTCAGGTGCGGGGATTACGGTCTCCAGTTCGGGAGCCGCATTTTCGAGCTCATTCATTACAGTTAGTTTTTTGGCCTCAACCGAAACATTATAATGCTTCAAGGCATTGGCAATAAAAGATTTTCTTTCTGAAATTCAAAAAATAATAATAATTCCACCAATTATTTTGTTGGACTCGCGGGGATTGAATCGGGCGCATTTTTGCTGTCGTTTGCATCGAGCACAATCATTGACAACACTCTGACATCCTCTTTCGGACGGTCGGCACGACCGGTTGGAACGTTTTGAATTTTTTCAACAACATCCATTCCCTCAATCACTTCTCCAAAGACAGTGTACTGGCCATCGAGATGGGGAGCGCCTCCCACGTTTTTGTAAGCCTCAATCATTTCGGCAGGGAGCGGCTCTACTTTCACGTTTTTTTCTGTCTGCTCAATAAGATTGCGGCGCAATGCCTCCAGGGCCTCCTTATCGCCGGCACTCATAAGGGCTGAGATAGTGTCACGGTGCTCGTTGGTAAGTTTTCTGAAATAATCCTGTCTTTTTGACATTGCGGCGCGTGCGGCCAACTGCTCAAGCTCGCCGTCGGTAAGCTTTGTGCCGGTCACTATATAGAATTGAGAGCCGGAGCTGCGGCGCTCGGGATTAACCTGATCCCCGGTGCGCGCAGCGGCCAGCGCACCATATTTATGAAAATGGCGCGGATAATTAATCTCCGCGGGGAGTGTATACGAAGGGTCGCCCGCGCCGAGCATTGTTGTGGAATCGGCTGTTTTTGAATTAGGGTCGCCCGTTTGCACCATAAAATCCTTTATGACCCTGTGGAAAAGCACTCCGTCATAATATTTTTCCCTCACAAGTTTCAGGAAGTTGTCACGGTGAGCCGGGGTGTCGTCATATAATTTCACCTTGATATCGCCCAAAGTGGTTTTGATATCCACAACATTATCGGCATTCATATTATTGGCCATAATCATAACGGCTGTTATTAATAAGGTTATCAGTTTGTTTCGGGTCATCACATCACATTGTTTTCGGGATGCATCCTCTTATAAATTCTTCTGAAATTATTGTCGGAAGCATTCAGATGTTCCACATTCTGCTCATAGTCGTCGCCCCAGATAGCCTGAAGCAGTGAGCCAATATATTTGCGATCGCGATCTTTGTCGATAGCGCCTTCAATAAGCGGGGCAAGCCATGGTTCGAACGTTGCTCTGTCAACGGCAGCCAGATAACGGGCGGTGCTGGCGAGAAACTGGCCACTCGTGTCAACTTCCCGCAGACGCGAAATGAGCTCCGCCATCTCATTGGAGCAAGTGTCGCAATGGTCCACTATATATTCATATACCTCCATCCCCTTTTGTTCAAGATTTTGCATAGCAATGTATCTTTGTGATAGCGTCTGCGCCTGAAAATTTCTTCAGAATAATTCTTTACATCGACGATATCCGCTTATTTTTTGTTATAATCATAAGATTACCGCAAATATAGTAAAAAAATTAGTATTTTTGCAACACACACATAACACTCTGCATGATATGGACAAACAGAAAGGGAAGAATAACGACACGAATTTTGTGATAGTTGTGGGCCGGCAATATGGAAGCGGCGGCCGCCGCATAGGCAAAATGCTGGCCGATGCCCTCTCGGTGTCTTATTATGACAAAACCCTTCTCAGCGAGGCGGCCAGAAGCCTCGGATACTCTTCAGATATTTTTGAGCGTGCAGATGAGAAGCGGCCTTCAGTGTTGCGCTCCTTACTTTCCTTTTCTTATGGTGCCACTAATTCCGGCTATGGGGATTCTGCAATGAGCGATGAAAACCTGTATGCATTTCAAAGCAAAGTCATCAAGGATATATGCAGTCGCGAGTCATGCGTAATTGTTGGCAGAACAGCTGATTATGTAATGAGACATCACCCGCGCATCATCAGCATATTCATCCATGCTCCGCTTGAGGCGAGAACAAATCATGTGTTAAAAAGAGAAAAGGAAGTTGACTCTGCCGACAAGGCAGTGGCACTCATAAAAAAAATGGACCGCAGCAGAGAAGCATATTATAATTATTATACCAACCGAAATTGGGGACATTGTTCAAATTATCACTTCTCTTTCGACTCCACAAAATTCACCGACGAAGCTATCATTGCCACTGTAAAAGCCGCTCTGAATCTATAAGACTCCATTCCCCAAAAATTGTTAATGTAGGGGCGGCGTATTTTGGTGAATGGAGCCTTAACAAATCCGACGGCATTTATGTTAATAAGATATATTTTGCATGTTGGCTTTTTTTGAGTTTGTATTATAAAAAATTTAGAGTCGCATACGAGGCCAATAGCTTAAATATAAAACAGACATATGATTTATTGTTAATTTATTCAAGTTTCTCATGTTGTAAGCAACATGGAATCTTCAAGATTAGAGTTAGGCAGTTAGGTAGGTTAGTGAGATATCCATTGTAAAATAGCAATGTTAATTGCTAAAAAACAACTTCTAACATCTAACCTCCTTGCTTTTCGCAATTTGCAAACTTGTTAAAGTTGAATTACAAATTGATTCCATTATGAAGACACTTTCCATATCCGTTGCCTTGTGCATTGCCATGCTTTTGTCTCCCACGATAATGGCTCAGAGCCGTAATGACAATATTGACTCAATTTTTGCCAATGTGCAGAGAGACCTTGTCATTCCGGGTTCGCATCCGGGGAAAGTCGGTCTTGTTCTCAGTGGAGGAGGTGCCAAGGGCATCGCACATGTCGGCGTTATCAAGGCGCTTGAAGACAATGACATTCCAATCGACTATGTGGCCGGCACCTCCATGGGGGCAATTGTGGGAAGTCTGTATTCTTGCGGATGGACGCCCGAACAAATGCTGAATCTCTTCACTTCAAAGGAATTTCTCGGATGGAGCATGGGCGCAATCGCTGAAGACCATCAATATTTTTACTACAAACCCACCCCCACTCCCCAATGGCTCACTCTCAATGTGAATTTCAAAAAGAATGAATCCATCTTCAATCAGATTATTCCCACAAGCATAGTGAGTCCGCTGCCAATGAATATAGAGTTTTTGCGTCTTTACGGCCCCTATTCAGAACAATGTTCTGAAGATTTCAACAAATTGTTTGTGCCTTTCAGATGCGTGGCGAGCGATGTATACCATAAGAAGAAAGTAGTGTTTTCCAGCGGTTCGCTGGGAGATGCCGTCAGAGCCTCCATGAGCTTCCCGCTTGTATACCGTCCTATCGAGGTTGACAGCATACTTCTATATGACGGAGGCATATACGACAATTTTCCCGTGAATGTGATGCATGAGGATTTTGACCCCGGATTTATTATAGGCGTGTCGGTGTCGGGAGCCGATTCCAAGCCGACCAAAGGGGATATGTATAGTCAGGTGGAAGACATGATTATCCAGAACAATGATTACTCTTTGCCCGAAAAATATGGGATTAAGATTCAGGTGCCGGTGCTCGATTTCGGTGTGCTGCAGTTTGACAAAGCGAGCACAATATATGATATAGGATATAAGACCGGTCTGGCGATGGTAGATTCAATCAAGAAGCGCACAGATGCACGGCGTCCGATGAGCGAAGTGACGTCAAGGCGCAAAAAATTTGCCGCTGACACGCCACAAGTCTATTTCGACTCAATTTCAATTCAAGGATTGCGACGCAGCCCCTCGAATTATCTGAAATATCTGTTCACTCACAATCGCAAAATGCCTGTGAGCATGAGCCAGGCTGTGGAGGCCTATTACAGAGCCGTCACCGACGGGAGTCTCAGCGATCTTGTGCCGACTGCCGAATTTGGCCCAGAGGGACATAACATACTCACTCTTTCCGCCACGCCGAAAAATCCGGCGTCATTAGGCGTGGGGGGATGGGTCACGACTTCAAGCAACAGTTTTCTCTATGCCTCAGCCGGATATCACACCCTTGGCCTCAATTCGCTTGACATGTCGCTCAGCGGTTGGGTGGGGCAATCATATTTTGCAGGCATGTTTGACATTAAATTTGAAATCAGAGCGCGCATACCTTCTTGTTTTGTCATTGAGGGGGTGTTGAGCCGTCAGAGATATTACGACTCCGAAGTGCTGTTTTATAAAAACTCCACACCGCTATTTGCTTCGGAAATTGACAATTTCCTAAGGCTGAGATATGTATGGGCAATGGGATTGAAAGCGAGAGGCTACGCAAGTCTGGGCGCGGGCTATATGTCTGACACATTCTTTTTAGGCGAGAAACAACAGGATTTTGCAATCGACCACGACAAGATGCAATATTGGATCGGTGTGTTTCGACTCGGTGTAGAATCAAGCACACTCAATAATGAAATGTATCCATCACAAGGATGGAAATGGCAGGCGAATGCCGATCTGAGTTTACAAGCATCAAGATTTTGTCCCGAAGGACACAAGTCGGACGATTTCCACTATCGCACAAAGCCTGTGCTCGGAATCTCTGCCCTTTGGAAAAAATATTTTCCAATATCTTCCAATTTCAGCCTCGGTTTGAACGCCGACGGAGCTGTTACCATTCAGAAACTTAATCAGAATTACATCAACACCCTGGTGCATTCTCCGGCCTTCGGTCCCACACCGGCCACAAAGAATTATTTCAACATTGCCTTCCGCGCCGACAATTATATATCAGCCGGTGTATCTCCCGTGTGGCTGCCTATGAACATGCTGCAGGTGAGAGGCGACTTTTATGCTTATGCTCCGCTCAGAGGGCTGCGCAACAACGGCAGATTTGAAGCGGCCTCATATGATGGCTGGTTTAAAAATCCGCAATTCATTGGAGAAGTGGCAGTGGTGTATAATCTTCCTTTTGCCAGCATATCTCTCTATGGCAACTATCTCAGCTCACCATCCCACAACTGGAACTTCGGCCTCAGCTTCGGCCTCTTCTTCCAAGCCCCGAAGCTGCTGGGCAGGCAGTAATAAAAGAGTCTGCTTCATAAAAAATTTAACATTAGAGGTCGAATGCTTGAGCTGATTTTGGCTGATTTATATAATCTCGCCGGTCACAACCGAGAGGTTGCTGCCTCGGAGATTGAATAAATTATATCAGGAACAAGCTGCCCCTAACGTTGAATTTTTATAAAACGGGACCTAAATCTGCGTAGGGATAAAAGACCCAAAAGTCGGTATCGACCAGGTTCTCAAGGGATTATCAAGGTTTTGAATTGAGGTGAGGTCCATATGGAGTCGCCGGAGAGGATCAACATTACGGGATATTTCAATTTAGCGGCCAACGCGCGGGATTTTTCGCTTCCGATTACCATGAATGCCGTGGCAAGCGCATCAGCTTCCATAGCGGTTGGGGCTAACACGGTGGCACTTAGCACATCTGTTTCCACAGGGCGCCCCGTAATGGGAGACATGGTGTGTCCGTATCGTCGGCCATTCTTTTCATGATAATTTCTATAATTGCCCGATGTCGCCATTCCCATGTCTGTGAATTCTATAATCACTTGCGAAGCATGGCTGAGGTCGTCGGCACTTTTGGAGGGTTTGTCTACCGACACTCTCCATTTTCCACCGCGCGGACTTTTGCCGGCTGCACAAATTTCTCCCCCTATTTCCACCATATAATCATTTACTCCCAACCGATGGAACATTTCTCCCACCCGATCGCAACCGAATCCTTTGGCTATTGATGAGAAATTGAATTCTGTTCTGGCATCTTTTTTTTCAAGCACACCATTTCGAAGCGAGGTTCTGTTAATACCCACAAAGGCGAGCAGAGAATCGAGACGCAATGTATCGCTTGTGGCTTTATGCCCTTTTCCAAAACCCCAGGCTGTCACTAAAGGAGAAACGGTGGGGTCGTAAGCTCCATCGGTAATATGATTCACACGTAACGCCATTTTGTAAACGTCGGAGAAACTTGAGTCAACTGCCGATTTCCCACTACGGTTCACCCTACTGACAACAGAGGTGGAATCGAAAAAATTCAAAGATTTCCCCACATTTGAGAGCACGGAAAGAATCGAATCGCCCAGGTTCCGATCGGAACGATATGCGATGTGATATTCCGTATGCCATATCATGCCTTCGTTGCTTTCATATTTGTCAGTGCCGTTTCCGCAAGAAATTAAAGGCAATACAAATCCCGCCAGAAAACACACAATCAGATATAACGATGGCGCTTTATATGCAACTTTTTTCATTTTCAGCCTGTTTTATTTTGTAAAATTAATAAAAAACGATAAATTTACATTAGAAGTTGCCCAAACTAATTTAAGAAAGTTAGGGTCTGTTTCATAAAAAATTAGGTTGAACAACTTCTTATTCAAGTTTGCAAATTGCAAACTTGAAGGTTAGAGGCAGCAAATAAGACTCAGAAACGGCTTTATAATGTAATAACCATAAATCATAACCATAAATCATAACCACAAGTTATTCAAATTGCATGCAACTTGAAATGCTTGAATCATTTAATTAAACTTTATGAAAGAATCTTTTGTATTTTTAGCTGACGGCTTTGAAGAAATTGAGGCGCTCACCGCAGTGGATGTGATGAGAAGAGCCGGAATGTCGGTGAAAACAGTATCCATAACTTCATCGCTACAGGTCACCGGTGCGCATGGAGTCACAGTGACGGCCGATGTCTTGTTTGACAATACTTTATTCACTCACTGCAGTTGGGTGGTGCTTCCCGGAGGCATGCCCGGAGCAACCAATCTGCATGATTTCCAGCCCTTGCTTGGATTGTTAAGAAGCCAGTTGGAGTCGCCCCACGGACGCATTGCCGCAATATGCGCAGCCCCCGCAGTTGTGTTGGGCAATGAGGGTTTACTTGAAGGTCACCACGCCACCTGCTATCCGGGTTTTGAGAATATGTTGAAAGGTGCGGAATATGTCGATGCACCGGTTGTCACCGATGACAAATTCGTTCTCGGCAACGGACCTGCATCTGCACTGCTGTGGGCATTGGCAATCGTGGCAAAAGAATATGACGAAGAAAAATCACTCAGTGTGGCCAACGGCATGCTTCTTTATCCCGCGAGTGACAACAAAATCGACTACCTGTTTGGATAAACAAATCCAAAAATCCGGTGCATGGATAAATACTACACATTAAAAGAAACCGGCTCATCAAAATATACGGAAAAGATGAGCCGCTTCCTATCTTTTGCCATTCCTGTCAGCACTGCCGACGAAGCGAAGCTGTTGATAAAGGAATATCAGAACAAATATCATGATTCACGTCATGTGTGCTGGGCCTATATGCTCGGGCCGGAAAGAAAGGAATGGCAGCTTAACGACAACGGCGAGCCGTCGGGCACAGCCGGCAAGCCTATTCTGGGTCAGATCAACAGTGCCGGCATCACAGATTCGCTGGTGATTGTGGTGAGATATTTCGGCGGCATCAAACTGGGCACGTCCGGCCTGACAGCAGCCTATCGCGAAGCAGCCCGCCTGGCCATAGATGATGCCGGGATAAAAGAATGCCGCCTCATGGAGAGATGCGTTGTGGAATTCTCATATGAATGTGCCGACAGGATTATGAAGATAATCAAACATCCCGATGTGAATATAATGCGCAAAGAATTCAACAACATTTGCAAGGCTGAAATAGAATATCCGGCCGACATGTCGAAAGAAATAAGAGGAAGGATGTCGGGGGTGGAGGGCACCATGATCTCTTGTTAAGCGCAGTTTCATAAAAATAGCGGCCGCCGGGGCGGCTTTGGACGGTGCTTTTATGAAACAGACTCTAATTTGCACATACGCTTACTTACAGAAAAAAGAGATTCACCATGAAAATTTTAAGAAAATCGCACTAAAAATCACATTTATATCAAATTAATAGCCTTCAATTAAAAAATTTTTACGATATTTGCATTGCAAAATTTGCAAACAAGGTTGTCGCGCCCCCGAAACAATAGATATTCAGTCGGTTACAACCTTATAGCACATAAATTGCACATATACACAGATGGATGGTGAGGCAAATCTGCAATAAGTAACAGACAAATCATACGTATTAACTGATATTTACACTTTAAGCAATGACAAAAGCAGATATCGTAGCAGAGATTTCACGCAGCACAGGTCTGGAGAAAGCAGCAGTGCTCGCAACAGTTGAAAAATTCATGGAAGTTGTGAAAGATTCAATGGCAAACGGAAACAACGTGTATCTCCGTGGTTTCGGAAGCTTTGTAATCAAGACTCGCAAAGAGAAAACAGCTCGCAACATCTCAAAAAACACAACAATCAAGATTCCGGAGCACAAAGTGCCCACATTCAAGCCCTCACGCGTATTTCTCGATGAGGTGAAGTAAAGAAAGTTTAACCAAAACATAATAGTTATGCCAAGCGGAAAAAAGAGAAAAGGCCACAAGATGGCTACTCACAAACGCAAAAAAAGACTGAGAAAGAATCGTCACAAGAAGAAATAATCCATTCTGATTGTGCGCGACGAGCTCAGTATTGAATTGCAATTAACAAACAATTTAATCAAAGATTCGCTCCGGAATATCCCGGAGCGGACAGAGTTCATAAAAAGAACAAATGGAGCCCTCGCCACGGCGGATGCCCGTTTGTTCTTTTTATTAATTTCGCCTCTCAGGCGTTATCTTCTTTAAAATGAAAAGCGAATTAGTTGTAGACGTTGACCCGAAAGACATCTCAATTGCCCTTCTGGAAGACTCCCGACTTGTATCTTTGCAGAAAGAGAGCCGCAATATCGCTTACGCTGTGGGCGATATCTATCTCGCCAAAGTGAAAAAGATCATGCCGGGTCTTAATGCCGCATTTGTTGATGTGGGCTATGAAAAAGACGCTTTTCTTCATTATCTCGATCTTGGGCCCCAATTCAGCTCCTACTCTTCTTTCCTGGAGGATGCTGCAAAAGATAAAAAAAGGGTTCCATCCATCTCAAAGTTCAAGATGCTCCCTGACATTCCCAAGCAGGGAACTATTCAGAATGTGGTGCAACCCGGGCAACAACTCCTGGTGCAGATTGCCAAGGAGCCCATCTCTTCAAAGGGACCGCGTCTCACCACAGAAATATCTTTCACCGGCCGCTTCATGGTGTTAATGCCCTTCGGTGACAAGATATCAGTGTCGCAGAAAATCAAATCCACAGAGGAAAAGATTCGTTTGCGACAGCTCATCGGCAGCATAAAGCCCAAAGGGTTCAGCGTGATTGTCAGAACATCAGCTGAAAACAAACGCGTAGCCGAGCTTAATAATGAAATGCGCACGCTGGTGAAATATTGGGAAGACTCTGTGGCAAAAATGCAGCGCAGCCAGGCCCCCGCTCTCGTATATCAGGAGGAGTCGAGGGCTGTCAGCATTATCAGAGACCTGTTCAGCCCGAACTTTGAAAACATTTATGTGAATCATGCAGAAACCTTCACTCAGATTCAAGACTACGTCGGCTTAATCGCTCCTGACAACAAAGATATTGTAAAACTTTATGCGAAAGACACCCCTATTTTCGACAATTTCAATATCACCCGCCAGATTAAAAGCAGTTTCGGCAAGACTGTCTCGTTTCGTTCCGGAGCATATCTCATTATTGAAAGCACAGAGGCTCTGCATGTGATTGATGTCAACTCCGGCAACCGCAGCAAGGCCACTTCCGACCAGGAGTCGAACGCCCTGGATGTGAATCTAAAAGCGGCCGATGAGATTGCCCGTCAGCTCCGCCTCCGCGATCTGGGGGGCATTATTGTGATTGACTTCATCGATATGAGCAAGGCCGAACACAGGCAAGCGCTATATGACCACATGCGCGAGATTATGGCCAATGACAGAGCTCGCCATAATATCCTGCCGCTAAGCAAATTCGGCCTTATGCAAATCACCCGGCAAAGGGTGCGCCCCGCGCTCGACATAACAACAAACGAGTCGTGCCCCTCATGCTTGGGAAAGGGAGAAGTGCAGGCCTCAATTCTTTTCACCGACAAACTTGAACAAAAGATTGAATATCTCATTGATCATCTTAAAATCAAGAAATTCAACATGTATATCCACCCTTTTGTGGAGGCATATGTAAAAAAAGGCGTTTTCTCTCTTTATGGAAAATGGAAACGCCGCTTTGGAAGAGGCTTCAAAGTGATTGCCGATGAATCGCTGGCTTATCTTGAATATAAAGTGATTGATTCCTCCGGCAAGGAGATTGATGTGCGCGAAGAAAGCGACATAAACTCAAGCCAGAGCAAAAACAGAATGAAAGTTAAAAATAGAGATAAAGAAGAATAGCAAAAGCGGCATGTTTGAGCGACATGCCGCTTTTTTTATTTCTCACATGCTGCAAGATAGTCGGCCACAACGAAGGTGCTTCCCCCTATAAAAATCACATCTTGATTGCCGGTATCGCATTCTGCACTTTCAGAATTGTTGTGAGCCCTCCGCGCATCAGCCAAAGCCTGTTCGGCCGCCTGCGCAACGCTGTCAAAACATCCGGCCACCATAAGCCCCAGCCTTCTGCAACGGGCACACACCTCTT
>JAMPDQ010000031.1 GCA_023665575.1 Candidatus Amulumruptor caecigallinarius | reverse complement strand
CCTAACTCTAACCTTCAAGATTCCAAGTTGCTTGCAACTTGCGAAACTTGAGTAATAAATATTGCGTTTGAAGAAAACATATTTAAACACTTCTTTAGTTTTTGTAAAAAGTTTAATCACTTCAACACGGCATGATTATATTCAATTCTACTTTCATGATTGAAACCGAGCGCGAGTCCGAGTTTCTGAAATGGTTTGCAGCCAACATGCACATGCTTGGCAATCACAGCAATTCACGTCTCTCTGCCATGAGAGAGGCAGGAGGAACTGACTGGCGGCATGCGGAGGCTCACAGCATTGCCTGGCAAACTGAATTCTCATCAATCAGAGATGCAAAAAAATGGAGTGACGAAATTTTCCGTCCGCTCGCGGCGGAATTTGAAAAGCACTTTGCCCCAAACGCAATTGTTTTCACATCACTTTTTGAGACAATCGAACTGAATTAATGGATGAGGATCTGAAGAAATACGACAGGATTGTAATGGGGATTGATCCCGGCACCAACGTGATGGGCTATGGCGTGATCGGGCTTGTTGGCAAGAAGATGGAGGTGGTGGTGCTGGGTGCGATTCAGCTGAGCCGATTTGAGAATCACTACAAGCGGCTACACCGGATTTTTGAGCGCGTGTCGGGGCTGGCAGCCCAATATCTTCCCGATGAAGTGGCGCTTGAAGCACCATTCTTCGGCAAAAATGTGCAGTCGATGCTGAAATTGGGGCGTGCCCAGGGAGTGGCAATGGCGGCAGTACTGACGCGCGATATCCCCATAGCCGAATACGCTCCGCGCTCGATAAAGATGGCAGTGACCGGCAACGGACAGGCGTCAAAAGAGCAGGTGGCCACCATGCTCCGGCATATTCTCAAGATAGATGAGGAGCGCATCCCGAAATTTCTTGATGCTACCGACGCCCTTGCAGTGGCCCTCACCCATATTTATGAAACGGGCAAGCCCGTGAAAGCAGCCTCTGCAAAGTCATGGGCCGACTTCCTCTCGCGCAATCCCGACCGTATTGCCACGCGCCGCCTGCCGGGCACGAAGCCGGAAATGGAGCCTTAAATATTTTTATCATACGGATTCCAATTTGCTTTGATACTTGCGATTTTTTTGTTAATTTTGCTATAGAACCAACCGACGGCATTGATATCCTGCCCAAAATTCGAAAGCTATGAACACTACTGACAAAACGCCCACCCCGGATACCCAACCCGACATCGCAGTTATGGACATGTCAAAAACCGGTATCAAAATCGGCTTGCTCGGCAATTATGCCGACACCGATGAGACGCGTATGCTCCTCACCCCCGAAGCCTGTGGGCTGCTCACATCAGCCGGGTTCACAATCATGATGGAGGCCGGCGCCGGTGTCGACATCAGCTTCTCCGATGAAAGCTATGCCGAATATGGCGTAAAAATCTCCACCCGCGAGGAAGTGTTGAAAAATGAAGTGGTGCTCTCCTATCAGCCTCTCAGAATCGATGATATCAACAAGGTGACCTCCGGATCCACGCTGCTCTGCATGATGGGCAACACCCTCTTCAACGAAAAGGTGATTAAGGCCTTGATGGAGCGCCGGGTGTCTTGCGGATGTTTTGACAATATGTATAGCCACCACGATGTGCAGGTGTTTGCCGACATTGTTGACGAAATAGACGGACGCGCGGCAATCATGTATGCCCAGGAGGCTCTTTCTTATCTCGGAGGCGGCAAGGGGGTGCTTCTCGCCGGTGTGGCCGGACTCACACCCTGCGAGGTGCTGATTTTCGGATGCGGCACAGCTGCATGCGCCGCCGCCAACGCCGCCGCCGGCACAGGCGCGCACGTGGTGCTGATGGACAATGATGTTTCCGCCCTGTCGCTGGCTCGCAACAGCTGTCTGCACCCGGTGGACCTCGTGGCGATTCATCCGCGCGTGCTCACCAACCGTGTGAAAAGCGCCGATGTGATTATCACATGCCCCACCACTCATCATTTCGAATTCCCCAAAAGCCTCTCTTCTTCGCTTAAGGACACTGTATATGTGATCGACCTGAACGAATCCCATCCGTCGGTGTCTGTGCCGCGCACTGTGGCTATGGCGCTCTCGAATCCGCTCATCAATTTCTTCAATGAAATGGCTATCAAAGACGGATTCCGCAGCATGATGGTCACAACGCCCGGTGTGCAGTCGGGAATGGTGACCTACAACGGCAAACTCGTTGACAAGCTCATAGCCTCTTATCTCGCCATGCCGAGCATTGACATAAGAGTGATGCTCTCCGGCACTAATTAATCAACATGAACAAAAACCCGACTTTGATTCATCTGATTTCTTCCAATCGATGGGGAGGTGTTCAAAGTTATGCTCTCGACATCTGCTCGCATTTTCGCGAGCAGGGGTGGGACGTGACGGCTGTGACCCGCGATGCACGCGTTGTTGATTCCAGATTCAGCCGCGCATATATAAAGCTGGCACATGCTCCGCTGAGAGGCTTTTTCGACCCGGCCTCGGCTTTTATCCTCGCCGGCATGTTGCGGAAAATTCCCGCAGGAAAGGGAATTGTGCATGTGCATCGTTATCGCGATGCCTTCACCGCGCTTCTGGCAAAACGCATTGCCAAGCGCCCTGACATCCGTCTGATTTCCACACGCCATTATGTGAGACAAGGTCGCAACTCGTGCCTTTTCCGCCGCATTTATAATAAAATCAATGCCCATATCTTCGTGTCGCAAACTTCTTTCGACACTTTCCGCGCTCCCTGGCCCGATGCCTTACCGATGCCTCGCGAGAATGTGCATATACTTCACAACAGTTTGAACATTAACCCGGGCAACCCCGCCCCGGAGCCCGACAGGGGGCCGGTGGTGGCTCTTTATTACGGAGCTCTGGTGAAGGGCAAAGGCATTGAAACGATCATAGATTCGCTCGCAACATTGCGCAATATGAAGCTTAGGCTGCGGATTGCCGGACAGGGCAATCCCGACTATCTTGACATTCTTCGCCGCCGGGCCATGAACCGGGGCGTGATGGAGATGATCGATTGGAAAATCTCGCCCGACATACCGGATTCCATCATATCCGACTCCCATTTCGCTGTGCTCCCGTCGGTGGAGCGCGAGGCATTCGGCCTGCAGAATCTGCGCGTAATGGCCTACGGACGGCCGCAGATATGCTCGTCAAACGGGGCGCAGACCGAATATCTCTCCAATGGCGAAACGGCGCTGTTCTGCCTGCCGGCCGACGCGCATCTCCTTGCCGAGCAAATGAAAAGGCTGGCCACCGATCCATCGCTGAGAAAATCAATCGGTGAGGCGGCCTATATCGCATACGCCGCCAACCTTGCATGGCCCCACTTCATCCGCGCCCTCACCGATATCTACCTCCCACAGCAAAACATTTAGAGTCTGTTTCATAAAAAAGGCTGGTCCAATCATATGGGCCAGCCTTTGCTTTGCCGCTTTACAGCTGTTTCTTCAATTCTCCGGTTGTGTTATCTTACACGCTTCAAATGTTCATCATAATCACAGTCTCGGTCGCGTATAACCAATTCCCCGGAAGTTAATTTGACAATGGTATAATAAAACTCTTCCCCATCATCCCGGCGAATCACAAGGCTTGAGCCATTCAAACTCCACGTGAACGAGTAATCCGTGTCGCCTTCATAATTTCCGCCATAACCTCTGCCACCGCGTAGGAACATCAGATTTTGTCCATAGCTGGAACAACCGGGATCAGAATATATCCATTCCCCAAGCAGCTGCGCTGATATTCCATTTGCAGAACCCACTTTGGTGAACTTGATAAGATAATCTTCTTCAACGAGGAGGAGAGTCAGTTCCGATTCCGTGAGCCTGAGGATTTCATAAGTTCCATAATCACCTTCTTCCCAAACAATTGACAATCTCTTGCCATTCAACACCCAGCTGAATGATTCCTCTATTTCCGACCGATATGTATCATACCCCGAACCGCCGGAAATAAACATCCAGGTTTGATCAGGACTGTCGGTTATTTGCCATTCCCCAAGAAGCTGCTGCGCCACAGGATCGGTTGAAGGGTTTACAGGTCCGACCGGCGGATTGTCGGGGCCGTCATTGTTGTCATCGCCGCCGCATGAAGCGAGTGCGAGGCATGAGATTAATACTGCAGCCAGCGCAACCAGCCCGCTTTTCTTGATAAATTTCTCCATGATAGGGATTTAATTGGTTATACAGCACAATCGTCCCCATCGGCTTGAAAACATGAGATTGGATTGATTGAAATGCAGACACAAAAAAGGCGCGGGACGATGTTTTACTGAATATTAAAACTGAGGCATCGCCAAACGCCTTTGATACAATATGCAGTCCCACCCCACGCCATGCCTGTATGCCGTCCCCTCGTGCGGGGTGGATATAAGCACGCATGAGCGCCTTGTGACTGCTTTATCCCGTATCTAAAAGTTTTGGCGATTTTCAGTTTTAAGATAAAGCAAAAACGCTTTTTAAATATGTCCGATCTACGTCTGTGAACTGCCGTACACCGAAGCACGTTCCGCAAACGTTCCGCAAACGTAATGATTTTTTCAGAATCCAACAAACCTCCAACAAATTTTTTTGTAATTTTGCAACACGATATACAAAGTTAAACATTCAGTATAATGGAAAAGAATTCCAAAATATATGTGGCCGGCCACCGAGGCATGGTGGGTTCGGCTATTGTTCGCGAACTCGAACGCCAGAATTTCACCAATATCATCACCCGCACCCACGGGGAGCTGGACCTTACCTCACAACCCGACGTCGACAGGTTCTTCGCCGAGGAGAAGCCGGAATATGTGTTTCTCGCTGCTGCAAAAGTGGGGGGCATAGAAGCCAACGACAAAGCCCCGGCCGATTTCCTCTATCAAAACATGATGTTGGAAATGAATGTAATTAACGCCGCCTGGCGCAACGGCTGCAAAAAGCTCGAATTCCTCGGCTCTTCATGCATCTATCCTCGCATGGCCCCCCAGCCGATGCCCGAAAGCTGCCTGCTCACATCCGCCCTCGAGAAAACCAACGAAGCCTATGCCCTCGCCAAAATCTCCGGCCTCAAATATTGTGAATATCTCAACCGTCAGTATGGCACCGATTATATCTCGGTGATGCCCACCAACCTCTACGGTCCCAACGACAACTATCACCCCACTCATTCCCATGTGCTTCCGGCCCTGATCAGACGCTTCCATGAGGCAAAACTTTCGGGCGCGGCCGGTGTGACATGCTGGGGCGATGGCAGCCCGCTCCGAGAGTTCTTATATGTTGACGACCTCGCAAACCTTTGCGTGTTTCTCATGCAGAACTATTCCGGCAATGAAACAGTCAACGCCGGAACCGGCAAGGAGCTCTCAATCAAAGCGCTCACAGAAATTGTGGCTCGCACCGTGGGATACGAGGGAGAAATCCTTTGGGACACCTCAAAGCCCAACGGCACACCCAGAAAACTGCTCGATGTGTCGAAAGCCACTGCCCTCGGCTGGAAATATTCCACCGAGCTCGAAGATGGCGTGCGCCTGGCTTACGAAGACTTTCTCAACAATCCCATGCGTGCCGAAAGATAGCGGCGCCAAAGTGATAAGAAAGGCTGTCTGCTCCGCCAAAAGCAGCCAAGACCACGTTTCATGTAAAGAGAGTCGATACATGTAAAGAGAGTCGATACATGTAAAGGCAACTGATGCAAGTTCTGAATTGATCGAAAAAGAGAAAAAATATCTACCCGCCGGATATGTGGCCTCATGGGGAGCGTTTCTCATCCTTCTCGCCACGTATTGGAGCACAGTTCCCCCGACAGTCTCATTCTGGGACTGTCCGGAATATGTGTCGGCGGCCTGTTTGCTTGAAGTCGGGCATCCTCCCGGCAACCCGGTGTGGATGCTTGTGGAGCGCATCGTGTGCATGCTTGCGCCTTCGCCCCGCTATGCGGCTCTCGCAATCAATCTCTCAAGCGGACTATTCACCGCTTTGGCCGCCCTTTTTCTTGGTCTCACCATTTTCCGCACAGCCCTATGGGTGACGCTCAAAATGCCGCGCCGCAAAATTCCGGCACCCCTCACAGCCGCTGCCGGGGCATTCGTGGGCGCGCTCGCTTTCGGCTGGTGCGATTCCGCATGGTTTTCGGCCGTTGAGGCGGAAGTATACGCCATGTCGATTTTCATGACAGCGCTCTGCGTGTGGCTCATGACCAAATGGGCCGGCACCCGATCCCGCCGCGAATCATGGCATTTGCTCGTGCTGCTCGCATATCTGTTCGGCCTCAGCGTTGGCGTGCATCAGCTCAACCTGCTCTGCATCCCCGCCCTTGCCATGATTTGGGCGGCGAAACGCAACATCAAGTCGCCGGCAAAAATTATCCTCATATTCATCCTGTCGCTAGGTGTGGTGGGGTGTGTGCTCATGGGCATGATGCCCTCCACAATTGCGCTGGCCGCCCGTCTCGAGCTGCTGTGCGTCAACACTCTCAACCTCCCCGCGCTCTCAGGGGTGGCGCTGTATGTGATCCTGGTGGCACTGAGCCTTGTCACCGCACTTTTTGCCACCACACGCTCCGACAACAGGGGCCTGATGGCCGCCGCCACATTCCCGGCAATCTTTCTCTCCGGAATATTCATAATCTCCGACCAATTCCTGATCGGAGCGGCAATATCAGCCCTCGTGGCAATCATGCTGGTGAGGGGAGACAATTTCAAAGCCCGGCGGCTCAATCTCGCAATGTGGATGCTCGCCATGCTGCTCACCGGATATTCATCTTACGCATTGATTCCGATAAGGGGCTCCATCCCCTCTCCGGCCAACGCCGTCATGCCGGGCAATCCCTTCGCCTTCGCATCATATCAGAGCCGCGAACAATATGGCTCGTCACCCCTTCTTTACGGCCCGACGCCATATAGCAAACAGATGCTGCGCGAAACATATTCCGACGGCGTGCCCGAATACACCGGATATTTTTTCGAGCATCTTTCGCCGCAATTCATGCCCAAGGAAGAGAATGCCCGCCCCCGCGCTGCAGCCGGCGGGCTGACCGCCACCGACTCAGCGGCCAATGATGCCCTGATGAAGCGCAAGGGCGACGCTTACGTTATGACAGGCCGTAAACTGCGCCCCGTCACCACTCCCGAACTCAACATGTGGTTTCCGCGAATCCACAGCAACAACCCCTCCGACATCGAATCTTATGCCGAATGGATCGGAATGGACACTTCCACAATGATTAGAGTGGATATTTCCGAGGCCTTCGACTCGCTCGGTCGGCCCGTAAAACGCCGCGGCCCCAAATATGACGGCCGGCCCGCCCCTCACTCCTTCCGCCCCACGTATCTCCAGAATCTGCAATGGCTTGCAAGCTATCAAACAGGATATATGTATTGGCGATATCTGCTTTGGAATTTCTCCGGACGCCAGAATGACATCCCGGCGCAAGGCGAGGTGCAGCACGGAAATTTCATCACCGGATTCACGCCCCTCGACAATGCAATGCTCGGGGCGGAGGATTATCTCCCCGACCATGCCGGACGCGACAATCCCGGACGCAACAGATATTTCATGCTCCCACTGCTCCTTGGCCTGGGAGGCATCTTTTGGTTGCTCGGTGCGAAGCGTCGCGGCACAACCGCATGCGCCGTAATCTGCGTGCTCTTCCTCATGTCGGGGCTCGCAATCACAATATATCTCAACCAAGACCCCGGAGAGCCGCGCGAACGCGATTATTCCTTCCTCGGCTCCTATTGGGCATGGTGCGTCTGGATCGGCTTCGGCACTATTGCATGCGCCCGGATTTTCAAAAACATTCTCGGGGCGCTTATTCCACTTGCCGTCATCGTGTGGATGGGCATTGAAAATTATGACGACCACGACCGCTCCGGCAGATATGTGGCCTCCACCATGCCCTCCAATATCCTCAACTCGCTTGAACCCGACGCCATACTCTTTGTAAACGGCGACAACCTCACCTTCCCGCTCTGGTATGCCCAGGAAGTGGAGGGAGTGCGCACCGATGTGCGCGTGCTTAACGCTGCCTATCTGAATTCGCCCGTTTATGCCGCCAACGCATTCTCCGACTGGCGCAATTCCCGAAAAGTGCCGTCAGTGATGCAACGCGGCGACATCATCATGGGGGGAATGCGCAATGTCAGGGTGCCCCTTGCCTCGAAAGACACTCTCCCGGCCGAAACAGCCATTAGCCGGATGCTTGCCTCGCATAACCATGCCTTCCCATCAAGATATGTTTCGCTGAAAGCTTCGCCAGATTCCATCGTGGTGTGCGACCTTAAGGATTTGACCTCCGGCCGCTCTTCCCGGGCGGAGTTCGGGAAGCTGATGACATTCAACATTGCCCTCTCCGCCCTGCGCGAAGGGCGTCCCGTGTATTGGGTCAGGGCGCTGGGTCCGGCCCGTCAGGCCGGACTCGCCAATGCCACCTCCCCATGGATTTTCGGATATCGTTTGGGCTTCATGCCGCCGCACGAAAGCGACCGGGCCATGAGTGGGGCAATAAAAAATTTCCGCGCACCCAATCGCGGAAGACAGGATGTATACATGGATCATACGCCGGCATCTATGATTGCATTGCAGCGCACAGCGCTGATTCGCGCGTCTCTTACACTGCTCCGCCACGGAAAAACAGAGGATGCAGCCCGCGGCGCCGCAATGGCCGACCAGCAGATGGGCGAACATTATGACTCCTTCGGAAATATCCTTACCGACGACGGAAATGTGGTGAACTCACGCCTGCTTCTCGCCGGCCTGCTTGAGGAATGCGCCGACTCGCTGGAGCACTGCAAATCGGCATTCAACAAGGCGCGCGCCATGGAATTCCGGGCACGCGCCTCTCTGCACCGCAGCGAATATGAAAAACACACCCGCGCATGGGAAACCTACCGCAACCGACTCCCCGCACGCCTCAAATCCAAAATGGCAAAGTAATTTTTGCGAAAACTCTTTATCAATTCAACTTTTATCAATATATTTGCGTTGCAATCCACTGTTGCGCCCGTGATGCAGCGGCCCCCTTTGCCGCCACCATCCACAGATGCAACAATGCAATCTATATCAACGAAAAACAATTATTAAAAATAAATGGACAGATACCGGAAAGCCATCTCCGACAGTAAAGTTGTTGAGAATGACGAGGCCGTAAAGGAGGCCGTGGCAAAAATCCTGCAGGATGCACCTGAAAACAACACTCCCGAAGTGTGGAAATTTATTCTCGGTTCCATCGACCTTACCACACTCAGCTCCGAAGACAGCGAACGCAGCGTTGCCGCGTTCACACAGCGTGTGAACGACTTCGACAATGATTATCCGCAATATCCCAATCCGGCCGCGATTTGCGTATACAGCAATTTCGCGGAAGTGGTGAAAACCAATCTTGATGTGGAGAATGTGGATGTGTGCGTTGTGGCCGGCGCCTTCCCCTCAAGCCAGACCTTCCAGGCAGTGAAGGTGGCCGACGTGGCCCTCGCTGTCGAGGCCGGCGCTCGGGAAGTGGATATTGTGCTGAACATCGGGATGTTTCTCGACGGCAACTATGAAGACCTCTGCGACGAGATAATTGAACTTCGCCACACCGCCAAGAAGGCAAAGCTCAAGGTGATACTCGAAACCGGCTGTCTGCGCACAGCTGCAAATATCAAAGCCGCATCCATACTCGCCATGCACAGCGAGGCCGATTTCATCAAGACTTCCACCGGAAAAATCTATCCCGGAGCCTCGCTTGAGGCTGCCTATGTGATGTGTCAGTGCATCCGCGAATATTATCAGCAAACCGGGCGCAAAGTGGGCTTCAAGGCCGCCGGCGGTGTGCGCACCACTGATGAGGCTGTGGCCTATTACACCCTGGTGAAAAGCATCCTCGGCGATGAATGGCTCAATCCCGGCCTCTTCAGAATCGGCGCCAGCAGCCTGGCCAACAACATCCTGTCGTCGCTCGAAAATAATTCCGTAAAATTCTTCTAACCATCCGAACAATGAATATGCGAAGATTCGCCTCTCTTGCCCTTGCTCTGACTCTCATCGCGGGCTTGTCGGTGCAGGCCGTGGCTCAGTCTAAAAAAATCGCCACTTTCGGCGTGGCTTTCTACAACCTGGAAAATCTTTTCGACACCATCAACAACAACGGCAAATACGACCTAGAATTCTCTCCGGCCGGCAGCCGCAAATGGGATGGCAAAAAGTATTGGTCGAAAATCAACCGTCTGGCCTACTCTATCTCCCAGATGCCTACAAAAACCACACCACTCGGCCCGGCTGTGATCGGTGTGAGCGAAATCGAAAACATCAGCGTGCTTGAAGACCTCGTGAAGGCAAAGCCAATCCGCGACCTCAATCTGAAGATTGTGCACCATGATTCTCCCGACCGCCGTGGCGTGGATGTGGGCCTGCTCTATAATCCGGAGCTCTTCAAGGTGCTTCAAGTCACTAACCACACTCTCAATATTAAAGAGCTTCCCAACTTCAAAACGCGCGACCAGATGTGTGTTGTAGGCCTAATGGGCAACAAAACCACCGGATATTCGCGCGTGGCAATCATTGTGAACCATTGGCCCTCCCGCCGCGGCGGCGAGGCTGAAAGCAGCTGGCTGCGCGAGGCCGCTGCCGCCCTCTCGGCTTCAATTGCCAACGACCTTGTGAAAAAATATCCCGACATAGGCGTGATTGTGCTCGGCGACCTTAACGACGACCCCTACAACAAGAGCGTGTCGACAATTCTCGGCGCTGTCAAGAAAATCGGCGACGTGCCCCCGGGCGGATTCTACAATCCCTTCTGGGAGAAACTCGACAAGGGCATAGGTTCATACATCTATCGCGGAGGATGGAATCTCTTCGACCAGATTATCATCAATTCCAATCTTGTCGACGGCAAGTCGGGACTCAAATTCCACGCCGCCGAAGTGCTCAACAAGCAATTCCTCCTCCAGCAGGACGGACAATATAAAGGTTATCCCCACCGCACATTCTCGGGCGGGGCATGGACTGACGGATATTCCGACCACCTCCCCACCGAAGTGTTCTTCACCCGGGAAGTGACGGTGAAATGACAAAACCCACAGACAACACAATAACATCTTATATCATGCGAATTAAATTAACATTGCTATCGCTTCTATGCCTTGCAATCCCGGCCTTAGCGCAGACGGGGCTGAAGGGCATAATCGTTGACGCCCAATCCGGCAAGCCGGTTGCCGACGCCAACATCCTTCTCCGCGACCAGGCCTTGTTCGTGGTGACCGGCGCCGACGGCGTCTTCACCATCTCCGACGCCGCCCCCGGAACAGATGTGCTTGAAATCATCGCCTCCGGTTATGAAGACACTTTCCGGGATGTCAGCATCAACAATGGAATGATGAACAATCTCGGCGAAATCAAAGTGAAACCCGCCGGCTTCATCTCCGGCACTCCCGACTCCGACCAGTTCCTCTTCAATGAGGAAGAGCTCCTCGACGACGAGGGCATCGGGCAGGATGTGGGCACAATCCAGGGAGCCACCGATGATATCTATTATCAGGCAGCCAACTATCGCTTCTCCGCAGTGAGATTCCGTATGCGCGGCCTTAACCAGACCTGGCAAACCGGATATGTCAACGGCTTCAACATGAACGACGCCATGCGCGGCCAGTTTAATTTCTCGATGTTCGGCGGCATGACCTCGAGCGCCTTCCGCAACCGCACCACCGATATCGGCAGCTCGGCCGCCGCTTACGGCTTCGGCTCTATCGGAGGCTCCAACAATGTCACCACCTATGCCTCCGAGTATGCCCCGGGATGGAAAGGAAATCTGTCATACACCAACTCCAACTACATGCTCCGCGCCATGCTTCAGTATGCCACAGGCCTCAACTCTCACGGCTGGGCATTCTCGATGTCGCTGATCGGCCGCTATGCTCCCGAAGGTGTGATCGACGGAACTTTCTATAATTCCATCGGATATGCACTCTCCGTGCAGAAAGTGTTCAACGACAAGCATTCGCTCAATCTCTCCACATGGGGAGCACCCACACAGCGAGCCACCAACGCCGCCTCCACCCAACAGGCCTACGACCTGGCCGGCTCCAACCTCTACAACCCCTCGTGGGGATATCTCGACGGCAAGAAGAAATCCTCGAGAATCGTGGAATCGTTTGACCCCTCCGTGATGCTCAACTGGATTTTCACCCCGAAGATGGGAACCAAACTCAACACCGGCCTTGCATTCCGCTCAAACAATTACAGCAGCTCGGCCCTCAACTGGTATCAGGCTCCCGACCCGCGTCCCGACTATTACAGAAACCTCCCCTACTATTATCACCCCACCGCCGACCCGGCTGAAAATCCAGACCTCTATTTCCAGCAGCTCGAGCAGATGCAGTTTGTAGCCGACTATTGGGGAGGCAACGACCGCAACCGTCAGATCAACTGGAATCAGATTTATCAGACCAACCTGATGAACCGCCAGCAGTTCGACCGCGATCCCTCCCTCATCGGACAGTCCACATATATCCTTGAAGACCGCCACTCAAACTTCAACGCATATATGCTCAACTCATATATCGACCATCGCCTCAACGACAATCTCACCCTTCAGGGCGGTGTGAACTTCACCCTCACCGACGCGCACTATTACAAGACAATCCGCGACTTGCTCGGTGGTGAATTCTGGCGCGATGTCGACAACTTTTCCGAGCGCGACTTCGCCGGCGACACCAACATCATGCAGAACGACCTCAACAACCCCGACCGCAAGGTGGGTAAAGGCGACACGTTCGGCTATGACTACAATATCATGAACTACAACGCAAGAGCCTGGTATCAGAATCAGTTCGTGTCGCGCCATTGGAATGTGAACTGGGCCGGCGAACTCTCCCTGACCTCCTTCTATCGCGACGGCCACATGAAGAACGGCCGCGCGGAAGGCCAGTTCGGCTACAATGATGACGGCTCTCCCGTGGTGCGTTCCTACGGCAAGGGCGAGACCCACACTTTCTTCAACTATGGCCTCAAGGCAGGCGCCACCTACAAGGTAGACGGCCGCAACTATTTCACGGCACATGTGGCCGGCGGTTCGCGCGCTCCCCTTCCCAACGACGCATACGTGTCGCCCAGAACAAAAGACACCGCTGTGGGCGACCTGAAGAGCGAGAAATATATTTCCGCCGACCTCTCCTACACCTGGAACTATCGCAACTTCCGCGGAAGCATCACCGGCTTCTACTCCCACCTCTGGGACGGCATGAAGCGCACCGGATTCTATGATTACGACCTCAAGGCAATGGTGAACTATGCGATGCGCGATGTGGAGACCGAATACAAGGGCATCGAGCTCGGCCTTGAATACAAAATCATGACAGGCCTTTCTGTGTCGGCTGCCGGAACATTCGCACGCTATCAGTATAAGAACGACCCCTGGGGCGTGAGAAGCTATGAAAACGGCTCGAAAGAAGACCAGACCCGCCAGACATTCCTCAAAAACTACTATGTGGGCGGCACACCGCAGCAGGTGTATTCTTTCGCCGTGAATTACAACATCAAACAATGGTTTTTCGAGGCTAACGCACAATGGTTTGGCGACGGCTATTTCGAGCTCGCCCCCACACGCCACGAGCAGATGCCCGACCTCTGGAAATATTGCACCACAGAAGAGGAATACAATCAGCGCCGCGACCAAATCGCCACTCAGGACAAGCTCAACTCCGAATGGGTTGTGAATCTGTCGGTGGGCAAAGTGATATACACACATTTCGGATCTGTCAACATCAACCTCAGCGTGAACAACCTCCTCAACAACCGCAACATCCAGACCGGCGGCTGGCAGGAAGGCAAGTTCGACTATACCGACTATGATGTCAACAAATTCGGCAACAAGATTTATTATTCACAGGGAATCCGCGTGTTCCTGAACCTCGGAATCCGTTTCTGACAACAGACTCGCAAACAGTTAAAACTGAATATTTGATATGAAAAAAATAAAATTGATATATGCGCTGTCGCTTGCCCTCACAATGGGGTTGGCCTCTTGCAGCGAAGACCTCACCCAACCCCCCGTACCCGAACCGGAGGGCGGCGTTGTCGGCACCGGTGCCTGGGATAATCCCATGACTGCCTGGCAGGCTTCTATCGGCTCTGTCAACTATACAATCCCCACCCCCTGGGTGAAAGGATATATCGTCGGCTATATAGTGGCCGGTGACGGCGGTGTGGTGCTCAGCGAATCCACTGCGGCTTTCACCGCTGAAAACGCCGGCAACACCAACCTGCTTATCGCCACCGACAAGGATGAGACCGACTGGACCATGTGCGCCACCGTGCAGCTCCCGGCCGGTGCGGTGAGAGATGCGCTGAATCTGCAAACCAATCCCGACATGCTCGGCAAGGAAGTGTGCGTGCGCGGCACTGTCGGCGAGAAATATTGCGGCGCGTATGGCGTGCGCGACCTTATCGACTATAACATCGGCGCTGTGGGCAAACCCGACTCCGATGCCGTCTCAGCGCCCCCGTGCAACGGATTTTATCAGAATTTCTCCAATTACAACGACCTCGCCTCTCTGATCAATCAGGGCTGGAAAATGCAGATTCTGCAGGGCAATTTCCCCGGATGGCAATTCTGCAATGTCAACGCCACCAACGCGCTCGGCATTGACGCCGTGAAGTCTTTCGCCGAAGGCGGCCCCTACAGCGCGGTGATGATGTCGCCGCTGATTGACATGGCCGATCTGCCGGAAAAATCGCTTGAATTCAAATCATGCGCCATTACCGCTGCCGGAGGCACCGACCTCACTGCCTTCATCCGCGTGTATAATGGAAATGCCGACTTCACCAACGGCTCCGAAGACAGCGATCCCGCAGCCTATACCGACATTCCTCTTCAGGCCGCCATCGCGGAAGCCCCCGCTTTTGGCTTCAGCGAATGGATGTCTTCGGGCGTAATCGACCTTTCAGCATATTCCGGCATCGTGAGAATCGGATGGCTCTACACAGCTGCCAACGGCGGCCTGCAGAATTCCGTCACATATTATATTGATGATGTCAATATCGGCGGCTATCCCGAACCGGCCGACTGGACTATGGCCGAGCTCATGGACACGATGCTGCAGCCCAACAGCGAGACATGCGACTGGACATTCCTCATCACCGAGAAGCCCGACAACATGAGCCGCGTGTGGGAATGGAAACAATATAACGGCGCATATTATCTCAACGCAAGCGCATTTATGAGCAACACCAACTATGCCGCCACAGCCTATGCCTATTCGCCCGCCCTCTCGCTGGCCGGATACACGCATGTGATGGTGGAATTTGAGCATGCCGCTAAATTCCAGACCACAATCCAGCTGCTCGGGCGCCTTGTGGTGAGAGAAGTCGGCTCCGACACATGGACCGAATTCACCATTCCCGCATGGCCCGCTGCCGGCTCCTGGAATTTCGGTGCAAGCGGCCAGATCGACATCTCCTCCTTTGCCGGCAAGAATATTGAAATCGGTCTCAAATATGAGTCAACCGACAAGGGTGCCGACACCTGGGAAGTGAGAAACCTCAAAATTTATGGTGTTAAGTAACAGATAAAAAAATCAGAAATGAAAAAGAAATCATTATATTTAGGCGTGGCAATGCTGGCGGGTCTTCTCACCGGCTGCCAGGCCGACATGGACACTCCCGATCTTGAGGTTCCCGTGGCCACGCTCCAGGCCAACACCACAATCCTCGAGCTCAAACAGGCGTTTGAAGGGCAGACTGCTCTTGTCGGCAACAAACCCGGCTC
The DNA here is from genome assembly GCA_023665575.1 of Candidatus Amulumruptor caecigallinarius. Taxonomy (GTDB): domain Bacteria; phylum Bacteroidota; class Bacteroidia; order Bacteroidales; family Muribaculaceae; genus Lepagella. Next base: position 3,481 of record JAMPDQ010000031.1, on the reverse strand, counting down.
CGACGAGCATTACATCATAAAGGGGCGCGTGGTATCGAGCGACGCATCGGGCAACATCTACAAGAGCCTCGTGCTTCAGGATGAGACTGCAGCCCTCACATTCTCGCTCAATGAGGGAAGCATGTATATCGACTATCGTCTCGGCCAGGAGGTGGTGGTGGATGTCACCGGCCTCTATCTCGGTTATTACCGCGGCCTGCAGCAAATCGGCGCACCGAGCGACCCCTACAAAGGTGAAAAGCAGCTCGGATTCCTCGCCTACGACATCTGGCTGAGCCATTCGCAGAAGAACGGCCTCTCAAATCCGGCATGGCAATATGTGCAGATGAACTCCATGCATCCCGAAAATGAATATTACTGCATCATCATCAACGACCTCTCCGACCTTTCCGGAGCATCACTGCCCGGCATGCAGAGTCAGCTCGTGGAGCTCCGCAACGTGTCGTGGGTGGGCGCCGGCGAACTCAATTACGCCCCCTATCAGGAGAGTGTGAACCGCCAGCTCAAATTCGCAAGCGGCCAGACCATTGATGTGCGCAACTCCGGATATTCCAATTTCTACAACGACATCCTCCCCGAAGGCACGGGCAATGTGAGAGGTATCCTCTCATATTACGGCGACTCCTGGCAGCTTGTGCTCCGCGACAAAAGCGATGTGCTGATCTCCACTGCCGGCGAAAAAGCAGACCCCTTCACTGTTGAAAACATTCAGGATGCCAACTTCCAGGGCCGCGAAGGCTGGACCAAGGGATATATCGTCGGCTCCGTAAAGGCCGGCGTATCGGGCGTCACCTCTGCTGACAACGTGATATTCGGAAAAAATGCAGAGCTCGACAACAACCTCGTTGTGGCGGCTGCCCCCGAAGAGAAGGACATCACGAAATGCTACATCGTGGAGCTGCCGCAGGGCACAATGTTCCGCGAACTCGGCAACCTGGTTGACAATCCCGACAACTATGGCAAAGAGATTTGGATATACGGCACAATCGGCTCCTTCATGGGCATGCCCGGCATTGTAGACTGCCCCGGCACCCCCACCGACTTTGAGATTGCCGGCATACAAATTGGCGATGGCGGTGTGATTCCGGCAGCCAAAGGCGATGGCACGGAAGCAAATCCCTACAACATCGGCTTCGTGAAGACATCCACCGGCACAATCAGCTCCGTATGGGTTGAAGGGTATGTGGCGGGCTATGTGGCCGCCGAAGGCTGGGATCAAAACGCCCGCTTCACCAACGCCGCCGACATGACATCATCATATTATGTCAACGAATCAAACGTGATTCTCTCGGAGCAAAGACCACTGGCATGCGGCCTGCTCAACTCCGTGCCCGCGCAGCTCAACGCCAAATCGCGTCCGGAGCTTTCGCTCAAACGCGACCCGGCCGCCTACGGCAAGCATGTGAAAGTGAAATGCAACATCACCGACTATCTCGGTGTGCGCGGCATCCGCAACATTACAGAAGTAGTAGTGTTATAACTTCAAACCACATTGAGAAGTGAAAATCCCCCGAAACACGGAGGTCGGGCTTTCCCGACCCCCGTGTTTTCATAACACCTCGACAGCATATCAACACACAATATATGAAAAAATTATCCATTCTTGCATCCCTGCTTGCAGCTATTGTCATCACCGCAAGCGCCGACTATCGCGAAGGCTATTACAACGCGATGGACGGCAAAAGGAAAGAAGAGCTCAAGGCCGCCGCCAAGCAATGCGTGAAAAACCACACCACACTCGGATATTACGACCTGCCCAACTATTGGAGATACTCCGATGTATATCCCGAACTCGTCAACGGCGAGACACGTTGGTGGGAAATGTATTCCAACGCGGTTTACCTGATTAGAAACGGCCAGTCGGGCACACAAAGCTTCTCGGCAAACCATATGCAGCGCGAGCACGCCGTGCCCAAATCATGGTGGAAGAAAAACGGCAATGTGGAATACACCCCGGCATATTCCGACATGTGGAATCTCTATCCGTCGGATGCGGCTGCCAACCAGGCCAAACTGAATTATGCCTTCGGAGAAACGCGCTCCACCACATTCGACAACGGAGTCACAAAAATCGGTCCGCCGAAGCAAGGCCTCGGCGGAGGCTCGTCGGAAGTGTTTGAGCCGGCCGACGAATACAAGGGCGACTTCGCGCGCGCCCTCTTCTACATGGCCACCGTATATGACGACATCAACTGGGTATACAACTGGATGTTTGTGAAAGACACCTACCCCACACTCGTGCCCTGGGCCTGCAACATGCTGCTGCAATGGTCGCGCATGGACCCCGTGAGCCAGAAAGAAATCGACCGCAACAACGCCGTGGAGCAATACCAGGGCAACCGCAACCCCTTTGTGGATTTTCCCAATCTCGCCGAATACATCTGGGGCACACGCATGCAGGAGCAATTTCTCATCTCCGAGCAGGAAAACCTTGACCCCACACCCCCCATCACAGGCGATCCCGAGATAACGCAACCCGTGAGCGGAGAGGCGCTCGACTTCGGACAGACCGCCGTGGGGCACTTGAAAAACCGCACACTGCGCATCGTGGGGAAAAACCTCACCACGCCGCTGTCATTGCGGGTGGTGGGAGCCGACCGCAACTGCTTCACACCCTCCGTGACAAGCATACCCGCCGCCACGATTAACACCAACGGCGGCTACCTGCTCGATGTGGCATATCTGCCCGGCTCCATAGGAAGCCACCGGGCCACGCTCACACTATATGACGGCGGCATTGACGGCAGCATAGCCGTGACGCTCAAAGGAGAGGCGCTCGAAATGCCGCAGATGTATGCGCTGCATGCCCTCGAGCCGGTGATGATATCCGACACGGAATATGAAGCCCGCTGGGAAGCGCCGCAAGGCATCGCCGACTACTATGTGGTGACAAGAGTGAGATACCGGGAAGGCAACTCCGAGGCCGAATCTTACGAAACCGGAGAAACCACCTACACATTCAGCGACCGCGACCCCAACGTGGCAGAGAGCTACACGGTGACCTACAACCGCCTGGGCATAGAATCGCCCACATCCAACTCAGTATATGTAGCCGCGAGCGGCATCAACGACATAGTGAGCGACACTCCCTACAGAGTATATGCCACCGAAGGCGGCGTGAGGGTGATACGCAGCAGCGGAGAGGCCGGACATCTCAGGATATACAACATCTCCGGCACAGCCATAGTGAGCGACGACGACCCCGCCGACGAAACGCTCTACCTGCTGCCCGCCGGCACCTACGTGGTGACTATAGCCAACGGCCGCCCGCAAAAGCTGATCGTCAGATAATCCCCGGGTGCCGCGCGCTCGCGGCACCCAAGTATATACAACCAACCTCAACGGCTGCAACTTAAGAGTTGCGTGAAAGTCGGTGGTCGGCCTTGCAATGTCCGATAACGGGTTCTATCCCGGCTCGTTTGCAAGATATCCTGTGTTTCTTGCCCCGCTGATATGCCGAGTCGTCCTTTTTCGGAATATC
>JAMPDQ010000030.1 GCA_023665575.1 Candidatus Amulumruptor caecigallinarius | reverse complement strand
AAGAAAACATATTTAAACACTTCTTTAGTTTTTGTAAAAAGTTTAAATCACTTCATTGTCCGGGATTGTAGACAATCCCGGACAATGAGGCAGTTTACCATGCGAACATGGGATATTTATTCATGATATCATTCACATCTCTTCTTACGTCAGCGATAACATTCTCGTCATCAGCGTTGGAAAGCACGGTATCAATGAGTTCAGCAATTTTCTCCATCAAACCTTCCTTGGCGCCGCGTGTGGTGATGGCAGCTGTGCCGAAACGGAGACCGCTGGTAAGGAAGGGGCTGCGGCTGTCGTATGGCACCATGTTTTTGTTGGCTGTTATGTCAGCCTCAACAAGCACACGCTCGGCTTTTTTGCCACTCATTTCCGGGAATTTCGGGCGAAGGTCCACCAGCATGCAGTGGTTGTCTGTGCCATCGGAGATAATCTTATATCCGCGTTTGATGAGTTCTTCTGCAAGCTTGTCGGCATTTTTCTTCACCTGGATTGCATATTCTTTCCATTCAGGTTGAAGGGCCTCACCGAAAGCCACAGCTTTGGCAGCTATGACATGTTCAAGCGGACCACCCTGCACACCCGGGAATACGGCCGAGTCAAGGAGTGCCGACATTTTCTTTATTTCACCCTTGGGAGTGGTTTTTCCCCAGGGATTATCGAAATCTTTGCCCATGAGAATCATGCCACCGCGAGGCCCGCGAAGAGTCTTGTGAGTGGTAGTGGTGACAATGTGGGCATGCTTCACCGGGTTCTCAAGAAGTCCTGCGGCAATGAGGCCGGCGGGATGTGCCATGTCCACCATAAAGATGGCTCCGATTTCATCAGCAAGCTTACGGATGCGGGCATAGTCCCATTCGCGGCTGTAGGCGCTTGCACCAGCAATGATAAGCTTCGGGCGCTCCGCACGTGCTTTCTCTTCCATCTCTTCATAATTCACGCGTCCGGTCTCCTTGTTGACTGTGTAGCTGATGGGCTGAAACATAAGGCCGGAGAAATTCACCGGGCTGCCGTGGCTCAAGTGTCCTCCATGACTGAGATCCATGCCCATGAACTTGTCACCCGGCTGAAGCACAGCCATGAACACAGCCATATTAGCCTGTGCACCGCTATGGGGCTGAACATTGGCCCATTCAGCGTCAAACAATTTCTTTGCCCGTTCGATGGCCAGATTTTCAGCTTCGTCCACAACTTGGCAGCCTCCATAATACCTCTTTGCGGGGTATCCCTCCGCATATTTGTTGGTGAGGCATGACCCCATGGCCCTCATCACCTCATCGCTAACAAAATTCTCACTTGCAATCAGCTCAATGCCGCGGCGTTGACGCAAATGCTCGCGATCAATAATGTCGAAAACTTCGTTGTCTCTTTTCATGATATTTGATTTAAGTGTTAATTGTCTAAACGTTAGTTGTCTGAGAGTTGCAGGCAAATGCCTGCAACTCCGTTTATACTTTTCCTAAAGAATATTATCCTCCGAAATTGTCATAGTGTATGCTTTCAGGCTCCACGCCAAGATTATAGAGCATATTGTTCACGGCATTGCTCATCGGTCCGGGACCGCACATATAATATTCTATGTCTTCGGGAGCTTCGTGGTCTTTCAGATAAGTTTTATACATCACGTCATGCACAAAACCGGCTGTATATTTCACGCCCGCCTTGTCGGCTGCCGGATCCGGGCGGTCGAGTGCAAGGTGAAACTTGAAATTGGGGAATTCCTTTTCGAGTTGCAGGAAATCCTGAAGATAGAACACCTCGTTGAGCGCGCGCGCTCCATAAAAATAGTGCATCACACGGTCAGTGGTGTGCAGGGTTTTTGTCATCCACATAATCTGGGCGCGGAGCGGAGCCATTCCGGCACCGCCTCCCACCCAAATCATTTCCGCTTTCGAATCAACAATCGGGTGGAAATCTCCATATGGGCCACTCATCATCACCTTATCTCCCGGTTTAAGCGAGAATATATAGGATGATGCAATTCCGGCCGGAACATCCCGGAATCCCGTCTGGGGTTTTGGCTTGAATGGGGGAGTCGCTATTCTTACGGTCAGCATGATGCGGTCGCCCTCTTCAGGGTAGTTGGCCATTGAATAGGCTCTTACTGTTTCTTCATCATTCTTCGCATTGAGCGAGAAAAGCCCGAATTTCTCCCATGCCGGCAGATATTCATCGCCAATTAAAGATTTGTCTATATCCTTGTCATAGCTCATTGCATATTTGGGGATGCGAATCTGGGCATAGCTTCCCGGAATAAAATTCATGTGCTCGCCTTCGGGGAGCTTCACAATAAACTCCTTGATGAAAGTGGCAACATTCTTGTTGGAGATTACCTCACATTCCCATTCCTTTACATCAAGAGCCGCTTCATCTACCTTTATTTCAAGGTCCTGCTTCACTTTTACCTGGCATCCGAGTCGCCAGTGATCCTTTATCTGTTTGCGTGAGAAGTGCACAGCTTCCGTGGGGAGGATATCACCCCCTCCCGACACCACCTGCAGTTTGCACTGCCCGCAGCTTCCCTTGCCGCCACATGCCGATGAAAGATGCACACCATTTTCGCCTAATGTTGCCAGAAGTGTTTTGCCGGATTGTGCGTGAAGAAGCTTCTGCCCATCGTTGATTGATATCGCCACTTCGCCTGATTTCACAAGCAAGTGCTTTGCAACAAGAAGCACCACAGTGAGTGCTAATACAATCAGAAGAAATATCAGCGAAGCCGTCAATACGTTGTTCCAGAGTATTTGTGTCAGCATGTTCTTATAGTTTTATACCGAGGAAGCTCATAAAAGCTATTCCCATGAGGCCGGTGATGATAAATGTGATGCCGATTCCGCGCAGTGGGGCCGGCACTTTGCTATAGCTCAGACGTTCACGAATCGCTGCGAGGCATGTGATGGCGAGCAGCCAGCCTATCCCCGAACCGGCTCCATACACTGTCGCTGTCCATGCATTAGTGAATTCACGCTGCTGCATAAATAGAACGGCTCCCAAAATAGCGCAGTTCACTGCAATCAGAGGCAGAAATATTCCAAGTGAGTTGTATAGAGCCGGAGAATATTTCTCAATAGCCATTTCCAAAATCTGCACTAAGGCCGCAATTACGGCGATAAACATTATCAGCCCAAGAAAAGAGAGGTCGGCCGATGCATATTCAGCTCCAAGCCAGCTTAAGGCTCCCGGAAGCAAAATGTATTGGTTGATACACCATGTCAACGGCAATGCTATTATCAGCACAAAGCTTACTGCCACGCCAAGGCCGAAAGCCGTTTTTACATTCTTTGAAACTGCCAGGAAGGAGCACATTCCAAGAAAATATGCGAATATCATGTTGTCGATAAAAATCGACCGGATGAATAAATTAAGATTTTCCATAGCTTATTCCTGTAAATCTTTATTATATGACCTGTGCACCCATATTATGCATGCCACCACAATCAGAGCCATGGGGGGAAGTATCATCAGTCCGTTGTTCTGATAGCCGGCGTCATACCACCATTGAGGGAACACCCGGCAACCCATAAGCGTGCCGCTCCCGAACAATTCGCGAAAGAATGCCACAATTATCAAGATTATGCCATATCCCAGTCCGTTGCCGATGCCGTCAAGAAAGGCCGGCCACGGACGGTTGTTGAGCGCAAATGCCTCAAGACGTCCCATGATGATACAGTTGGTTATTATCAGCCCGATAAAAACTGACAATGCTTTGCTCACCTCATAATTCCAGGCTTTAAGCACCTGATCAACAATCACAACCAAAGCGGCCACCACAACCAGCTGCACAATGATGCGTATTGATTGGGGTATTGTGTTGCGCATAAGTGATATCAATACGTTGGCGATTGCCAGCACCGCTGTCACAGAGATTGTCATCACAAATGCCGGCTCCAATTTTGATGTCACCGCAAGTGCGGAACAAATGCCAAGCACTTGCACTATCACCGGATTGTCTTTCGACAAGGGATTGATGAGAGGTAAAAATGTTTTCTGAAGATTCATTTCCTGTTTTTTTACTTGGCGGGTGTTGTATCGGCACCGGCGAGGTTTTTCAAAAATTCCGAATAGGGTTGCAGACTATTTACAAGCATCTTCTGCACTCCCTGACTTGTAATTGTGCCTCCGCTCACTGCGTGCACGTAAGAACCTTCCGAAGGCTCCTGACCTGCTTTCACCACTTTTACGGAGGTGAAACCGCCGGCTGCATTGAATATGTTTTTCCCTTTGAATTGTCCGCTAAACGTCGGCTTCTCAATCTCAGCCCCGAGTCCGGGTGTTTCGCCCTGGTGAGCAAAATATGCACCATAGATAGTGTCGCCATTGGAATCAAGAGCCACGTAGCCCCAGATTGGCCCCCAGAGTCCAGACCCATACACAGGCAGAATGTATTTATCGCCATCTGTTGTGGAACATACGAACACCGGCAACTCACGCTCATCGGTCGGTTTTTTACTCTCAAGAGCAATATTCACCTTAAACGGATCTTTGCCGCTGTCAACCTTCTCTCCCTTGCTGTTGACAATGAAGGTTGTTCTGATGTGCTCTGCATAAAGGTCGGACACACTTTGTCCGTTATCCGGTGTGATTAGTGCGGCGGCCAGAATCTGACGTTTAGTGTCGTTGGAGATGTTTTCCTCCTGTTGCGGTCGCAATGCCTGATACACCATCGACAGGACAACGCCAACTACTGCCACCAGAATGGCGGCATATATGATTGTGTAAGTGTTACTTTGTCTGTTCATATTGTTATTATTGGCGGTTGTGTCAGTTTTTCATTGTTGCCCGGCGCATGCGGCGGCGAATATTAGCGTTTACCACACAATAGTCGATAAGCGGCGCAAAGCAATTCATCAGCAACACTGCAAGCATGGCCCCTTCCGGATAGCCGGTGTTATAGCATCTGATTATTATTGCAATCACACCTATTAGTGCTCCATATATATATTTCCCCGTGTTGGTGCGGCATGCGGTCACCGGGTCGGTGGCCATGAACACTACAGCAAAGAGAAATCCCCCCATGCATACCTGCTCGATCGGCGAAAGGAATGTGCATGGATACAGCGCAGACGACCAATGATTTGCCAGTGCAGCCGTAATGAGTCCGCCCAACACTCCTGAAAGGATGATGCGCCAGTTGGCCATGCCGCTGATAAGAAGAATTGCCGCTCCAATCAATATGCAGAATGTGGATGTCTCTCCCCAGGAGCCCGGATAGAGTCCGAAGAATATGTCGTGAAACGACAGCGGTTCGCCCAGGATATTTGTCACTGTGGCAGCGCCATCGGTCGACGATGCAAGCTGGCCGAGCGGAGTAGCGCCCGAGAATGTGTCGATTGCTTGTTCTCCGCCCAATTTCACAAATACATGGTCGCCACTCATTTTTGCAGGATAGCTGAAGAAGAGGAATGCGCGTGTCACAAGCGCTACATTCATGAAATTATATCCTGTGCCGCCGAACACTTCTTTTGCAAAAATCACGGCAAATGCCACCGCTATGGCAAGCATCCAGCATGGTGTGTCAACCGGGCAAATCATCGGAATCAGAATTCCCGATACAAGAAAACCCTCCTGAATTTCATGACCCCGCAATTGTGCCACAATGAATTCAATTCCAAGACCTACAATGTAGGCGGTAAGGATTTGCGGCAACACGGCAAAAAATCCATAAAAGAAGAGTTTGAAGAATTCACGTTCGGTAGCGCCCACGGCAATGTAATGCTGCAGACCAATATTCCACATGCCGAACAGGCAACATGGCAAAAGCGCGAGCACCACTGTAATCATCGTTCGTTTGGAGTCGTTGCTGTCATGAACATGCACTCCTGATGATGAAGTTTCATTAGGTGTGAACAAGAATGTGTAGAAGCCGTCGAACACGGAATGGAGCTTGCTGAAACGCCCTCCCTTCTCAAAATGCGGCTTGATCTTGTCAATGTTGTGTTTAAGCCTTTTCACAATTGTCAGTTTATAATGTCTCCTTTCTGAGATAATCGAGCCCCTCCTTTACAATTTTTTGAAGCTCTATCTTTGAGGTGTCTACGAATTCTGCCAGTGCAAAATCTTCCGGGGCCACCTCATAAATGCCCAGTTGCTCCATCTTTTCGATGTCTTTCGCCATAATGGCTTTGAGCAAAAATTCCGGATATATATCCATAGGGAACACTTTGTCATATTCTCCGCTGAGAATCATGGCGCGGTGGCCTCCTTTTATGCGGGCGTCAAATCCATAAGGTTTGGCAAGGCCTCTGAGAAATGCCGGGAAAGTGCGCTTTACACTGAATTTCCCCGGATCTAACGATGCCCAGCCCATGAATTCATCAGCGTGGTTGCCCTCCGGAATCACTGTCACTTGCTTGTAGGGATAGTGCAGGAATCCGGTTTCGGGATCTACTTTAACGCCGGTGAGCACATTCCCGGAAATATACCGCATGTCGGCAGACTCCCTATTTATATCATTGCCAATCAGTGGCTTCAATGCCGCTCCTATTGTTGTCGCAGCCACATATGGTTTCTTCACACTCGGACCGGTGACGGCCACATTGGTGTTGTAATTCAATTTCCCTTCAGTTGAGAATTCTCCTATTCTCGCAGCTGTTACCACATCAAGGGTCCACACAGTTTCACCTTTGTTCACCGGAGAAATAGCTGCAATCTGGGTGCCAACGTTTCCGGCGGGGTGCGGTCCTTCGAATTCATTTACGACTGCAATGTCTGAAGTCAGTCCGCTGCCCGCTGCTACTGAAAGATACACATTCCCATCGGTGAGCGATTTCAGAGCTTTGATGCCCGCCTCAAGATAACGCTTCACATTGTCGCTGACCATGTCTATGGCGAGCGGAGCAGTGTCAAACGCCGTGATGAAGATGTCGCGCGGCTTAATATTTACAAAAGGCACCGTGTCAAATGGTCGTTGCCGCATCATTGCATATAGACCGCTGCGCTTCAGCATTGTAAGCAAACCTTCATTGCCCGGGAATTCGTGCTGATTTTGTTCACCGGTCTTTTTCACAGAGACATATTCGATTTTACGCCTTTCCCCACGATGGATGTCCTCCACAATTCCGGCTACAGGAGAAGTGAGACACAAAGACTCATCCTCTTTGGCAAAAAGCAGCGGAGCCCCGGCGAGAACGCTTTCTCCGGCCTTTACTGCAGCTTTCCAAGTGTAGCCGGGAAAATCATCGGGAATGATGGCACAACGCTCTGCATCTACCTTCCGTGCGGTCATGTCTTCCACTCGACCTGAAATCGGGATATTTAATCCCTTCTTTATTTTAATTATTCTTGCCCCCATTTATTCATAGGTTTGTTTCACAAAAATACTAAATATTGCAAATGTTTGCAAACATTTATAAAAAAACGCACCGATTGTTTTCGGTGCGTCTTTCTAATTTGGAAGTGATTTAAACTTTTTTCAAATGCAGACTATAAGATTTATTTCAAACTCTCTACAAACTTGCGGTATTCGGCATTGTCCGGATCATACTGAAGATATTTCAGGAAATAGCTTTTTGCTTTTTCCACATCCTTGAGGTCGAGATAGTAGTTGCCCATATAGTTATACATCTCTTTTGCATCGGTTGCATAACGGCTCGGGTCGTTGCTTGCCTCAAGCAATACAATAGCTTCTTCATACATCGGGGCTGCTGCTTTCTCAATGTTAGCTTTATCGGCAGTCTGCTTTGCTATGTCACCATAGATTTTCTTCGGCTTGTAGTTGTCAGGAAGAATCTCGCGGGCTTTGTCGGCATAGCTTTTCGCCTTGTCAAAATATTGTGCAGCCTTTTCGGGATTAGGCTTGTTTTCCACTCCGGCGTAGAAGTCGAATGTTGCTTGTTGGATAAAGTCGTTATAACCAGGCTCTATGTTTGCTAGATATGCTTCGTAAGTGTCAGCAGCATCTGTGATATCGTTGCGGTCTACATAAATGAACGCCAGTTGCTTATAGAATGTGCCATTGTCGGGCTGATCTTTTACGGCCTCTTTGAGCACTTCTATTGCTTCATCGCTTCTGCCTGCTGTGTTGAGCTCATCGGCAATCAGTGTGTAATCGATGGGCGCAAACTTGTTGGCCTGCGGATTTGCCTTGTGTGCGGCATAAAGGCTTTCCGCCATGGGGAGCAGACTGTCTTTCATCTCAGCGATCTGTGCTGCATTCATAAACTGATATCGCTGAGCCGTGAAATTGCCCGGATTTTGTTTGAGCAATGCTGTTGCATAGTCATATCCCTTTTTATAGTCGCCACCGTAGAAGAGGAGGAAAGCATATCTGTCTTCATCTTTCTTGAAGTGGCTCGGATTCTGCACATATTTGCCATATTGTTTGGCGGCACTTGCATAATCCTTCTTGTTATAATATGCGTTTGCAAGCTCTCTCTGCCCGAGAGCGCTGTTGGGATTAACTCTCAATAGGTTATTAAGCATGCGTATGGCATAGTCAGGATTGACTGTGGTGTAAAGATTTGCATATTTCACGTAAGCAGCGGAAGCATTACTGTCAGCATTCGCGGCCATCTCATATTTTCCTGCGGCATCTCCCACAATACGGCCAATCTCCTCCTGGGGAGCACCTTTGATCAAACGCTTTGCAACATCACCCTCAAACAAGAATATGTCGGGGTCGTTGATGTCATATTTGCGAGCTTTCTCCATCGCTTTGGCAATCTGCTTCTGATATTTCACCGGGTCTACACTGTCGTATGCACGCGCAATCTCCACTTGCAGAGATGCATCTTTCTTCCCCTTTTTGTCGGCATCTTTGAACATTGCCTCGGCTTCTTTCTCATTGCCCGACATTAGTTTGAGCAGTCCCTCGCCTACATAGTTAAATGCATTTTCGGGATTGGCCTGTATGCCCTTGCTGAAATAACTCGCGGCTTCGGGTAGCTTGTTTTCTTCCACGGCAATCATGCCCAGATAATAGTTGCTTACAGCTTTGTCAGTGCCCGGGTTGGAAAGACTTCTTGTAAGAAGCTCTTTGGCGTTGTCAAGTTGGTCAGCCTTATAATATTCCTCTCCCTCAACGTGTGTCTGCGCAAATGCGCTGATTGACACGCCGGCCATGCATAATGTTATGATACTTTTAAATTTCATATTGATTGTATTATTTGTTTCCTTTTAGGTTAGTATTTACTAAATCGGCTAAGAAAAAACTGATATGTTTAAAAAGTCATAATTATGTGTCAAAACAATTCTAATTTATGGCACACTATTTTAAAATTTTCTTAACTACTTAACTATTTTAAGACAAAACATACTCGCCGTGGTTTAGACTCCATTCCCCAAAAAATGTTAATGTTTCGGGGCTATCTTTCATCCATGCTTCGCCGGAGTGCAGATTCGGTTTTATTTCAGCTCCACCACACGTGCATTCATGTGATAGGGGAGGATGCCGGTTTTGGAAATTATCTTCTGCCCTGCAAATCCGGTAACAAATGAATAGAAACTGTTAAGAACACTGTGTTTTGTCGAGGTGGTTATCATATACACCTTTCTGAATAACGGATATTCTCCGGAATTGATATATACCTGATAGGGCATATAGGCTACCGGATTGAAGTCGTTCTTCTCAGTTGGATTGCTCACTTTCATCACATTCACCTCTGTTGTGAGATTAGTGGCTACGGTGTCGTTTTCAGATTTATATCCTTCATATCTTTCCTTTACAGGAATCTTTTTGGCGGCACTGAGATCATCGCCAAGCCAGCTCACGCTGATAATTCCCAAGGCATTTTTATCTTTCTTTACCACATCAAACACTTGGGCATTATTTTTCTGTGCGAAAGCATTGGGATTGTCAGAAATCTTCTTGCCTTCCGGAAGGAATGTGTCGCGCATATAGCTCACTGTAGAAGAGCCTGCATTGTCAAAAACAATTTTGATGCTTGTGGTGTCATTGCCGGCAAGCTGGCTCCATTTTGTGATTTTGCCATTCAATATTTCGCCGATTTCAGTCATCGACATAGATTTCACATTGTTTTCCTTATTTGTGATTATAGCCACTGCGTCAACGGCAATGCAGTGAGTGCGCACAATCCTTTTGAATTTGCTTTTCAAATAGTCGCGTTGCTCCTTGGAGAGCTCATGTGTCACGATTATTGCCTGCGTGCCGTCGCTCATCAATGTGTCGATTGCTTCCTGCTCACTGACATAAAATGGAATAATCGAGGATTCCGGATAGGAAAATTCAAACACTTCAATCTCTTCATCGAGAATGTTTTTAAATCCATCGTCGCAGAAAATCGTTGCGCTCCCTTTTGCATATTCGCCGCGTTTCACTTTGCCGCAAGATGTTGCACCCAGAGCCAATGCTGCTATCATGACCGGCAAATATATCTTTGAAAGTTTCATAGCAATCCGTTTTTTGTGTGATTAATTTGTTCAGCCCCAGCCTTTATATAGCCTTATGCCACGCCATATGCCATATACAATCAGCAAGCCGCCAATCACATAAGTCACTGCATTCCCAATATGGAAAATATCCAGAATAAAGAGCAAGCCTACACAGAGATACACAAGAACCATCAAAATGCCAAATATCAAACGGCCACCCTTCGGAGGTTGCATGCCGTTGTTGTCATATTCATTCATAACAATAGGATTAAGTTATTTTAATATTTTAACAATATTTCAGTCATGATGTTCACCATTGCAGGCGGCAATTGTCAACAATTTTGTGGAATCGAGTCTCTATGCAAATTTAACAAAAAAATGTTAAAACAATGCCTTCGACAGTTTAAAAGAGGAGCAATAAACAAAAAAAGGGTCGTTTCTTACGAAACGACCCTTTTCGATATGGGAATCTCAATTATTGATTCTGGAGTTTGAATGTCACAGGAAGGTTGAAGTAGCTTCGCACAGCCACACCGTTGTTTTTACCGGCTTGCCATTTCGGCATCTTCTTCACTACGCGGATTGCTTCGCGGTCGAGGTCGCGGTCTACACCCTTAAGAACGGTGACGTTACCGATTGAGCCATCTTTTTCAACCACAAATTTCACGATTACCTTGCCTTGGATATCATTCTGTTGGGCAGCCTCCGGATAACGTATGTTGTTGCTGAGCCATTTCATAAGAGCGGGCATACCGCCGGGGAACTGGGCGGGCTGTTCCACAGCCACAAAGATTTCCTCCTCCTTATGCTTCACCTCGGGTTCCGGCTCTTTAACAACCACCTGTTCCTGAACAGCCTTGAATTTGTCGGCGTCATCGCTACCCTCCTGGGTCACAACGCCGCGGGCGGTGTTGTCTTCCTTTTGGGTATCCATGTCCATCACCTCATTTTTAACCTTGTCGGCATCGACAATGGCAATCTGTGTGACCTGCACTGTGGCGAGCACCTCTTCAGGCACCTCCACTTCGGGCTGTTCAAACTTCTCCTGTTCGGGCTCCTCTTCGGGTGCTTCCTCTTCAACTTCTGCAAGTGCAGCCTGCATCATTTTCTCGCGCTGCTCCTGGAGAGCCAATGCTTCCTGCTCTGCGCGATAGTCAGACCACTTGCTAAGTCCGATTACGAGGAACACAACCACTACCAAACCGATGAGCATATAAAGCATTGCCATGTTGTGGCGCTTGTCGCTGTTCTTCCTTATCTGGTAGGCTCCGAAATCCTGATTTTTGTTTGCGAATATCAGGTTTCGCCATGCTGACGACGTCAGATCTATACTCTTTTTAGACATTTTCTTCTGTTTTAAAGGTTAATAAATCCAACATTATTTGTGATGACGATTCTGATAGTCAATAACCATTAGTGAATCCGCCTTGGTCATGTTGTCAATCTGATATTTTGAAATCGAGTTAATCTGCATCTCATCGAGCACCGACACAAGACTTCCGAAAGAAGCCTGGGGAGTAGACTTGATGATAATTACCGGTTTCTTCAGGTTTTCATCCTTTCTGACCTTGGAAGCGGCTTCATCGTAAGCCAGCTGAGCTTTTTCACGACCCTCTTTGGTTTCGAGGTCGCCGAAACCGCCGTTGGCATATTTCTCTTTAAGCTTATTGATCTCAGTGAGTACATCCTTGTTGCGTTGCTGGATAATCTCACGTATGCCGCGAGCTTTTCCTGATTTTTCATCGTTAGCAAGGAATTCTGATTCCTGGAGGTTGTTGGCGGCTGCCACCGATTCCGGTGTTGTGCCTAGGCCTGCATCGCCGCCCGGCTTCCCGAAATAGTAGTAAATCACCGGTACAACTTTTCCATTAACGGTATCCACATCCAGTGAGCCGACTTTGCGTTTTGCGTCGATTATGATTGTCACCGCGTCATCGGCCGAGGCCTGCGACATGTTTTCCTCATTTTCAACTTTCTCATTGGAGGGTAGCGCTATCGTAAGTGTTTGCGATTTGATCATTGTCGTACAGAGCATGAAGAATGTGATAAGCAACATGTTCATGTCGACCATCGGCGTGAAATCCACGCGGATCTGCATCTTTTTCTGGTGGCCTTTCTTTTTATTGTCCTTGCCACTGCTTTCTTGAACTTCTGCCATTTCCTTATTCTTCCGCTCCCTTTAGAGCTGTCAATAACGTAAACTTATTCATGTGAATCGTCTGAAGATTGTCCATCACAAGGTGCACAACATCAAACGATGTGTTCTGGTCGGCTTTGATAGCAACGCCTGTACCATCTTTGATTTTGCTTGTCAGCGACTCGTTGTCGCTCTGACGCATAGCTTTCATCCACATCTGGAATTCATTCGGGGTGGCATCGTTCTTATTCCAGTTGATTGGAATTCCCGTGGGATGCATAGGGTCGCCATCCCCTTCGAGCCATTTGTCCATTTTTGTCTGTCCTTCCGGCGCATTGGCGAGGTCAAGAAATTCTCCCATCTTTGCCAATGGCACACCGAATGAGCCCAGTTTGCTGAATGTATACTTCTGCTCGTTAGTGAACTTAATCGGTTTGTTCTTATGCTGCTCATTATAAATCTCGCTCACTTTGTCAAGAAGCGCTATACGCATCTTCTCATTGCTCCAATTCGACGATGTGTCGTTGTTCATGGTGAGCCAGACTTTCCCTTCCGGATTTACAAGCACCTGCACATAATTGGTTTCCTGCACCTTCTCTGTTGACACAGAGGGGGGGGTAATCACTGTGGCCGGCTCCTTGCTGAGGAAGGTTGAGGTTAGCATGAAGAAGGTAAGCAAAAGCACTGTCACATCACTCATCGCAGTCATGTCGATGAATGTGCTCTTTTTTGCCATTTTTACTCTTCCCATACGGCTATTAACTTTTATCGGTTGTTTTTATGTTTTTTATTCTCCTTCTACACAATTATTTGTGGGTAGCTGCGAATGTTGCTACGATGGAGAAACCGATTTCGTCGATAGCGTAGGTAAGATTGTCAATCTTATTGGTGAAGAAGTTGTATGAGATAACGGCGAATGCACCGGTTGCGATACCGAACGCTGTGTTGACAAGAGCCTCTGAAATACCGGTTGAAAGCTCTGTTGAGTCAGGTGAGCCTGATGATGCGAGTGCCTGGAATGATTTGATCATACCCATCACAGTTCCGAGAAGACCAACGAGTGTACCAAGTGTGGTGAGTGTTGCAAGGATAGGAAGGTTCTGTGAAAGTCCCGGCATCTCAAGTGCTGTTGCCTCTTCCACTTCGTTGCGAAGTGTTGTGAGCTTCTGCTCTTTGCTGAGCTCTGTGTTGGCATCCATCTCTTTGTAGCGTACGAGTGTGTTATAAACCACTGATGCTACTGATCCTTTCTGCTTTTTGCAACGGTCCATCGCACCGTTGATGTCGTTCTTGGCAAGGTCGCTCTTGATGTCGGCAACAAATTTTGTGGTGTTGCCTTTGCCTGCTGCTGAGCTGAGGGCAATCCAACGCTCGATTGAAAGAACGATTACTGTGAGAAGAAGAGTCATCAGGATTGGCACGATGAAACCACCTTTGTATACGGTTCCGGCAAGATTCAAAGGATGACCGGCTGTGTCGTTGCCCTCAAAGTTGCCCGGGTTACCCATAAGGAACAAGAAGATGCAGATTGCTGCTGCTGCACAAGCCAGAATTACGAAAAACGCGTTCTTGATGCCGCGAATGTTGCTGATCTTTTCCTCCTTTTTAACTTTGGCAGTGGGATTGGTTGCCATTGGTTTCTGAGATTCCATAATCTTTTAAATTTTGTTTGTTGAATTTAGTATTAGTAATATCTGTTTTTTCTTGATATGGCCTCGTCTTCGACTTTTTTCGTCTTGACCGACGTCTTCACTGACGATTTGCCCTCTATTGTTGGTTAACGCAATTAAACGCTTTTTATTTTTATCGCTTGTCTCTCTAAACTCGCATTTGTGCGCTTCATGCTTTGCAAAGTTACTATATTTTTCAAGAAAATCAACAATACAGCACGTTTTTTTGTGCTTTGCATGAATCAAAAAAAATTGTAAATTTGCGCAACCAACTAATCTTTTGCAGTTCTTATTGGTTAGTATATTGAATGTGATTTATACCCCGTATCATACTTACGGCATTTCGCTCTTTCCGCCCGCTTTTGGGTTGCGGATTCTGAATGGTTAAATTTTAGAATCTGTTTCATGAAAAATTCTAGATTAGGGGTGGTATAATTTTGAGATAATTTGTTCAACCTTAGGGGGAGCAGCTTATCGATTGTGACCGGTGAGATTGGATAAATCAGCCAAAAGCAGACGGACTAAAAAAATTTTTTTCATTGATATTTACATGAGTATTAAATAAATTAACAATAAAACATATGTCTATTTTATACTTAAATCACTATTAGCCTCGCATACATGTCCGGAGTTGACTCTTTGAATCAGTCGCATAGCCTGCTATGCGACTGATTCTGCAGAGCCAAGCTCGGCTCATGCATGTGACTCTTAATGTTAATTTTTTTATGAAACAGACTCTTAAATATCCTATATAAGACGATTAGAAAATGGCTAAAATCGAAAATTACAATTTCAAGGACAAAAAGGCCATCGTCAGGGTTGATTTTAATGTTCCCCTTGATGAAAATGGCAACATCACTGATGACACACGTATCCGTGGTGCGCTTCCCACTCTGAAGAAAGTGCTTGCCGATGGTGGCAGCCTTATTATTATGTCGCACATGGGCAAACCCAAAGGCAAGGTAAATAAAAAACTTAGTCTCTCGCAGATTGTAGGCGCGGTTTCAAAAGCACTCGGCACTGAGGTGAAGTTTGCCGACGACTGCATGAAAGCTGCTGATATGGCGAAAGCCCTCAAGCCGGGGGAAGTGCTTATGCTCGAAAATTTACGTTTCTATCCCGAGGAGGAGGGCAAGCCTGTGGGTATCGATAAGGAAGACCCCGGTTATGACGCGGCTAAAAAGGAGATGAAGGAGCGTCAGAAGGAGTTCGCAAAAACTCTTGCAAGTTATGCGGATGTATATGTGAATGATGCCTTTGGCACAGCTCATCGCCGCCATGCGTCAACCGCTGTAATCGCCGACTATTTTGACGCCGACCACAAAATGCTTGGCTATCTTATGGAAAAAGAGGTGAAGGCTGTTGATAATATTCTGAAAGATATCAAGCGTCCGTTCACTGCAATTATGGGCGGCTCAAAGGTTTCCACCAAAATCGGAATCATTGAGAATCTTATGGACAAGGTTGACAACCTGATTCTCTGCGGTGGCATGACATTCACTTTCGCCAAGGCTCAGGGAGGCAAGATTGGCCAATCAATTGTTGAAAATGATAAGCTTGACCTCGCTCTTGACATTATTAAGATGGCGAAGGAAAAGGGTGTGAATCTTGTGCTGGGATCTGATTGTGTAGCGGGCGACAAATTCGCTAACGATGCCGCGCAGCGCATCTGCTCTGTAATGGATATCCCCGATGGTTGGGAGGGCATGGATGCCGGCCCCGATTCAATCGAAGCTTTCCGCAAGGTGATTCTCCCGGCCAAGACAATTCTTTGGAACGGTCCTGCCGGTGTGTTTGAATTTGACAATTTTGCCAACGGTTCGAAGGCTATTGCAGAGGCAATCGTGGAGGCCACGTCCAATGGTGCATTCTCTCTGGTGGGAGGCGGCGATTCTGTGGCTTGTGTCAATAAGTTTGGCCTCGCCGACAAGGTTTCTTATGTCTCCACAGGTGGCGGTGCACTGCTCGAAGCCATAGAAGGTAAAATCCTTCCCGGAGTGGCAGCCGTTGAGGATAAATAATAAGCTCCGTTTCATAAAAGAATTGGTCATCAGTGTGGTGAGTACGATAGGATGGAGATGCTTCTGCATCTCCATCTTTTTTTCTAAAAAGCTGACGGAAACCGAAGTTAATTGTTAAATTTGCATTGTGAAAAATAGTGAAAAAAATATAGTTGGAATTCTTTCGGATTTATATATACGGCATTTCATGTGTGAGCCCGTAAGTGTTGTGCCAATAGCCGCCGGCGGTGGCAATAGAAAATATTACAGGATTAGCGGTGCCGGAGGAAATGCCATAGGTGTGGAGGGAGATGTGCGAAAGGATTGTGAATCTTTCATTGCGCTTTCGCATGTATTCTCCGATAATAATATAAGAGTGCCGGAAATTTTTGAGAGAAGTGACTCGGGAATGCATTATATCCAGCAGGACCTTGGCAATAGGTCTATGTTTGACGCGCTGCAGGAAGTGAGTGTTGAATCCGTGAAACATCTTTTTTCCGCCACATTGTCCGAATTGGTGAAGATGCAGACTCTGAGCGAGGATTTGTGGCTTCCATGCGTTGTTTATCCACCTTTCGGAGAGCGGTTGGTGCGTTTCGATTTGAATTATTTCAAATATGAATTTGTGAAGGCTTCGGAAATTGAATTCGATGAGGATGCCCTTGAAGACGACTTCGACCGGATGATTGCCTACTTGCTTTCCTGCCCTGATTCACTGTGGGGATTTATGATGCGGGATTGCCAGAGTCGGAATGTGATGCTTTCTCCCGAACCATACTTTATAGATTATCAAGGCGGGCGTAGGGGGCCGGCTCTTTATGATGCTGTTTCTCTGCTGTGGCAGGCAAAAGCGGCTCTCCCCATGGAGATTAGGCGTGATTTGTCAGAGGAATATGCAAATCTGTTTGCATCGAGAAGGGAGGGAGTATCTCCAGATGAGATTCTGCAGCGTATGCCGATGTTTGCGCTTCTAAGGGTGGTTCAGACGCTTGGAGCATATGGCTTCCGGGGGCTTGTGGAGAAGAAAAGCCATTTTATAAAAAGCATTCCTTATGCAATCACAAACTTAAAATTCCTTTTGGATCAGGGGGCTGTGGATCCATATCCGCAGCTGAAGCTCATTTGCGAAAAATTAGTATGCAGCAATAAGTATAAGAGCACGGAATCAGACGGTTTGACTGTCACCATCTTCAGTTTCAGCTATAAAAAGGGATATCCGACGGATATGTCGGGCAATGGCGGTGGTTTTATGTTTGACTGCAGAGGAATGCATAATCCGGGCAGATATGATGAATATAAGCCGCTTACAGGCCGCGATAAGCCCGTTGTGGATTTCCTTGAACAGCGAGGTGAAGTGCAAAAATTTGTTGACACATCATTTCAACTTGTAGACGATTCCATCAAAACTTATTTGCGGCGTGGTTTCTCATCATTGCAGATTGGTTTCGGATGCACAGGCGGTCGGCATCGGTCGGTGTATTGTGCCGACCGATTGTCTAAAATGATTGCCCGTGATTTTCCACAAGTCAAGGTGCGATTGGTGCACAGAGAGCAAAATATAGAGGAGTGGTTATGAATGCTATGATAATGGCTGCCGGGCTCGGCACAAGACTAAAACCATGGACAGATGAACATCCCAAGGCCTTGTTTCCGATTGGGGAAGTTCCCATGATTGAGAGGGTGATATCGAAATTAGCGGATGCAGGCGTGGATAGGATAGTTGTTAATGTGCATCATTTTGCGGATCAACTGGAAGATTTCTTGTTGAGCAGGCAGTTTGGAGTTGAGATAGTAGTGAGCGATGAGCGCAGATGTTTACTCGAAACGGGAGGTGCGATAGCGAAGGCAGCTCCTTTTATTTGCGAAGATGCTGTGATTGTGCATAATGCCGATATTCTGTCGGATGTGTCTTTTAAAGAAATAATGAGAGCTCATGAAAAATCGGGGGCAGATGTAACTCTCGTTACAAGCGGTCGCGAATCAACGCGCAAGCTCGTTTTCGATGAAGCGGGATTTCTGCTGGGGTGGCATCACACGGTGCAAGAAATATATCGCCCCGGAAATTTCAGCAAATCAGCTGACATGCACGAACATGCCTTCAGCGGCATTTATGTGCTCGGCAAGCATGCAGTTGAAGACATAGTGAGATTTCAGCGCGCGATTGAAAAACCGAAGTTCCCCATAATGGATTATCTCCTGTCATTTCCCGATTCGGTGAAGATAAGGGAGCATTATATCGAGAATCTTACACTCATAGATATTGGCAAGCCGGAAAATATTCCGGCAGCCGAAAAATTTGCGGCCTCCGGATTATAAAAGAAGATGATGTCTCTCGGCTATCTGTAAGAATGTCTTGAGTATCTGTGAGTCTGGTTGCGGCGGGTGTTGTTAAACTGGAATACGCATCCGAGCACAAGAAGCACAACAGCTGCAGCTCCCAGCACCCATGTCACGGTGATGCCTGTGGTGAAACATGAGGCAATTAAAAGGCCCGAACCGATTACGTAGCATATAATAGATAATGTTTTCATAGCTGTAAGAGATTGTTACAAGTTTATATAATAAACAATCAATATACGTAAAAGGTCGCTCGCCGGTGACGAAATTGAGAGTCTTGATTGGTGCGTCAGTCGGAAAACGGGGTCTATAAGTCGGCCGCCTTGAGTTTTTCGGCATTCTCTGCAATTATCAGTTTGTCGATACATTCCTGTATGTCACCGTTCATAAATGCTGCCAGATTATAAATGGTGTAATTAATTCTGTGATCGGTGATTCTGCCTTGCGGGTAATTATATGTCCGTATTTTGGCAGAGCGGTCGCCGGTGCTCACAAGTGTTTTGCGGCGGGATGAAATGTCGTCTACGTATTTCTGATGTTCGCGGTCATAAATGAACGTGCGGAGTCGCGAAAGAGCGCGCTCTTTGTTTTTCGGCTGGTCGCGGGTTTCAGTGCATTCTATAAGTATTTCCTCCACTTGCCCGGTGTTGGGATTTTTCCAGTTGTAGCGGAGTCTCACACCTGATTCCACTTTATTTACATTCTGTCCGCCGGCACCTCCGGAGCGGAATGTGTCCCATTTGATTTCTCCTTCGTGAATTTCCACATCGAATTCCTCGGCTTCCGGAAGCACGGCCACTGTAGCAGCCGATGTGTGCACACGTCCCTGCGTTTCGGTGGCCGGAACGCGCTGCACACGGTGCACCCCGCTCTCATATTTCAGCGTGCCATACACACTATCGCCCGAAACTGTGCAAATAATCTCCTTGAAGCCCCCCACGGCTCCCTCCGACACTGAAGAAACTGCAAGTTGCCAGCCCTTGCTCTCGGCATATTTCTGATACATTTTGAAAAGGTCGCCGGCAAAGAGGGCTGCCTCGTCGCCTCCGGTGCCACCGCGGATTTCAAGCACTGCATTTTTAGAATCTTCCGGGTCAGCCGGGATAAGCAACAATTTAATTTCCTCCTCTAATTGTGGAATCCGCTTTGACTCCGCATCAATTTCATCGCGGGCCATTGCGCGGATATCCTCATCAGATTCTTCGACAAGCAATTCCTTTGATTCTTCGAGATTGCGTATGGATTTTTCATATTCGCGTTTCACACACAGAATTTTCTCCAGCTCATGATATTCTTTTGTAAGGCGTGTATATCTTTCGCGGTCGGCTATCACATCCGGATCCGTAATCAACGTGGAAACTTCTTCAAAGCGTGCGTCAAAACCGTCAAGACGCGCAAGTAGGGTATTCTCAGCCATTGTTGTAGAATTGAAATGTGGTGCAAAATTAGCAAAAAAATGGTAAAAACTTTTGCGGTTTGACAATTAAGCATTAAATTTGCGTTCGCATGGGGAAGAAATCCCCAAATTATCTATTCAATAAAATAACGGCAAGTTTATGGCAACAAAAATCAGATTACAGCGTCATGGCCGCAAGGGCTACGCT
>JAMPDQ010000002.1 GCA_023665575.1 Candidatus Amulumruptor caecigallinarius | reverse complement strand
CCGGAGCCGCAGGGGCATGGGTCGTTGCGGCCGATTTTCGGGTCGGCTTTGAAAGGCTGTTTCGGCGCAGCCGGCCGGTTTGCGCTCTGTGCCGCCTGGCGCTGTGCCGCCTCACCTTCGTATGTTTCATGGGTGGTGCTGTAGTTGGCGTAGGGATTGCGCGGCATCGAACGCCCCTTGTCTTGCGATATTGAGCCGGTAGGTCCGTATGAATATGTCGACGACATCGACTGACGTGCACGCTCATTCGCCTCTTCCGCTTGCCGGCGTGCCTCTTCGGCCGCCTTCGCCTCTTCATAGTCCGGCACGGCAAGGCGTCCGCGCATCAGTGTGGAAACCGCCTTGGAATTCATTTCCCACAGCATCTTCTTCCACAGATTGAATGCCTCTATCTTGTAAATCACCAGCGGGTCTTTCTGCTCATATGTGGCATTCTGCACTGACTTGCGCAATTCGTCAAGCTCTCTGAGCTGCTCCTGCCATGCCGAGTCGATTGATGACAAAAGCACCGCTTTTTCCCAAGCCTTGGCAAGCGGCTTGCAGTTGTTGCTGTAGCATTCGTCAATATCGGCACGTATGTTGAACATGCGGCGTCCGTCGGTCACAGGCACTCCCACCGGACCTTTGGCCCCGCGTTCTTCCACAAATTCCTTGATATAAGGATATGCTCCCTGCATCATCTTCTCTTTCTTGCGCGAAAGGTTTTCCATGGCTGACTCCGCAAGTTTTTCGGCCATTTCGGCTGAGTCGAGTTTGCTGAATTCCTCCTCTTTGAAGGGCACCTCCATGGCAAGTGCACGGTTCACTTCATCGGAGAAGTCTTCAAACGTCTCGTATGCTCCGTTGGCCAGGTCCGTGCTTACTTCATACACCATGTTGGCTATATCCATGCCGATACGCTCACCGCGGAGTGCATTCTGGCGTTTGCCATATACACCGTTGCGCTGTGCATTCATCACATCATCATATTCCACAAGACGCTTGCGGATGCCGAAGTTGTTTTCCTCCACCCGCTTCTGGGCATTTTCAATCGACTTGTTAATCATGGGATTCTCAAGCATCTCTCCCTCTTTGAAGCCAAGACGATCAAGCATCTTCACCACCTTGTCGTTGGCGAAAAGACGCATCACCTGGTCTTCAAACGACACGAAAAACACTGAGCTGCCCGGGTCGCCCTGACGTCCGGCACGACCGCGCAACTGACGGTCTACACGGCGCGACTCATGACGCTCTGTGCCGATGATGGCAAGTCCCCCGGCTTCTTTCACTTCGGGCGACAGCTTGATGTCGGTGCCTCGCCCCGCCATGTTGGTGGCGATGGTGACTGTGCCGCGCTGTCCGGCCTGGGCCACAATATCTGCCTCTTTCTGATGCAGCTTCGCATTGAGCACCTGATGCTCTATCTTGCGGAGTTTTAGCATCTTCGACAGCAACTCGGATATCTCCACCGATGTGGTGCCGACAAGCACCGGACGCCCGGCCTTCACCATGTCTTCCACCTCCTGGATCACAGCCGCGTATTTCTCTTTTTTAGTGCGGTATACACGGTCGTTCATGTCGTTGCGTATCACAGGCCGGTTGGTGGGAATTTCTATTACATCGAGTTTGTAGATATCATAGAATTCTCCGGCCTCGGTCATGGCCGTACCGGTCATGCCCGCCAGCTTGCGATACATCCTGAAATAGTTCTGAAGCGTGATTGTGGCGTAGGTCTGTGTGGCTGCCTCCACTTTTACACCCTCCTTGGCCTCTATGGCCTGGTGCAGACCATCGCTATAGCGGCGTCCTTCCATTATGCGCCCTGTCTGCTCATCGACAATCTTTATCTTGTTGTCGTCGATCACATATTCCACATCCTTGTCAAACAGTGTATAAGCTTTCAGCAACTGGTTGACGGTGTGTACACGTTCTGCCTTTACTGAGTAGTTTTGCAGTAGATTGTCTTTCTTTTCGCGTTTCTCATCGGGTGTGAGATTCTCCACTTCCACGGCGCTCAGCTGCGATGCAATGTCGGGAAGGATAAAGAAATCGGGATCGGATGTGGTGCCCGAGAGCACTTCAATACCCTTGTCGGTGAGCTCGATGGAGTGGTTTTTCTCATCTATCACAAAATAGAGCGGCTCCACTGCTTTCGGCATTTCGCGGTTGTTGTCGGCCATATATTTGGCTTCAACCTTGAGCATTAACTGCTTGATGCCATCCTCGCTGAGATATCTGATGAGTGGCCCATGCTTGGGAAGGGCTTTGTATACCCGGAAGAGTGCGAGACCTCCCTCCTCATATTCCCCCTTGCCGATTTTCTCCTTAGCTTCAAGCAGAAGCTGCTGGGCAAGCTTGCGCTGGGCATTTACCACTTTCTCTACATTGGGCTTGAATTCATTGAACATCTGGTCGTCACCCTTCGGAATCGGACCTGATATAATAAGCGGCGTGCGCGCGTCATCTATAAGCACGGAGTCTACCTCGTCGACAATTGCATAGTAATGCTGTTCGCGCTGCACAAGGTCTTGAATCTGTGTGGCCATGTTGTCGCGAAGATAGTCGAAGCCGAATTCATTGTTGGTGCCGAAGGTGATGTCGCATGCGTATGCATTGCGCCGCTCTTCGGAGTTGGGCTCGGTCTTGTCGATACAGTCTACGGTGAGCCCGTGGAACTGATAAAGCGGCCCCATCCATTCGGAGTCACGTTTCGCAAGGTAGTCGTTTACAGTCACCACATGCACACCCTCGCCTGTGAGCGCGTTGAGAAACACCGGCAGCGTTGCCACAAGTGTTTTTCCCTCACCGGTGGCCATCTCGGCGATGTTGTTGGTGACTTTCCCGCCGTTCATCACTCCATGCAGCACCATGCCTCCTATGAGCTGCACATCATAGTGCATCATGTCCCATTTCATAAGGTTGCCTCCGGCAAGCCATTCATTTTTGTAAATGGCCTTGTCTCCCTCTATGCTGACAAAGTCTTTGCCGGCGGCGGCAAGTTCGCGGTCGGCATCTGTTGCCGTCACTTCGATTGTGTCGTTTTCCTTGAAACGACGGGCCGTCTCTTTCACTATGGCAAATACTTCGGGAAGCACCCTGTCGAGGTCTTTGGCATAATTGGCAAACATCTCTTCGCGGAGTTCGTCTATTTTCTTCCAAAGCGGCTCGCGCTTGTCATAATCGAGGGTCTCAATCTCCTTGCGGATATCTTCTATCTGACTCTTGTATTCTCCCGATTTTGTGCGGATTTCAGTGCGTATTTTCTCAATGCGGCCGCGGAGCTCGTCATTTGAAATTGTCACTATTTCCTCCGAAATGGGATTTATTTCATTTTTGAGGCGATTCCACAGAGGCTTCACCGCGCGCTCTGACTGGTCGCCGAATATCTTTTTTAACAGATTGTTAAGCATTTCTTTTCTTTTTTTTGAGGTGCTTTCGTTTTGCCTCCTCTTTGTGACTCACTTGATTTTGTTCCGGACCAAACTGTGGTTTCTTATTGTTTGCGCTGTCCGGGAAGTTCTATAGGCCGGGAGCGTGAACCGTTGGGGGAGCGTATGCGCAATCTGCCCGTAACCATCGGTGCTATTGCCGTGGCTTCAACGGGTGTGGATACCACGCTTTTTGCAATTCCGGCACCGCGAATCAGAGCCGGTGTGGCAATCATCGACTCTCTTACCGGTTTTGTTACCGGCGGATATCGATCATCTTCAACCACACTCCACCCGGGAGCGTATCTCACAAATATGTCACCGCATATTTTCGGGTCAACCGACAGTCGCAGGCTCTCTTCATCGGGCGATGAAGGCGACAATATGTCGGAGATGGTGTAAGCGTCGGCCACCCCGCTCATCTTTATCAGGAATGTGCGGGCCTCGCTGATCACCTCATCTGCCGGGAGTCTCTTCCCTTCGATTGTGCCGCGGTCGAGATATACCTGGCCATCGCGGATTGCCCCAACATATTCAGCACTCCCATATTTGGCCGAAAGGAAGGAGTTGAGCAGAGATTTTGCCTTTTTCACCGAGAATTCACCTCCCGGTATGCGATATTTCTTGTCTTCTAAAACCGCATCGTCATAATATCCTGTGCCGGATAGCCATATAAGTGTGTTGTCAATGCCAACGCTGTTGTCGATGGCATTGAATAGACGCGCCAACTGGCTGTCAAGCCGCAGATATGAGTCGACAAGCTCGGTGCGACCTGCTCCGTCGGCCGCATATTTGAATGGTGCGAGCGTATATGCTATGTTGAGCATGTCGGTTCTGTTGGCCGACACTCCCGGATTCAGCGAATTGAGCAGCTCGATTGCCACATCTGTTATTTCGGCGTTGGCGAGTGCGGAAGCAGCGAATTTCTTGTATACATCGCGATCGGAACGCGAAAAAGTGTGCTTGAAACCGGCATTTCCCCCCTCAATGCCGCGCGCTACAGCCGTGGCCTTCCAGGTCATCGTGTCTATGCGCTGCGATAGCGG
This sequence comes from Candidatus Amulumruptor caecigallinarius, assembly GCA_023665575.1. Taxonomy (GTDB): domain Bacteria; phylum Bacteroidota; class Bacteroidia; order Bacteroidales; family Muribaculaceae; genus Lepagella. The sequence continues at coordinate 140,605 of JAMPDQ010000002.1, read as the reverse complement.
AGTGCGGAAGTTCCGATTGTTGAGTGTTGCCGGAAGTGCTCCGTAATATGATGATGTGGCCCAGTTGCCGGAGGTGTTGTTAATCCAGTATGCTCCCTTCCCGGCGTGCCCCGCCATAATGACGGCCTGCTGGGGGTCGAGCGCTATGGCATATATTGCCGAGTTCCCTTTGCTGTCAATGGCTATCTCATCGGAGATGGTGCTCAGACGCAAAGATTCGGGTGTGAAGGAGTCATTGGAAATGCTGCCGCCGGCCGCCGGTGTTGCCAGGGGAGGCCGCATTGTGATGCCGGGTGTGTTACGGTCGTAAATGCTCGCCGAGGGCACTCCCGTTTCCGATGGATACGCACCCGTGTAGAGCAACGCCGTGGCATTGGCGGCGTCAAGCCCGGAGGCCCGGAAGTCTACATCGCGCAAATACGCACCATCCCGCAGCAGGGTCTGAAATCCCCGCTCACCGAAATAGTCTTGAAGTAACTCTATATAGTCGGTGCGCAGCTGGTCAACGATGATTCCCACCACGAGTCGTGGCTTTGCCGGAATGCTTTGAGCCACCCCTCCGAGAGCGACTGCTCCCAATAGCACCGAGGAGATTAATCTCTTCATTCTTATGCGTATTTCGCTCTATTTTATAACTTGATTTTGTTAAAATTATTGCATATGCAAGTGCTAGTGCCAATGTGGCTCCCATCAGCGGGAATATGGCGATATTCCCCGACTGGTTCTGAAACGGCCATATTATTAACAATATTCCCGTCACAATTACGTCGTAATATGCAATAGCCAGGTTGACATATCTCAATTTTTTCGGCCACCACACCCCGATTGCCAATATCAGTTGCAATGGATTCAACCATAAAATAAGGATGTTGGGCGATGTGGCTTCGTGCACGCTGATTGTCACAAGAAATGTCACCACCACACCGGCTGCTCCGCAAATAAAAAACCATACGGAATAAAGCGGCCTGAATATCTTCTTGCGTTTCAGCTGCAGCAGGCTTGCGATTGTTGCAATCACGAAAAATACCGAACATACCACAATCGGGGTTCTGCTCCAGTGTGTCGGGCCGAGTGTGGCATCAGCATCCCCCTCGTTGAGAACGCGTGTGGCTGAAACAAGCTGTCTGCCATCTGACAAATGCGCCCCTGCGGCCTTCTCCATCATCTCGAGCGGGACAAACATTTCATCGCGCCCTTTGAGCTGATAATCTATGCCCGACCCCAATGCAACGTCTATGCCAAATTGATACCACGGATAGTCTTTGTGATAGGCACGCATGGCATTTCTGAACGTGTCATATTTCACTGTGTCAGGATAAATCACCTCTGAATCCGTGGAGCGGTCTATGTCGTCTATGATGCGCGTGGCGCAGTTGTCTTTGACATAGTTGTATCTGTAAGTGGCGTTTTCGGGCAGCGCACGGTGGCGCAGTCGCGCAAGCATCTTCCAGGCTTCATCCTGTGTGAGATTCAGCTCCTGTTCCACCACCCGCCGTCGCTCTATAAGATATTCGGGCATAAACAGCGAGTAGGGTATTGCAGTGAGCTTGTAATCGGTTTCCCCTTTTACAAAGCGATATAAAAAATGCGGCTGGTTGAAATCAAATGTGCCATAGTTCCACACAGAATCCATTGATGCACTGCGCACTCTCACAGCCTCATGTCCGCACAGCGCGTATACATCCGCACCTGGCCAGCAAGTCACCAGACTGACAACAATTGAATCCCGTTTCTCCGCAACACCATGTGATGCAAAGAGAAACAGGATTGAAATTGTCAGTGTGAGAGCCTTGATTAATCGCATTTTATTAGAGTCTGTTTTATGACTCAAGTTTCGCAAGTAGCAATTAATATTCGCAGTTGTTGGGATAGCGGGGGAAGGCTATCACATCACGAATATTCTGCATGCCGGTGACAAACAGCACCAGTCGCTCAAACCCGAGACCAAAGCCTGAATGGGGCACTGTGCCGTAGCGACGTGTGTCAAGATACCAGTCCATCCCCGTGAGCCCGAGCTCTTCAACGCGTGAATTCAGTTTCTCAAAACTCTCCTCTCGTTGCGAACCGCCGATAATCTCGCCGATCTTCGGGAACAGCACATCCATGGCGCGCACTGTCTTGCCATCTTCATTGAGCTTCATGTAAAAGGCCTTAATTTCTTTGGGATAGTCGGTGAGAATCACCGGCTTTTTGAAGTGTTCCTCCACAAGATAGCGCTCATGCTCCGAGGCAAGGTCTACACCCCAATACACGGGAAATTCAAATTTCTTCCCCGACTCTTCGAGTATTTTCACCCCCTCTGTGTAGGGTAGTCGCACAAATTCATTGTTCACCACAAAGTTAAGTCGCTCCACAAGCTCTTTGTCGAAATGCTCGGCAAGAAATTCTATGTCATCTTTGCAATGCTCAAGCGCATAGCTGATGCAGTATTTTATGAATTCCTCCGCCAGGTCCATGTTGTCTTCTATTTCGTAGAAGGCCATCTCCGGCTCTATCATCCAGAACTCCGAAAGATGGCGCGGCGTGTTGGAGTTTTCTGCACGAAATGTCGGTCCGAATGTATAGATGCATCCGAGCGCAGTGGCTCCCAGCTCTCCCTCGAGCTGGCCGGAAACCGTGAGGCTCGCCATGCGTCCGAAGAAGTCTTGCGAATAATCTATATCTCCATTCTCTTTACGCGGCACATCGTTCAGCGGAAGAGTGGTGACCTGGAATTGTGCGCCGGCTCCCTCGCAGTCGGATGCTGTGATCAGCGGCGTGTGGAAATAGTAAAATCCTTTGTCGTTGAAAAATTTGTGAATGGCATAAGCCAGCGCGTGGCGTATGCGCAACACTGCTCCGAATGTGTTGGTGCGGGGGCGCAAATGTGCCTTTTCTCTCAGAAATTCAAGCGTATGCCCCTTCTTTTGCAATGGATATGTGGCGGGGTCGGCAGTGCCATAAATTTCCAACTCTTCTGCCTGCACCTCCACCTGCTGTCCTTTGCCTTGCGAGGCAACAAGCTCTCCCTGTACATGTATTGAGGAGCCTGTGGTCACCTGTCTGAGCGTCTCATCCGGGAATTTCTCCGCATCGAACACTATCTGGAGATTGTTGATGGTGGAACCATCGTTGAGCGCCACAAACTGCACATGCTTGTTGCCACGGCGCGTGCGCACCCAACCCTTCACGTCAACCTTCCGGCCGATATGCCGGGATGAGTCTGTAAATATCTCTCTTACAGTTAGTCTCTTTATATTTTCCATAGCTTTTTATTCAAATGCCCCCATGCGGAGATAGTTCACTTCTTCCTGTGTGAGATAACGCCAGCGGCCGCGGGGAAGATTCTTTTTGGTGAGTCCGGCGAAATATACGCGGTCAAGCTTCACAACTCTATAGCCGAGATGCTCAAAAATGCGTCTTACAATGCGGTTGCGTCCGCTGTGAATTTCAATGCCTGCCTGGTTGCGACCATCTGCCACATAGCTGATAGCGTCTGCATGGATTTCTCCATCCTCAAGCTCGATGCCGTCGGCGATGCGCTGCATGTCTTCTTCCGTAATGTCTTTGTCTGTCCATACGTGGTATATTTTCTTCTTCACATATTTCGGATGTGTCAGCTTCGAAGCCAAGTCACCATCGTTGGTGAGGAGAAGCACTCCGGTGGTGTTGCGGTCAAGACGGCCCACCGGGTATATGCGCTCTTCGCATGCGTTTTTCACAATGTCAAGCACCGTGGTGCGGCCGTTGGGATCGTCAGATGTTGTGACGCAATCTTTCGGCTTGTTGAGAAGCACATAGCATTTGCGCTCGGGTGTCACCACTTTGTCATTGTATTCCACAACATCGCTGCGTGAAATCTTTGTGCCGAGTTCGGTGGCCACAACGCCGTTGACTTTCACTTTCCCGGCCTGAATATATTCATCGGCTTCACGGCGCGAGCATATTCCGGCGTTGGCCATGTATTTGTTAAGTCTGATTTCTTCATTGGGGTCAATATCCTCAAGCACATAGTCGATGCGCTTGGGGCGCGGTGTGAATTTCATTCCCTGGTTGTTCCAATTGCCGCGGTAGCCGCCCTGCGGGCGGTTGTTGCGCTGCTGATAGCCGGGCTGGCGATTATTGTTGCGCTGCTGATAGCCGCCCTGCTGGCGGTTGTTGCGCGGCTGGTAGCCTCCCTGCTGACGGTTCTGCTGATAGCCTCCCTGCTGGCGGGGTTGCTGAAATTCGCCTTCGCGGTGGTTCTGATATCCCTGCTGGTTGTTCTGCTGGTAACCCCCTTGCTGACGATTCTGTTGATAGCCACCTTGCTGGCGTTGCTGATATCCACCCTGACGATTCTGCTGATACCCCCCCTGCCGGCGCGGCTGATAGTCACCTTGCTGGCGCGGCTGGTAACCCCCTTGGCGCTGCTGATACCCGCCCTGGCGGTTCTGCTGATATCCTCCCTGCTGGCGCGGTTGGTAACCCTGCTGGCGCGGCTGGTAGCCTCCCTGATGGTTCTGCTGATATCCACCCTGCGGACGTTGGTAATTGTAATTTCTTTGATTGTATGGCCGATTCAGCGACTGCTCCTCGTTTCCGGCCGTTGGCTGTGCAGATGAAGGGTAATTCACCTTTTCATAACGAGCTTCATGTTCATTTGATTCTGATTCAGGCGCAATTCCTGACAAGCCGATACGTGGTCTTTTGGGCTTTTTGTTTTCTTCCATAAAATGATTCACTTTTGCCCTTGGCATCGCTGCTGGGGCTTGAAAATTATGTGTTATAATGGTTTAAATTCAAATTCCACTCTTTGCGGAAATGCGGCAACCGATTGGCATTCCCGACTCAGATTGTGTATGTAATGTTGTAATGTGTATGTAATATTGTAATATGTGCTCAGATTAAAATAACAACCGAGATGTTGCTCTCTCTGAGATTGAATAAATTATCTCAAAAACAAGCCGCCCCTAATGTTGAATTTTTTTATGAAACAGAGTCTCGGTTGATCCTGTGCGACAGAGAGAAGGTGCAAAATCCGGCTGCATTTATGCACACAGAATAGTATGTTTTTAATCCGGCCACTTGTTTATTAATTTAATTATTAATCTGTTAATAAGAATGAAATAATGCGCATGACGCAATATGATTCATTGATATAGAGTAATTTTACGCAAATATATAAAATTCACATGACAAAGCAAAAACAAATCGGCAATATCAACGGCAATACCTGTGGCAACAACTCCCGCAACAGTGTCGGCAGTAACAACGGCAATATCAACGTAATAATATGGGCTAAAAAAAATTGATTGTCATCACGACAACCAATCTTGCGTTAACCTTAAAATCTAATACCATGAAAAACTCATTTACAAAATTAGAAAATTTTTAAAAAACTATGTTGTAAAACATAAAAAATAATTCAATAATTAACTTAATTTAACGAAAGAATAGTAAAAGCAAATAAAATTAACTAAAGTTAAGAAATCAGAACCCTTTGAGAATTCTTTTTTTTTAAGTATATTTGAATGCTGAAGTTGACACCATAGTTGGGCGTGTTTCGGCATCTATGAATTCGTAACCTCTAACCTCTAACCACCTTGCTTTTCGCCGGTAGAACACTTGCAAAAGTTAAATTACAAATGGCTTTGGACAAAAAGCGGCTCGTATTATTCGATTTTGACGGCACTCTAACTGTAAAGGATTCCTTCACAGCCTTTATACGCCATGCTTGCGGCGTGAGGGGACTCTTCAGAACGCTTCTCCTCTCCGCTCCGGCAATTTTGGCCTGGAAGTTGGGCAGAATCTCAAATTCAGATGCAAAAAAAGTGATGTTTCGCGCCGCCTTCAAGAATTATCCGGCGAACCGGTTTAGGGAAATGGGGGTGTCTTTCGCTGAAAAGGTCAGGAAGATGGAGCGGAAGGATATCGTTTGTCGAATGCGCGGTGCTCTTGAAGCCGGTGATGAGGTGGCTATCGTTTCCGCAAGTCTGGAGGACTGGATTCGCCCCTGGGCCGAATCATATGGCGTGCGGCATGTGGTGGCCACCAAAGCGGATGCCGAAGGAACACGCTTGAGCGGGGAATTGTCAACACCAAATTGTCATGGTGAAGAGAAAGTGAGACGTTTGATTGAAGAATTCCCCGACTTGAAGCAACACCGTGACAGGCTGGATATCACTGCATATGGCGACAGCAGCGGCGACAATGAGATGTGGGCTCTCAGCAATTGGCCGGTGCGCGTGAATCATGGAGGATTACGCGATTTTATTCAAAAATGGATTTGAAGTCTGTTTCATAAGAAATATCCAATCCGGCCAGTCACAACCGAGATGTTGCACCCTCTGAGATTGAGTAAATAATCTTAAAAACAAGCCGACCCTAATGTTGAATTTTTTATTAAACAGACTCTTAATAACATCAGGAAAATTTAATTTAATATGAGAAAATTTTTTGCCGGTGCAATCGCATTGGCGGCTTCCGGAATTCCCGGGATGTCGACAGCTGATGCCTGCACCAATCTTATTGCCGGAAAAGATGCCACAGCGGATGGCTCTGTAATGATGACTTATTCCGCCGATTCTCACAATCTATTCGGATTCCTGCAGCATGCAAAGGCCGGAAAGCACGAGAAGGGTGAGATGCGTAAGGTGTATGACTGGGACAGCAATAAATATCTCGGTGAAATTCCCGAAGCCGCAGAAACATATAATGTGATTGGCAACATGAATGAGCACCAGGTGGTTATCGGTGAGTCAACCTGGGGAGGGCGTCCGGAACTTACCGACACCACGGGAAATTCGATTATTGATTATGGCTCATTGATTTATATTGCGTTAGAGCGCAGTAAGACAGCCCGTGAGGCTCTTGATGAGATGACACGTCTTGTGGAAAAATATGGATATGCTTCAAGCGGGGAATCCTTTACCATTGCCGACAAAAATGAAGTGTGGGTGATGGAAATGATTGGCAAGGGTGCAGAGAAGGGCGCTGTCTGGATTGCCGTGCGCATTCCCGACAATGCCATTTCAGGCCATGCCAATGAGCCGAGAATCCGCAAGGTGAATCTCAAGGATAAGGAGAATGTGCGCTATTCCAAGGATATGATTGATTTTGCCCGCAAAAGAGGATATTTCACCGGCAAGGATGCCGATTTTTCTTTTGCAGATGTATATGGCGAACACGATGCCGCCACTCGACGGGGTTGCGATGCCAGGGTCTGGTCTTATTTCCGCCGATTCAACAAGGATGCCGACAAATATTTTGCCTGGTGTAATGCCGACAGCGATGAGCCGATGCCGCTTTATATTGTTCCTGACACAAAGGTTGGCCTCGCAGATATGATTGAAGCAATGCGCGACCGTTTCCAGGGCACTCCTTACGATATGACCAAGGATATAGGCGCCGGCCCGTTTCACGTTCCGTATCGCTGGCGCCCTATGGAATATGAGGTGGATGGCAAGAAATACTGCATGGAGCGAGCTATTGCCACACAGCAAACCGGCTGGAGCTATGTGAGTCAGAGCCGCGACTGGTTGCCTGATGAGGTGGGCGGAGTGCTTTGGTTTGGAACCGATGACACCAACACTTCTATCTACATGCCCATTTACTGCGGAGTCACCGAAGTGCCGGAAGAATTGCAGAAGGGTGATATCAACACTTTCTCCATGAAGTCAAACTTTTGGGTGAACAATGTGGTGGCAAATCAGGCTTACAACCGTTACGACCGCATGATTCCCGACATTCGGAAAGTGCAGGGACGCGTGCAGAATAAATTCATCGCAGACCGTGACAGTGTGGAAAACGCGCTTAAGGAGATTGTGGCACGTCCCGACAAGGATGCATATCTCAAGGCGGTGAATGGTGAGGCTGCTGAAGTTGCCAAAAAGGCAACCGATGAATATAGAGACTTGGCAGTGTATCTGTTTGTGAAGTATATGGATGGCAATGAGAAAAAAACAGATGAGAATGGAGCATTCCTCCGCACTCCGGAAGGTATCCCCGCCTATCCCTCATTCCCCGGATATGACAAACGCTATTATGAGAACATAGTGAAAGAAACAGGCGACAAATTCCTAATAAAGTGAGATTAATAACAAGTAAGAAACGGAGCCTGATAAAAGGAGGAACGCATTCAGCGTTCCTCCTGTTTTTTTGTCTTTTCCAACTGATTTTCCAGCTGCTTCTCTTTTATCCGGTTGTAGCATACAATGCCCAAAAGGGCAAGAATCACGCAAACACCGGCAACAATCACCATGACTTTCACGGCAACTTTGACAATGGCCAGCACTACACAAACAAGGCATCCAACAAGTATGAAGCCTATGAGCCATAGCAACAGACGCATCCCAAAACTCATCTTTTCCATATCACTATATATTTATAACTCAACTTTCGCAAGTTTGCAACTTGCGAAAAGCAATGAGGTTAGAGGTTATAGGTTGTTTTTTTGCAACAATTACATTGTAGTTTTACAATGGTTGCCTCACTAACCTTCCTAACTTCCTAACTCTAACCTTCAAGATTTCAAGTTGCTTGCAATTTGGAGACTTGAGTTTGTTATCCTTCACATGCAATTTTATAAATCTCGCGGCAGTCGTCCATTGAGAGCTCCACATATTCTCCGAGTGTCTCTCCCATGTTCCTTTGCAGCGATCTCACAAGCATATCTATATCCGGTTCCCTGCCAATCAATTCGCGAAGATTGGTGGTGAGTCCGAGGTCATGATAGAAATTTTTAAGCTCAGATATCCCCTCATCTATTATTTCGAGAGTGTCCTTATTGGCAGGGTTCACCGACATGACGTTGATGGCAAAGCGCCACAATTTGTCAGGATTCTTGCGTGCACAGAATTCCATCCATGCCGGAATAATCACAGCAAGCCCGGCGCCATGAGCCACACCATAATATGCCGATATCTCATGTTCAAGCCGGTGGGAGGCCCAATCTTCCACTTTCCCCACTCCGCAAAGACCATTGTGGGCAAGTGTGCCGGCCCACATCACATTCGCACGCGCATCGTAGTCATCGGGGTTAAGCTTGAGCGTCAGGGCATCATCCATCACTTCGCGCATTATAGCTTCCGAATATGCATCTACAAGTGATGTGCCTCCGGTGTTGGAGAAATAACGCTCATATATATGAGCCATCATGTCAACAACGCCGTATGCCGTCTGTTCTTGTGGCAATGAATATGTGAGCTCCGGATTCATTATTGCGAAGCGAGGGCGCAGCAAGTCGGGATAACGCACGGAAATTTTCTGATGCGTTTCCTCGTTGGTTATCACTGAGTTGCCGCTGCCTTCGCTGCCGGCTGCCGGGATGGTGAGCACTACACCGACGGGAAGTGCAAACTGCGGTGTGCCCTTTTTTGAGTAAAAATCCCAGAAGTCGCCTGTGTATACAGCTCCCAGCGCTATCCCCTTGGCGGCGTCTATAGGACTGCCTCCCCCGATAGCAAGAATGAAGTTTACACCCTCTTTCACTGCAATCGATATGCCTTCATACACATTTTTTGCCGTAGGGTTGGGCTGTACGCCTCCGAATTCCACAAATTCTATCCCTGCCTGGCGCAGAGAGTCTTCCACCTCTCCAAGCAGACCCGTTTGGCGAATGCGTTCGGAACCATATACTATGAGCACTTTAGATGCGCCGCGCGAGGCAAGGGCACGTCCGGTTTCGTGTTGTGTGTTGCGACCGAAGATAAACTCTGTCGGTGAGCAGAATCTGAAATTGTCCATGTCTTGTTTTGAGTATATATTGTTTCTTAGGCTCTTAGGCTCCATTCCTCCCCCCAAATGTTAAAGCAGTGGCGGCCTGTTTTTGCGCTAATTTGCTTTATCGCTGAGGGAGCATATGCTTTTAAAGTTACCCCTGTCTCGCAAATTTGCGACCCCTGCTTTAACATTTTTGGGGGAATGAAGCCTTATTCTAATAACAACTTTCAGTATCATTTTATGATATGAGTGTTAAATTATTTCTATGTATTATTTGCCCCCTTCCCGCTTGCGTTAATGAGGTAAATTAGATATTTTTGCACTGTCTTAAGAAGACCATGTTATTTAGAGCTTGTTTGATAAAAAATGTGAACGTCAGGGTCGCAGATGTGCCTCAGCTTTGAGGCTGCAGGTGAAGGAACATAGCGGGCTATGTGACTGAACCAAAGGCTCAAAGATGAGGTGCAGCTGCGAGACATAACGGTAATTTTGGGAAACAAGCCTCTCAATGAAGCAAAAAGACAATTTATGAATTATGTAATTCAACTTTCGCAAGTTTGCAACTTGCGAAAAGCAAGGAGGTTAGAGGTTATAGGTTATTTTTTTTAGCAATTAGCATTGCTATCTTATAATGGATATCTCACTAACCTTCCTAACTACCTAACTCTAATCTTCAAGGTTTCAAGTTGCTTGCAACTTGCGAAACTTGAGTTAGTAAGATAACCATTGTAAAATTACAATGTAATGGTTGCGGAAAAACAACCCTTAAACCTCTAACATCATTGCTTTTCGCAAGTTGTAAACTTGTGAAAGTTAAGTTATTTAGGAAACATACTCTAAGTATGAAAACATTTGTTTATGGCATGGCATTCTGTATGTCGACTCTCTTGTCTTGTCAAAATAAAAACAAGGTAGAGTCGGGTGTCGCTTCAGATACCGCCGGTGTTGATGCGCAACAAATTGAATATCATGCCGACAATGACATTGCAATGACACTCGGAAGTATTGCCGATGCCTTGCATGTCGGCGAGCCCCTTCGGGAGGCTGATTATGATTTTTCGGGTGTGCTCACCGACGGACAGGGGCATCCTCTTTATACTAATGTGCAGGGCTATCCCGGCGAGTGGGATGTTGAAGTGGTGTCGCCGGGCGTGGCGGAATTGAGAAATGTCTCAATCGGCGACCTGCTGCCCGCCGACCTCGAACGCTATATCACTCAGTCTATGCAGCTGTCTGCAGCCGATATCATATATAGTAAAACGGCTGATGACAACGATGATGTATCTGCCGTAATCTATAAATTCAACGGCGGATATATGAGGATTGAAACCCGCAACGCTGTTGCCGCCAACGGCCTCGAGGGTCCCTTGATGAGAATTACACTCTCGCGGAAATTCACACCGGTTGAATAGACGAATTTGACTCCGCTTTATAAAAAAACGCTTCCCACACCGGGAAGCGTTTCTTTTGAAGAGTCTTTATCGATTATTTCGTGACACGTTCAAGCCATTTCACCATGCCGAACATTGTTCCCATCGAAATCAGACAGACTGCGGCAAACACTGCCCATGCCACCCATATCGGTGAGCTGTTATAAATCAGCGGACCAATCCAAAGCAAGAGGTTGCCTACAGCTGTGGCGCCGAGCCACAGACCCTGGCAGAGCCCTTGCATATTCTTTGGTGCCACTTTCGACACGAATGAAAGTCCGAGCGGAGAAATAAAAAGTTCGGCCACTGTCATGAAGAAATAATACATCACAAGCACCCACGGCCCCGACAGCATCGTGTCGCGAACATTTACAGCCAGCGCGCGGAAGTCTGTGCCTGATGGATAATCCATATAAATTGAATATATAGTCATGAACACATATGCGATGCTGGCCAGACCCATGCCAATTGCTATCTTGCGCGGTGTGGATATCTCCTTCCCCTTGCGTGAAAGATTCGAGAAAAGCATGATAATGAAGGGGGTGAGTATAATCACAAAGAAGGGATTCATGGCCTGCCATATCTCCGGCGCAATCGATGATGTGTCCATGAAGTCGCGTGCGAAAAGCGACATTGAGGTGCCGTTCTGATGGAATGAGAACCAGAAGAAAATCGCGATGCCCAGCACTGCAAACAATGCTGCCATGCGCTGCTTGAGGTCTTTTGCCATCTCTGCCTTCTCCTGCGCGGATATTGACGGACTGTTGTTTATTGCCTTGTTTTCCTCTTTTGCAACTTTTGAGGGGTTGGGAAGTCCCTTCTTGGTTACCAGGAATATTATCAATGATATCATCATGGCTCCCACTGATGCGATGAAGCTGTAATGGATGCCGGTGTTGAATACATCCAGATAGTTGGTGCAGAATTCCTGAAGATTCTCTTTCATCACTGCTGTGCCGCTATTGGCTGCTGTGGCGATTGCGTAGAGATTGTCCATGTTTTCCTGCGTCATCGTGCCTACGTTCGAAAGATATTCATGACATAGCGCGGGGAAGGAGGCGTCATACACCATTCCGTTGGTGTTGAGCCACCAGCTGCGGAGCATCGGCGCCACAAAGGGAGCCACTACACCGCCCACATTGATAAATACATAAAAAATCTGGAAGCCTGCATCACGCTGCGATGAATACCGCGGATTGTCGTATAGCTGACCCACTATCGCCTGCAGGTTTCCCTTGAACAGACCATTGCCGAATGCAATGAAAAAGAGTGCGCCGCATGTCATTGTCAGAAGCCACGTGGTGTTGCCCGATGTGGCAAGAATAGGGATGGCGAGCACCACATATCCCAACGACATTACGATAAGACCCGAGATTATCGTGCCTTTATAATTTTGTGTGCGGTCGGCTATCACACCGCCTACCAGACTGAGCACATAAATGCCGGCGTAAAACACCGAATAGATGATTGTGCTCGTCTCCTCCTTCAGTCCGAACTTCGAACACAGGAACAGCACCAGCACTGCATTCATGATGTAGTAGCCGAAACGCTCTCCCATATTGCTCAGTGCGGCGGGAATCAGTCCCTTTGGATGATTGCTGAACATAAGGTTTAGATTTAAGTGTTATTTTTGTTTTGTATTTTATCAGTTACTATCCCAACCCAATCTCTAATTCCCAATTCCCAATTCCCAATCTTCAATCCCTATTCCCCGTCAATAAGCTTGAAGGCTCGCGCGTAATCATTGATTTGCTTAACCATTGACACCAACCCGTTGGAGCGAGTGGGGGAGAGGTGCTCCTTAAGCCCGATTTTGTCGATAAAATAAAGGTCGGAATGTAGTATCTCATCCGGCGTGCGGTGATTGAGCACTCGCATGAGCAATGCCACAATCCCCTTCACAATCAGGGCGTCGGAGTCAGCCTTGAAGTCGATGGTTTTGTCCGGATTCTGCCTGGCGTCTATCCATACCCGGCTCTGGCATCCCTCAATGAGGTTCTGTGGTGTCTTCTCGCTTTCGGGATATTCGGGCAATGTGTTGCCAAGCTCTATTATATAAGCATATCTGTCCATCCAGTCGGTGAGCCCTGAAAACTCATCTATGATTTCATCCTGTGTCTCGTTAATACTCGCCATGTTTCCGATTTATTTTGATTTCCCAAAGATAATAAAATTTGTAAAATATTTTTGCCGTTTGCCAAATAAGTTTTATCTTTGTGTCGTGAAAGGAAATTAATGGGCTCTTTATTCCAAAGGAGTCTGTTATTTTTTTTCATGCGTGCAAATGTTTTTTTAAAATTCTATATTATGGCAACATACATCACACAAGCCGGTTATGACGCAAAAATGAAGGAACTGGCCGAACTCGAGGCTCAACGCCCCTTAATCAAGCAGGCTATCGCCGAGGCTCGCGACAAGGGCGACCTCTCTGAAAATGCTGAATATGATGCCGCCAAAGAGGCGCAGGGAATGCTTGAAATGAAGATTGCCAAGCTCAAGGAGCTTGTGGCATCTGCCCGCATCATTGATGACAGCAAACTGAATACTGACGAAGTGCAGCTCCTTAACAAAGTGACTATCAAGAATGTCGGCAACGGAGCGCAAATGACATATACTATTGTCACTGAAAGCGAAGCCAATTTCAAGGAGATGAAAATCGCTTCCACAACTCCTATCGCCAAAGCCCTGATGGGGCATCGCGTCGGCGACACTGTGAAAGTGAAGGTGCCGGCCGGAATAATGGATTTTGAAATTTTAAAAATAGAAATATAAAATGACAATCTTCTCTAAAATTATCTCCGGAGAGATTCCATCTTTTAAGGTTGCGGAAAACGATAAGTTTTTCGCCTTCCTTGACATCAACCCTGTAAATTGGGGACACACTTTAGTTGTGCCCAAACAGGAAGTGGATTATATTTTTGATATTGATGACAACCAACTCGCCGAAATGGCTGTATTTGCTAAAAAAGTCGCGGCCGCTCTTAAGGCGGCTATCCCTTGCCGCAAAATTGGTGTCACTGTGCTCGGCCTTGAAGTGCCGCATGCTCATATCCACTTGGTCCCGCTCCAAAAAGAGGGAGATATGGATTTTAAATGCAAAATATCCAACCCTGACACTGATAAAATGAAGGAAATCGCTGACAAGGTGTCGCGCGAATTCAACTCCCTTTCATAACTATTGCAACACTAAAATATAACAACGCTAAGGGATTATAACACCCCGGAGAATTGCAAGGCTTCGTTCAGCTAAAGAACGAAGCCTTGTCGCTTTTAGACCCCGTTTCATAAAAAAATGACCTGCGTCAATTTTATGTCGCTAAATAATTGTTTTATTCGGCCGGTAAACTAAACTCATTTCGTTTTCTGTCGGGAAACGGTTTCGAACCGGCTTGAGAACAAATTAACGCGAAACCATATTGTAAACAATGAAAAAATTTCTTACAAGGTTTCTTTCAGTATCTTTAATCGGGTTGCTTGCCGCAGCGCCGGTGACGGCACAGCAAGTGACCAAGCTGAAAAAAACCACAGCGCAATCCGAACAGAATTGCGCCAATGCCCGTTCGATGGCAAAATTGAAAAATGACAAAAGCTTTGATTTGGTCCCTACCATTTTTCACAAAAACAAATCTTTTTCCGACAATAGTCTGAAAGTGGCACACAAGGGAGGCTTTTTTGCAATCCCTGCAATAAATCCCAAATATAAAGAGGCTCCCGCCGGAATGCCGGATATATGGGGCTCCGTAGTGTTTAATTCTACATTTACCAATACAAATTCCCCGATAGGTCTTTATAAGATTGCCAAAAACGGTGAGTCAGATTGCACAATGCTTATTCAAGGCGTGAACGCTTCCTGGGGTGGCGTTGCCGTGGATAATGTATATTACACCACAACTTATGTGGAATTTCTTGGCTTGCAAATGATGGTTGTTAACGGATATGATTTGTCCACAGGTGAAAGGGTGTGCAACATGTCCTCTGAATCTCGCGACATTCTCGTGACCGGTGGTGAGGTTTACGACCCTACAACAGGCAAAGTATATGGTATAACCTACAATAAGGAGGGCAATGGTCAGCAACTTTCCGAGATTAAAATAGACCCGGTTGCAAAGACCATAACATCAACAGCTATCGCCCCTGTGTCAATGACATATAATGGCCTTTGTATTGATGGCGCAGGCCAACTTTATGTGCTCAATTATCTGGGAAGCTATAATAGTGAGGGAGAATATATATGCACAGGCACCACGCTTTGCAAGCTCGATAAGACCACCGGCACTGCCACCGAAATCGGTGAGACCGGATTTGCTCCTTTATATAACGGCGGCACTGTGATCGATCCCAAGACAAATAAAATGTATTTTAATCTCAACCCTAACGACAACAAGTCTTATATGGCTGAGATCAACCTTTCTACCGGAGAGGGAACTGTTCTGTATAATTTGAAAAATGACGATCAGATTCTCGGCATGATGATTCCTGTGCCGGAAGCTGAGGCAACAGCCCCTGCAATCTGCGAAAATTTAGCTGTGAATTTTACGGGAAATTCAATGACCGGAACCCTCACCCTCACTGCTCCATCCACCTTCTATGATGGCACGCAGGGCTCCGGAAATCTCGAAGTTGTTGTTCTCGTTGACGATGTGCAGATGGCAACAAAAGAGTGCACCTGGGGAAGTGATGTGTCTGTCGATCTGGACCTGACTGAAATGGGTGCCGGTGTGCACAACTTTACCGTATTCGCACGAAATGATGTCGGCGACGGCCCGAAAGTTACCCTCAAAAACCAGTGGATTGGCCCGGATACTCCGGAGGCCACATCTGCAACCCTTGTATATGCCAATGGCAATATGCAAATCAGCTGGACTCCCGTCACATCTTCCGTGAATGGTGGCTATATCGACCTTGACGGTATCACTTATACTGTAAAAGACAAGACCGGCGCGGTTCTGGCAGACGGACTGACTGTGACTACATATTCCCTGGCCGTGGAGATGCCATCTGAATTAACTGAATTCTATTATACGGTTGAAGTGGTGTGCAACGGCATGACTTCAGCGCCGGCACAGACTAACACTGTTGTGATCGGTTCTGTGGTTCCCCCGTATACATCTGATTTCGCACATAACGGATTCAGCGGCTGGACCGTAATTGATGCCAATGATGACTATAGGGCATGGGCGATAAGCGGCGGCAACGCGTGTGTCACTTATAACGGCTCCATGGCTATGGATGACTGGCTGATCACTCCCGCGCTAAAACTCGAGGCCGGCAAAGCTTATGAGATAATGTTCTCTACATGGGCCAACAATGCCAATTATCCCGAACGTATCGAGGTGAAATATGGCATGCAACCCACTCCGGAAGGCCTGAATAAGGAGCTGCTCGCGCCCACAACCCTGACTGTCACTGAGGACAACAAACTCAAAGTGAATAAGGAAATCGTGCCGGAACAGGATGGCTTGTATTATATCGGTTTCCATGGAATCTCTGATGCAAACATGTTCTCTCTATGGCTGGGTGACGTCACAATTGAGGCCGCTGTGCTGGCAGAGGCTCCGGGCCTTGCTTCCGACCTGAAAGTCACCCCCGACCCCACCGGCGCTTTAAAGGCTGAAGTCTCTTTCAAAACCCCGAACACAACTCTGTCGGGCGCTGAGCTCACCAGCCTTACCAAGGTGGAGGTGCTTCGCGGCGAAACTGTTGTCAAAACTTATGACAACCCCACAATTGGAGAAACAATCTCATTCACGGATGAACTCTCAAAGGCCGGCGAAGTCACTTATACTGTGATAGGATATAATGCTGCAGGAGCCGGCCTTAAGGCTATGGCAACGGCTTATGTCGGCTTTGATATCCCCGCTGACCCGGCTTTTGTTAATATCGCAAGAACAGCCACCGATGGTGAAGTGGTTCTGAATTGGAATGCTGTCACCACTGATATTCACGGAATGAGCCTCGCTGATGGCGATGTGAAATATAACGTCTGCCAGGTAGTGGCCGGCAATCTTATAACAAAGGCTTCTAATCTCACTGCTACAACTTATTCCTTCCAGGCTGTCCCCGCAGGTCAACAGGATTTTGTGCAGGTGGCTGTAATCCCCGTAACATCTGTAGGTCAGGGCAACGGCACTTCTTCCGCTCTGATTCCCGTCGGCACTCCTTTCAACGGCATCAATGAGTCGTTCCCCGGTGGAAACATTACATACAACTGGGCTATCAACCCGATTAATGGAGGCTCTGCATCCATATTGACTGATGCAAGCGGCATTCCCGCACAGGATGGCGACAATGGCATGATCGGCCTCTACTCTCAATATATCGATGGTGGCGCAAATCTGGTTTCCGGCCTCGTATCTCTTAACGAAATGGTCAACCCCGGTTTGACATTCTATACCTATAATATCAACAACGGTGAGGCCGGCGGCGATATCAATGAAATTTCAGTGGCTGTGAAAGCTGTCGATGAAGATTCGTTTACTGTTGTTTATGGCCCGGAAACTGTCGACAATATATGCGGCAACGCGACAAACAGCTGGGGCATCGTAAGCATAAGCCTCGGTAATTTTGCAAACAAGGTGGTTCAGTTCCAAATCACGGGAATCACCAAGATGTATAATTACACTGTTATCGACAATATAAAGGTGGGAAGCATCCTTAACCATGATGTAAAAGCCACCGGTATCTTTGCCCCCGGAAAGGCAAAAACCGGCAGCAACTATAATGTTGATGTAAAAGTGAGCAACGATGGCGCACAGGTGGCTGAGAATTTCTCTGTGGAACTTTATGCCGATGAAAAGTGCGTCGATACAAAGTCTGTGGAATCTCTTGCCGCCGGTGCTTCGGCTACTGTAAGCTTTGAGTGTTTCATGAGTGCTCTGGCCTCTGTCCCTGTGGTCTACTATGCAAAAGTGGTTTATCCCCTGGATGAGAATGCCTTGAACAATCAAACATCCAACATCTCTGTTGTGCCTGTGGAATCAAATCTCCCGACAGCTACAGATCTTACCGTTCATAAGGAGGAAAGCAGTGTGGCGCTCAGTTGGGATGCTCCCAAACTTGGAGTCAATACTCCAGAACAGATTACCGATGACTTTGAGGATGCAGATGCCTTCGCCTCGGAATATGGCGATTGGGTGTTCGTTGATGTTGACGGCTCTGAAGTGGGCAGTGTGCAGGGAATTCAGATTCCGGGAATAACTGCCGGCACTACAAAGGGTTCGTTCTGGATCTGGGATCAGGAATCGTTCGAACAACCCCGAGACGCTTTAAATGCCCACAGTGGCAATAAATATTTGTTCGCGTTGTTCCGCTATGACGATGGCACCACTAATGACTGGGCAATATCTCCCGAACTCATTGGCGATGCCCAGACAATATCCTTCTATGCACGCAGCATGCAACAGATGTTTCCCGAGAAAATCGCTGTATACACTTCAACCGGCAGTGTCAACCCCGATGACTTTACAATTGTAGAGGGTTCGGCCGTTGACTATGTGCCGGGCGAATGGACTCAATATACGGTTCAATTGCCCGCAGGTGCAAAACGTTTCGCAATCCGTAGTTACGCCACCGGCGCATTTATGCTCATGGTGGATGATGTAACATATACTCCGGCCGATATTACTGCCGATCTTGAAATTGCCGGATACAACATATATCGCAATGGCGTCAAAATCAACGATGCTCCTGTTGTTGAAACATCGTTTGTGGATGACAATATAGAGTTTGACGTTCCCTATGAATATGTTGTGACCGTGGTTTATACAAATAAGAGCGAATCGGCCCCATCCAATAAGGTGGTTGTCTCTGTGAGTGGCGTTAATGATATTGTCGGCGGTGATGTGCAAATCAATGCGGTTGGCCATGATATCATAATCAGCAATGCTGAAGGCATGAAGATTGCCATTGTGGCTGCCAATGGAACTTTGGTATATAGCGGTGATGGCAGTGCGCGCACATCAGTTAATGTTGAGAGTGGTGTTTATGTAGTCACAGCAGACAAACATGTGCGCAAGATGGTAATCCGATAATAATTTTCTGATATTAACCTCTGATATAAGAGGCTGTTTAATAAAAAATCAACATTAAGGGCGGATTATTTTTGAGATAATTTATTCAATCTCGGAGGGAGCAACCTCATGGTTGTGACCGACGAGATTGGATAAATCCGCCAAAACGAAGTCGCCTCCTAATGTTAAATTTTTATGAAACGGGGCTAAATTTAAAGCGGTCGCATTCTCGATGTGACCGCCTTTTTTTGTTCGCATTCGAAATTCCTAATAAAGATTGCGTTTTAATAGAACAGATTTTATTATTTTTCTTTCGTAAAAAGGTTATATCACTTAGGCTTCATCCCCAAAGAAATATTAAGGCGGGGGCGCAAATTTAGCGCAAATTTCTTCTTGCAGATGAAGGAATATAGCGAGCCATTTGACTGAATCAAAGAGATAAAGATGTCCAAATTTTTATAGTCGCGGTGGGCTTGCAATCCACCGCCCTGCGACAGACCGAAGCCTATGGCTCGTGAGTTACAAACCCGCGAGGACTACGGATAGTGAATAAAAAAAGTCTACCCCTTTTCCCAAAGAGATAGACCGAAACCTTAATCTTAATTTAATACTATGAAAAACACACTGCAAAAGTAATAATAGTTTTTTGAATAAAGTGTATTTTTTTTCTATATAAGTGCAGTTTTAACGAATATTAACATTAATACACTTTTTATTCAAATAAATGTATAAAAAATTAAACTATTTTTGCATATGTTATAATTTCAGAGTGTCAGAATGTTTGCAGCCTGACACTCTGAAATTGGGATTTGGGATAGGAGAATTTGGGATTGAAGGGCGTCGGAATTGGGAATTCGTGATTGGGAGTTGTAAATTATGGCAGGTTGAACCATGGAAATGCTCTACCAATACATATGGAAGTATCAGATTCTTAACCGAGAGTTTGTCACAACAGACGGTCGGCGTGTGAAAGTGATATATCCCGGAAGGCATAACCTTGACAGTGGTCCCGATTTCCTTGAAGCTAAACTTATGATAGGGGAGGAACTTTGGGTCGGCAATGTGGAGGTGCATGTGAAAGCTTCCGATTGGTATAATCATAAGCATGATTCTGATATCGCATATAATGGTGTAATTATGCATGTGGTGGGCATTGGCGACCGTGTGGTGGCAGATGCCTCCGGTCGAATTATTCCGCAGCTTATCCTTACATTTCCTGAAAGTTTCATAAAATTATATGCGCAACTTGCAGACAAAATTTCCGCAAACCCTTGCGAACCCTATCTTAAGGAGCTGAGTGGCCTCGATGTGGTGTCCTGGATGTCATCACTTGGTGTGGAACGTATGCAAAATAAGGCCCGACGCATTATAGAGTTGTGCAATAATCTCGGTGGGGACTGGCAGCAGGCATGTTTCGTCACACTGGCAAGAGCGTTGGGCTTCGGGCTGAATAGCGAACCTCTTGAACTGCTTGCTCGTTCGCTCCCGCTTAAAATCATATATCATCACATTGATTACCGCATGCAGCTCGAAGCCCTCCTGTTTGGTCAGGCTTGCATGCTCGACTCATCTTTTAATATTTTTGATGAATATTATCAGTCTTTGTGTCGTGAATATGTGTTTCTGGCCCGCAAATATCAGCTGAAGCCCATGAGACGTGAGATGTGGAAATATGCACGCACACGTCCCGGAAATTTCCCCCACCGGCGAATCGCGCTCCTTGCTTCAATGCTTTGCGATGACACGCTGTTTATTGATAAGGTCATTGACAATTGCCGGGATATAAATGCCTTGCGCAACCTGTTCAGATGGCAGGCAACGGGTTATTGGACAACACATTTCGACTTCGGCAAAGAATCGGCCTCTCTTCCTCTCCATCTTTCGGAACAGAGCGTCAATCTGCTGCTGATTAATTTTGCGGCTCCAATGATTTATGCCTACGGCGCAACTCATGGCGATGCCGATATGGAGGCACTTGCAATGGATATCTGGGAGAGTGTGCCTGCTGAACAAAACAGGATCACCCGCAGGTGGAAACTGGCCGGACTCCCGCTCGACAATGCTTTCTCATCCCAGTCGCTTATTGAACTGAGCCGCGAATATTGCGAACGTCGGCAATGCCTGAATTGCCGGTTCGGACACGCATTGCTGCGGAAATCAGCGTGTCTCCACAAATATTTGTGAAAATATTTGTTATAATAATATGGTGATAAGGTGGCAAAATTGTAAATTTGCACTGAAAATATATAT
Source organism: Candidatus Amulumruptor caecigallinarius (assembly GCA_023665575.1). Taxonomy (GTDB): domain Bacteria; phylum Bacteroidota; class Bacteroidia; order Bacteroidales; family Muribaculaceae; genus Lepagella. Next base: position 119,235 of record JAMPDQ010000002.1, on the reverse strand, counting down.
GTAGTGTGCAATGTTGAGAAAAGGATTTTCCGGCAACGACAGAATATTGAATTTCTGCAACAATAATCAGGCTGCTGTGCCTTTGATGGAATTTGTGCAGAAAATGATGCCTGACGCAAAAAGAACAGATATAAAGAAATGGCTTAAATACGGTCATCTTGCAGTGCAGGACGAGGTGACACATTCTTTTTGCGCGCCCGTTGAGCCCGGCGTGTGCGTGAAGCTTAACCTGTCTCGCCCTTTCCCACAATTCGCCCATCCTCGAATCAAGCTTGTTTATGAAGATGACGATGTCATTGTAATTAACAAGGGCTACGGCATCCTATCGGTGGGAACACCTATGAGAAAGAAGGAAACGAGTGCATATGATATATTGAAGGATTATGTAAAAAGTGTCAATCCTGCCAACAAGCTTTATATCGTGCACCGCCTTGACCGCGAAACATCAGGCCTGATGATGTTTGCTAAAAGCGAACGCGCACAGGATGTGTTGCGACACAATTGGAATAATATAATTCTTGAACGTCTGTATGTGGCTTTGCTCGAGGGCTATATTGATGACGACAAGGGATATGTGAAAAGTCGTCTTGCCGAAAATTCACGTTATGTGGTGTATTCCACTGACAACCCTGATGAGGGGAGAGTGGCGGTGACGCATTACGAAGTGATTGGTCGGGGACGCGGTTACACACTCGCACATTTCTCTCTTGACACCGGACGCAAAAACCAAATCCGTGTGCATGCTTCAGAATTGGGACATCCCGTGGCCGGCGACCGTAAGTATGGCGCATCCACAAGTCCGGTGCATCGGCTGGCTCTTCATGCACAGACTCTGCGCTTTGCCCATCCCATTACCAGAAAGGATATGAATTTCAGCACTCCCGTGCCCGCGGCTTTCGCTTCGGTTATCGGAAAAAAACATACACCGGAAAAACATACACCGGAAAAATATTAGAGAATGAAACTCGACACAAGTTCATATTATCCGAAATCTCCGCTCGGCGACGACCCCCTTGACGAGACTCCGGCATCCGGAATTGAAAAAGAGAAGCCTGAAGTGGAACCTGAAAATAAGAAGCGCCACTCCATTGTAGAGACGGGCCAACGCGAAGATGTCCCGAAAGATTGGGAAATTTTTGTTGCGCGATTCTGCAATTTCCTTTCGTGGATTCTCGTGCCGCTGCTCATGCCTGTGTATGGGCTGTTGCTCGCCTTCGGTTTGTCAATCCTCTCTTTTGCCGACATTAAGGTGAAACTCATCTTTACGCTGATTGTGGCTGCCATCACGCTGGTGATTCCTTCATTGCTGGTGGTGCTTCTCAAAAAGTTCGGACTTGTTGAAGATGTCGGTCTGAATGGCCGGAAGGAGAGAACTATCCCTTATGTGATTTGCATTCTTTCGCTTGTGGCAACAGCGCTCTTTATGTGGTTCAGGGCTGCTCCCCTCTGGCTGACAATGTTCTTTGCAGGTGGTGCCGTTGCCGGTGTGGTGGAGGTGGTTGTCAATTTTCGTTGGAAGATTTCCGTGCATGCTGCCGGAATCGCCGGAATTGTGGCTTTGTTGCTGCGCATAATGCGCTCGGGATATGCATCTTCCGATGCGTTTGTATGGCTGATTGTCGCCGTGGTGCTCGCCGGAATGTTGGGAAGTGCGCGTGTATGGCTGCAACGCCACACGGTGACCCAGGTTCTTGCCGGATATGCGGTGGGATTCTGCAGCATTTTCTTTATGACCATGATTCATTGACTCTTGAAATGTTCATATATAATTACGAAAGAAGAAACGCATCGTCCGTAAAGGTAGGTGACCAATATATCGGTGGCAATCATCCGATTCTTATTCAGTCGATGGCTAACACGTCAACGCTTGACACCATTGGCTCGGCAAATCAGGCAAAAGCCATTGTAGACGCCGGCGGGAAGCTGGTGCGCTTCACCACTCAGGGAGTAAAGGAGGCCGCCAATCTTGAGAAAATAAGAGTGGAAATGGAGCGGCTCGGCTGCAATGTGCCAATTTCTGCTGATGTGCATTTCAACCCGAAAGCCGCTTTTGTGGCCGCCCACACTGCCGACAAGGTGAGAATAAATCCCGGCAACTTTGTGGATGCCGCGCGCACATTCCGCAAAATAGAATTCTCTGATGAAGAATATGCCCGGGAGATAAACCGCATCCGCGAGACGCTTATCCCTTTCCTGAAATTGTGTGCGGAATGCAACACTGCTGTGCGGCTGGGTGTGAATCATGGCTCGCTGTCTGACCGCATTATGAGCCGCTATGGCGACTCTGCTCCTGGCATGGTGGAATCGGTAATGGAGTTTCTGAGAATCGCAGCTGAAATTGATTTCAAGGATATAGTGATTTCAATAAAGGCTTCCAACACTGTTGTGATGGTGCAGGCCGTGCGACTCCTTGCAGAGCAAATGAGGCGCGAAGGAATGAATTTCCCGCTGCATCTGGGTGTGACTGAAGCCGGCGATGCGGAAGACGGACGCATCAAGAGCGCTGTGGGGATAGGTGCGCTTCTGCATGAGGGGCTTGGTGACACCATTCGCGTGTCGCTCAGCGAACCTCCGGAAGATGAAATTCCCGTGGCGCAACTGCTGTGCGACCATGTGGCCCGACGCAAAAATGTGAGGGTGATTGAGCCCGGAACAGTGCTCCCCGGACCGGCACGCGACTATGCGCACGATGCCATAGCGAAATCTCCCGCTGCCAAGCTCTTCCCCATGGCCGCTACCAAGGAGCTTGCGCGTTTCAATGAATATCCGAATCTGCGTGCCGACGGCTCGAAGGATATTGTGAGAATTGTGTCGGCAAACTCTGAAGAATTGGGCAGAGTAGCTTCCGATATTGATGTGATGGTGGCATCCGGCTGTGCCGACCCTGTTATTGTGGAGCTGAAATATAATTGTGACTCACTCGATGAGCTGAGAGTGCGAGCAGGTGCGGATTTCGGAGCATTGCTGCTGTCGGGCTACGCATCGGGCATAAAGGTGACTGACCCCGGCTTTTCCGAAGATGAGCTCTATCAGCTTGAACTCGACATATTGCAGGCTGCAAGAATGCGCATCTCAAAAACGGAATATATTTCGTGCCCGAGTTGCGGGCGCACTCTTTTTGACTTGCCCGCAGCATTGTATGATGTGAAGCAAGCTGTTGATGCCCTGGATATAAAGGGTCTGAAGATTGCTGTGATGGGATGCGTGGTGAATGGCCCCGGAGAGATGGCCGACGCTGACTACGGATATGTGGGAGCCGGTCCCGGACGCGTCAGCCTGTACAAGGGGAAGGAACTCGTTGTGAAAAACATTCCCGCAAGCGAAGCTCTTCCGGCATTGCTCCGTCTGATTGCCGGGCACCAATCCTGACGTTACTGCTCTTGAAGAGCGGTTTTCAGCTCATCAAGACATCTGGTGAGCTCCTCATCTGTTTTAAACAAGCGCTCTTTACAGAATTTCAGCAACTCAAGCGCACGGGTGGTAAGTGCTGACAGCGAGTCTATGTCGCATTGGTTGGATTCCATCTTGGCGAGGATGCCCTCAAGTTCGGTGACAGCCTCTTTATATGATTCCGGTTTCATAATCTTACATTTGAAATTATTTTGCCTTCGAGAAGGGTTGTTTCTATCTCATCGCCGGGTCTCAGCGTTGCGGGATCAGTGACGGCTTTGCCATTGATTCTCGTCACACTGTATCCCCGCTTCAGCGTGTTGGCCGGGTCGAGTAGTCGCAGAATGTCTTCATAATGGCGGATTTTGGTTGCGGCATTGTTTATCGCTCCTTTGGCGGCCGATTCTATCTTTACGGATGTCGATGTGAGTGTTGCATTTTCTGCTGACACTCTTTCGCGCACTAATGCCGTGATTCCGGCCACGAAGCCGGGCAGGCGCATCTTTTCTCTATATATCGCGTTGCGCGCAAGCGACGGAATCGATTGGGTGATTGTGGAAAGTCGCAGGTGCTCTCCCTTTGAAGCGTCGCTGCAATAACGCGCAATCCGCTGAATTATTTCGCATACATGGCCATATCTTTCCCGCAATGTGTCGGTGATATATGCCGACACTGCTGTGGGAGTTTTGCATCTTACGCAGGCAATTTCATCAAGCACGGTTCTGTCGCGCTCATGTCCGATGCCCACAATCACCGGAAGAGGGAAAGTGGCCACGCGCAACGCAAGATTGTAATCGTCGAATCCGGCAAGGTCTGTGGTGGATCCTCCCCCCCTGATTATCACTACACAATCCCAGATGTCTATGGTGCTTTCCACCATATTGAGGGCATTGATCACCGACTCGGCTGTGCGGTCGCCCTGAAGCACCGCAGGAAATAAATTCATGTAAATCTTGAATCCGTCGGGGTTATTGACGGTCTGGTTCACAAAATCGCCATATCCGGCAGCTCCCGGTGCGGATATCACGGCTATCCTTTGAGGGAATGCCGGTGGTGGAAGTGTCTTGTTTTGATTCACCACTCCCGCTTTTGTCAGTTTCTCAAGAATCTCGCGGCGCACACGCTCCATGTCGCCGAGTGTGTATGAGGGGTCTATGCCGGTGATATTGAATGAAAGCCCATATACGTTGTGATGTGTCACCGAGCCATACACAAGCACCTTGATTCCCGAAGCAATGTCGCGCCCGGTTATGTTGCGGAACATGTTGCGAAGCGCAACAAACGTGCTGCTCCATATCATGGCCCGCACTTTTGCCCGGGTGGTGCCGGCACTGTCTTTCTCCACGAGCTCCATGTAGCAGTGCCCCCCTGACACGCGAACATCCGACAGCTCCGCCATAACCCATACTCCCTGAATCGCGGGGGTGGTTCTGATGGCGTTGCCAAGCATTTGCATCAGCTCCGACAACTTGATTGAATTTCCCGAAGCAGTGTTCATTCCTCTGTGATTGAACCGATTTCAACAAGTGCGCCGGTAACGGGGCTGAATGTGGCATATGAGCGGTCTCTTTTGTCGCTGAAGAGATTCGGAGCGAGACCGAATGTTGTGCCGAACTGCGCAAATTCCATTTCACCGCTCCAGATCACATTCCCCTTGTGTTCAAGCGTTATCTGTGCGGTTCCGGGGATGGCATATATCACAGCATCTTTCGGGAGCTTCTTTTCTTCCCCTTTGTTGTCTACGGGAAGCTCTGCCTCGCGCGTGATGTCAACCGTGATGTTCACGGGGTCGCCCGAATAATCGCCGGCATCAACAAATCCGGCAAAGTCTGACATTCTGAATAATATGTCGGATCCATTCTCAACGGGAGTATACATGTATCCCCTTGTCTCCGTAGTCGTTTCCGTTGTCCCGGTGAAGGCTGCAGTGAGAGCTGCCTCCTGATGGGTGAGCGATTTGAGCATCAGCTCAAGCTGGCGTCCGTCGGTTGGCATCGTTTCAGCGGTCCCCCTGGTCAACGATACCTTTGAGTCGCGCACCTCCATGATGCTCTCTGCAAGCATCTGAGCCTGTTTCGCCGATGATTGAGAAGCAAGAAAATCTTCATTTACATATTTCAGATAGTCATTGGGATTCACACGCCGTACCGGCTCTTCACTATTCCTGCCCTTGCCGGATATCTCAGTGACCGGCAATGATTTATCTCCTGATTGCGGAGCCGATGTGCCCACCTCTTTGTTGATTGCTAGAAGCATGCCGTTGTCGCTTACAGAAATATATGTGAGCGCTCCCGGCTTCAGCTGCATCAGATATTTTTTTTCAGTATCGGATATTCCGATGGGTGTCACCTTTACTTCAGTAATGCGCCATTGCTCGGAATCTTCCGTGATGGCATTGCCGACTCGCAGAAATTTCTTGGCATATTGATAATATGGGCCGGCCGTGTTCACCGTTCTTTCTGCGGTGACTTCGATGCGCATGGCAGTGGTGGGAAGTGTATACACCAGTCCATATTCATTATGTTTGTCGGCGGTAAGTATTTTTGTTTGTTGAGCCCGGGTTGCAGTGCACAGAATGCCTGTTGTTGCAAGTATAAACAGCCCGATTATTTTTCTCATAATTATGTTGGTGTTTTAGACTCCATTCTCCAAAAAATGTTAAAACAGGCCGGTCGATGCCAATATTTCTTTATCAGAATGAAGCATTAATTTAAATTTGTAAAATTGCAATGTAATTGTTGCAAAAAACAACCTCTAACCTCTAATCTCATTGTTTTTCGCAAGTCGCAAACTTGCGAAGATTGAATTATTTAATATTTATGTCTGTGTCAATGAAAAAATACTTTAGTCAGGCTTCTTTTTGACTTATTTATCCAATCTCGCGGCCACAACCGAGAAGTTGTTCCCTCTGAGATTGAATAAATCATCTGAAAATAAGCCGCCCTTGATGTTGATTTTTTATAAAACAGACTCTTATTTTCTTTTGGATAATGTTTCGCGAATCGCTCTTCCTATATAATTGGCAATATCGGGGGCGGTGAGTCCGAATTCGCCCAAATCTTCGGCAGCAAGGTCGCCGGCCAGCCCGTGGATATATACACCGAGTGTGGCGGCATATTCAGGATCATAACCTTGGGCGAGGAAGGCTGTAATCACTCCGGTAAGCACATCTCCGGCTCCGGCTGTTGCCATGCCGGCATTGCCGGTAGAATTGAAATATACTCTCCCTGTAGGACGCACCACGGCCGAGTAGTGGCCCTTAAGCACGATAATTATGTTGTATTGGCGCGACATCTCGATTGCCGTGCGTAGTCTCTTCTCCGAGGAGTCATGTTCACCAAAAAGACGGTCAAATTCCCCGATATGTGGCGTTATGATTGTTTTAGGCGGCAATAATGCCAGCAATGCCGGACGCCGTGAGATACAATTCAGAGCGTCTGCATCGAGCACAATCGGAATGGTGGTGTGTTGTAACAACGCCTGGAGCGCGTTGATTGTTGGCTCCTGTGTGCCTATGCCCGGCCCCACTGCTATTGCCTGATGATTATGGTGCACGGTCATGTCGGTGATATAATGTTCGTTGCGGTCGGGCTCATACATGATTTCGGGAGCCGCCGTCTGCACAATCGTAAGTCCGTTGCGCGCACTGTGCACCGTGGCAAGCCCCGCACCGCATTTCATCACCGCTTGCGAACACATCACCGCCGCACCCATCATCCCGGTGGACCCGGCGAATATGAGTGCCGATCCATAATCGCGCTTGCCGGTGAATGGAAGTCTGTTGCGAAGCAATGGAACTATGTTCCTGGAATCTATCACAAAATAATCTGTGGTTGTCTCCTTAATTTTTTCTTCATCAAGGTCTATGTCAAGCAGCTTCCATTCCCCGAGTATATTATAGTTTTCGGCAAAGAAAAATGCAAGGCGGGGTAGCTGAAATGACAATGTTAGATTGGCATGCACCACATCGCGCGTGTTGATGTCGGCATTCCATTCGCAGAATAATCCTGAAGGGATATCTATCGATATCACGTATGCTCCGGATTCGTTGATATATCTTGCTACCGCTATGAAGCCTCCTTGAAGAGGTGCGTTCAGTCCTGAGCCGAAAAGCCCGTCTATCACTATGTCGTTTTTCCCTATATATGGCGGATTGAATGCGTGTGTCACCTCTGTGAAGTCTACCCCATCTATGGTTATGAGCCTCTTGTATTCCTCTTCGCAGTCGTGCGACAATTTGCCGGTCACATTGAAAAGAAACACTTCAACCCGCTTGTATCCTTGCTCCATCAGCATCCTGGCCACTGCCAGGGCATCCCCGCCATTGTTTCCCGGACCGGCAAACACTATGATGCGTTTGCTTGGAAGAAATCGTGAGATTATCTCTATGCTCACGGCGGAGGCTGCACGCTCCATGAGGTCTATGGAGCTGATATGCTGACTCTCGCATGTGGCGTTGTCTATATTATGGAGTCCCCGGGAGTTGATTATTTTCATTTCTGTTTGCTTGTGTGTCTGATATGCGACTTGGAAAAATAAATGAAACAGACTCTAAATTCGTAAAGAGTTTATGCAAATTTAGCCAACGCAGCTGATTATTGCAAATTTTATGAAACGTGATCTTCACACATTCACCATTCTCCACTCTCCACTCTCCACTCTCCACTCCTCATTCCTCACTTCTCATTTCTCATTTCTCATTTCTCTGTTACTCGCGGTAATACACTCGCTTTACACGGGGGGAAATGGATGTGAGCACTTCGTAAGGAATAGTGTCGAGTGTGTCTGCCATGCGTTGCAGCGGCGCATTCACTCCAAAAATTTCTACTGAGTCGCCCACTTTGCAGTCTATCCCTGTCACATCTATCATGCATGCGTCCATGCAGATATTCCCCACTGTGGGAGCAGGTTGGCCGTTTACCAGCACTGATATCGCACCATTGCCAAAATGCCGGTTCATGCCGTCGGCATATCCTATTGGAATGGTGGCAATTCGCGAATCGTGTGTCAGCATTCCCTTGCGTGCATATCCGATGCTCTCTCCTTTGTCGCGTTCGCGTATGGCTATAATCACTGTGCGAAGTGTCGACACCACGGCCAGCGGACTCTCCATCTCCGGCGGGAGTGTGTTGGCTCCGTAAAGCCCTATCCCCAGACGCACCATGTCGTAATGATGCTCCGGATAGCGGAGTATTCCGGCTGTGTTGAGCACATGACGCAATATCGGCCGGTTGTAGCGCCCGAGCATATAGTCGGTGTATTCACGGAATCTGCCCAACTGCAGCTCTGTGTAGTCGTCCATGTCGGGGCAATCGGCTGTGGCCAGATGTGAGAACACCGATTTAGCAATCACTTCCTGTGTGTCACACAGAATATCCATAAGTTCGGACAGTTCTGATTCCACAAACCCCATGCGGTGCATTCCGGTGTCAAGTTTTATATGCACCGGATAGCCTGTAATGCCGTTTTTCCGAGCTTCGCGAATCACATCGCGAAGCATCTCAAATGAATATATCTCAGGCTCCAGCTTGTTGGCAAACATCAGCTTGTAATTCACAACCTTGGGATTCATCACCATTATAGGCATGGTGATCCCTTTTCTCCGGAGTTCTATCCCTTCGTCGAGCACGGCGACTGCCAGATATGCTCCTCCACAATCCTGGAGCGTTTTCGCTATCTCATAGCTGCCGGCTCCATATCCCGAGGCCTTCACCATGCACACTATCCCCGTCCCCGCCGGAACGTGGCTGCGGAAGTAATTGAAATTCGATACTATGGAATCAAGATTTACTTCCAGCACGGTTTCGTGCATGCGTGTCTCAAGCATCTCGGCAACCGGAAGAAATGAATGCTCGGGCGATCCCTTGAGAAGTATCGTCTCGTCTTGAAAATCGGAGGGCGACATCTGTTCTGTCAGTTCTTTTGTGTTGTTAAAGAATAACGCCGTCTCCGGAAATAGTCTCGAATGGGCGGCCATGGCCGGCCCCACCCCTATGAACCGATCGATTTTTGCCACTCGCAGCAACTCCGCTATATTGGCATAAAGTGTGTCGGTGTTGCCCGACTCATGGTGAATATCGCTCAAAATGAGGGTGGAAGTTTGCGAAGATGTCTTGCGGCGGCGAAGAAAGTCAAGTGCCGGGCGGAGTGATGAAAAATCAGATGTATATGAATCTCGAATCAGGGTGCATCCATTCACCCCTTCCGATACATTCAGTCTTGTGCCGATTTTGTGAAGATGCCGGAACCGTTCCGATATCACTTCCGGCGAATAGCCGCTGTGCAGCATAAACGAAAGCGCATGGGCGGCATTCTCAATGTCGATTGCCGTCTCAAGCGGCGCTGACAGCGCAGATGTCTTTCCGGCGTATGTATATGTGAGAAGAGTTTCCGGCTTGCCGCTTTCGACCTTGATGAAAATGTCGGCCTCTTTATTTTTGGTTGACCATGTGAGCCTCCCCACATTGGACGCAACGTTTGCAAGCGCCTCGGCAATCTCAGGATATTCAAGTGAATATATCACAGTTGTGGTGCGCTGAGCTGTGGCGAGGATTGCTTTCTCCTCTGCTTTGCTCTTGAGGGAGCTGAAACCCTCGGAATGCGCATCACCTATGTTTGTTATAATAACCGTGTCGGGATTGATGCATTCTGCCAATGCTTTCATTTCGCCGGTGCGTGAGATTCCCGCCTCTATCACTCCCAAACGTGTTGTCGGCTCCAGTTCCCACATTGACAGCGGAACGCCTATCTGCGAATTGTAGCTGCGAGGTGAACGCGATATGTCGGATAATGGTTCCATCAGTTGGAATATCCACTCTTTTAAAGTGGTTTTGCCGCGGCTACCGGTTATCGCCAAAATGTTTCCGTTGAAGTTTTTCGAGCGTGTCGCTATTTTCTGAAGCGCGGCAACCGTATCGGGCACGAGTAGAAAATTGGCATCTGTCACTCCGTCGAGTGCTGGCGGAATATGGTTGGCCACGAAATTGCGCACACCGCGGTCGTATAGTTCTTTCATGTAGCGGTGCCCGTCGTTCCCATTTGTTGGAATGGCGAAAAACAGCGTGTTTTCCGGAGTCTCCAGCGAACGTGAGTCGGTGAGCAGATGTTTGATTACTGTTTCTTTGCAGTTTATGTGTTGTGATAATGTGTCCGCTATCCGGGCAATTGATAATTCCATAGCGTTTCAACTTGTTTGGGAGCATGTCTTCGGAAGTGTCCGTTTGCAAAAATAATGAAAAACGGCAACTCTATCAAGAATTTTTGCATTGCCTTATGTGCTGAAGTCAGCATAACTCCCCGTTTTATGAAACGGTGTCTTAAACTGTTAACCCCTATAACGAAAAACAGATGCGTATCACTACGTATCTGCTTTCCGACAATTCTCGAAATCCTTCGAAAGATTGCCGTGGGTCCTAATTCTAATTAAAACTATTAATCCATAACTTTACTAATGCAACAATATTTCGTCAATGAAACAATATGCAATTATTCACTGCACAAATTTTGCTTCTGCTTTTGTGTCCATTATGAAAAATAAATGTACAAATGCTTTATGGTTTTAGCACTGCAAATTTAAAAATAATCTTTAACACTTACAAATAAAAATCATCTGTTTCTGCAGTTTTTTTATCTATAAGTGTTAAAATGTGTGAATATTGCATTTCTTTCCTTGATTTTTATGTGAATTGTAAAGATCTATCGCCTCATCAAGCCAATCGATTGTAACTTCTGCTGACTGACTGCGCTCTATCGACACCGGCACAACCGATATCATGCCATGACTCAGTGCCCATTCATCGGTGAGCTCGTTGTCCGGCTCTTCGTTCTCATATTTCCCCGTCAGCCAATAGAATTTTTTTCCGTAGGGATCGGTATATTCCGCATATTCGTCGTTCCAATGTCCCCGGCAGGGCACACACTTGCGCATGCACTCCGGCTCTCCTTTTATATTGGGTACATTCACATTCAGACATATGTCCTGTGGCATCCCCCGGAGCAATGCATGCTCCACAAGTATGTCGATGGCTTTGTGGCATGGCGTGAAGTCGGCATCCCCGGAATGATCGGTTAGCGAAAAACCTATCGAGGGTATTCCGAAAGCACATCCCTCCATGGCTGCACCCATTGTGCCTGAATATAACACGTTGATGGCCGAGTTCGAACCATGGTTTATGCCGGTCACAACAAGATCCGGCTTGCGGTCTAATATATAATGCATCGACAATTTTATGCAATCCACCGGTGTGCCTGACACATGATACATGCGTGCTCCATTGTAGTCGGGTTGCATCGTGATGCGGAGTGGATTATTTACCGTCAGTGCCATTGACTGCCCTGACTGCGGATGCTGCGGGCACACTGCAACAACATCCCCGAATTTCACTAGTCTGTCTATCAGTTCGTGCACTCCCTTTGCAGAGTAGCTGTCGTCATTACTGACTAATATTAAAGGTCTCTTTGACATTTTGCAAAATGTTGGTTGTCTCAAATTATTACTGTCAGTCTGTTTCAAGTTTCTTCTTGCGCAGTATGTAGCGTGCGGCCACCGCGCTCTTTCCGGCTCCCGGCAGCGTGCGGAGCACATCCCGGCAGGGCAACTGCGTGTAGGCCCCTTTCATCCTCCGGAAGTCGCGGTGTGCGCGAAGCACGGCCCGCGCGTTTTTGAAGTCTCCTTTTATAAGGAACAATCCAAGGGCCAGTGTGTCGGCGAGCCGCCGCAGAAACAGCACCCTTTTCCCACATTTGCGGGGCAGGTTTTTATGTAGCAGCAGCAGGTTGTTGCGGAAGTTGAGGTAGGTCTTTTTCGGGTTGCCCTGGTTGAGCGAGGCTCCCCCCACATGATACACCGCCGAATCGCTGATTGCGCACACCCTGCGTCCGGCAAGGTGGATTCTGCAGCAAAGGTCAATCTCCTCCATGTGGGCGAAAAAGTCTTTGTCGAGTCCTCCAAGCTCTTTGTAGAGCGCGGCATCCACGGTGAGACATGCCCCCGAAGCCCAGGCCACATCCACCGGTCCGCCGTCATATTGACCGCGGTCTTCCTCTATGGCGTCGAAAAGTCTCCCCCGGCAGTAGGGATAACCAAGGTTGTCGAGATATCCGCCCGCGGCCCCGGCATATTCGAAGAGGTGCTTTTCGCGCTGGCTCAGTATCTTGGGCTGCACCGCCCCGACATCGCGGTTGTTCTCCATGAAGCGCAGCAGCGGCTGCCACCATCCTTCCGCCACCTCCACATCGGAATTGAGCAGCGTCACAAACGGATAGTCGGTCATGGCTATGGCGCGGTTGTAGCCCTCCGCAAAACCGTAATTCCTGTCGAGCGCGATCACCTTCACCTCAGGGCAATGGGCGGCTATCCACTCCAACGAGTCATCGGTGGAGCCGTTGTCGGCCACAATCAGGTCCACATCATCACATGCGGTGAAGCGCGAGGCCGTCGGCAGAAATTGCTCGAGGAGCTTCGCGCCGTTCCAGTTCAATATTATTACTCCCAGTCTCTTCATATCTTTCTTGCTAATCAACCCGATCTCCAGTTCCCGGTTTCCAATCCCCAACCACCTACTTCTCTCCCGGATCCGGATCTTCGGGAGAATACATATAGATTGTGTTTCCGCATGCGCGCAACACAGTCTCCACATAGGTGACGCCGCCGATATCCGCAAGCCAGTGCGTGTAGGGTGGCACTGACACGGGATCGCGCCTCACGGGCATCTGCGTGTCGGCAAGCAGCACTCTGCCAACGACCTTCCTGCCGCGGAAGCTGCAGAGATCGATTCCCTCAGCCTCCTTGGGGAGCACCGCATAATACTTGTTTTCGCGGAAGATTTCATACCAGAATGAGAGCTGGTAATGGTTGTCGTCCTCATCGGGATAGCCGCGTGTTTTCCGCATCACCCACCACGGCACATCCGGGTCGGGTGTGTAGTCGTAGTATACGACGCGTCTTCCCTCCTTGCGTGCCTGCGCGGCCAGCGCCGCGATTTCGCGCGTCTCGCCGTATAGTCGGTGCTGCCATCTGAGCATTTCGCTGTAGTGCAGCGCGAGAATCATGAATATGGCGAAGGAGGCGGGTATCTGCCACGGTCTGAACCGCGGATGCCATATCGCCGAAATGTTCTGGAAAAGGGCGATGAAGCCGAAAAGCTGCGATGTCCAGCCCGGACGGCCGCTGAATCCGGAAACAATCAGTATGGGAATCGCCGCCAGTGAGCCTGTCATGAATATCACCCATGTCGACCGGCAAAGTTTTTTGAATGTATCCCCGCGGTATGCGAAGGTGAATGTCGCCAGGGCCAGGGCAGGCGCCGTTGCCCATGCGGAGAAGAGTAGAAGTTGCCACACCGGCTCCGGATCGAGTCGGTGTGTGTTGTGGGCCACTCTTGTCCATGTCGATGGGCTGGCAAGCGCCACTGCCGCCCCGGCCATTATGGCCATCACCATCCCGATGCGTGCCCCGGAGGCTTTTCTCAGAAAACCCGAAGCCGGCAGATACACGCACAGTCCGGCCGCAAGCGCCGCCCCCAGGGCCTCCTGCATCCATCCCCCCATCATGCAGAGCGGCAGGGAAAGCCACATCAGATTGCTCCCTCTGGTGATGTTGCCCCTCACTGCAAGAAGCGTCACCCCGATTCCCCATGCCGAGCCCCACACATAGTTGGCGTAGGTGGTGTATTCCAGCCAGAGCGTGTCCCATCTCAGCCCGAAGGCAAGTGTCAGCAGAAATGCCATCCTCAGCAGCGGGTTTGTTTTGCGGTTGCTCCATGTGGCGAGCATCACGCCGAAGAAAGCAGCGGAAAACAAACCCCACACAAGCGACAGCACCCATCCGGGCGCGAAATTGAGCATCACCGTGTTGAGCATCTCCGCCATTCGGGGGTTACGGTTCATGTAGTGCATGTTCATCACCTCCGGCGTGCCCTTCCACGTTGCCAGAAGAAACTCGTATGTGTGTGAGAATTCCACCTCCTCCCCGGCAAGGGGGATGTTGACGGCGACAAAGGCATACACCACCGCTGTGAAGGCGATGGTGAACCACGGCAGAAAGTCTGACGACCACCCTCCCGTCTCTCTTTCCGTGGGTTTCCCCTTGATGTCGCAACAGGTCCCGGTCATGCCTACTGGTGTTTTGCGATGTTTCCGGCTGTCAGCTCCACATCGGTGATCGTGTTGATCTTAGCCGCGTCAAACGGAGCCTCCACCCGTATGTAATTGTCGGTGAATCCGTGCATCATGTCGCCTTCGGCGGCGCGGGCCTCCCAGAGCACCGGCCGCTTGCTGCCGATGTTGCGCCTTATGAATTCCGCCTGCTTTGCCTCCGATAATTCAATAAGCCGGGAGTTGCGGATATGTTTCTCGGCGGCATCTACAGTGTGGCTGATGTTCAGTGCCTTTGTGTCGGGACGTTCGGAATAGGGAAATGCATGCAGGTGTGCAACATCGAGCGATTCAATAAATGAGTATGATTTGTGCCATTCTTCGGCTGTTTCCCCTCGGGCACCCGTTATCACGTCTACACCTATGAATGCATCGGGAATCAGACTGCGAATCAGATCTATCCGGCTGCGAAAAAGTGCCGTGTCGTAGCGCCGGTTCATCAGTTTCAGCACAGTGTCGCTCCCCGACTGCAGCGGGATGTGGAAGTGGGGCATGAAGGCACGGGCCTCGCCGGCCGTCCACTCTATGATTTCCTCGGTGAGAAGGTTCGGCTCGATTGAGGAAATGCGGTAGCGCATGATTCCCTCCACGCCGTCAAGGGCACGGAGCAAATCGAAAAATTTCTCGCCTGTATTTCTGCCGAAGTCGCCGATATTCACTCCCGTGATGACAATCTCTTTCCCTCCCTCAGAGGCCACGTTGCACGCAATATCAACAATGTCGGAAATACGGCCCGACCGTGAGCGACCGCGGGCAAACGGAATTGTGCAGTAGGTGCAGAAATAATCGCAGCCATCCTGCACTTTCAGAAAATAGCGCGTTCTGTCTCCACGCTCGCAGGAGGGGGCAAATTCGGTGATGTCCAATGCCGGTGTCACCTCTATCTGCTGCCTGTGCTCTTTCATCCAGGTGTCAAGAAATTCCGATATCCTCAATTTTTCGTTTGATCCCAGCACAATGTCTACCCCCGGCAAGGATGCCACTTCGGCCGGCTTCAGCTGTGCGTAGCATCCCGTCACCACAACTGTGGCCTCCGGATGTTCGCGCGTCAGTCTCCTTATAAGCTGGCGCCCCTTTTTATCTGCCATCTCCGTCACCGAGCAGGTGTTCACTATGATTATGTCGGGCGACTCTCCCGCATTGACCCGGCTGATGCCTCTTTCTTTCAGCATCTTGCCTATTGTGGATGTCTCTGAAAAATTCAGTTTGCATCCAAGCGTGTGAAACTCCGCTTTTAGCGCTTTTTGAATCCGTTCCATAATTAATTCTTTCGCGAAATTAACAATAATTTGTGAAAAACTCATATAAACTATTGACAAAGGGGGTGTTTATTTATTAACTTTGCGCTGTTAGAAAAAAACTATGAAAAGAGAAAAAGAGGTTAGGATATCGTATCTCGCCGCACATCTCACCACTATTGTCAGCGTAACCCTGGTTCTTATGCTTATGGGAATCATTGCGCTTGTATGGATTAGTGCAGACCGCGAAACACGACGCCTCCGCGAACGCATAGAGATAAGCGTGATTATGGCCGACAGTGTGCCCGATGCTCGCGCACAGGATATAGCCAATGCCATTAAGGCGAAAAATTATGCATCTAAAGTATCTCTTGTCACTAAGGTTCAGGCTCTCAAAAACTGGACTGCCGACACCGGGGAGGATCTTGAAGCTATGTTTGGTGTCAATCCCCTGAGTCCGGAAGTGAACTTCACACTTAAGTCGGAATACGCCGGAGCCGGCAACATCGAAACAATCAGAAAAACAATTCTGAAGGTGCCCGGTGTGGAGGAGGTGTCATCTCCTGATTCGGCAATGATTGACTCCATGAATAAGAATATTGAAAGGCTTACAATTATTCTCGGCATAATCGTTGCCGTGATGATTGTAATCTCCTTTGTGCTGATCAACAATACTGTGCATCTCACAATTTATTCGCGTCGCTTCACTATTCACACAATGCAGCTCGTCGGTGCCACTAATGGCTTTATCCGCCGTCCGGTGGTGGTGAATAATCTGCTGGCCGGTGCCGTCTCCGGCTTGCTCGCTTCGGCAGTGCTTGCTTTGACAATCTTTGTGTCTTCGGAGAGCGCTGTGGCCGGACTGGATTCTTATATTGGTTGGGAATCGTTTGGTGTGGTGGCCGCGGGACTCGTGCTCGCCGGCATGGCTCTCTGCTCTCTTGCTGCCGTCGTGGCCTCCACGCGCTATCTTCGCAAAGACTATGACCGGCTTTTCAAGTAACCTGTTCCCAATCCCCTCCAATCCTCATTTTTCAATCCTCCCAATCCTCCCAATCCTTCCAATCCTTCCAACATTTCACTAAACAATCGATTATGTCAAAAGAAGATAACATAAACAAGGTGCCCCTCTCTCAGCGACCTTTCACAAAAGTGAATTTTATTATGATGGGTATCTGCGCGTTGCTGATTGTGCTCGGTTTCATACTCATGAGCGGTGGCGGTAATGCCGGCCAAACAGAGTTTAATCCCGATATCTTCAGCACACGCCGCATCGTGGTGGGGCCTTTGCTGACTTTCCTCGGCTTCTTCTTCATGGCTTTCGCCATAATATGGACGCCTCGCAAAAGCAAATGATTGTCACTTTTAATTTTTGACTATGGAATGGTTAGACGCCCTTATTCTGGGCATCGTTCAGGGACTCACGGAATATCTTCCCGTAAGTTCGAGCGGTCATCTTGAAATTTTTAAGGAAATACTTGGAGTCAATCTCCCCTCTGATGATAATTTGCAGTTTGATGTGATTGTGCATGCCGCTACAGTGTGCAGCACGCTCGTTGTGCTTTGGCCCATGTTCTCCCGACTGTGCAAAAGTTTTTTCACATTCAGACGTGATGAAAATTTCTATTATGTCTGCAAACTCCTCGTTTCCTGCATCCCCGTGGGGGTTGTGGGCGTCCTCTTTAAAAAACAAGTGGAACAGATTTTTGGCTCAGGTCTCACGATTGTGGGAATATGCCTTTGTGTCACAGCTTTTTTGCTTGCTTTCGCCTATCTTTCGGATTTGCGTTGCAATCGGAATGCGAATGCTGCAGCAGGTTGTGATGTGCCTGTGGCGGCCTCCAAAGGGAGGAAAATCAGCTGGCTTGATGCAATCATAATCGGATGTGCCCAGGCGGTGGCTGTTTTGCCCGGATTGAGTCGCAGCGGTTCCACGATTGCCACCGGCATTCTCCTCGGCGACCGCCGCGATGAGGTGGCTTCTTTCTCTTTCCTTATGGTGATTATCCCTATTCTCGGAGAGTGTCTCCTTGATGTGAAGGATATGGTTTCAGCTCCCGCCGCCCCCATCGGCGAAATTGGCGCAATTGCATTGATTATCGGATTTGTGTCGGCATTCATTGTGGGTTGTGCTGCATGCAAATGGATGATTGAACTTGTGAAGCGGGGCAAACTCATATGGTTTGCTGTGTATTGTGTTGTTATGGGGATTGTGTGTCTGTTGTGGTAATAATGTTGCATCTGTGCCTAAGAGTCTTTTTTATAAAGGAATTCAACAATAGGACGGCTTATTTTTGAGATAATTTATTCAATCTCAGAGGAAGCGACCTCTCGGTTATGGCCGTGATGAGGAAGCAATGTGGGCATTGCGACTGATGAACATGGCAAAAAATTACGGAATAATATAATAAAATTGGTGTGCCATAAATTTAAATTGTTTTGACACATATAAACAATTTCTTATGGATTTTATCAGCGGAGAGATTATCGGCATTGACAAGCCGCCGGGCTGGACCTCTTTTGACGCGGTGAAGCGTCTGAGAGGTGCTATTCAGCGAAGACTAAATGTGAAGAAATTCAAAGTTGGCCATGCCGGCACGCTTGATCCTCTTGCCACCGGTGTGCTGATTGTGTGCACCGGACGCGCCACAAGCAGGATTGAGCAATTGCAAAACGGCACCAAGGAATATGTAGCAGAGCTGACTCTGGGAGCTACCACTCCCAGCTTCGATCTCGAGACTAAGGTGGATGCCATATATCCTTATGAACATGTCACGGAACAACTTGTAAGGCAGGTGCTCCCTCTTTTCACCGGCCGGCTTATGCAGGTGCCTCCGGTATTTTCCGCCGTGAAGGTGGACGGCAAACGTGCTTATTCTTTGGCACGCAAGGGAAAGGATGTGGAACTGAAGGCTAAACCGTTGGAGATATCCCAACTCGAACTGCTGGGCCTCGAGCTGCCTAAACTCACACTCAGAATTGTGTGCAGCAAGGGCACATATATACGTGCGCTCGCGCGTGATATTGGCAAAGCCCTCGATTCCGGTGCGCATCTCTCTGCCTTGAGACGCACCCGGGTGGGGGATATCACCCTGGAACAATGTCTCAAGATCGATGAGGCGGTGAATATCATCACCAACGGTCCGGTCACATTTCCCGACACACCGCAAAACTGACTTTTATCAAAACAGACTCTTTTGGCACCTGTCTGCTTCAGTAGAGGCAATCAGAATGTCGTGATTCAACAATAACAAAAATTATGAAACTGTCTCAATTTAAATTCAAGCTGCCGGAAGAATTGATAGCTCAATATCCCGCAGAAAATCGGGATGAATGCCGCATGCTTGTGGTTGATGCCCGCAATGGTGAAATCAGTCATCATATCTTTAAGGAGTTTATAAATTATTTTGACGAAGGAGATGTAGTTGTTTTCAATGATACTAAGGTGTTTCCTGCGCGTCTTTATGGAAATAAGGAAAAAACGGGAGCCTGCATCGAGGTGTTCCTCTTGCGCGAACTGAATGAGGAAAACAAATTGTGGGATGTTCTCGTGGAGCCGGCTCGCAAAATAAGAATCGGCAACAAACTCTATTTTGGTGATGACGAGTCAATGGTGGCCGAAGTGATTGACAACACCACTTCTCGCGGCAGAACACTCAGATTTCTTTACGACGGCTCTCATGAGGAATTCAAACAGGCTTTGTATGCGCTTGGCGAAACTCCGCTCCCTGAATACATTAAAAGGAAAACAGAGGCCGAAGATGCCGAAAGATACCAATGCATCTATGCTGCGAAGGAGGGGGCGGTGATGGCTCCCGCAGCCGGTATGCATTTCAGCCGCGAGCTGATGAAACGCCTTGAAATCAAAGGAGTGGAACGCGGTTTCCTCACTCTGCATTCCGGACGCGGAAATTATAAGCAGATTGATGTGGAAGACCTTACAAAGCATCGGATGGACAGCGAGGAGATGTTTGTGGGTGATGACCTTGTGAATCTTGTCAACGATGCCAAAGCCTCCGGACATCGTGTGTGCGCCGTGGGCACATCTGTGATGCGCGCTCTTGCCACCGCAGTTTGTATGAATGGCAAACTGATGAATTACGAAGGCTGGACCAATAAATTCATATTCCCCCCTTATGATTTCACTGTTTGCAACGCCATGGTGTCAAATTTCCACATGCCCTATAGCACGTTGCTGATGATGGTGGCGGCGTTTGGCGGATATGAACTTGTGATGAAAGCTTATAAGGAGGCTGTGAAGGAGAAGTATCGCTTCGGCGCTTATGGAGATGCAATGCTGATTCTTCGATGACCACGCTCTGCGACCTGTGTTGCGGGTCTTTGATTCCAAGACTTGAAATTTTACGAACCAGCCTCTAAGCGGAATTTTTATGAAACGGAGCCGTGGTGTCAGCGGCGCTGAATAAGATTCTCTCTTACTGCGTCTGCGCGCTCTTCATCTGTGTCATAGTTTTTTTCAAGCAGATTGGGGAAAAACAACAGTTTAAACACAAGCAGCAGCACGGCCACCTTCACTATTATGATTACCCACAGGTATCGTCCGATTGTCATGCTCCGGAATCCGTCGTAATATAGATCCAGGCATCGTCTGAAAAAATTTCCGAGTCCCATCTTTGCAAATTTACAAATAAACCGGCATTTTCCAAATGTATTAGAATCCATTCCCCAACTTTAAAAAATTTTGGGAAAGGAGTCTTAGAGGTGGATGTTACGATTTTTCAACCCGATATAAGCGAAGTGTTAGAATATATTGCATTTGCAAATGAAAATTAAATGTTATTTCCGGATTGGATGATTTGGCGCACTCACATTTCTAAATGGGATGTGTTTTATAAAATTTAGTAATGTTATGTAAAAAAATATTAAAAAAATTTGGTAGTTTCAAATTTGCAGTTTAACTTTGCAAACGAATTGAAACTGAATTATCAATTATAGTTTTATAACCTGGACGCCCGGAGTCGGACTGTGTTCCGATTTCAAAGTCCGCAAAATCAAAGATTATGAAGAAAATTTTTACTCTCGCTGTAGTAGCAATCGCTTCTGTATTTGCAGCTAACGCTGAAAACTGGCATGTAGGTGGTAACATCGGTTATGACCACGAAGCTAAGAATGGTGTTACAACCAACTCTTTTGCAATCATGCCCGAAATTGGTTATGACCTCAACAGCACTTGGTCAATCGGCACTCAGATTGGTTACCAGTACAACCACACTTGCGGTGTTGATGCAAGCCTCAATATGTTCAAGTTCAATCCCTATGTACGTTGGACTTTCTTCAAGACCGACAACGATCTCGTTGAGCTCTTCGTTGATGGTGGTGCAGGCATCGGTCTTGGCTGGTATGACCACAATGACGACTCTCACACTGCAGTTACCTGGAATATAGGTTTCCGTCCCGGTGTGAAAGTTAACCTCACTGAAAAATTCTCTGTTGTTGCCCACATCGGTCAGCTCGGTTATCAGGGTGCCAACAACTATGCTTACTGGGGTGGCCAGCCGCGTAAAGGTGGTATCAACCTTAACAGCGATGACCTCACTCTCGGCTTCTTCTTCAATTTCTAAGAATCAGCTGAACAGCATCAGAAATATAAAAAGACTTCGCTCAGGCGAAGTCTTTTTTTCGTTGTCAAGAAGAATGCTTTTGTTATCAGTCACGTGCCTTTGTTTCAATCGTGTTCTCTGTAATGCGGATGATGCGCCAGCAACTCGTTGCGGAGACGAGTGCGGTCAAGGTGCAGATATATTTCTGTTGTGGCAATCGATTCATGACCCAGCATCATCTGTATAGCCATCAGATTTGCACCCCCCTCAAGCAAATGTGTGGCGAATGAGTGGCGAAGTGTGTGCGGTGATATATGTTTGATGATTCCGGCTCTCTCAGCCGCTTCTTTCACAATATAAAACACCATCACTCTCGTTAACGGCCCGCCACGACGATTGAGAAACAGAATATCCTCTCCCTCCTTTTTTATTGAGCCTAAACGGCGTTGCTCCATATATTCGGCAATAAGCGATGCCGACACAGGGGAGAGTGGCACAATTCTCTGCTTGTTTCTTTTGCCCTCCACCATGATATATCCTTCATCGAGATAAATCCCGGACAGGCGCAATCCTACAAGCTCCGACACCCGCAGTCCGCTACCATACAGAGTCTCTATTATCGCATGGTTGCGAAGCGTTTCTGCCTTATCAGCAGGCAGTGAGGAAATCATGGCATTGATTTCCTCGATGCTCAGCACATCCGGCAATTTGCGCGGTGTGCGGGGTGAGTCCAGCCCCTCAGCCGGATTCTCATCTATATATCCCTCGGCTTTAAGAAACTTGAAAAATGAGCGTACACCGGCAGTGAGCCTTGCAAGGCTGTGGGGTTCATAGCCCATGTCTATCATATCTGACATAAGCCCGTGAAGATCATCAAGTTTCACTTCTGTTACATTTTTGCCATGTGCTTGAAGATATTCAATCAAGTGCATGGCATCTCTTGAATATCCACATGCCGTATTCCTCGACTGGCCGCGTTCCAGGATAATAGAATGCGAAAAATCGCTTATTATCTCCGCTATACACTTGAGCGGTCGTGACATATGACTAAAAATTAATCGAATAGCTAACTTTCTGCATCCCTCGACGGCATATTGCAAGTATGCCGGCCGGTGAATAAAACATCACCCCCTCCTTCATGGCTGTGAACACTGTTTCATGCAGGCTCGCTCCCGGATTTATTATGGCAACTGCTCCGGAGGCTCTGCCGATATATTCCATGATATACTGAATATCTAATTCATTGTCAGAAGTGCATATCAAATCCACATTTTTTATCTCGGTGCGTTTATGCTCCAGGCGTACGCGCGAATTCGCGCATTTAAGAGCTGTGATATAAGCCGGATGAGCATTGTTGGGGATATAGGCCGATTGCACATTCAGATGTGAGGCAAGGCGCAGTAACAATCGGGATCTGCGCTCTGTGAGTCTCGTTGACCCCACGGTGGCATTGCTTATGTCTCTATATCCATACCATGCATAATTGCCGGGATGCAACACTTGCTTCACAATCTCATATCCAAAGGGGGAGTGAACCCCGTATCCGCGGCTGTGTCGCCATCTCTTATATTTCTCAGCTATTGACATCTTTCCCCTGCGATGACGACACTCTGATATTTTCTCTTTTGCGATGACAGCGAACCGATAAGCACCAGGCAACAGCCGCGGCCAAACTTATTGCATATATTATCACCACGGATGTTATGCCGATGCCGTTGGTGACACGAATTGATTTCGGGTCAAATCTGAATTCTATATCATGAGTGCCTGCCGGCAATTGAATGGCTCTCAGCACATAGTTCACACGGCCGATTTCAACCGGCTTCCCGTCAATCGTTGCTTCCCAGCCCCAGGGGAAGAAAATTTCGCTGAACACCGCAACGCCTCCCTTGGCAGACTTTGCCTTGTAGTTTAGTCGGTTAGGCGCATATGTTGTCTCATAAATTGTGTCGCCCGCTGAAATCTGCCGGGCCTTTCCGAGCACTTTCTCAAATTTGCTGTCGGCAACCGCCGTTGTGGACGGATTGATGCTGTTAAGCGCATTCATTTCATCATCGGGTGTGGCCACATATTTGAGCGTGTCAACAAACCAGGCGTTGCCAAGAGCCTCCGGATTCACCTGATATTCCTCTCCATTCATTATGTATTTTGTGTTCAGCATATTGAGCACAGCGGGATTGCCTGCATATATCTGCTTCTCAAGCAAATCGTTGTAGCGGGTCAGCTTCGCTGCGTGATAGCCGCCGATGGTTTTGTGGAAATATGACGAGCGTGCTCCTCCCATGTCGGCGACGTCAAGCACGCGGTAGTTTGACTTGTCGCGCAAAATAGCTTCATCGGCTGCTGTCTTTTTGAATGCAATATCATTGTTGACGGGCTCTGTGAAATTCTCCGAATTCACATATCTGCGATCCACACTGAAAAGGTCCACAAGCGTCAGCACTGCCAGTGAGAACACAAAAACAGGTGCCTTTTTGATATTGCCCCTTAGCCAAAGCCACACCAATAGTGCTCCAATCATTATCACAACCATGGAACGCAATGAATCTGAACTTACCAGCGATATCCTGATCTCACGGATGGCGTTGATAAGGTTGTAATATGCCGGGTTGCTGAATGCTCCGGCTGAATTCAGACTCTCTATCTCCGTTGCGCTGAATGGATTGCCGAATATCGAAGGTGCAACCCAACCAAGAAAACAAATCAGAAATCCGCCCCCAATCACCGTGCAGCTCACATATGGATTATTGCGGAACGCCTCCGGCGACTCCACCATCTTTTTCACACATAGCATCGCAAGCAACGGAATTGTGAATTCCACTATCACAAGTATGCTTGAAACGGTGCGGAATTTGCTGTATGCCGGAAAGTAATCTATGAATAAATTGGTCAGAACAGGAAAATTGTGTCCCCATGACAACCCGATTGCAAGCACTGTGACTGCAAACAATGCCCATTTTAAAGGTGATTTCACCATGAACAGTGCCAGCACCGCCAGCAGCAGCACAAATGCCCCTGTATATACCGGCCCGTTGGTCATCGGCTGGTCTCCGAAATATTGGGGGAACTGATATATGAACTGGCGCTCTTCGGGCGTCAGGCTGACCTCGTCGGCCTTTTGTGTGTCGGCCACCGATTTCAATGCATTTTCGCCTCCCACGGGCTTGATTGTGGCTCCACCCTTTACATTCGGAATCAAAAGTGAAAAGGTCTCGTCTATGCCATAACTCCATGCGGTAATCGCTTCCCGGCTCATGCCGCCTGTCTTTTCCGAGTCTTCAACTTTGAGGTCGGTTGCCTTTCCTCTAACTGTTTCTTTGGCATATTCATATGAGTTGTAAAGGCTTGCTGAATTCGCACCGACGGCAAGCACCCCGGCTCCAAGCATGCATGCAGTGCCGATGCCCCACTCCTTTACTGTGTGATTCCTTATTGCCTTGCATAGCCATGCAATCACCATTGCCAGAATCACAAACATAAAATAATATGTCATCTGGGGATGGTTGCTGTTGAGCTGCAGCGCCCCGAACAATGCAGCCAGCGCTGTGCCCGCAAGATATTTCTTACGGTATAACAGTGCTATTCCCCCTATTGTGGGCGGAATATAGGCCAATGTCGCAAATTTCCAGATATGCCCCGCTCCAATTATAATGATGAAATAACTTGAGAATCCCCATGCTATCGCCCCAAAGAGTGCCTCATGCCATTTAAGCTTCATACAAAGCGCCATGATAAAAAATCCAATCATCATCGCAAACAGCAAATTGGCAGGGGAGGGCAGAAAAAGCATGTAGGCATTCCCTACCCATGACAATGCTTTGTTGGCGGGGTAGGAGGGTGCTATCTGAAAATTAGGCATCCCCCCGAAAAGCGAATTGGTCCATCGGGTGCTCTCTCCGGTGGCCTCTTGAAAGGCGATTCCTTCCTGCCCGTTGGCAGTGCCTTGCATCACGTCATGCTGCTGAAGCACATTTCCCTCCAAACAGTCGGGATAGAAAAAAATAATGGCCACTATCGCCATAAAGATGGTGGCCATTATTGAATATATATATTTCTTCTTCATTAGTTATAATGATATTTTCCCTCCTTCAATAAGAGGAAGCTGTATTTGTCGGTTCATGCTTTGTTCGAGCGATATGAGTGTCTCTGTGTCGGTCACACCCGCTATATGCTGTATCTTATCGTTGAGCAAATGCATCAGATGATGATTGTCGCGGGCAAACACCTTAATCAGCATCGAATATGGACCGGTGGTGAAGTGGCATTCCACTACCTCCGGAATCTTCTCAAGCTCCGATGCTGCCTCGCGATAGAGAGAGCCTTTCTCAAGACGCACCCCGATATATGTGCATGTGTTATAGCCAAGCTTGTGCGGATTAACCTCATAGCCTGAGCCGGTTATAACTCTCATTTCTATCAGTCGCTGTATACGCTGATGAATCGCGGCTCTTGACACACCACATTTTTCAGCCACATCTTTTGAGGGTATGCGGGCATTGTTCATTATAATGTTGAGGATTTTTCTGTCAAGATTGTCAACTTTGTCGATCATGTGGTAAAGAGTTATTGAAGCGTTTATAGCTCCGTTGTTTCAAATTGATAGATTTGTGTGCAAATTTATGCAAATTTAATCAATTAAACAATAATATTGCACTTTTTTTGTCACTTTTTTAATGTCCTCGTCACGCTCTCATCGTGCTGATCCTCGTTTTTGCAAAGCCGGATATGATTATTGCTGTCACTATCCCTGTTAGCATCACAGGTGCAAGTGTAATGATTATGTCTGTCCATTCAAGCTGCACGGGATAGCTTGTCACAGTCACACTCTCTGTGTCGGCCGCGATTTTGATTAATCCCAATTCCTTCTGAATCAGGCATAACAGCACTCCGATTATTGTGCCTGCTATCCCTCCGCCCATGGCGGTGAATATGCTTTCCCAGCCGAATATCATCCCTATGCGTGAGCGGGAAAGTCCAAGAGCTGACAATGTGGCAATGCCTCGCTCTTTCTCTATCACAAGCATTGACAATGAGGATATCAGATTGAAGCTCGCAATGGCCAGAATGAAAAAAAGCAACAGAAACGACACCCATTTCTCTATGTTTACCATACGGAAGTTGAGCTCTTGTTGTTGCATCCGGTCTCTCACCACATATTTTTTGCCAAGTAGCCGACCTATATCGCGGGCAAGTGATTCGTCGCTCGTTCCGGGTGCGGCCTTTATCTCTATGGCCGACGCCTCTGTGGTGTATTGAAACAACCTGCGTGCTGTAGAAAGTGGCACAATCACTACATTCTCGTCATATTCCGACTGGTTGCTACGGTATATCCCGCTCACTTTCACAGAGTCTATGGCAAATGACGACACCGGGTTGGCCGGGTTGACGCGCCGGTTGCGTATCGGTGCAAATAATGTGAGATGCTCGCCGGGAAACAGCCCGATCTGCGATGCCACGCCTATGGAAGCAACGCCCTCTTTCATGCCTGCACTGCTTTTGCCGCTGATATAGGTCCCTTCTGTTGCAGATGTCAGCGAATCTATCGCAACTGTCGCGGCGTATTCGGTAGCATTAACCCCCTTGAGACTCACCGGCATTTCTCTTGAATCATGTAGTGCAAGAGCATTGTCGGTGAGCGTGGGGGTGGCCGTCTCCACACCCTGCAACGATGCTATTTTGTCTGCTGTCTGCTCTGCATCGGAAAATACTTTCCCTTTTGCCGGTGTCACAATTACATCGGGCGAAAGTGTGTCAAGACGTTGAGAAATAATATCCCTAAATCCGTTGAACACTGACAGCACACATATGATGGCGGCTGTGGCGACAGCTGTGGCGCACACTGTCACTGTGCTGATTGCCGTCACGGCCCCATGCGACTTTTTTGCCAGAAGATACCGCCACGCAATGGCGGCAGTCAGATTTTTGTTCATTCCGGTGTCTATTCTTCCTCTTTGTTTTCCTCCTTGGGCCGGTCAAGAGCCAAAAGCCTGTCGATATTTTCTGCGTAATCAAGTGAGTCGTCAAGATAGAAAGAAAGCTCCGGACATTTGCGAAGTGTGTCTTTCACAGCCTGGGCAAGCTCGTAACGAACTGTTTTTGATTGTCTCTTGATATTTTCAAGTATCTCAGCTCCCTTTTCCGGCGGGAAAATGCTAAGATATGCCTTTGCAATGCTGAGATCGGGCGACACACGAACTGCACTGACCGAAACCAAAGTGTTTCCCATCGCAGCTGTCTGGCGGCGAAATATTTCGCTCAATTCCTTCTGTATAAGTCTTGATATCTTTGCTTGACGTTTTCCTTCCATAATATATCGTTTTTTATTTGTGTTTAAGATTCTTATAAAAAAGCGTTAAGAAGTCGCGTGCATGAGCCGGATTTGGCTCCGCATAATCAGGAGCATAGCGGCCTGGGTCACTGATTCAAAAAGTCAAACCATGACATACATGCGAGGTTAATGGTGTTTCAAATATAAAATTGGCATGATTTCTGATTCCTGATTATCTAACATTTTTAGCGCTCTTTTAGTTTTCTTATCAGTGTCAGCCCGTCGCGCATCGGCACAATCACCTTCTCCACACGGCTGTCGGCTGCAACCATGTCGTTGAATTCACAGACACCTTCCGTTTGCCGGTCGCGTTCTCGGCGGCGTGCGTCTGTCACATGTCCGTCCCAAAGAGTGTTGTCGGCTATTATGTAGCCTCCGGTCTTAAGAATTCTCATTGACTCCTCGTAATATGCCGGATATTGCCGCTTGTCGGCATCTATGAATATAAGGTCGAATCTTTCGGCGTCAAATGTGCGCATCTGCTCAACAGCATCTCCGATGTGAAGCGTGATTCTGTGTCCATGCGGAGATGTCGCTATCGCATCCTTTATGAAGTCTTCGAGCTCATCATCTGCTTCTATCGTGTCAAGCGTGGCGTCCCCTTCGAGCGCTTCGGCAATACAAAGGGCGGAATAACCTGAGAATGTGCCCAACTCCAGCACCCTTTCCGGCCTGAGCATTCCCACGAGCATCTTCAAAAGTCTGCCCTGAAGATGCCCCGAGCACATGCGTCCGTTAACAAGCCGCAAGTTGGTGGCCCGCTCCAAGAGACGCAGCTCTTCCGGCTCCTTGGAGATGTGGGCGAGTATGTATTGTTCAAGTTCCGGACTCATCTTGCTTCTATTGTTGCTCACGAAGTGTTGAGAGAATGAATTCGATGGCAAGTGAATATCCGGTGCGTCCGCATCCGGCTATCACCGCCATGCACTCGCTTGCCGTCACCGACTTGCGCCGAAATTCCTCACGTGCATGAATGTTGGAGACATGCACCTCCACCACCGGAATATCAAGCATTGCCAGGGCATCGGCGATTGCAATCGAATAATGAGCGTATGCACCGGGGTTAATCACAATGCCCGAAAGTGTTTTGTTTCTCGCTGCGCTTTGCAGAAAATCAATAATCTCACCCTCTGAGTTTGACTGCGCGTAATCAATATCCACTCCCGAATGAATCTCTCTTAGTTTCAGCAATGTTTCTTCAAAAGATTCTTTGCCGTAAATATCGGGTTGGCGCTGCCCCAGCATGTTGAGATTCGGCCCGTTTATAATCAATATTTTCATAAGTAGCTAAATTTTCATAAGTAGCTAAGAAAAATTTTCATTGACCCTCTAAAGCCCGTGCCCATAGGAAAGCTCGTGCCCATAAGAAAAAAGAGCAACAGGAAACATAAGTTTACTCTGTTGCTCTTCCTCTCTCCTCAGCGGTGCGTACGGGACTCGAACCCGTGACCCCATGCGTGACAGGCATGTATTCTAACCAGCTGAACTAACGCACCAAGGATATTTCTCTTACAACCGTTATATCTTTGATTCCCGATTGCGAGTGCAAAGTTATAATCTTTTTCTGAATCCTCCAAATATTTTTGAAAAATTTTTGTCTTTTTTTTAGAATAATCTAATTTCTCTGAATTAAGCGTTTGAAAATCAATTCTAAAAAATTTCTTTCCGCATAGTCTCTTTTTCTTCAGAAACAGCAGTCCGGCCTGATGTTTCCGCCGAAGACGTAAGTCTGTAGGCATTGCAGCCTAAAAAATTGCCGATCACAATTGCTGCATAGAATGATGTCAATTCGCCGATGTGTCCTAAAATATATTCTTTAGGCAGGCAACACATATAATATGCGTCGGCCACGCAATGTGGAAATCCGCAACATATGAAGGCCGGCACACCAAATAATAGCGGCAGCCAATTTTTTCTCGAAGCTCCCTGCACTGCCAGTGTCATCAAATAGCCGCATCCAATAGCGAGAAGTCCGTTTTTCCAAAAGGGGGAGAGCAGGCGTTTGTCGATTATGGTCGTGGCGGCCTCCCGAATTTCGGCCGAACCCATAAGCACTGCCATGAGCATGCATCCGCAAAAGTTGAGTGCAAGAATGCCCAACAGCCATCCATATGTGTTGACATCAGTTTGTTTCACGCGTGGCATGCCCCAAACAAACTGCGATTTTCCGGTGAATAGGTTAAGCCCGAGGCTCACCACTGCAATAAGTCCGATTGAAAACAATATCGTGCCGGCAATCCCACCGACTTTTAAAAAAATTGTGCCGCCAATGCTTATTGAAACACCGGCCAAAATCCCTTTCCAAAAATATTTCATGCGCAAAAATAAAAAAAAATCAGCAAAAATTTGCATCAAATAAAATAATGTGTTACCTTTGCACTCGCTTTGAGGAGGCAATCTGTTTTGAATCCAAAAGCGCAATCCATTCGGGGTGTAGCTCAGCCCGGTTAGAGTACGCGTCTGGGGGGCGTGTGGTCGCAAGTTCGAATCTTGTCACCCCGACTTTTAAAAAGAGTTTTATAATCATCGAATTAGAGATTATAAAACTCTTTTTTATTCATTCAGACAAGTTTCTGCCTTTTATTATTCTTGGGTAGCTAAGAGTCTGTTTCATATAAAATAACGGTCGCTAATTTTATGAGACGGGGCCTTAATCCCGCACAATACTTCCGGCAGATTCTGAATAACGAACTTTTATCCCTTGCGTGTGTTTATTATATAGCAGTTTGATATAGCTGCATGCAACAATTATCAATGGAAATTACTAATTAAAAATTGTCAATACTATGAACACAGCACCTCTTCAAGGAATCAAAGTAGTTGATTTTACAGAAGTTCAATCCGGCCCTTCATGCACGCAGATGCTTGCATGGCTCGGAGCCGATGTTATCAAAATCGAGCGCCCCGGTGTCGGCGACGCAACAAGAAAGGAATTACAGTTTAATCCCAACCTCCCAAGCTATTATTATCTGCAGTTGAATTCTGATAAGAAGTCTCTTACTCTGGATGCCAAAACTCCCGATGGTGCCAAAATCCTTACCAAATTAATCAAGAATTGCGATATATTTGTGGAGAATCTGCACCCGGGGGCAATGGATAAACTCGGTTTCAGCTGGGATGTTGTGCATAAACTCAATCCCAAATGTATCTACGGCACTATCAAGGGTTTCCCGGAATCTTCCAAATATAAAGATCTAAAGGCTTATGAGCCTATTGCTCAGGTTACTGCCGCTGCCGCTTCAACAACCGGATGGTATGACGGCGAATACAATGTGCCTACTCAGAGTGGTGCCGCTCTTGGCGATTCTAACACCGGCATGCACTTGCTGATTGGTTTGCTCGCCGCTTTGCAACAGCGCGAACGCACAGGCGAAGGTTGCTTTGTTTATCAGTCAATGCACAATGCCTGCCTTAACCTATGCCGTATCAAAACACGTGACCAGCTCACCCTTGACAAGCTCGGCTATCTGACTCAGTTCCCGCAATATCCTAATGGAAAATTTGGTGATTGTGTGCCCCGTTCAGGTAATATCGAAGGTGGTGGCGTGCTTGGCTGGACTTATAAGTGCAAACCCTCCGGCGGTCTTGATTCTGAAGTCGATGCAAACAATTTCGTATATATAGTGCTCCAGCGCGGCAAGAAGGATTTCGAACTTTTCTGCAACGCTGTCGGCTTCACCGACTGGCTCACCGATCCGAAATTCAGCACGGCTGACGCCCGTGATAAAAACAAGGATGCTATCTATAAGCGTATAGGCGAATGGACTGCAGACAAAACAAAATTTGAAGTCACTGACATCCTTGGCAAGGCCGGTGTGCCTGTTGGCCCGGTTCTTTCCACTAAGGAGGTTATGAGCGATGAAAGCCTCTACGATGGCAACACGCTTGTCAAGATTAACCAGGGCGGTGAAATCGGTGAATTCGTAACTGTAGGGTGTCCCTTCACTATGAGTAATTATCAGCCTGTATATGGTCCGGCCCCCGAACTTGGAGGAAACACCGAGGAAGTGCTGAAGAGCATCGGATACACGGATGATGAGATTGCGGAATTTGCAAAGAACGGAACTACCGCACCGCTTCCTAAACCTGCAAAATAATTCGTCTGAAATATTATTGACGGGCGGGGGGACAGATGTTCCGCGCCCGTCAATATATATATTACCATATCTATGGTTAGATCTATAGTTAGGATTCCATCATAATTGAAATTAAAAAAACATTTATATTATGAACAACACAAATAATGCCGCTCCCGCGGCTCCCCATTTCCCCGAACAAGTCACCGGCATGTATATCCTCGCCCGTGCATTAAAGAATATGGGAATCAAAAATGTATATGGCCTTGTTGGTATTCCTATCACTGAAGCCGCTTATATTGTGCAGCAGCAAGGCATTCGCTTTGTGGGATTCCGCTTCGAACAGCAGGCGGGCATGGCCGCCGCAACTGAAGGTTTTCTCACCCGCACCCCGGGTGTGCTGATGACAGTCTCTTCGCTCGGATTTCTCAACGGACTCACAGCCACTGCCAATGCAAATGTAAACTGCTATCCGATGATTCAGATATCAGGCGCAAGCGATCCAACCATGGTTGACATGAACATGGGCACGTATGAGCAGCTCGACCAGTTTAACACCGCAAAGCCCCTCGTAAAGGCCGCATTCCGTTGCAGCCATGCAAAGGATATCCCCTCCGCTGTGGCACGCGCTTATCGTGCCGCCGTCAGTGGTCGCCCCGGTGGTGTCTATATTGACATGACCACACCTGCACTCGCTGAAATTATGGATGCAAAAGAGGCTGATAAATTATTCTATACACCAATCGATATTTATTCGCCTGTCAGCCCTAACAAAGAGAGTGTGGAGCGCGCCGCTGAGATTCTCGCCAATGCAAAGCATCCGGCAATCTTTATTGGTAAGGGCGCCGCTTATGCGGGAATTGAGAATCAGATAAAAACTCTCGTTGAGAAATATAACATTCCCTATCTCCCCTCATCCATGGGTAAGGGCGTGATGCCCGACAACGGACCGTTGAGCGCTATCTCTTGCCGCTCCACTATTATGGAGAAATCGGATGTGGTGGTTATGATTGGCGCGCGGCTCAACTGGATGCTTTCTTTCGGCCGTGGCAAGTGGAACCCTAACATGAAGTTTGTACAACTCGATGTTGAGCCGCAGGAAATCGATGTGAATGTGCCTATCGCAGCTCCGGTTGTTGGCGACCTGCAACTCTCGATGAATGCCTTGCTTGAAGCAATGGAGAGCAAGAAGATGAGTGCCGACCCGCAATGGGTGTCCTCTATTCAGGAGGAAACAAAGGGAAAAAATGTGAAATTCGCGCAGCGTCTTAAAGATGCTCTCCCGGCTTCACCTATGACTCACTGGTCGGCTCTCGCTGCCATCAAGCCGATTCTGGAGGCTCACCCGGAGGTGATTCTTGTGAACGAAGGTGCAAATACGCTTGATGACACCCGTGACACTATCGATATGAGCGTGCCGCGTCACCGCGTTGACTGCGCCACTTGGGCAATTATGGGTATGGGCGTTGGCTCCGCTATCGGTGCTGCGGTTTCTACCGGCAAGTCTGTTGTGGCTGTCATGGGCGATTCCGCATTCGGATTCTCCGGCATGGAAGTGGCAACAATGAGCCGTTTCAAACTCCCGATCACCATCATTGTGTTCAACAACGGTGGTATCTACAACGGCATTGGTGTGCCTCTTGACAAGACAACCGACCCGGCGCCTACCACACTCGATATCAACGCCCGCTATGAGAAAATCGGCGAGGCCTTCGGTGCAGATGCATATTATGTCACCACGCCCGATGAGCTCACAAAGGCTCTCACCGATTCAATCGCCTCGAAGCGGCCTACTGTGATTGATATCCAGCTCGCCGATAATTCCGGCAAGGAGTCAGGCCATATCGGATATCTGAATCCTACCCCGCTACAGAAGATAACCGTTTAATACAGCGCAGCGCCCCTCGGATTTTATATCTGAGGGGAAGCCCGGATTCTATGGTTACATATTGCTAACTATTAAAAAATATATTATGGAACATATATTATTATATGCTATTGTCCCTATCATCGTTGTGATGCTCGCCGGATTCATTGCCGGTAAAAAGAAGGCATTCACAGGGGAGGATGCAAAAAAATTCAACAAGGTAGTGCTTGACTACGCTTTGCCGGCCGCTTTGTTTGTATCGATTGTTCAGGCCACTCGCGAGGATTTGGCGAAAGATCTCAAGTTGTCTCTGGTTTCTTTGCTGGGTATAATGGGGTGTTTCATGTTGGTCTATTTTGTGTTCCGGATGTTTAAGAAAAACACCGGTGCCGATGCCGCTGTGTCGGCCTTGATCTCCGGCTCACCTACAATTGGATTCCTCGGCTTTGCCGTGCTGGAGCCTATCTTCGGCACAACTCCGGCTGTGGCGCTCGTTGTGGCCATCGTCGGCATCGTGGTCAACGCCGTGGGTATCCCGGTGGGTCTTTCGCTGATGAATTCGTCATTGGAGAAACAAAATCCCGGATCTTCAAAGAAAGAATCAGCCTGGAAGCCTGTGCTCCACGCGCTGGCACAGCCAGTGGCCTGGGCGCCTATCCTGGCCGTTGTGCTCGTGCTTTGCGGCCTCAAATGGCCTGCATGGCTCAGCCCGTCGTTCGACCTGATTGCCAAGGCCAACGCCTCTATGGCAGTGTTCTCCGCCGGTATCACACTTTCCGCAATCACTGTGAAAATCAACTGGCAGGCCGTGCTCGGCTCTATCATGAAGATGATTGTGATGCCGCTCGTGGTGCTTTTGCTTGGTCTGCTCTTCCACATGGATCCACTCAACCTCAAGATGCTCGTTGTGGCGGCTGCCCTTCCCCCGGCATTCTCCGGCATCATTATTGCAGATGAATATGACACATACGTAGCAACAGGCACGTCATCGCTTACTCTCTCTGTGATCCTCTTCATCGGGTTCTGCCCGCTCTGGATCTGGGTTACCGACATGTGTCTTAAGTCGTTATAATCAATTTGTTTATGGAGTGCAACCATCATCAATATATTCTTGTAGTGTCGGAAGAATTCCCGCAAAACCAATCGAAATTATAATCTCCGTCCCTTTGGGGAAATAGAGGTTGGATTCTGACTTTCAATGTTTGAAAATGCTCGCAGGCATGCTAGCCCGCGAGCATTTATTTTTTAGGCCACTAATGTTAAATTTTTTATGAAACAGACTATTAGTGTTGTGGTTTTTGATTAACTTTGCAGACATAAGTAGGATGTGCAAATTAGTTAAGGCATTGCTAATCACTTTCTCCGATATGATTTCAATAGGCTTTTCAGTTGCAATTGACCCCATTGCGCTGTCAATGCCATTTGAAATACTATTCATATGAATCATCTCCTCATCTCATCAACTCATCAACTCATAAGTATATGCTTGAATTAGGAACACCTTTCACTCCGGCCGGCAAAAAGGCTTTGCTGCTCGGCAGCGGCGAGCTTGGCAAGGAAGTTGCTATCGAACTCCAGCGTTATGGCGTGGAGGTTGTGGCGCTCGACAAATATGCCAATGCTCCGGCAATGCAGGTGGCAAACAGAGCCATCGTTGTGTCTATGCTCGATGGCGATGCCCTGCGCCGCATAGTAGAAACCGAAAAACCCGATTATATCATACCGGAAATAGAAGCTATCGCCACGCCCACCCTTATCGCTCTTGAAAAGGAAGGATGGAATGTGGTGCCTACCGCCCGAGCCACCTTTATCACGATGAACCGCCGGGAAATCAGAAACCTCGCTGCGGTTGAACTGCATCTCCCCACTTCTCCTTTTAAATTTGCAGAAACTGAAACCGAATTCCGCGAGGCTGTCTGCCGCATCGGCCTGCCCTGCGTGGTTAAGCCGGTGATGAGCTCGTCGGGACATGGCCAGAGCCTCGTGCGCGAGGAGTCGCAGATTGCGCATGCCTGGAAGGAGGCTCAAGAGGGCGGACGTGCCGGTGGAGGCGCTGTAATCGTAGAGGGCTTTGTTGATTTCGATTATGAAATCACTCTCCTTACCGTGCGTCATATCGGTGGAACAAGTTTCTGCGAGCCCATCGGCCATTATCAGGAAGATGGCGACTATCGGCGCAGTTGGCAGCCGCAGCATATGTCGGCAACAGCATTACAGAAAGCCGAAGAAATTGCAAGAAAAATCACAGATGCTCTCGGAGGATATGGCATTTTCGGAGTGGAACTCTTTATCAAAGGTGATGATGTGATTTTTTCAGAAGTGTCGCCACGTCCGCACGACACCGGCATGGTGACTCTGATTTCGCAGCATCTCAGCGAATTTGCACTTCATGTGCGGGCTCTGCTTGGTCTTCCAATCCCCGAAATCAGATTCTATGGGCCCTCGGCCTCACGCGCCATGCTGGCTTACGGCAATTCAAAAGACATTGTATTCTCAGGTATGGAGAAGGCTCTGACTATCGAAGGCACCGACATGCGCGTGTTTGGCAAGCCGGAGGTCAACGGACACCGCCGCATGGGAGTGATGCTCGCCACAGGCAACACTGTTGAAGAAGCCTGCGACAAAGTGGAGCGCGCCGCAGCGGAAATAAAAATAGACTGCAGATAAGCTCCATAAAATCTCATAAAAAAAGCTGTCCGTTCGGGCAGCTTTTTTTATTGAATATTATGAAATGGAGCCTAAAACAGACTCTTAAAGGAGTTCAAATTGACATGTGAAGTGGCGCATCAGCTCTGCTTCCCATTTGATTTTCACGCCGTGCTTGATTTCATGGCGGCGGTCATACACATTCTTGAGCGCTGCTGCAATCACATTCATGTGATTGTCGGTATATGTGCGGCGGCACACGCAGAGGCGAAGGAAGTCGTTGCCGTCGAATCGGTTTTCGCGGGTCACAGGGTCACGGTCGGCAAGCAGATATCCGATTTCGCATCCTCTCACACCACCTTCAAGATAAAGCTCGATTGTGAGTCGCTGCGCGGGAAATTCCTCCTTGGGCACCTGGTCGAGCACCTTGTCAGCGTCAATAAAGAGAGCGTGACCACCAACAGGACGCTGATAGGGAATGCCATATTCATCGAGCTTCTTGGCGAGATATTCCACCTGCTTGATGCGGGTTTCAAGCATGTCGAATTCTGTATTCTCGTCAAGACCCACAGCGAGAGCGGCCATGTCGCGGCCGTTCATGCCGCCATATGTAAGGAAACCTTCGAATGGAATCACAAATCTTTTGGCACCTTCATAGATGTCTTCCCAGCGTGTGGCGATGAAGCCTCCCATGTTCACAAGACCATCCTTCTTAGATGACATTGTCATTGCATCTGCAAGAGAGAACATCTCGCGACAGATTTCCTTAATTGTGGCATCTTTAAATTCCGGTTCGCGTGTCTTGATAAAATATGCGTTCTCGGCAAAGCGGGCAGAGTCGAAAATCACTCGTTTGCCATATTTGTCGGCAATACGGCGCACCCCGCGAAGATTCTCCATGGATACGGGCTGCCCGCCGGCTGTATTGTTAGTGATGGTCACAATGATGAATGGCACTTTGTCGGCATTTTCTGCGAGACATTTGTCAAGCTTGTCAAGGTCTACATTCCCTTTGAAAGGCACTTCCAACTGAGTGTTTTTTGCCTCATCGACCGTGCAGTCAACCGCAAAAGCTTTCCTGCTCTCGATGTGGCCCTTGGTGGTGTCGAAGTGTGAGTTGCCCGGCACAATGTCTCCGGCTTTTACAAGGTGGGAGAAAAGAACATTCTCGGCTGCACGACCCTGGTGGGTGGGAATAACATATTCGAAGCCGGTGATTTTCCCAATCACATCTTTCAGCTCATAGAATGAGCGGGCTCCGGCATATGATTCATCGCCGGTCATCATTGCCGCCCACTGGCGGTCGGACATTGCACCCGTGCCGGAGTCGGTGAGACAGTCTATATATACATACTCCGAGCGGAGCATAAATGTGTTGTAGTGAGCATCTTTGAGCCATTTCTCACGTTCTTCTCTGGTGCTCTTCTTAATAGGTTCAACCATCTTGATTTTCCAAGATTCTGCGAATGGTAGTTCCATGATATGATTTTTAGGTTAGTGCTCTGCAATTTATATATTGTACGAGCTTGCTGTTTTGATATTTATAGTGAATTAAAAAATGAATGGCCAAAACCTCTGTTCAGCCATTCCCAAAAATACTAAAAAAATATGATATACAAAAAAATCAAATAAAATATTTAGACCTCGTTTCTTTAAAACGTGTCTGTATTTTAAATAATTTTAACGCTTTGCTATTTTTTCTGCATCTGCTTGTTTATCCGCTCAAGGATTTCAAACGGTGTGCCGGTGGAGAGGGGCGCTTTCTCCACTTGGAAGCTGCATGTGTCGGCAGCCTTTTCGAAGGTAAGTCTATATCCCGAGCTGTCAGGGGTGATTCTCACCGGACGCCCTTTTGAATCTGCACCCACATAGACGCTGTCTTTCTTTTCAAATGATTTCGAAAGCACCACCTTGTAGTCAATGCCGGTGCGGTTGCCATTCTCATACACATAAAGTGAAGATGCTTCCGGACTCAGCGATATTAGCATGCGTCCGTCAAATTTGCCTTCCATAGCGTTTTTGCCAGTAATCTTGTAGCCTGTCACCGAGTATTGACCACTTTCCATCGGTTGTGCAGCTGCAAATTCAGCATCTGCTTCGGCTGTCTCGGTCTTGCCGCTTGATGAATTGCATGATGCGATTGCAATGGCCAGAAGTGCTGTGCACCCAAATAGTGTTTTTCTCATGATTGATATGTTTTGGTGATTAATCCTTTATGAAACAGATTGAGGGGTGTCTGTTATCCACAGAATTCTACAAATCTATAAAATATTTGCAACTATGCAAAGGCGTTTTATAAAAATAGCCGCCCGGGCGACCGCTATTTTTTATGAAACGAGGCCAAAGTTAGATATTTTTTAATTTTGTTAAAATATCTTAATCATCACACACCTTTACCCGCTGTTGCATATCTTTGCAAGTAGCTTATAAAAGAAATGTTTTAAACTTTTTATCACTTCAACAGATGAATAGATAAAACGCAGTCCTTGTTTTGTTGATTTCACCGCAGAGTGCATGTGTGTATGAGTATGCGACTGAATTGCAACGCGAAAGTTGCTGAAACAAACTGATTTAATCGTTGAAGATATTCTTTAAGTGTGGTTTCGCAAGTTGGGAAAAAATTGGAAACATTTGATAAATGCCGTAAGTGTCGGATACACCACTAACACATGAAACGAATTGAGAGAGAAAAACACACTGTAGAGCAGATGATTCGCATTTATTGCCGTTACAAAGAGGGCAACCGCGAGTTGTGTCCCGATTGCGTTGAGCTGTTGGAGTATGCCAAATTGCGCCTGTCAATATGCCCGTTTGGCGAAGACAAGTCCAGCTGCCGCAAATGCAGGGTGCATTGCTACCGCCCGGATATGAAAGAAAAAATCAAGATTGTTATGCGCTATTCAGGCCCGCGAATGATTTTCTTTCATCCCATCGCTGCTGTCAGGCACATCGCAAGAGAGATGCATTGATTCGCTCTTTATGGAAAATTCGTATAGAATGAACACATGTGAACATTGCCCGGTTATCCGCAACGTATTCAATATATCGAAGCACTCAAAGGATTATCAATCTATCTGTTATAAAATTAGACTGCAAATCTAAAAGATATGTCTGATACGTTTCGAAAGCGGAGTGTTCCCGGTGTGGCTGTCCGCTAAATAATTTTGCAAGGCAATAAAATTATTTAGTGGACAGTAAGAATAAAAAATTGCTCTATAAAAAATAAGGAATCCTCACCGGAAAAGTTGCCGATAAGGATTCCATCTAATTTGCCTCCCCTTATTCCCACTCGATAGTTGCCGGCGGTTTGGAGGAAATGTCATATACCACGCGGTTCACTCCGCGCACTTTATTAATGATTTCGTTACTGACTTTGGCCAGCAATTCGTAAGGAATGTGCACCCAATCGGCTGTCATGCCATCTGTGGAAATCACCGCGCGTAGCGCCACGCAACTCTCATATGTGCGTTCATCCCCCATCACACCAACGCTCTGCACCGGCAGAAGCATCACGCCCGCCTGCCATATTTTGTCATACCAACCCGATTCTCTCAGGTTGTCTATAAATATCTTGTCGGCTGCCTGGAGCACACGAACCTTTTCAGCCGTAACTTCTCCCAATATGCGGATGCCAAGTCCCGGCCCCGGAAAAGGATGACGACCTAAAAGCTCCGGAGAAATGCCCAATGCCTTGCCAACCCTGCGCACCTCATCCTTGAAAAGCAGGCGCAACGGCTCCACAATTTTCAAATTCATCTCTTTCGGGAGCCCCCCTACATTGTGGTGGGATTTAATGGTGGCCGAGGGTCCCTTCACAGAACAACTCTCAATGACATCAGGATATATGGTTCCTTGTCCGAGCCACGATGCCCCCTCTATCTTTTTCGCCTCCTCATTGAACACCTCAACAAAGTCGCGGCCGATTATCTTGCGCTTGCGCTCGGGATCAGTCACACCCTTCAAATCCGCATAAAATCTGTCGGATGCGTCAACACCTCTGACATTCAGCCCCATGCCCTTATATTGCGCGAGCACGTCATCAAACTCATTGGCGCGCAGCAAACCATTGTTTACAAAAATACAATGCAGATTGTTGCCAATTGCCTTATTCAGAAGCACGGCGGCCACAGTGGAATCAACACCTCCTGAAAGACCCAGAATCACCTTGTCATTGCCAATCCTGCTCTTCAGCTCAGCCACCGTTGAATCAATAAAGGATGCGGGGCTCCAGTTGCCCGCGCAGCCGCAAATGCCGAGCACGAAATTCGACAGCAGACGCGGACCGTCGGTGGAATGAAACACTTCCGGGTGGAACTGTATTCCCCATGTGTTTTCTCCCTCAATTCGGTAGGCGGCCACCCTGACATTATCCGTCGAGCCTATGATGCGGTAATTCTCCGGTATGTCAGTAATAGTGTCACCATGCGACATCCATACTTGTGTGGGTGAAGGAATCTCATTCATCAAAGGGTCGGCGGGAGCCACCACCGTAAGCATGGCACGCCCATATTCGCGGCTCGGCGCGCCCTGCACATTGCCCCCATATTCATAAGCCAGCAATTGAGCTCCGTAGCACACACCAAGCAACGGATATTTCCCCTTATATTGTGAAAGGTCAATACGCGGTGATCCGGCATCACGCACAGAAGCCGGACTCCCGGATAAAATCACACCCTTTACATCGGCATCAGCCTCCGGAAGATGGTTGAAAGGATGAATCTCACAATACACGTTAAGCTCGCGAACCCTGCGGGCGATAAGCTGGGTATACTGCGACCCGAAATCTATAATCAGTATCTTTTCCATCGAAATTAATTGCTGCCTGGTGAATAGTTGGGAGCCTCCTTTGTAATTGTCACGTCATGCGGGTGATTCTCAATCACACCGGCCGATGTGATGCGCACGAAGCGGGCATTATGGAGCGCATTGATATCTTTTGCGCCGCAATATCCCATGCCGGAGCGCAGGCCGCCGAGAAGCTGATAAATTGTTTCATACAAAGTTCCCTTGTAAGGCACGCGAGCCACGATTCCTTCCGGAACAAACTTGCTTGAATCTTTTGTCTCGCTTTGGAAATAGCGGTCTTTGGAGCCTGCTTCCATAGCCTCAATCGATCCCATGCCTCTGTAAGCTTTGAATTTGCGACCATTATATATGATTGTTTCTCCCGGTGATTCCTCTGTGCCGGCGAGCATTGAGCCCATCATCACACAGTCGGCACCGGCTGCTATAGCCTTCACAACGTCGCCCGAATAACGGAGTCCGCCATCGCCAATCACCGGAACATTGTGCTTCGCGGCCACTTGCGAGCAATTGTAAATGGCACTGAGCTGGGGCACTCCCACTCCGGCCACAATGCGTGTGGTGCAAATGGAGCCCGGGCCAATGCCCACCTTGATTCCATCTGCCCCATTCTTAATCAGATATTCAGCTGCTTCCGCGGTGGCGATATTCCCCACCAGTACGTCAATCCCCGGAAAGTTTTTCTTAACGTCTTTCAGCGTGTTAACAACATTCGCCGAATGTCCGTGCGCCGTGTCTATCACTACTGCATCAACTCCGGCGTTCACCAGTGCCTCCACACGTCTGAGTGTGTCGCTTGTCACACCGACTCCCGCTGCGACACGCAGACGACCCTTACTGTCTTTGCATGCATTGGGATAATCTTCTATTTTGGTTATGTCGCGATAGGTGATAAGCCCCACAAGCTTGTTGTTGGCGTCTACCACCGGCAGCTTCTCGATTTTATGACGCAGCAAAATCTGCGATGCCTCCGTGAGGTCGGGATTTGTGGTTGTGACAATGTTGTCTTTGGTCATAACTTCCGAA
Source organism: Candidatus Amulumruptor caecigallinarius (assembly GCA_023665575.1). Taxonomy (GTDB): domain Bacteria; phylum Bacteroidota; class Bacteroidia; order Bacteroidales; family Muribaculaceae; genus Lepagella. The sequence continues at coordinate 77,146 of JAMPDQ010000002.1, read as the reverse complement.
ATCGGCAGATTTTCATCTGTCTGAAAGCGGAGGTCGCGGTTCGTTACAATTCCCGCAAGACGCATATTGCTGTCTACCACCGGAATGCCGCCGATGTGATTCTCGTGCATAATATGCTTTGCATCGCCAACCGTCTGCTCGGGAGTGATGGTGACGGGATCGAATATCATGCCACTCTCTGCGCGCTTCACCTTCCTGACCTCGGCTGCCTGTGCCTCTATCGACATGTTTTTATGTATCACTCCGATCCCCCCCTGACGGGCAATCGCTATTGCCATGGCCGCTTCTGTCACAGTGTCCATCGCTGCCGACACCACAGGTATGTTCAGAGTGATATTGCGCGAGAACCGCGTTTTTACATCCACCATGTTTGGGGTCACCTCCGAATAGGCCGGCACAAGAAGAACGTCGTCAAACGTCATTCCCTCTTCAACTACTTTATCCTTTAAAAATGACATAACTAAAAATTCTTTAATTTTTCCGACACTATTATCGTCTGTGTACGATCCGGCCCCACAGAAATTACTCCCACGGGCACCTCTGTAAGCTCTTCTATCTTACGCACATATGCCTTGGCCGCATCCGGAAGCTCATCAAATGATTTCACACCCGTTATATCTTCGCTCCATCCTTCGAGCTCTATAAACACCGGCTTGCAGCGTGATAACCGGGAAATTGTCGACGGCGGCGTGTCAACCAATACGCCGTCAAGCTCATAATGAGTGCAAATCTTCACCTTGTCAAGACCTGACAGCACATCAAAAAGCATCAGTGCCCAATAGTCGATTCCGGCAAGTCTGCTTGTATAGCGTGCCACTACAGCGTCAAACCAGCCTACACGCCGCGGGCGTCCGGTGACAGTGCCATATTCGTGTCCCCGTTCGCGAATCTCATGGGCTGTTGCATCGAGAAGCTCAGTGGGGAACGGCCCCTCGCCCACGCGTGTGCAATATGCCTTGGCCACTCCCACAACATTGTCAATCCATTTAGGCGATATGCCCGCTCCCACAGGCACGCTTGCCGATGATGGTGTGGAGCTTGTGACAAACGGATAGGTGCCATGATCTATGCAAAGCATCATCCCTTGGGCTCCCTCAAACAAAATCTTATTCTCCGTGCGCAATGCTTTGTTGATCAAGTCAGATGTGTCGGTTATCATGGGAGAAAGTGTCTTGGCAATTTCCATATAGCGTGCATACACCTCCTCAAATTTATAAGTGGGAAGTCCGAGCGACTCTAACTCCATATTCTTCTGAGAGAGTGCGTCCTTAAGTCTTTCTGCAAAATATTCCGGCTCGAGAAGGTCTCCCATGCGGAGGCCAACGCGCCCATACTTGTCGCAATAGGCCGGGCCTATTCCCTTCTTCGTGGTGCCGATGAGTTTGCCTCCTTTCAGCTGCTCATAGGCGCCGTCCAAATCTGCATGCCAGGGCATCACCATGGCAGCTCTGTCGGAGATAAAGAGCTTGTAGTCGGTCACACCCTGTTTGTGTAGCCGGTCAAGTTCCACAATAACCGACTCCGGATTGACCACCATGCCGTTGCCCATCACATTCACAGTGTCGGGATTAAAAATTCCCGACGGGATGCTTTGCAGCGAATATTTCCGGCCGTTGAACATTACGCTGTGGCCGGCATTGTTGCCGCCCTGATAGCGGACCACCATATCCGCACGGCATGCAAAATAGTCGGTAATTTTTCCTTTACCCTCGTCTCCCCATTGGGAGCCGATTACAACCAATCTTTCCGACATTATTCCTCTATTTTATTGCGTTTGTAAATGTAATCTACGTTCTTCATGTAATAATCGAGCGTGAAGCAATTCTCAAGCTCCTCTTTTGTGAGGTTCTCAAGTATCACGGGATTCTCCATCAGCAGGTCGGAATATGCCACACCCTGCGCCATTGCGGCCATGGCCACCGGCTGCACCGTGTCGTAGGCCTGTTCGCGTGCGAAACCTTTGGCGATGAGTGCATTCATGACTCGCTGGGCGAATATCACACCATTTGTGATATAGATATTGCTTTTCATCCGGTCTTCAAACACAGTGAGATTCCCCAGAATGTTGCACATGCGGTTGAGCATATAGTCAAGAAGCATTGTGGCATCCGGAAGAATTATTCTCTCTGTGGCCGAATGAGATATGTCGCGCTCATGCCATAATGCCACATTCTCATATGACGTGACCATATATCCGCGGAGCACACGCGCACATCCACACATGTTTTCAGAGCCGATGGGGTTGCGCTTGTGGGGCATTGCGCTCGAGCCTTTCTGACCCTTGCCAAACGCTTCCTCCACTTCGTGCACCTCGGTGCGTTGCAACCCTCTCACCTCCATAGCCATCTGCTCGATTGATGCTCCGATAAGTGCGATGGTGGCAAGATAGTATGCGTGACGGTCGCGCTGAATCACCTGTGTCGACACATCCGCGCTCTCTATGCCGAGCTTCCCACACACATAATCCTGCACAAACGGCGGTATGTTGGCGAAATTGCCTACTGCACCGCTGATTTTGCCCGCTTCCACCCCGCGGGCCGCAGCCTCAAAACGCTTTATGTTGCGCTCCATCTCTGCGTGCCAAAGCACCCATTTGAGGCCGAACGATGTTATGTCGGCATGAATGCCGTGAGTTCGGCCGATGCAAGGTGTATATTTATATTTGATTGCTTGTTTGCGAAGCATCTCCACAAATTTGGAGAGATCCTCGCGAAGAATGTCGTTGGCCTGCTTGAGAAGATAACCGTTGGCTGTATCTACCACATCTGTGGATGTCAGTCCGTAATGAACCCACTTGCGTTCCTCGCCAAGTGATTCACTCACAGCGCGTGTGAATGCCACTATGTCGTGGCGTGTCTGCTCCTCAATTTCCTTTATGCGGTCAATATTGAATGTGGCGTTCTTCCAAAGTTTGTCAATGTCTTCCGGAGGCACCACTCCAAGTTCGCGCCATGCCTCCGCAGAAAGTATCTCCACTTTGAGATAAGCGTCAAATTTGTTTTCTTCCGTCCAGATGGCGCGCATCTGAGGTCGTGAATATCTGGGAATCATATCTTCTTATTTTTTATTGTTTTGAGCCTGGAGATAGCATTCAAGCGTATTCTCCATCAAACATGCGCGGGTCATCGGCCCCACTCCGCCGGGCACCGGCGTAATCACCGACGCTATGCTTTCAACTGCCTCATAATCCACATCGCCGGCCAGCTTCCCCGTTGCCGGGTCGCGGTTTACACCTACGTCAATCACTACTGCGCCCGGAGCAACCATATCTTTGGTGACAAATCGCAAGCGCCCCACTGCCGCTATGAGAATGTCGGCCTGACGCGTAAGCTCAGCGAGATTCTTCGTGCGGCTGTGGGCTATGGTCACTGTGGCATTGCGGTCAAGAAGCATCTTGGCCATGGGAAGCCCTACAATATTGCTGCGCCCGATCACTACGGCGCGTTTGCCTTCTATATCCACACCGGCTTTGTCGAGCATCCGCATCACTCCCTTTGGCGTGCAAGGATACACACAGCTGCGTTTCTGCCAAAGCGCTGCAACATTGGCCGGATGAAACCCGTCAACATCCTTTTCATGAGAAATTGCTTCAATCACACGGTCCTCATTGATATGTGCCGGCACCGGTAGCTGCACAAGTATGCCGTCAACACTGTTGTCGGTGTTAAGATTGCTGATCACTTTTAGCAATTCTTCCTCTGATGTCGATTCGGGAAGCCGGATTGTTGTGCTTTGGTAGCCTACCTGTTCAGCATCCTTACCTTTGGATTTTACATATGACATGCTCGCCGGATCTTCTCCAACAAGAATCACAGCCAAATGTGGAGCACGTCCGTATTTCTCAATATATTCCGGCACTTTTGTCGCAATATCCTCTTTTATTTCACGTGCGAGGTCTTTACCGTTAATTATCATGTATAAAATGTGATTTTGTTTAATTTTCAACCCCCAATCCGCGCTTCCCAATTCCCGAGCTCTATGCCTCTCTTGCTCCTATATCGGTGCGATAGAACAGAGCTCGGCAATCGATCTTCCCCACCGCAGAATAAGCCTTTTCGCGAGCTTCGGCAAGGCTTGCTCCTTCGCCAAGCACCATCAGCACCCGGCCTCCCACGGTCAGTGTCTCTTCTTTGCGGATTGCCGTGCCCATGTGATACACCGGAGTGTCAATCTTCTCAAGTCCGTGTATAATGTGTCCCTTCTCATATTTGCCCGGATAGCCTTCCGCCGCCATTACAACACCAAGCACACTCTCCTCTTTCCATTCAGTGTCAAAGGGGAGGCCATCCACAGCGGAATCGATAAATTTATAAAAGTCGCTCTTCAGACGCGGGAGCACCACCTCTGTTTCCGGATCTCCAAAGCGTGCGTTAAATTCTATCACCTTGGGCACACCATTGTGAAGAATGAGTCCGCCATATAGCACACCGGTGAAGGGCACACCCTCATTCACCATTGCTTCGGCCACCGGACGCATTATGGTGTCAAGAGCTTTCCGGCGAATCTCTTCCGTTACAAACGGAACGGGTGAATATGCGCCCATACCTCCGGTATTTGGGCCGCGGTCGTTATCATGAACCCGTTTGTGGTCGCGGGCAATGTCGAGCGGATAAAGTTTGTTGCCATTGACAACACACATGAATGAGAATTCCGGACCATCAAGAAATTCCTCTATCACAACGCGCCCTTCCCCGAATGTGCAGTCCAGAAGCATGTCGCGGAGCGCATCTTCAGCCTCTGACTCTGTGAGTGCAACCACAACTCCCTTGCCGGCCGCAAGCCCGTCATATTTGATAACGATGGGCAGTGGCCCTGCCTTCACATATGCCAACGCCTCATCAAAGTCGCTGAAAGTGCGATAGGCTGCTGTCGGAATGTTGTAGCGTTTCATCAAATCCTTGGCATATTCCTTGCTGCTCTCAATGCGTGCCGCCTCCCGGGTAGGACCGAAAATCTTCAGTCCCGCCTCTCGGAATGCGTTTGTTATTCCGGCTGCAAGTGAAGCTTCCGGACCCACTATAGTGAGATCTATAGCGTGACTTTTTGCAAATTCAAGAAGATTGTCTATGTCGGCCACCTGCAGCGGCACCGGCTCTGCCTGTTTGCCTATGCCTGCATTGCCCGGGGCGCAATATATCTTCTCCACTTCGGCTGATTTCGACAAGCTGTCTACTATTGCGTGACACCGGCCTCCACCTCCTATCACAAGAACTTTCTTTCCCATAATGATGCTTGAAGTGGCAAATTAGTGTTTGAAGTGGCGCATGCCGGTGAACAGCATTGCAATTCCTTTCTCGTTGGCTTTTCTCACAGAATCCTCATCACGGATGCTGCCTCCGGGCTGCACAATGGCCGTGACCCCATATTCTGAAGCCTGCTCCACAGTGTCGTCAAAAGGAAGAAATCCATCCGAGCATAACACAAGTCCATCGGTAGCTCCGGCCTTGCGGGCTTCTTCAAGTGCGATTCCGGCAGAGCCGACACGATTCATCTGGCCGGCTCCCACGCCAAGTGTCGCACCATCCTTCACCACTACTATGGCATTGGATTTCACATGCTTCACAATTTTCCAGCCAAAATCCATATCAGCAAGCTCGCGCGAATCAGGGTGGCGTTCTGTCACAGTCATGTCGTCTGTAATTTCCACACATTCAGTGTCGGAATCCTGCACCAGCAATCCTCCTGTCACACCCACCAACGCCATGCGCGGTTCGCATGCGTTTTCCATCTTCACTTCAAGCACACGCAGGTTTTTCTTTTTGGAGAACACTTCGAGAGCGCCGGCTGTAAATGACGGCGCCATTACTATCTCAAGAAATATCGGCTTCATGGCGAGCGCCACCTCTTCAGTTACTTCGCGGTTAAATGCCACTATGCCTCCGTAGATGCTCACCTTGTCTGCCTCATATGCGCGTGTCCATGCGTCAAACACATCGGCGCCGACAGCTGCTCCGCATGGATTCATGTGCTTCAGACCCACACAAAACGGCTCATTGAATTCGCTGACTATCTCAAGCGCTGCATTGGCATCCTGGATATTGTTGTAGGAAAGCTCCTTCCCCTGAATCTGGCGGGCAGTGGCCACTGAATATGAATATTCCTTCTCTGTCTTATAGAATTTTGCATTCTGATGCGGATTCTCTCCATACCGCAGTGTCTGCACCTCGTCAAAACTGAGAAACAACTTTTCCGGTAATCCTGCCTGACGACGCATGTATGCAGCTATATGGCTGTCATAAAGTGCAGTGTGAGTGTAGGCTTTCGCAGAAAGCTTCAAGCGTGTCTCCGGAGTGGTATTGCCTGTGGAGGATATTTCATCAAGAATGATTTTGTAATCTTCCGGATCGCACACCACTGTGACACTTTTGCAGTTTTTAGCCGCGCTGCGAAGCATTGACGGCCCCCCTATATCGATATTCTCAATGGCATCGGCCAAAGTTACATCAGGTTTGGCCACTGTGGCTTCAAAAGGATAGAGATTCACGCATACGAGATCTATGAGTTCTATGCCGTTTTCCGCCAGCTGTGCCATGTCATTTTCATTGTCGCGGCGTCCGAGAAGCGCACCATGCACTTTGGGATGAAGCGTTTTCACACGCCCGCCGCATATTTCCGGAAACCCGGTTATCTCGCTGATGCCTGTCACTTTCACTCCGTTGTCAAGCAGCATCTTCATTGTGCCGCCGGTAGCTATGATTTCCCAGCCCAGCTCCTCAAGAGACTTTGCGAAATCCACAACTCCCTTTTTATCGCTTACGCTTATTAATGCTTTCATTACTCAAGTGTTACGCCGGCACCTTTCACAACCTCCCCGATTATGCTTGCATCGATGCCTGAATTTTTAAGATTTTGCAATGCCTTGTCGGCATCATCTGCCGACACTGCAATCACCATTCCCACTCCCATGTTGAAGATATTGAACATCTCGCGCCGGGGCACGCCTCCATATTTCATCAGCAAATCAAACACCGGAAGTATCTTCCAGCTTCCTTCCTTCACCAACGCACCGAGTCCTTCGGGAAGAATGCGCGGAATATTTTCATCAAAACCACCACCGGTGATGTGGGCCACACCATGCACATCCACCTCTTTCATCAGTGCAAGCACCGGCTTCACATATATTGCTGTGGGAGTGAGAAGTGTCTCGCCAAGTGTCTTATTGCCGGTCTCCTCATATTTCGCATTGAGGTCGAGGCCGGCATCTGCCACTATCTTGCGCACCAGTGAGAATCCGTTGGAGTGTACGCCTGTTGAGGGAAGCGCTACAAGCACATCACCTTCGCTCACTTTAGAGCCGTCTATCAGACGCTCTTTCTCCACTGCGCCAACAGTGAATCCGGCAATGTCATAGTCGTCGGGGGCATACATCCCCGGCATTTCCGCCGTTTCACCGCCAACTAGAGCGCATCCCGCTCTGACACATCCTTCTGCCACGCCCGACACAATAGCCTCTATCACCTCAGGCCGGTTGTGGCCCACCGCGATATAGTCAAGAAAAATAAGAGGCTCGGCTCCTTGTGCCAAAACATCGTTGACACACATCGCAACCGCATCGATGCCGATTGTGTCATGACGGTTGAGGGCAAACGCTATCTTAAGCTTTGTGCCCACTCCATCGGTGCCGCTCACCAATATGGGGTGCTTATATCCGAGCGAACCAAGATCGAACATGCCGCCGAATGCCCCTATGCCGCCCATGCAGCCCTTGCGGATTGTGGAGGCCACGTGCTTCTTTATGCGGGCCACCGACTCATAACCGGCTTCGAGATTCACCCCTGAGGCTTCATAACTTTTTGCCATATGGTACTCCTGTTAAAGTTTGTTCAGACGGCTGTCTATTTCTTCGTATGCCCCTATCACATTGCCGAGATCCCGGCGGAAACGGTCTTTGTCAAGCTTTTCGTTGGTGTCATAATCCCACAGACGGCATGTGTCGGGGCTGATTTCATCTGCCAGCACTATCTTGCCATCGTGAGTCTTGCCGAATTCAATCTTGAAGTCTACAAGACGAACGTTGATTTTCTTGAACATTTCCTTGAGAAACTCATTGATGCGGTCGGTGAGCGAATATATTTCCTTTAGCTCGTCATATGTGGCGGCGCCGAGTGCAACAGCATGGTGGTCGTTGATCAGAGGATCTCCGAGGGCGTCATCCTTATAGCAAATCTCAAAGATGGTGTTAGGCGCGGGTGTGCCCTCCTCTATGCCGAGACGTTTTGCCATTGAGCCGGCTATTACGTTGCGGACGATTACCTCCAGAGGGAATATTTTCACCTTGTGGCAAAGCTGGTCACGGTCGTTGAGCGTGTCAATATAGTGGGTGGGAATCCCGGCTTCATTGAGCTTGCGGAATATGCGGGTGGTGATGTCATTGTTGAGAACGCCCTTGTTGTCGATAGTGGCTTTCTTCAGATTGTTGAATGCCGTTGCAGCATCTTTGTAATGAATCACCACGATGTTTTCGTCATCAGTTGCATACACTTGTTTTGCCTTGCCCTCATAGAGCATCTCTTTCTGTTCCATTTTTATATGTTATTTTGTGACGCGACATTGTATAATGTAGTTGTCGCGGCATATGTTTTTATTTGTTTCTGAAATAATTTACAGCGTTTCTGAAAATATTCTGCTCCTTGTTGCCTGCCACATTCTTCATCAGTCCTTCGCGATAGCGTTCGGAATGCCCCATCTTGCCGAGAATGTGTCCGTCGGGAGATATAATTCCCTCTATTGCCCATGAAGAGCCGTTGGGATTCATCGGCGACTGCATTGTGGCATGCCCTGTCAGGGGGTCGGCATATTGGAATGCAATCTGCCCGTTAGTAAGCAATGTGTTGAGAAGCTTCTCATCGGCAACAAATTTCCCTTCGCCATGCGACATCGCAATGCTGTGTAGCTCGCCGATTGTGAAACCGTCGAGCCAGGGAGAAGCTGTGGTGCCTACGCGTGTCACGGCTATCTGTGAGATGTGACGGTTGATGTCGTTGCGGAAGAGGGTGGGGGAGTCAGGTGTGAGTTCGCCAATCTTTCCGAACGGCAAAAGCCCCGACTTTACAAGTGCCTGAAAGCCGTTGCAGATTCCCAGAATCAGTCCGCCGCGAGCCATAAGCCTTCCCACAGCAGCTCGTACTTCTGCATTCAGCAACACTGTCGCAATGAATTTCCCCGAGCCGTCGGGCTCATCGGCTGCCGAAAATCCGCCGCTTATCGCCAGAATATGGCTGTTGTCTATGCCGGATGCTAATTCTGAGCATGACGCGGAGATATCTTCTGCCGTCAGATTGCGGAACACACATGTTGTCACTTCTGCTCCTTCGGCGGCAAATGCCGACTGCATGTCATAGTCGCAGTTTGTGCCCGGAAATACCGGAAGCAGCACTTTTGGATGCTCCACCGGTGTGCCGCTGTAGGCCGTGGGCCTGATATTGCATGAAGCATCGGGTGCTTCCCCTGCGGTGTCTGCCGTGTCAGGATATATCTCGTTGAATTTTTCGCCGGTTTTCTTCGCCAGATCCTCGATTGAAATCTCTGTGTGGTTGATTTTTACTTTCGGCTCTGCTATTGTATATCCGATGAATTCCACACCGGGAATCTCTATCGGCTCGATTGCTTCAAACACTATTGAGCCATAAGCCGGCTCGAAAATGTCATTTTCGTCAACCGATGTATCAACACCTATGTGATTGCCAAGCGACATCTTAACCAGTGCCTCGGCCAGTCCTCCCCGGCCTATGGCATACGCACTCGGGATGCGTTTGTTTTTGATATTGCCATAGATTGCATCGTATGACGCCTGAAGTGCCGCCGAATTAGGCATGCCCGATTTCAGCGGACGATGGCGAAGCAGATAAAGTCCGTGGTTCACACCTTTCAATTCAGGACTGATCACGTCGCGTGCGTCAACGGTTGCCACACCGAAGGCTATCATTGTTGGCGGAACATTGATATTGCCGAATGTGCCGCTCATCGAGTCTTTTCCACCTATGGAGGGCAATCCGAATTCTTTCTGCATCCTTAATGCGCCAAGCAGTGCCGACAAGGGCTTGCCCCAGGATTCGGGAGAGTGCATCCGCTCAAAATATTCCTGATAGGAGAAGCGCATCTTGTGGAAGTCTGCCCCGGCTGCAACAGCTTTTGCCACCGCGCTTACAACTGCATATGCCGCACCATGATAGGGACTGCGGCTGCAGATAAAGGGGTCAAAACCCCATGACATCATCGAGGCTGTATTGGTGTGGTGTGTGCCTGTGGGAAGTTTCTGCACGCTCACCTGTGTCTCCGTGCCGTTGTGCAAACCTCCAAAGGGCATGAGCACGGTGCTCGCTCCGATTGTGGAATCAAACATCTCTATAAGGCCCCTCTGTGAAGTTACATTCGGATCAAGCAGATTGTTGAGAAGCTTGTCTTTGAATGTTTCCCCTTCCACTTCGCGCTCAAACGGATGATGTTGCTCCACCGGTGCCACCACAGCTTTTGCGAAATGCGGCGCGCCGGCCGAATCAATGAATTCGCGACTGAGGTCGGCAACAGTTTCTCCTTTGTAATATATGCGCATGCGCCCGGAATCGGTCACATCTGCCACGTGGCGCACCTCAATGTTTTCTTCATGACAATATTTCATGAATTCATCCATGTCGGAGGCTTCCACAACCACTGACATCCTCTCCTGGCTTTCAGAAATTGCAAGTTCGGTGGCATTCAATCCCGCATATTTAGTGGTGACACGGTCAAGATAAATGTCAAGACCATCAGTGAGTTCTCCAATTGCAACGCTCACACCGCCCGCGCCGAAATCATTTGATTTTTTTATGAGGCGTGTCACCTCCGGGCGCCTAAAAAGGCGGGCGAGTTTCCTCTCTTCGGGAGCATTTCCCTTCTGCACTTCAGAGCCGCACATCTCAAGAGATGATTCATTGTGCTCTTTTGATGAGCCTGTGGCGCCCCCGATGCCGTCGCGCCCTGTGCGGCCGCCAAACATCAGCACCACATCCCCGGCTGCCGGACGTTCGCGGCGAACATCCCCGGCTCTCACGGCGCCGACAACCGCGCCCACTTCAAGCCGCTTGGCAACATATCCCGGATGGTATATCTCGCGCACATGCGTAGTGGCCAGCCCTATCTGATTGCCATATGATGAATAGCCGTGTGCTGCCACTTTTGAAATCACTCTTTGTGGAAGTTTTCCCGGAAGTGTGTCTGCCACATTCCGGTATATGTCACCGGCTCCGGTGACACGCATTGCCTGATACACATAACTGCGTCCGCTCAGCGGGTCGCGTATTGCGCCTCCCAGACATGTGGATGCCCCCCCAAATGGCTCTATCTCTGTGGGATGATTGTGCGTTTCATTCTTGAATTGCAAAAGCCATTTCTCATTGGCTCCGTCCACATCCACATCCACATATATGCTGCATGCGTTGTTCTCCTCGCTTTGCTCCAGGTCTTCGAGTTTTCCGTTGGCCCGAAGCCAGCGTGCACCGATTGTGGCAAGATCCATCAGGCAAAGAGGCTTGTTGCTCCGTCCCAAATCCGACCGCATTTTGTGCCATAAGTTAAGACTCTCGCGTATATCCTCAGCAATGAATGAGTCTTTCACTTCTATGTCAGTGAGAAGAGAAGTGAATGTGGTGTGGCGGCAGTGGTCGCTCCAATATGTGTCAAGAATCCGAAGCTCGGTTTCGTTAGGGTCCCGGCCTTCGGCTGTGAAATATTTCACCACTTCCATCAGGTCATCGGCATTCATGGCGAGACCCATGCTGTGGCAATATGCATCGGCTTCTGACGCTGTTATCTCTCTGAAACCGTTGAGCGTTTTCACCGGCAGTGCATGCGCGTGCCCGGGAAGTTCAAGTTTTGAGAGATCTTTCTCGCGAGATTCAACTGAGTTGATTAGATATGATGCGATTTTCTTCAGCTGTTCGGGAGTGACTCCCTTGTCAAATATATACATGCGCGCGCTGAGAATTTCAACATCTGCTTCCGGGCTGACAAGACGAACGCATTCGCGGGCCGCAGCCGCCCGCTGGTCATATTGTCCCGGAAGAGACTCCACTGCAAGGTGTGGTGCGTTGTCGGTTTCCAGGGTGTCGGTCACAGTGTCGGTGGCTGTTTCTCCAAACACACCATAACGTGTTTTGGCGAGAAGCTCTTCAGAGAAGCCGAACAGGTCGTAGACACAGATGAGACGCAGGTCTTTTATGTCAAGTCCCAGTGTGGTGTTCAGCTCCTTGCGAAGGCTTTCGGCTTCCACCCTGAATTCGGGACGTTTTTCTACAAATACACGATGTGCAGACATGAGTAATCGATTATATGTCAGAATTAGATTTCAGTTTCCAGGATTTTGCGGGCTTGTTCGTCGCGAAATTCGCGTAGCTTGCGATGCATTGTTTCATCTGTGACTCCGAGAATCTCTATAGCAAGCAATGCTGCATTTTTTGCACCATCGATCGCCACTGTGGCAACCGGTATGCCGGAAGGCATCTGTGCCATGGCGAGGATTGAGTCGAGACCGCGCAAAGCTTTCGACATAATGGGCACTCCAATCACAGGGAGTGTGGTGTGGGCGGCCACTACGCCCGCAAGGTGGGCGGCGCCCCCGGCTCCGGCTATAAATGCTTTTATGCCGCGTTCGCGCGCTCCCTTTATCCATTCCTCAAGTGCCACGGGTGTGCGGTGTGCGCTGAACACCCGCTTCTCATATTCCACTCCGAATTGATCAAGGATTTCAAACGCTCCTTTCATAACCCCGAGATCGCTTGTGGATCCCATTACTACTGCTACTTTCTTATCCATTCAATATTTTGTTATTTTTTCAGTTTTTTATGAAACAGACTCTAACGGACCCTGAAAAATTTATGAGTCAGCGGCTAAAGCGGCAGGCGCCCGGCCGTATCGGTCCGGGCGCCTGCGCGTCGGTTACATGCTTATAGAAATTTTCATTGAGGATATTTCCATGCGCAAAATTACTCAAAATTTTTGAATTTCACAAATTTCATTACAGATGTGATTCACAATACGCGCATCGCATTCCTTTCCCATCTGTCGCAGGCCGGAAATAGGGTGTCACCCTTTCATGATTGCATATGCAACGCGGATTGCGGCATTTTTCATTGAGAATCACGGCATCTGCCGGCAAAACTGATTTCTCTTCCTTGCTGTCGGTGGCCCATTCAAGAAGGGTGAGAATCAATGCCATCCTTACGAATTTGCCATTTTCCACCTGACGGAAATATGCCGCGCGCGGATCGTTGTCAACTTCTGTGGAAATCTCGTTGACACGCGGTAGCGGATGCAGAATCCTCATCCCGGGCTTGGCATTGCGTAGCTTGTCGGATGTCAGCACAAAGCAGTCTTTCACACGTTCATATTCCTCCTCGTCAAGAAATCTCTCTTTCTGCACACGTGTCATATACAACACATCAAGTTCAGGCATAACTTCTTCGAGTGAGTTCACCTCCCTATATGCAACATTATATTTGTCGCACACCTCTGCTTTCATATATGTGGGAAGTCTGAGTTCTTCGGGTGCAATGAGCACAACGTTCACTCCGGTGTAGCGTGAAAGGGCTTTTATCAGCGAATGCACCGTGCGACCGAATTTCAAATCGCCGCAAAAGCCTATGGTGAGATTGTCGAATCTGCCTATTTCTCTCTTTATGGTGAGCAGATCGGTAAGAGTTTGCGTGGGGTGGGCGTGTGAGCCGTCGCCGGCATTTATTACCGGTGTCGAAGAATTCAGAGCCGAAACCAGCGGTGCACCCTCCACCGGGTGTCTCATCGCTATTATGTCGGCAAAGCAGTTGATCACCCGCGTGGTGTCAGCCACTGTCTCTCCTTTGCTCACTGATGAATTCATGGCATCTGAAAAGCCAATCACATTCCCTCCAAGCTCCATCATCGCTGATGTGAAGCTAAGGCGCGTGCGGGTGGATGGCTCGTAAAAGAGTGTGGCAAGTTTCTTGCCCTGACATGCCGAAGCATATTTTTCGCGATTGCCGATTATGTCAAGTGCAAGGTCGATTATGCCTTCCACCTCCTCTTTTGTCAGGTCGGTGGGGTCGATTAAATGTCGCATAGTGTTTCGTTTTTGATAGTGTTTTGACTTCGTTTCATATAATTTTTAAGACTTGGGAGAAGTTTTGGCAGAAATCTCACTATATGAAACAGACTCTAAATTAACCAATCCAGGATTCGTCAGCAGGATTTGACATGAATTTCCGGAGTTTTGTGGCATCTTCAGCTTTGATATATCCTTCTTCCACTGCCACATCCACGAGCGTGTTGAAATTTGAGAGGGAGTGGTTCTCCACATTTGCTGCGCTTAGGCGTTCGAGCCCTTTCTTCATGCCGTATGTAAAGATGCTTACCACACCGAGCACATCAGCACCCGCCTCGCGCAGAGCCTCCACAACATCAATGCAGCTTCCTCCCGTTGATATAAGGTCTTCTATCACAACTACTTTCTGTCCTGGATTCAAACGCCCCTCGATGCGGTTGTTGCGGCCATGATCTTTGGCCGAGCCGCGCACATATCCCATTGGCATGCCCATGATGTGGGCGGCTATCGCTGCGTGGGCTATACCGGCCGTGCTGGTGCCCATCAGCACTTCTGCCTCCGGATAATATTTCTTCACATTCTCCGCTATAGCGTTCTCCACTTTTGTGCGGGTGGCCGGAGAAGTCAGTATCAATCGGTTGTCGCAATATATGGGACTCTTTATCCCACTCGCCCATGTGAAGGGCTTGTCCGGACTCAGAAACACTGCCTGAATCCTGAGCAATTCTTTTGCTATCTCTTTTTCCATTTTAATTGTTTTTGAAATCTTTGCAGCAGCGATGGTATGCTGCCACAGCGTCGGGAGCCGCAGTGATAGGGCGTCCTACAACAATGAAATCGGATCCAATCTTACGGGCGCGTGCCGGCGATGTGATCCGGCTTTGATCATCTTTGGCGGCATCCGGATATCTAATGCCGGGTGTAACTGCCAAAAAACCATCGCCGCAAGCCTCTTTCACCATAGCTGCTTCAAGCGGTGAACACACCACTCCGTCAAGACCGGCTTCTTTGCTGTTTTGTGCGTAGCGCACTATCACATCATTGATTCTCCCCTGAATCATAAGCTGGTTATTGAGCATCTCCTGAGATGTGGAGGTGAGCTGTGTCACAGCTATGATGCGGGGTCTTGTGCCGTCTGTTCTCCCTTCCTGAAGACCTTCAAGAGCAGCTTTCATCATCTCAATGCCGCCGGCTGCGTGAACATTAACCATATCTACATTCAGCCGGGAAAGAACCTTCATCGCTTTCCTGACCGTGTTGGGGATATCATGCAATTTCAAATCAAGGAAAATCTTATGCCCGCGGTGGTGGAGTTCTTTTACAATTTCCGGACCACCGGCATAAAAAAGTTCCATGCCAATCTTAATAAATGGTTTCTCTTCTTTAAAATTGTCGAGAAATGAATATGTGGCTTCCGGAGAAGCAAAATCACACGCTATAATTACATCCTTTTCCATTTGGGTATGTTTAAGAGCCTTAGAGTCTGTTTTATATAAAATTTAACTTTAGGGGTCGCATGTTTGAGCTGAGTTTTGCTCTATAGAATCAGAAGCATGGCGGGCTATATGACTGATTCTAAGATATTTTTCTGAGAGATGACAATGAGTCAATTTCATATTTTTTCATGGCGCATGGCAGGGATTCAATTATTTCTTTGCAGGCCAATGGATTAATTAGGTTTGCAGTGCCGACTTGCACTGCCGAAGCACCGGCCATCATCATTTCGATCACATCCTCCGCGCTGCTCACTCCCCCGCAACCTATCACCGGTATCGAGCAAGCCCGACTCACCTGATACACCATTCTGAGAGCCACCGGAAAAATCGCTTTCCCTGAAAATCCTCCCATGGTGTTGGCTATTACCGGCTTGCGGGTGCGCAGGTCAATCCGCATCCCAAGCATCGTGTTTATCACACACAGTCCGTCAGCCCCGGCATCCTCGGCCGCACGGGCTATCGACACAATGTCAGTAACGTTGGGGGTCAGCTTCACATACACAGGCAGAGTCGTTTCCTGTTTTGCCGCCTTCACCACTTCGGCAACCGATTCACAACATGTGCCAAAGCTCATGCCTCCACCATGCACATTCGGGCAGCTTACATTCAGCTCGATTATCTCTACCTGTGGCTCTCCGGTAATCTTTCTGCAACATTCGCAATATTCATCTATGGAAAAACCGCTTATGTTGGCAATAATCGGCCCGTGAAATTTCTCTCTCATCAGTGGCAATTCCCGGGATTTCACCAGGTCAATTCCCGGATTTTGCAATCCCACCGAGTTAATTATTCCCGATGTGCATTCCGCCACCCGCGGAAGAGGATTGCCGAATCTTGGCTCTCTCGTGGTGCCCTTGAATGATATGGATCCGAGAATGTCAATGTCATAGAAATCAGCCATCTCATAGCCATATCCGAAACATCCGCTTGCGGGTATCACCGGATTCTTCAGTTTCACCCCGCTGAGTGTTGTGCTTATTTCCATATAAGTGTATCCTTTTCAAACACCGGACCCTCTTTGCATATTCTTTTCGGGCCGGTCTTCGTTTCAAGTGAACAGCACATGCAGGCGCCGAATCCGCATCCCATGCGTGCCTCTAGGCTGACCTGTCCCGGACATTGCAATTCCCGGCATAGGGCGCGAAGCATCTGCATGGGGCCGCATGCATAAAAATATCCCGGCCTCTCTTCCAACCCCGCTATTGCATCTGTCACAAACCCGGGCGTCCCCATTGAACCGTCAACTGTGGCAATGTGCAAATCAACATCAAGCTCTGCAAACATATCTGTCATCATGGCTCGTTCGGCTGAGTTGAATCCCAGCACCACAACGGGAGATATGCCGCGTGAAATGAATTTCTTGGCAAGTCCGTATAGAGGCGGACATCCCACACCCCCGCCGACAAGCAGCGGACGGCTTTCACACATTTCCACATCAAATCCGTTGCCAAGGGCCGGTATTATGTCGAGTGTTTCGCCGCAATTCATTTTCGAAAGCACTTCCGTGCCGTGACCCACTATGTCGTATACTATTGTAAGTTCGTCCCGATGCAGGTCGCAAACTGATATGGGGCGGCGCAGTGTGAACCCGGGCACGGCGATATTCACAAACTGTCCGGGGCGTGTGAATCCCTCCGTATCCCCGCCCAAACGCATCAGCATAGTGTTTGTGCTGATTCTTGTATGCCCGGTTATAATATATTGCTGTCCGGCCGACAGCTTGTTCGTTGCTGGCATCTTGTGTGGTTTATAAATTGTTGTATACCGGTTTGCCGGCTGCTATTGTGGCTTTTACACGTGCCTGAAGCTCCAGTCCGTCGAATGGTGTTGCCTTCCCCTTCGATAAAAATGTTGTGGCATCCACTCTAAATGACTCATTGAAATCAACGATTGCAATATCGGCGCGCTGACCAACTGCCAGACCACCTTTTATGCCGAATCTGCGGCGTGGAGCATCAGCCATGAGCTCTATCATGCGCTGCATGGATATAATTCCGGGTTTCACTGCATATGTATACACCGCAGACAATGACACCTCAAGCCCGGTCACACCCATTGCGCTCCGTTCAAGTCCGCAGCTCTTTTCATCGTGCGAATGGGGTGCATGATCTGAGGCAATCATGTCAATTGTTCCGTCGGCTATTCCGCGGAGAAGTGCATCTCGGTCTCCTTTCGAACGCAACGGCGGATTCATTTTGAACCGTCCGTCTTCTTGAAGGTCAGTATCACAAAAGGCCAGATAATGGGCTCCCGTTTCGCATGTCACATCTATTCCTTCTGATTTGGCTTTTCTAATCAAATCAATGCTTTCGCGTGTGGATATATGGCAGAGGTGCAGTCTGCATCCCGTTTCGCGCGCTATTTCTATATTGCGTTCCACCATTCTCCACTCGCTCTCGGAGCATATGCCGCGATGATTATGAGTTTCGGCATAGATTCCTTTGTGAATGTATCCTCCGGCCACCAGCTCCTCATGCTCGCAGTGTGCTGCCAGAATCTTGCCTGTTTTTTCGATTCCGGCCATTGCCGAGGCCATCACAGCCCCTGACTGCACATCACTCCCGTCGTCAGAAAATCCCGCAACATATGGAGCAAGAGAGAAATAGTCTGCCGGTTCATTCCCCATGCGCTTGCGGGTGATTGTGGCATAAGGGAGCACTTCCACTTTAGCGTCAGTCTCAATTATATCGAGCTGTGCACGCAGGTGTCCCACCGTGTCGGGTGCCGGTTTCAAATTAGGCATCGTACACACGGTGGTGAATCCGCCGGCCGCCGCTGCGGCTGTGCCGCAAGCGATGCTCTCTTTATACGCAAACCCCGGCTCGCGCAAATGCACATGCACATCCACAAGCCCCGGAATCACTGAGCCTCCGTTTGCATTTATCACCATCGCCCCGGAATTGCATGTAATGTTTTCTCCGATTTCGCGGACAACACCATGCGAGATAAACACATCTCCGTGAGCAAAGCCGTTGCCGGCCCATATTTCACCATTTTTTATGAGAATATCCATGTTATGAAACTGACTCTAAAATTCCTGCCAGCTCTTGATTTCAAGATCTTCGGGTTTTACTGCGCAAAAAGCATATATGAATGTTGAGGCAAGTCGGGCATTCGTGATCAGCGGAATATTTCTGTCGATTGCCGTGCGCCTGATTTTATAGCCATTTGTCACCTCTTTGTCGGAATGATTTCGCGGCACATTGATTACCAGGTCAATCTCATGATTGTTGAGCATATCAATCGCCTGTGGCATCCCCTCTTCATCGGGCCAGTATACCCGGGTGTTTTCGATGCCATTCTCTGTGAGATGCCGACTCGTTCCCTCAGTGGCAAAAATGTTGTAGCCGTTGCTGCGAAGAAGCTTGGCCGCCTGAAGCATATCACCCTTCTGTTTGCCGTTGCCTGTTGAAAGGAGTATGTTCTTCTCGGGAACTCTGTGTCCCACCGACAGCATGCTGGTGAGCAATGCCGAACGCGCATCCTCGCCAAGGCATCCCACCTCTCCGGTCGACACCATGTCAACACCAAGTTTCGGATCGGCTTTCTGCAAACGATTGAATGAGAACTGACTCGCTTTCACTCCGACATAGTCAAGGTCGAAAACGCTCTTGTCAGGCTTGTTTACAGGAAGTCCGAGCATTATCCGTGTAGCCAGCTCAATAAAGTTAACTTTCAATACTTTGCTTACAAACGGAAAACTTCGTGATGCCCGCAAATTGCATTCAATCACCTTGATATCATTATCACGTGCCAAAAATTGGATATTGAACGGGCCGCTGATGTTGAGCTCGCGTGCGATTCTTTTTGAAATCTTCTTGATGCGGCGTGCTGTTTCCATATATAGTTTCTGTGGCGGAAACTGAATCGTTGCATCGCCTGAATGCACTCCCGCAAACTCTATGTGTTCGGATATTGCATATGCAATTATCTCGCCATTACGCGCCACAGCATCCATTTCCACCTCTTTTGCGTGCTCAAGAAAGCGGCTCACAACTACGGGATGGCGTTTCGAAACATTCGCTGCCAGGGTGAGGAATCTCTCAAGCTGCTCGCGATTCGAACATACATTCATCGCGGCTCCCGAGAGAACATACGACGGCCGCACCAACACGGGGAAGCCCACACGGTCCACAAATGCATTTATATCTTCAAGCGATGTGAGTGCGCTCCATTCCGGCTGGTCCACACCGATTCTCCCGAGCATGGCCGAGAATTTCTCACGGTCTTCCGCATTGTCGATGCTGCGCGCCGATGTGCCGAGGATGTTCACACCCTCGCTGTCGAGTCGCATGGCGAGATTGTTCGGAATCTGGCCGCCGGTCGACACCACAACCCCGTGAGGTGTTTCCAAATCTATGATGTCCAGAACGCGCTCAAACGATAATTCATCAAAATAAAGACGGTCGCATATGTCATAATCAGTTGATACTGTCTCCGGATTGTAATTTATCATCACTGATCGGTAGCCCTCTTTGCGTATAGTGTTGAGCGCTTGAACGCCACACCAGTCAAACTCCACCGAACTGCCGATGCGGTAGGCTCCCGATCCGAGCACTATCACCGAACGGTGGTCATGTTCATATTCTATGTCGTTAGATGTGCCGCCATATGTGAGATACAGATAATTGGTGGCTGCCGGATATTCTGCCGCCAATGTGTCTATCTGCTTCACACACGGCACTATCCCGAGCGCTTTGCGGCGGCTGCGAACATGCATTATAGCCTTTTCTATATCCATCTGACCCTCCATTCCCACTGCTCTGGCAATCTGAAAGTCTGAAAAACCATAACGCTTTGCCCTGTGAAAAAGCTTTGCCGGCAATGCCTCGAGACTCCCGCATTCCGAAAGCTCTCTGTCTATTTCATGTATATTCTTCAGCTTGTGGAGAAACCATTTGTCTATTTTTGTCAGCTCATGAATCCGGTCCACACTGTATCCCCGGTCAAATGCCTTCTCTATCACAAATATGCGCTTGTCGGTAGGAGCTCTGAGTGCATGGTCTATATCTGATATCTCAAGCTCTTTGTTTTCCACAAATCCATGCATGCCCTGGCCTATCATTCTCAGACCCTTTTGTATAGCCTCCTCAAAAGTGCGCCCGATTGCCATGACTTCCCCCACCGATTTCATCGATGATTCAAGCTCACGGTTCACTCCCCGGAATTTGCCGAGGTCCCATCTTGGAATCTTGCACACCACATAGTCGAGTGCCGGCTCAAAAAATGCCGATGTGGTTCGCGTCACAGAATTCTTGAGGTCGAACAAGCCATATCCAAGCCCCAGCTTTGCAGCAACAAATGCCAATGGATACCCCGTTGCCTTTGACGCCAATGCTGATGAACGGCTTAACCGCGCATTTACTTCTATTACCCGATAATCTTCCGAATCAGGGCATAGCGCAAACTGAACATTGCATTCCCCCACTATCCCGATATGTCGTGCTATCTTTATTGAAAGAGCGCGCAATTTGTGATATTCAGAATTTGTAAGAGTTTGCGAAGGCGCCACAACAATGCTTTCGCCGGTGTGGATGCCGAGCGGGTCGAAATTCTCCATGTTGCACACTGTGATGCAATTATCAAACGAATCGCGAACCACCTCATATTCCACCTCTTTCCATCCCTTGAGACTCTTTTCCACAAGCACCTGGGGTGAGAAGCTGAAGGCTTTGTCGGCTATTTTGGAAAGCTCTTCCGCATTGTCGCAAAATCCGGACCCGAGACCACCCAGCGCATAGGCGGCACGCAAAATCACCGGATAGCCCAATGTGTCTGCAGCCTTCAGTGCGTCTTCTTTATTGTCGCAGGCAATGCTGTCTATTGTTTTTACTTCTATTTCGTTAAGCTTCTCCACGAATATCTCGCGATCTTCTGTGTTGATAATCGACTGCACCGGTGTGCCCAACACCTTGACATCATATTTGTCAAGAATGCCCGAATGGTATAGCTCCACCCCGCAATTAAGTGCCGTCTGGCCTCCGAACGCAAGCATGATTCCCTGAGGACGCTCCCGGGCTATCACCTTTTCTACAAAAAAGGGTGTCACCGGAAAGAAATATATGTGGTCGGCAACTCCCTCGCTCGTCTGCACGGTTGCTATATTGGGATTAATTAATACCGTCTCTATCCCCTCCTCGCGCAATGCTTTGAGAGCCTGACTGCCTGAATAGTCGAATTCACCGGCCTCGCCTATCTTGAGTGCTCCCGAACCAAGCACCAAAACTTTCTTTATATTATTGTCGATTTGCATATCTTTTTTCAGATTTTTTTGAGGAGGTTGATAAAATCATCAAAAAGGAATTCCGTGTCTACCGGCCCACCGCATGCCTCCGGATGAAATTGTGAGGAAAACCAGGGGCGCGATTCATGGCGGATTCCTTCGTTGCTGCCGTCGTTCATGTTGGTGAAATAGGGCTTCCATCCTTGCTCCAATGTGGATGTGTCTACTGCAAATCCATGATTCTGGCTCGTGATGAAGCATTTGTTGGTGCCTTCCATTCTCACCGGTTGATTGTGGCTGCGATGCCCATATTTCAATTTATACACTGTGGCTCCGGCCGCCTTCGCAAGCAGCTGGTTGCCCATGCAGATGCCCATCAGTGGTCTTTTCTCCTCCGGATTCGATATGAATTTTCTGATATTCTCCACAGCAGCCGTGCATGCATCGGGATTCCCCGGACCGTTGGAGATGAAAAGACCATCAAAGTGGAGAGTGTTGAAATCATAATCCCACGGCACTTTCACAACTTCCACTCCCCGGCTCACAAGACAACGCACTATATTGTTTTTTGCTCCGCAATCCACCATCACAACTCTTTTGCGTTCCTTTCCGCTGTTGTAGCTGACAACTTCAGGTGTCGAAACACGTGCCACAAAATTTATGTCGTCATAGTCTTCTAAAGCGGGGGCTCCCTCTGCTCCCTCCACATCTATGCGGCCCATCATCACGCCGTGCTCGCGCAACACTTTTGTGAGCCGGCGCGTATCTATGCCTGTAATGCCCGGCACCTTTTCGCGCTTCAACCATTCCGACAAACTCTCTTGTGCATTCCAATGACTGTGTTCCTCAGAATAGTCGCTCACAATTATTGCGGATGCATAGATGCGGTCGCTTTCCATGAACCTGTGTATGCCATCCAATTTCTCTTCCACCGAGGGAACACCATAATTGCCAACCATTGGATATGTAAGTGTTATTAGCTGCCCAGCATACGAGGGGTCGGTCAAACTTTCCGGATATCCGGTCATTGCGGTGTTGAACACCACTTCTCCGGCCACATTCCCTTCAAAACCGAATGATTCGCCTTCAAAGCGTGTGCCGTCATCGAGTGTCAGAATTGCTTTTCTCATTTATTGCTTTGTTCTGTTCGTTGGTGTCTGTTCCTATTTTGCAAACAGCATCCACCGGAATGTGTCCGGGGATGCCGCGTTATTTGGAGTGTTTTGTCTTGAAATATATTTGCTCAACATAATTGATATATGCCTCGTTGAGCCTCTTGTAGCCACCCGGAGTGGGGTAGTCGCCCGAAAAATACCAGTCGCCCGGATGTCGCGGACACGATTCGTGAAGTCCGTCAATGCTTTGATACACTATCTTCACTTCGGCTCCAATCCCATCCGGGGTGAGCATCTCGGCTATCTTTGCGGAAATTTCGGCATCGGTAAACAAATCATACAGCTCTCTGACATGATTGAGTATCTGCTCTTTCGGAAGATTCCGCTGTCGCAGACATTTCTCATATATGTCGGTGATGACATGCTCCATCCCCCGGTCGCGGGCAAGTGCCACTGCGGCCCTGAATGCGATAAATTCATCCATGCGCGACATGTCTATGCCATAATAGTCGGGATATCTCACCTGCGGACTGCTGCTCACAATCACCATGATTCTCGGGTGTAACCGATCGAGGATGCGTATGATGCTTTCGCGAAGCGTTGTGCCACGCACGATGCTGTCGTCTATCACAACAAGATTGTCAACGCCCTCTCGCACACTGCCGTAAGTGATGTCATATACATGGGCGGCAAGATCATTGCGGGTGTTGCCTTCTGAGATAAAGGTGCGGAGCTTGATATCTTTCCATGCCACTTTCTCGGAGCGTATGCGCCGCGACAGGATCTTGTTGAGCATGTCTGTGGGGATATAGTTGCCCCAACGCGCTATCTCGCGTGCCTTTTCCCGGTTGAGGTGCTCGTTAAATCCCTGCACTAACCCATAGAATGCAGCCTCTGCTGTGTTGGGAATATAGGAGAAAACAGTGTTGTCTA
The DNA here is from genome assembly GCA_023665575.1 of Candidatus Amulumruptor caecigallinarius. GTDB lineage: Bacteria > Bacteroidota > Bacteroidia > Bacteroidales > Muribaculaceae > Lepagella. The sequence continues at coordinate 53,326 of JAMPDQ010000002.1, read as the reverse complement.
TATCATTGTTGAGCGCCTTCAGCACCGGCTCCACCAATGCTTTGCCTAATGCTTTGCGCTCGTTATAAATGTCTTTATCGGATCCACGACTGAAATACACACGCTCAAAGCTGCATGGCGCATATTTCTTCGGCGCGATTATTTGTCGAGTCGACATCTTGCCGCTTTTTGATATGATTATTGCCTGGCCGGGCGCAAGCTCTTTGATTGTGTCGGTCTCAACATTGAAGGTTGTCTGTATCACCGGGCGTTCCGATGCGAGTGCGAAACATTCGTCATCGATATGCCAGAATGCCGGACGTATGCCCCATGGATCACGCATGGCAAACATCTCACCCGACCCCGTCAGCCCACACAGCACATAGCCGCCGTCCCACACCGGAGCAGCCTCCTTGAGGGCATTGGCCACATCTATGTGGTCTTCGATATATTCCGTGATTTCCGTGTCGCGCAGTCCCAGCTTCACCGCCTCGTTGAAGCGGTGCTCACTCTCCCGGTCAAGCCGGTGTCCGAGCTGCTCCAAAAGAATGTATGTGTCGGAAAGCATCCGCGGATGCTGACCCTTCACTGCTATGGTGTTGAAAATCTCCTCTACATCTGTCATGTTGAAATTGGCGCAGATGCAGAGGTTTTTCGCCTTCCAGTTGTTGCGCCGCAAAAACGGATGAACATATGAAAGGCCGCTTTTCCCCGTGGTTGAATAGCGGAGATGTCCCATGTATAGTTCTCCGGCAAACGGGTAAAGGCGGCTCGCTTTGTCTGCATCGTTCAGCTCGGCCTCCGACATGTTGCTGAAATTGCGGTGAACATTGGAGAAAATCTCCTTTATCGCCCCCGCACCTTCGGCACGCTCGCGAAACATAAATTCGGCACCCGGGGCTGCCCCCATTTTCACACACGCAAGCCCGGCGCCCTCCTGGCCACGATTGTGCTGCTTTTCCATCATCAGATAGAGTTTGTTCAGCCCATACATCCACGTGCCATATTTTTGCCGGTAATATTCCAGCGGCTTGAACAGTCGCACCATGGCGACTCCACATTCATGTTTCAGTTGTTCCATTGTTGTGTTGCAAAGTTACGAAAAATTTGTCATTCATTCAAATAATAAAATTCCCAAGTCGCGCACGACCCGGGAATTTTGTGTCAATACGATTCTGATGTATTGGGAAAATCGCCTGATTTCACATCATCAATATATTTCCCGACAGCATCATGCATTATTGTGGCCAGATCGGCATATCTTCTCAAAAAACGCGGCGAAAATCCCTGGTTTATCCCGAGCATGTCGTGCATCACAAGCACCTGCCCGTCAACACCGCCTCCGGCTCCGATGCCTATCACCGGTATCGATATCTCCGATGCCACGCGTCGCGCAAGCTCTGCGGGCACTTTCTCTATAACTATCGCAAAGCAGCCGATTTCTTCAAGAAGTCTGGCATCCGAAATAAGTTTGTCGGCTTCATCTTTCTCTTTTGCTCTCACGCTGTATGTGCCGAATTTATTGATGCTCTGTGGAGTGAGTCCCAGATGTCCCATCACCGGTATGCCGGCGCAGAGTATGCGCTCGATAGATTCCCGAATCTCTGAGCCTCCCTCTATTTTTACTGCCTCCGCATGGCTCTCTTTCATTATCCTGATGGCGGAGGCTAGCGCCTCTTTTGAATTCCCCTGATAAGATCCGAAGGGCATGTCCACCACCACCAGTGCACGGTTTGTGCCTTTCATGACGGATTTGGCATGATATATCATCTGGTCGAGTGTGATTGGAAGTGTCGTCACATTTCCGGCCATTACATTTGAGGCGGAATCTCCCACCAAAATCACATCTATGCCGGCCCCGTCTATGATTTTTGCCGACGAATAGTCGTAAGCGGTGAGCATCGATATCTTCTCGCCGCGTTGTTTCATTTCGCTCAGACGCCGTGTCGTCACCTTGCGCGAATTGTCAATTGTGTTTGTTGACATTTTCTTTGTTTTATTGTCAGATGATGGCGGGATTGTGTGCCACATCACACAGCTGTTTCAGTGAATTCATCCTGCGCGGGCTTTTCTCAATCGTGTGTCTGAACACAAATTCCCTGTGCACATCGCTGCCTGTGATATCCACCATCCCCTCTTTCAGCAACCATTCCATTTTCCGCTGTGCCGTTTGCCCGTAGCCACCTGTCAGCGATACAAAATTGCATTGAAAAACAAGCCCCTTGTCTTTCCATTTTTTGTAGTCTTCCTCATCCATATAGCGATATCGCTCGGGATGCGCGAGAATCGGGGTCAGTCCCAGGCTGAACACCCCATCTATCATGGTTTCCATGCCGTAGGGTTGGTTGACATATGATGTCTCCACAAGAAGATGGTCTCCCTTATCTCCAATAGGAAGAAAGTCTTGCTCCTGAAGCCGGTCCTCAAACAGCGAATCAAGCATGTTTTCTGATGCAAGCCGCAATTCTATCGGACCGTCGTAGGCCTCCTGCAGATCTTTGAACCGGCTTCTCAAAAAATCTGTGGTGTTTGGCACATCCTCCATTATGTGAGGTGTGAGCCACACCTTTTTGATTCCTTGATGTTCGAATGCCTTTAGTGTTGTTAATGACTCGTCCATCGTTTTGATGCCGTCGTCCACTCCGGGTAATATATGCGAATGCCAATCGGTGAATCCTTGAAACATCCCCGATTCAGACAATTTGTCAACTGATTTAAATGGCCACATATGCCGATTTTGAAATGTGTTTTACAAGATTTTATTCGTAGAGAGTCACCCCGAAGGCTTTCTCTCTTTTCCTAATCGCTGCTGTGAGCAAAATGTTCATTGCCGACCATATTATAATATCACCCACAATTATCACTGTCGGGTTGAGGATGCCCGACAATATATAATTTGCCAGGATGAATGCACAGTCGGTCAGCAATATCGACACCAATGCCTGCTTTTGGTTCCATCCTAATGCAAGGAGCTTGTGATGGATATGGCATTTGTCGGGCAGGAAAGGATTCTTTTTTCTGCGCACTCTGTGAATGAACACACGTACAACATCAAAACAGGGCACTATGATAGGCGCTATGGCGAGCACCATCAGATTCCCGCTGTTTGCCAGGGCGCTGTCTTGAATGTTAAACACTTCTATGCTTAAAAATGACATCACCAGGCCTATGGTCAGCGAGCCGGTGTCGCCCATGAATATCTTGTTGTGACGCTCTGCCTTCCCAAACACGTTGAAATAAAAGAAGGGGATAAGTGTGCCGAGTGTCGCTCCGGCCAGAAGTGCGTAAATATATTCACCGCAACCGAAGAACACCACGCTGTAGAATGCAAGTGCCATGATGCTTAGTCCCGAAGCAAGCCCATCTATGCCGTCTATAAGATTGATTGCGTTTGTGACATATATCACTGAGAATATCGTGATGAGCCAGCCCAACCAGGATGGAATCTCCTCTATCCGGAGGAATCCGTAGAAGCTATTTATCCATGTGCCTGAAATCACTATCAGACAGCCCGCTATGATTTGAAATAAGAATTTGGCTCGATATCTCACACCGACCAGGTCATCGGCTATCCCGACAAGATAGAGCAGCATCATCGCGCACAGAAGAAAAAACAAGGGCATCACCACATTGGTCATCAAATCGGTGGTGCATTCTGCATCAATTCGGATATTAAATCCGATAACGCAACAGAATGCAAACATAAAAGCCGGCAAAAAGGAGATTCCTCCCAGCCGGGGCACCACCCCGTGATGTATTTTTCTTTCGTTTACCTCGTCAAAAAGTTTTTTCTTGAAGGCTATTTTCATTATATTGGGAATAATCATTCCCGTAAGAAGAACTGCCAATACGAGGCAAATCATATAGTTTGCAAACCAATGTTCTAACATATGTGTTTGTGATAATGCGGCATAATGTTCATATCCTTGTGTTTCGTAATTTTGCATGTTGCTTTGATTGCCGCGTTGCTGCTAATAATGTTTGCAAAGATATAAAAATATTGATTCACTCACAAATTCAACGTTTCATGTTTGTGAAAAATTTGCTTATTTTGCGGCTATGAAAACTACGTCTGCAGGCCGCTGTCACGGCATTCTTTTTATGGCGCTTTTCGCATGCGCCGCTTGCTATATCGGAGAGTGGAATCTCCTTAAATCCATTTCAATCTCTCCATTGATTATCGGTATTATTCTGGGTATGGCCTATGCCAATTCCCTGCGCAACCATCTCCCCGACACATGGACTCCGGGAATTAAATATTGTTCCAAGTCGGTGCTCCGTTTCGGCATCATTCTGTATGGCTTCCGGCTGACGTTTCAAGACGTGCTGGCTGTCGGCATGCCGGGAATCACTATTGATGCCATAATCGTGTTATGCACAATTTTGTTGGGAGTCTTTTTGGGCCGATGGCTGAAAATGGATCGTGACACGGCATTGCTCACTTCTGTCGGAAGCGCCATTTGTGGAGCTGCTGCCGTGCTTGGCGCGGAAGCCACTTTGAACACCAAACCATATAAAACGGCTGTGGCTGTGTCTACTGTGGTGATTTTCGGCACATTGTCTATGTTTCTTTATCCGATGGCCTACCGTGCGGGATTGCTCGATTTCACACCGCAGCAGATGGGGATATATGCCGGTAGCACGCTCCATGAGGTGGCTCATGCCGTTGGTGCGGGAAATGCAATGGGTGAGGATATCTCAAAAGTGGCAATTATTGTGAAGATGATTCGAGTGATGATGCTTGTGGCGGTGCTCCTCCTTCTTGGATGGTGGGTGGCTGCACGCTCGAAAAAGACTGATGCCAACTCCGCTCCGGGAAAAATCAGTGTGCCCTGGTTTGCTGTCTGGTTTCTTGTGGTGATTGGATTCAATTCTTTTTCTCTTTTGCCGCAGAGCATTGTTGACACGATAAATGCTTTCGACACTTTCCTGCTCACGATGGCGATGGCAGCTCTCGGTGCCGAAACGAGCTTTGATAAATTCAAGCAGGCCGGCTCGAAGCCTTTCCTTCTTGCCGGCCTGCTGTATGTGTGGCTTCTCGGAGGTGGTTACCTCCTGGTCAGATTCATTGCGTGATTTTGTCGGATGTGAAAACAAGATATTGCCATGGAGCGAGCCGGGCCGGATATTCGGCCTTGCTTCCTGTGAAATAATTTGTATATCCGTCAATGTTGACGGGCGTCTGATATTTCAGTTCCACATCATCGTTGCTCAAATTCACAATTGTCATTACTTTGTCGTCGCCGTTGCTTCTTACAAATGTCAGCACATCCGGATTGACAGATTTGATGAATTCAATCGGACTGCGTGCGTCAAGTGCCCGGTTTTTATGCTTCAGAGCATTGAGAACCTCATAAAATGTGGTGAATTCATTGGCCTCTTGAGAAGGCATGATTGGATCGCGGTCGAAAAATTCAAGAGCGTGATTGAATCCAACCTCCTGGCCCGTATACATCATCGGGATGCCGGGCAACGTATAGCTTAGCACTGCGAATGCTCCGGTGGCCGGGCCAAAACGCTCAAATTCTGTTCCCTCCCATGAGTTGAGGTCATGATTTGTAATCATGTTCATATGGATTGATCCGGCGGGATATTCCTTTGACTGACGCTCAAGAAGAGCCGGAATGTCGGATGCCGTCATTGACGGGCGCTTCTCGTTTTTTTCAACAGCATGCTTATTTACACCCTTTGTCATGGCTATGGCGCAGAACACATCTTTCATAGGCCATGCATAATCTGCATCAAAGGCCTTCAGCATCAGTTCCGGCTTACTTGCCTCTGCAAGCATCATCACCGGCTTTATTTCCTGAAGTTTCGGGCGAACCTCTTCCCAAAAGTCGGTAAGCACCTCTCCGGCTACATCACATCTGTAGCCATCTATGTCGGCTTCTTTCACCCAGAATGCAAGAGCATCTGTCATGGCAGCCCTTGTGTCGGGATTGGTATAATCAAGTTTAAACACATCTGTCCAGTCATAAGGGCCATACATCTCGCCTTTCTCATTGCGTGCATAATAATCGGGATGTTCTTTCACCCAAGCGTGGTCGGCGCCCGTATGGTTGCACACCTCGTCAAGAATTACCTTCATCCCATAACCATGGGCAGTTCGCACGAATTCCTTGAGGTCTTCCATTGTTCCAAATTCCGGATTGACAGCCTTATAATCCTGCACGGCGTAATAAGAGCCGAGTTCTCCCTTGCGTTGCTCTTTGCTTATGGGGTGGATAGGCATAAGCCATATCACATCCACTCCCATATCTTTCAGAAAAGGAAGACGACGCTGCAGGCCTTTCAAATCGCGTGTAGGTGTGCCCTGGCGCAGGTTTGCCTCATAAATCACGGCCGACGGAAGCCAATCAGGCACCGGAGATTCGGCAACACTGCCCGTTATCGCGGTGCTCTTCTCTGCGGAAGCCGGAATTATTGATGCCATGCCGAGCAAAAGTGCGAAAATATTAGTGAATTTCATATTTTATAATGTTTGTGTATACTTATAACAAATCAAACAGCAACAACCCCTCCCCATCAACCATCAACCATAGTATTATGGGCCGTAGGCTCATAATACTATATTAACAATTCTTCCGGGCACAACAATCACCTTTTTGGGTGTCTTGCCGTTGAGCCATTTTTCGGCATTGGCATCTGAAAGAGCGAGTTCTTCAACTTGTTTCTTGTCGGCATTTGCAGGAGCATCTATCATGTAGCGTGTTTTACCATTGAAACTAACCGGATATTTTACACTCTCCTCCACCAATGCGCTCTCATCATGCACAGGCCATGCGGCATCCGCCACCGATCCTTCATTACCGAGTTTATGCCAAAATTCTTCAGCCATGTGTGGCGCAAAAGGTGCAAGCAGACGTGTGATTATGTCAAAGGCCTCGCGTGCCACAGTCTTGCGCGATGACAAATCATTCACAGCAATCATAAAGGCTGACACAGATGTGTTGAATGAGAAATTCTCAATGTCAGCGCTTACTTTCTTTATCAGCTTGTGCACAGTCTTCAGCTCTTCGCGATTCATTTTTGTTTCGCCGCTCATGTCGGCTTTTATAAACAGTCCCCAAAGTTTTTTGAGAAATCTGTTCACACCGTCAATACCATTTGTGTCCCATGGCTTGGATTGCTCCACCGGACCCAGAAACATTTCATACAGGCGAAGCGTGTCGGCACCATATCTGTCAACTATGTCATCCGGGTTCACCACATTGAACATGGATTTCGACATCTTTTCCACAGCGCTACCGCACACATACTTTCCGTTTTCAAGCACAAACTCGGCATCGGCGAAGTCAGGACGCCATGCCTTGAATCTCTCAGTGTCAAGAATATCGTTGCTCACCATAGATATGTCCACCCGGATGGGAGTGGTGTCATAATCTTTACGGAGTCCGTGGCTCACAAAAGTGTTGGTGTCTTTGATTCTGTACACAAACGAACTGCGTCCTTGAATCATACCCTGGTTCACCAATTTCCGGAAGGGCTCGTCTTCTGCCGTGAAGCCAAGGTCATAAAGGAATTTATTCCAAAAGCGCGAATATATAAGATGTCCGGTGGCATGTTCCGCCCCCCCGACATAAAGGTCAACACTGCGCCAGTAGCCGTTGTTGTGTTTGCTCACCAACTCTTTGTCGTTGTGGGGATCCATATATCTCAGATAGTAGGCCGACGATCCGGCAAATCCCGGCATTGTGCATACTTCTATTGGATATCCCTCTTTCGTCTTCCAGTTTTCGGCTCGCGCGAGCGGGGGCTGACCGTTTTCTGTGGGCAGATAGCTCGACACCGGTGGAAGATGCAGCGGCAGCTCGGATTCATCCATAAGATATGCTGCTCCATCTTTGTAATACACCGGGAAGGGCTCTCCCCAATATCTCTGGCGAGAGAAAATTGCATCGCGCAGCCTATAATTCACCTTCACCTTGCCAAGTCCCTGCTTCTCTATAAATTCTTTCGTTTTGGCAATAGCTTCTTTCACCTGCAAGCCGTTAAGATTAAGAGCCGGACCTTTAGAATTAATCATCACACCCTCTTTTGCATCAAAGCTCTCTTCCGACACATCGGCACCTTCGATAAGCGGGATAATCGGCAGATTGAAATGTCGGGCGAAGGCATAGTCGCGCGAATCATGTGCCGGAACTGCCATAATAGCACCTGTGCCGTAGCCGGCAAGCACATAGTCGCTCACCCACACCGGAATCTCCTCCCCGGTGAGTGGATTCACAGCATAGCTCCCCGTGAAAACTCCCGATACTCGCTTCTCTATCTGACGCTCACGCTCTGTTTTGTGTTTCACTTCTTCAAGATAAGCCTCCACCGCCTCGCTCTGACCGGGTGTGGTCAGCATCTTAACATACTTGGATTCAGGAGCGAGCACCATGAAAGTTACACCAAATATTGTGTCGGCGCGGGTGGTGAATATTTCAAGCTCTATATCTTTTCCGGCAACTTTGAATCTCATTTCAGCACCCTCGGAGCGTCCAATCCAGTTTTTCTGGGTTTCTTTGAGAGAATCACTCCATTCCAGAGAATCAAGGCCGGAAAGAAGTCTCGCTGCATATGCAGATACCCGCAGACACCATTGGGTCATTACTCTCTGCTCCACCGGATAGCCGCCCCGCACGCTGAGTCCTTCACTCACCTCATCGTTGGCAAGCACTGTGCCAAGTTGCGGACACCAGTTCACCATTGACTCTCCCTGATATGCAATGCGATAGTTCATCAAAATTTCGCGTTGTTGCCTTTCCGGCATCGTATTCCACTCATCGGCTGTGAAGTGAAGCTCTTTTGTCCGAGCCGCATTTACACCCTCGCTGCCCTTTTCTGAAAAATGTTTCACGAGATTCTCAATCGGAATGGCTTTGTCGGCATCAAGATCATAATAGGAATTAAACATCTGCATGAATGCCCATTGTGTCCAATGATAATATTCCGGGTCGCAGGTGCGAATCTCTCTGTCCCAATCGAATGAGAATCCTATCTTGTCGAGTTGCTCACGGTAACGTGCAATATTGTCCATCGTGGTTTTTTCCGGATGTTGACCGGTTTGGATGGCATATTGCTCCGCCGGAAGTCCGTAGGCATCATAACCCATGGGGTGAAGCACATTGAAGCCCCGCTGACGCTTGTAGCGGGCATATATATCGCTTGCTATGTATCCTAACGGATGGCCTACATGCAGCCCGGCTCCGGATGGATAGGGAAACATGTCGAGCACATAGAATTTCTTTTTGTCGGTGTCTTCCAACACTCTGTACACCTTGTTGTCTCTCCAGAATTTCTGCCAGCGATTCTCTATTTCGCGATGATTGTATTCCATATCGTATGATTGTCTGAATTGTCTGAATTGTCCGGGTGGTCTTGGACATGAATTTTTCAAACTGATGTGTCGCCCCGGCAATTTTATGAAACGGGGTCTAACTCGTCTTATTCTTGCAAATTTACAAAAAAATAAGCATCTTCCTTCAAAAAATTGTTTTTTACAATATGGAAATGTTAAAAACAAATGTAATTTTGTAGATTGAAATGGATTTCACACCAATTGCCCGCCGATTTCTTGTCAGGAAGGCCAAGCGCACTGACTGCTGGCGGAAAACATATCCGAAAATTCAGATTTCCCTGTTGAAAAGCCTGTTGCAACGTGCTTCAGGCACCCGGCAGGGTGAGCGTTATGCATATTCCGAACTTGCCGCCATGTCAAACCCTTATAAGGTTTTCACTGAGAGGGTTGAACCTGTGCAATATGAGGATATCAGACAGGATGTGATGAAAATGATTGCCGGTGAAAAGGATGTGCTTTGGCCCGGTGTGTGTCGCGACTATGCCCAGTCTTCCGGAACATCTGGCGGAAAGTCAAAATATATCCCTGTAACCCGCGATTCATTGCGCAATTGCCATTATCGCGGCGCGGCCGACTGTGTGGCCCACTATCTGAGATGTAATCCCGACTCGAGAATATTTTCAGGCAAGGCCTTTGTGCTTGGCGGCTCTTTTGCCAATGAGCTTAATCTTGCAAATCCCCATGTCAGGGTGGGGGATTTGAGTGCAACTCTCATCAACCGCATGAATCCTCTTGCAAATATGTTCCGAATCCCCGACAAACACACTGCGCTTCTCCCCGACTGGGAGCAGAAGCTCCCGGCTCTTGTCAACGCTGCTCGGATGGCTGATGTCACCAACATCTCAGGTGTGCCGTCATGGTTTCTGACTGTAATCAAAAGCATAATGGAACAACGAGGCGTTGATAAAATTTCCGATGTCTGGCCGAATCTCGAGGTGTTTTTTCACGGAGGAATATCTTTTGAGCCCTATCGAGAGATTTATTCAAGAATCACTGACCCCGCTAAAATGCATTTTATGGAGACATATAATGCCTCGGAGGGATTCTTTGCCGTGCAGAACGACCCGTTTGATTCATCAATGCTCCTGATAATGGATAATGATGTTTTTTATGAGTTCATTCCTCTCGGCGGCTCTGTCGGCGATGCGGTGTGCGCAGCTGATGTTGAGGCAGGCAAAATTTATGAACTCATGATAACATCAAGCAACGGCCTTTGGAGATACCGTCTTGGCGACACGGTGAGAGTCGTGACTAAGGGACCGTTGAAAATAAAGATTGCAGGGCGCACAAAAACATTTATAAATGCTTTCGGTGAGGAATTGATGGAGGAGAATGCTGAAAAAGCGATTGCCACAGCATGTCGGAAAACAAATGCGGAAATAATCAATTACACAGCCGCACCGGTGTTCGCAACCAACAACAGACGTGGAAGACATCAGTGGATTGTGGAATGGTCACGCCGCCCTGCTGATGTGCTCACTTTCGCGGCTGTGCTCGACCATTGTCTGCGCGAATTGAATTCTGACTATGATGCCAAACGGTCGCACACCATTTTTCTTGACCCGCCCGAAATAATCTCCGTGCCCGCGGGCACATTCGATAAGTGGCTTGTAAGTGTTGGATCCCGCAAGCTTGGTGGCCAGCGAAAGGTGCCGCGGCTGAGCAACAACCGTGACATCGCTGACTCTATCTTATCTCAGCTTGGCAATCTTTGATACTCTTCCACTCACAGCCTTAACAACTATCACCTCGTCAGAAGCGGGCCGAGACACTGCGTAGCTCTCGGTCATGGGAACTGCGTCGTGCAGTATGATGCCTGACATATTGTAGATTGTCACTCTTTCAATCGGCTGTGTGGATCTCACATCAATGTCTCCGGCCACACGTGCGATGGTGAGTGTCACGGCTTCTCCGCTTATTTCTTCCACACCCGATTCAATTCCGTTTATGTCGAAAAGTGTCCATACCGGTGCCTCTTTCCATTTGTCATCCTCCCCTTCGGCAGTTTTCAGGAATATGTCGTATCTTCCGTTGTCGCTAATCAGTCCGGAAAATGACTCCGGGTCGGCATCGGGAACATTGTTTACAGCCGACACATCAACCATTTTTAATTTTTTCAGATTGCGGAAAGCATGTGCCTCAATTTTCTTTACATTCGCCCCCAACACCAGGGTGTCGATATCCTGATTGTTGGCAAATGCTCCGGCTCCAATCACCGACCCCTCTACAATGCTGCTCAGATTGCCGGATGTGTTTGCTGCCAGTAATTTTGAAGGTTCTCCCTTGAATTCCGGAAGATAGGAGAGTGTGCTGTCGCCGAAGAACACTCCCTCTCCAAACTCTATATTTCCCTCTGCAATAATGATTTCCTCTACATTGGGCATTTTGGCAAATGCGTAATTGCCTACTTTATGCACATTCGAAAGGTTTAGCTGACGCAATGCTGTGCCATAATATGCATAGTCGCCTATTTCCGCTGCTGATGCCGGAACAGGTTGCGAATATGACACGCATCCGGCAAATGAATAGGCCGGTATGCCGGTTATGTTGTAGCCGGAATTAAGCTCTTTCAGCTTTACACAGTCCTTAAACACGCCCACTCCCATTTCTACGGGGTTCAGAATGTCAATGCTCACAAGGTTGTCGCATGATGCAAAAGCATATTTGCCAATTTTCTTCACCGAAGAGGGGAGCACAACCTGTTCAATCTTGCTTCCTGCGAATGCCGCGTCACCGATTATCTGCACATTTTCAGGGAATTTTATTTCTTTCACATTGGTGCTTGCAATCATGTGAGCCGGCAGTTCGCCTGCCTGAAAGCTTTTCTGACCGAGATAATCACCTGTGGGATAGCTGTATTCATCTATCCTTAAGTCTGACAAATCAAGAACCGCCACATTTTTTGACACACTTTTCAGCAGCGCAAGGTCGCGAACATCGGCTGCGCCCGATATCTTCAATGTGGCATCAAGTGTGAATTTTATTTTTGGGGAATACCCGCCAAGTTCACCGGGTGCTATGCTAATGTCGAGCGCCGTGCAATAATTTGCGATTGCAGCGCATGCGATTGTAAATATTATTTTTTTCATCTTGCCTTAGGTGTTCTTATAATTTTGTAGAAAACACATTCTCAGTTGACTACAAGTATCTTTGAAATCTTTGAAAAATCCTCACCATTGGGACCCTTTGAAGCCACAACATAATATACACCGGCAGGAACCCTTTTATGCCAAAGGTTGGTGACATCCCATCTGGCTTCACCGTTCTCTGCCTGTCCGCATTCTTTCACCAGGTTGCCGGCGGCATCAACTATCTTCACAATTCCATCTGATGGAATATTGTCAATTGTGACATATCCGAAATAATCGGGTCTTACCGGATTCGGGTAGGCGCGTGCCTCTTCACCGCCACCATTACCCGCGCTGCTGAGAAACAATTCGCACAGTCCCTGGTCAGTAGATATCATCATTGAATTGGTTTCCGGGTTGATTGCCATGGAATATACTATATTCCCCGGAAGCATTGAGTTGTCTTTCGTATATGTCTCGATTATCTCTGTGCCCGATGAATTGGTGCATATCAACCCTGCTCCTGTGGTGGCAAACCATTTCTTGCCCTCGGAATCCGAAAGGATTCTGTTAATCTCAATGCCATCGAGAAGATAGTCGGCGAGATTTGTGCCGTCGTTGCGCGGCACCTTTATCTTGCGCACGGTATTGGCGCCGTTCATGATGTCGGCCGGATTCATTGTGAAGAGGCCGTTGTTATATCCCACCCAGAGCAGGCCTGTGGCCGGGTCTTCATAGAATGTTGTGGCGCGGACATATTCCAGGTTGATGCCGTCCTGGTCGTAGAACGAGCGTATCTTCACAATCCTGTCGTCGGAGGTGTTGTCGAGTGTGCCGTTGTGGTTGAAGAGCACAAGCGGCGACACACCGTCGTTGGAGCTGAACACCACGGTGTTTTTGTTTCCATTTGTCTTCAGCGGATAAAGATGGCATCCGATTGTGGTGGCCACTCCCTCAAGCCTGAATTTCTTCCATTCGCGGAATGTCGCGGCATCCTTGCTGGCGGCACGATCCTCGGGTGTCCACACCCATAGCTCGGAAATGTCGCCGTAAATTTTCACGGGGTCTGGCGTGACGTAGGCCGACCATAGGTTGCCGGCCGCGTCAAACATCGGCGTCGCAAACGCGCACATCTCCTTCCATGGGCACTCGGCATCAGGCACAACCGACACAAATCCCGGCTGGCCGTATCCTCCACCCATGTCAGAGGGCTTCGACATGTGTAGCGAATTGTAGGGGTTTCTCAGGTCGAGCCTGAATATTCCGGAGCAGGCCGAGCCGCAGTACACGTGATCGGGGTTTTTCGGGTCGATAGAGATTCCCGACGCATTGTCTATGGCAAAGGCTTTTGTGGGCGCCCTGTAGGTGGTGGAGAGCGGTGTCCATTCCATATCCTTGTAGCCGGAGATCAAATCCGGCCCGGAGTAGGAGTTGCCCAAAAATGAGTTGAAGTTTATGTCATAGCCGTGGTTTCTCACAAGCATTCCATACTCGGGATGATATTCCATGCCGGTGCACATGAAGGCGTTCGAGGCGTTGAACATGAAGTTGTCCTTGAGCATCGACCAGTTGCCCGACCCATCCTCGAGGGGGCGCATCAGCGAGATGCCCTTTCGGCCGTGGCTGAACCAGTAGTCGCGGCCGTTGTGGCTTCCCGACATGCAGCCCCAGTCGGACTCAGCGGTCAGGTGGCGCAACTCCGAGCGGTCGTCCTTGATGAAGCGAATCTGGAAGGGGCAGGTCAGCACCACGGCGTTGTCGGCGGCCTCAAGGCTTACATCCGCCTGCCGCGACACTGTCTCGAGTTTCCAGCTGCCGTCGCCATCGCGCCAGAGCCGGCTGCACCGGTTGTCATTGTTCTTGCCGCTCCAGATGTAAATCGTTTTGTTGCAGGGCACAAACTTGATGATGTCGTCGAGGTCGGCGATTTTCTTCATTTGCTGAAAGTCGAAGTTCATCGGGTCGCCCGAATATATCCCCGTTTCGGTGCCCACCACCAGGTTTCCATCGAGAAGATATGCGCCCATCACCGGGATGTTGTATGTTCTGGAGTAATTGATTTCCCTGCGCTCGTCGTCCACCACAACGATGCCGAAATTGGTGGCAAACACCGCTGAATTTGTGGCCGGGTCGAACGAAATTCCGTTCACCGTTTTGTCGAGCGAGGAATCGGCAATCTTCAGTCCGGGCAGAGTCACCGCGTTGCCGTCGTCATAGAGCAGGTCGATGCCGCCGTCGTTGTAGGCTATGGCGAGATATTTTTTTTTGTAATTGTATTCCGCCATCACCGGTATGTCGCCCGAGAGGAGATTCTGTGCGTTGAGCCAGCGTACCTCGTCGCTCTCCTTGTCATATCTGAAGAGCTCGCCGAATTTTGTGCTCAGCGCGGAGTTGCTTTTCTTGTAGGGCTGGCGGAAGGCCAGGAAATAGGTGTGTTTTTTTGTGTCGATGATGCGGTTGATTTCACCGTCGAAGCTGGGGTGCAGCCGCCATTCGGCGTTGGAGGCCCTGACCTGCAATGCGAATGTGGCCAGCATTACAATGAAAAGGGAGAGAAAATCACGCAGCTTCCTCATCGCGCGGCCGCGGTGCGAGATTGCGTTTTTTGCCTCCGGTGTCATCTCGGCGAAGCATGTGCCGCTCTCTTCGGCCACAAACACGGGGTCGTAGCCGAACCCGCCCCCGCCGTGGGGCTCTTCGGAAATGCTGCCATCCACGCGTCCCTCGAAGCAATGCTCACCGCTGCCGTCAATCAGTGCTATCACGGTGGAGAAATGCGCCTTGCGGTCGGTTTTGCCGGCCATCTCCCCAAGTAGTTTCTTCACATTGTCGGCCGGTGTGCATCCATTGCCGGCATAGCGCGCGCTATATACGCCCGGCGCGCCGCCGAGCGAGTCGACCATCAGGCCGGTGTCGTCTGCAAAGCAGTCAACACCATATTTTTCCCTTATCCATCTCGCCTTTATCAAAGCGTTTCCCTCAAGAGTGTCGGCATCTTCCGGAATGTCGTCATGGCATCCAATCTCGCTGAGCGACACCACTTCTATATCGTTTCTGAGGATTTCCCTTGCTTCTTCAAGCTTATGGGCGTTGTTAGTTGCAAAAACAAGTCTTTTTTTCATCACTCTATTAACGCACCAATTGCCCCCGTTATTGCATTTTATAGAATTTTCTGAACCATGCTACAGTCCGGTCAATCCCATCCTGCAGCTTTGTGCCGGGCATAATCCCCGTGGTGGCTGCTATCGCCGAGGAGTCGGCCCATGTGCGGAGCACATCTCCCGGCTGCATGGGCAGATATTCCTTGCGCGCTTTCCTTCCTATGGCCTTCTCGATGCATTCTATATAGTCGGTCAGCTTGGTGATGTGTTGGTTGCCAACGTTATATATCCTGTATGGCGCTGATGACGTTGATGGATCCGCTCTCTGTGCGTCCCAGCCGGAATTCGGCTGCGGAATATGGTTCACAAGTGCCGTCACCTCTTTCACAACATCATCGATATATGTGAAATCGCGCCACATCTCCCCATTGTTGAACACCTTGATGGGGCGGTCGCGCAATATGGCGTCCATGAAAAGAAATGGCGACATGTCGGGTCGCCCCCACGGACCATATACGGTGAAAAATCTCAGGCCTGTCACAGGAATTGAATATAATTTGCTGTAGGCATGCGCCATAAGTTCGTTGCTCTTTTTGGTGGCTGCATATAGGCTCACCGGGTGCGCTATGCCATCACTTTCTGAATATGGCACCTTCCCATTCAGACCATACACACTCGATGATGAAGCGAATATCAAGTGTTTGACTTTGTTGTGTCGGCAACCTTCAAGGATATTGAAGAATCCAATCAGGTTGCTTTGTATATAACAGGCGGGATTTTCGATTGAATATCTCACCCCGGCCTGGGCCGCAAGATTCACCACTGTGCCGAATTGCTCTTCAGCAAAGAGCCTGCTGATGAAATCACTGTCTTCAAGCGATGCCTTTATGAATCTGAATCTGCTGTATGTGGCGCTACGAGTCATCTCATTCGGTTTTATCGCATCGCGCTCAATTCCCAGTTCAGCCAAACGCCCGTATTTGAGATTCACATCATAGTAGTCATTGATATTATCAAGACCAACCACCTCATATCCTGCATCCAGCATTGATTTTGCAACGCCCGATCCAATAAAGCCCGCAGCGCCCGTAACTAATATCTTCATAAATTTCTTTTGGAGGAGTCATATCTGTTATGCTCTATCTTCTTTCTTTTCTGCAAATTTAACGAAAATTTTGTAATTTTGCCTTGTTACCTTTTTAAGAGTCTGTTTCATAAAATTCTTATGAGTATTCAGTATATAGCGTGGCTGCTGATTTCCATGGCTTCCGTGTTGGCTGTATATGCCGCGGCTGCCGGGTTGCGCCCACTCTGGAAAGTTGTCGGGACCCGCAACAATGAATCCCGGCCCACTCCTTCCGGCCCGAAGGCTTCAATCGTCGTATACACACGCCTCGACGAGGAGCGCATAGAGCGTTTTATCAACTGTATGTCACTTCAGGATTATTCCGATTTTGAAGTGATTATGATATGTGAGGCAACTGCGGAGCGCACAGAAGCCATGGCTGAAAAATTTGCAGGCGCAATCCCTAATCTTTATTTCACATTCATTCCGCCCGGCTCGCATAATCTTAGTCGCAGAAAACTCGCCACTACCATCGGGGTGAAGGCTGCCAAGGGAGATGTGATTGTCACAACAATCTCCAATGCTGTGTGTTCCCCTTCATGGCTGTCGAATATGATGGCTCCTTTCGCCGGCCCCGGCGGTGAGGAGGTGGAGGTGGTGCTTGGCACAAGCCGGATTAAATTTTCTGATTATAAAGGTCCGGGCAAATGGTACAGACAGTTTGATGAAACTCTCTCCACTTGCCGCTGGGCCGGATATGCTCTCGCCGGCTCTCCCTATAGAGGCGACGGATACAATCTCGCATTCAGAAGAAAAACATTTTTCGAGCATAAAGGATATGCCGAAACCATCAATTTGCACAATGGCGATGATGATCTTTTTGTGTATGAAATATCTGATTCCGGCAACACCCGTGTTGTGCTCGCCGATGAAGGCATTGTCACCACTGAATGGGGAGATGATGCCAACCGGGTGTGGGATATCAGGAAGGCCGGATATGATTTCACTGCAAGATGGTTGCCGCATGTTCCTTTTCTGGCTGCCTCGCTGCTTTCCGCATGTCAATGGCTTGTGCCGGCATTGTGTGTGGCCGCCGCATGGATTGCCAGGCCCTCCTATATTGCAGTTGCCGTGGCTTTAGTCATTACTTTGACTTTCTGGGGAATGGAAATTTTTGCATATAGAAAAGCGGCAAGTGTGCTTGGTGCTGTAAAATTATGGTGGGCGGTTGTGCCGTTCTGGCTATGGCGTCCGTTGGGCAATATGTTTTTCAGATATGACCACTTGCATTCACGCAAGAAAAATTTCACATGGATAAGAAGAAAATAAATGTCAAAAAATAAATTAAAAAAATTCGCGGATATGGAGTCTTTCTCCTGTGTTCTGCAATATCCGAGGGAAGCGCTGCTTGCAGGCGGGTTTCCTTTCAGAGGAAAATGGAAATCAGATGTGTTCCACAGCGACGGCCCGATTACGCTTGAGCTTGGTTGCGGGCGTGGAGAATACACCGTCGCATTGGCGCAATCTCTCCCCGACAGATTGTTTGTAGGAGTTGATATCAAAGGCGCACGCATGTGGACCGGTGCCTCTGCCGTGGAAAAAAACAATATTCCCAATGCACGTTTCCTTCGTTGTGAGATTGAAAATATCGACAATTTCTTTCTCCCCGGTGAGGTGGATGAACTTTGGGTCACGTTTCCCGACCCACAAATGCAAAAGACAAGGAAACGTCTCACATCTACACGCTTCCTTAGCCTGTATCGTAAAATTCTTCGCGACAACGGTGTTGTGAACCTTAAGACTGATTCTCCGTTCTTATATGAGTATACACGTCGTTTGGTAAGGCTCAATGGCTTTGAAGTGTTGGCCGAAACTGACGATTTGTATGGAAGCGGACTCGCTGATGAAGTCTCATCAATCAAAACTTATTATGAGCAACAATGGCTCTCGCGAGGCAAAAAGATTAAGTTGATTTCGTTCCGGCTGCCTTCCGGTGGCGATTTGGCGGAACCGGAGTCAGACGACATCGAACGCGATGACTATAGAGCCATTCCTCGCCCGAACATAGGCGAACTGAAAGATTCATAATCTCATTCCTAATCCCTAATTCCTGATAAACATGGTGTTGTATCCGAATTTGATTATTGACGCACTGCGTAACGTGCGTTATCCCGGTAATGGTAAAAATCTCGTTGAAAACGAAATGGTGGAAGACGACATCCGCATCAACGGAAATGAAGTGTCGTTTTCCTTAATATTTGAACGCCCCACTGACCCTTTCATACGCTCCGTGGTGAGAGCGGCAGAAACGGCTCTGAAAACATATGTTTCTCCTAATGTGAAGGTGGAGGGCAACATAGCTGTGAAATATCGCAATCCGGAGCCGCCGAAAAAGCCGGATCTGCTTCCCGGTGTGAAAAACATCATTGGAGTGAGCAGCGGCAAGGGGGGGGTCGGAAAGTCGACTGTTGCGGCAAATCTGGCAGTGGCTCTTGCAGCTCGCGGATATAAGGTGGGCCTTCTCGATGCGGATATCTTTGGCCCCTCAATGCCCAAAATGTTCGGAGTGGAAGATGAGCCAATATATATGGTTAATAAGGATAACCGTGACTGGATTGAGCCTTGCGAAAAATTTGGCGTGAAGATGCTCTCAATCGGGTTTCTCGTAGATAAGGAAAAACCTGTGCTTTGGCGTGGAGGGATGGCAAGCAATGCGTTGAAGCAGCTTATAGGAGATGCCTGGTGGGGCGACCTCGACTATTTCCTTATCGACATGCCCCCGGGCACCAGCGACATCCACCTTACCCTGGTGCAGACACTTCCCATCACGGGTGTGATTGTGGTGAGCACACCGCAGGAGGTGGCTCTCGCTGATGCGCGCAAGGGGCTTGCAATGTTTACAGATTCAAAGGTGGGGGTGCCGGTGCTCGGACTCGTAGAAAACATGGCATGGTTCACTCCGGCTGCTCACCCCGACGAGAAATATTATATCTTTGGCAAGGATGGCGCGGCTCGGCTTGCGGAAAAAGAGGGAGTGAAGCTCCTTGCCCGCATACCTCTTGTGATGGATATTCGTGAACATGCCGACTCCGGCGAGCCCGTGGCTGCAATGTTGCAACGGAATCCGGATCAAATTAATCCGGAAGCCGAGGCATTTGCCTCGCTGGCTGAAAATGTGATAAAGGTAGTGGATATCAGAAATAAGAATGTAGCGCCTACAAAAATTGTCGATGTGACTAAAAAATAGCGGCCTGGAAGAAAAAACCGGGGGTGACCCCGGTTTTTTTAAATCTCATGCTCTATTTGGCGCTCCGTTTCGCATGGGTGGAGTGTCGCTTTCTTTTTTATAGCTTTCATCTGTGTTATCAGCAGCAACCCGGCCACCACAGTGGCAACAAAATCGCTGATGGGGAATGCGCTCCACACTCCGTCAAGACCCATAATGGGCGGAAGTATGAAGAGCAACGGAATCATGAAAATCACCTGGCGGGTAAGTGACAGAAACACGGATTTCCCGGCCATTCCCAGTGACTGAAAGAAGTTGGTGGTCACAATCTGAAATCCTACCATCCAGAATGTCAGCACTGTGATGTGCAGACATTCCACCGCACTCATTATCTGATTCTCATCCTGCATGAACATCGAGGCAATCGTTTCGGGAAAGAATCCCCCGGTGATGCTCCCCATCGATGACACGCACACTGCCACAGCCACCGTCAGCCAGAATGTCTTGAAGAGCCGCTTGTAGCGTCCCGATCCGTAGTTGTAGCCAACAATGGGCTGCATGCCCTGGCACAGACCGATAATCACAAATACAAATATTGTGACAAACCTGTTGAACACCACCACTGCCGCTACGGCATTGTCGCCACCATAATGCACAAGCGTATTGTTGATCACAGCATTCACTGCCGAGCCGGCAACATTGATTAGAAATGGCGCCATGCCGATATAAAGCACTCCCTTTATAATCGGCCAATTGAATTTGAATGTGCCGCGCTCAAAATGCAAGGTGTTTTTCTTGTTGAAGAAATGACTCATCACCCATATGGCGGTGATGGTCATCGATATGTCGGTGGCTATCGCTGCACCGCGGATGCCCCAATGAAAGCCAAATAGAAAAAGCGGTGCGAGAATGGCATTAATCACTGCGCCGATTATGTTGGTATACATCGCTTTGGCGGGATATCCCGATGCGCGCATCACATTGTTGAAGCTGAATGTGAGATTCATCAGCACGCAGCCCGGAAGCACCCAGTGCATGAATTCGCTGGCATAGGGGAGTGAGTTGGCAGATGCCCCGAACATTACTAATATCGGATCAAGAAATATGGCAAATGCGCTGGCATAGAGCAATCCGAATATCACGGTGAGTTGCACACAGTTGCCCAGAATTATTGCGGCGACCCGGTTGTCGTTCTGTCCCATCACAATCGACACCCTTGTGGCCGCTCCGGCTCCCACAAGCATGCCCAATGCCGTCACAATGTTCATCACGGGAAACGTTATCGCTATTCCGCTCACCACATTGGGGTCGTCAATTGCATGACCTATCACTATAGAGTCTATGATATTATATACGGCACTAATCACTGTGCCGATGATAGCCGGAAGACTATATTTGAACAGAAGCCTACCAATGGGAGCCTCTCCCAATTCTTTAAGACGTAAAGTGGAATCTCTGTTTTCTTTTGCCATATATCCTTATTCCCCTTGGTTTGCCAAAAATATCGTTTTCTGCAACATTCTTTCACATGCGTGTCATTGTAATAACAAATCCGATGCTCTCATGTTGCGTTGTGAAGAAACAAGGCTCTCATGTTGTGTAATGCAAAAATGGAGAGTCTCCGATGAAGACTCTCCAATTACGTACCCGGAGCCGGGGTCGAACCGGCACGGATTGCTCCACTGGTGTTTGAGACCAGCGCGTCTACCGATTCCGCCATCCGGGCCTTTGCATGCGCAAATTTAATAAGTTTTCACGTATATTCCAAATTTTTTTATTATTCATAGCGTATGCGCGATTTGCGGAGCACTTTCCAGCAGCCATCTTCAAATATAGCTGTCCCCGCACTTTCTGTCACGATGCTTGCCACTCCATCCGTGTCTTCAATGTTCTCTCCGATGCATCCGGTGGCAAGATATTCACTCGGATTTGACAAGACTGTGTCTATAACCTCCGGCTCATCCACAACATGGAATGTGCCTACAAATCCATCGTTCGTGTCAAGCCTGTATACTGTGTTGCCCGGGCTGATGCGGCGGTCGGCACGCACAAATATGCCGTGGCGATTGGCTCTTCCCAGATATATCACTTTGAGAACCGGTGTCTTTTGTGTGTCATCTTTTTCTGTATGCGCGGCCTCTTTGCGGGGCTGTCGAAGCTCGCTGCGATTAATCCCTCCGGATGTGACTTTCCCCCCTTGCGTCATCCTCATGTTCTCTTCGCGCAATTTTTCCAGCTGCGAGGAAAGCCTGTTTCGCTCAAGTTTCAGAAGCTCCAGCTCTTTGCAAAATGCTGCCGCTCTCTCCTCTTCGGAATGAAGCCTTTCCTTGATCCGTTGAATCTCTTTGTCTTTATTCTGTATGGCCTGTTGCGCCTTCTCTCTGATGCTGTCGGCCTCTGATTCCTCTCCCTCATCATTTGTGAAATCTCCGCCATTCTGCTTCTTCATCAGCCCGGCGGCATAAACCACCAGCCATACAACAACACCCACCAATATGGCAAGCACGAGCACATATACCCAGGTGTGGCTCTGCTCCCTGCCGGATGCCGGGGCTGCTGCCTCGGTAGCATCTTTTGCAATTTCCTGCTGGTCTTGAAGAATGTCCTCCTGTGTCATTATTGCCTCCTCGGCTGTCGGTGCTGGCTCTGCCACCGCCTCTTCCCCGGATTTTCCTTGTGCCGGAGTCTCCACATCTGTTGCCGGCTCGGGTGTTGCCGATGCCTTTTCTTCAGCTGCAGGGGCGCTTATGTGCATCGCATTTATCTGCTTGCGCACTCTTGTTTTGGCAGCTTTCCCTTTTGCTTCCAGATCGGATGATGTGAAGAATGTAACCGCCCAGAACTCCACAAGTTTTTCCTTGTCCCAACTCTTATAGTCGGAGGGGATTTTCACGCGGTTGAACGCCTTCAGATTTTCCTTCTCTTTTGCTTTGAGCTTACCTGTCAGTTCCGACATGCTTTTCGCACTCACATCGTCAAGATAGCCTGAGCCATCGTTGACATAGCGCAGATAGGCTTTGGCAGTTATGGCTTTAGCCTCCTCCATCTCTTTGTCTGTCACGGCATTTGCCGATACGGCAACTGTTATTGCGGCCAGCGCAACAAAAATCCTGCTTATGAAACGGGCTCTTAATAGATTCATATTTATTGTGTTTTTTGAAGAAATCCAAACTTCTCCTGTTTCGAGCAAAGTTTGGATCGCTTTATAAGCTTGTTTGTAACTGGCAAATTTAAGAAATTTTTTATGAAACTCATATCTTGATTCACATACTTTTTCTGAGTCGCGCCACCGGTATTCCTTGCCTGTCGCGATATTTTGCCACAGTCCGCCTCGACAGATTGTAGCCCCGGGCGTTGAGAATGTCGGTAATTTCCCGGTCGCTCAGAGGATGCCCTTTGTCTTCTTTCTCGATAAGACCCTTTATTCCGGCTTCCAGCTTGCGGTTGGTCACTGCTTCCGATTCATCGGTGTCTGTGCCAATGGAATCACTAAAGAAAAAGCGCAAGGGGAGTATGCCCCAGGGAAGCGACACATATTTATTTGACGTCACACGTGATATGGTGGATATGTCAAGTCCTGTGACATCGGAAATGTTCTTGATCATCATCGGTTTGAGCGTGTATACATCTTCTGTCAGAAAATACTCTTTCTGAATCTTGACTATTGCCGACATCACCCGCATCATTGTTTCCTGACGATGTGTGAGTATCTTTATGAAATCGCGCGCTTCATTATATCTTGTCACTATATATTCCGATCCCTTTTTCGGCCGCCCTTTCGATGTGCGCTCCAAGGTTTTCATGGCCTGCTCGAATGTCTGTTCAATCCGAAGCTCCGGAATGCTGTTGTTGAGCGTAATTGAAATCTCTCCGCCATCAACGTTTATCACAAAGTCGGGCACAATGGTGTTCATGCTTGCCGCCCTGTCTGAATCGAAAGATGCCCCCGGCTTGGGGTTGAGGCTTAGTATCAGCTCAAGCGCAGCGTCTGTCTGTGCTTCATCCATGCCCAGCTGCTGCCTTATGCGGTGCTTGTGTTTCTTGGTGAAGGCCTCATAGGCTTCGCGGATTATCCGCAGCGCATTGTCGCGCTCCACACTCTGAGGCATGCGTATCAATTGCAATTCAAGACACTCTTTCAGCCCTGTGGCCGCTATCCCGGCCGGATCAAGATGTTGCACTGCCTTGAGTGCAGCCTCCGCTTCCGCACCGGAAATTTCAATTCCCTGCCCGAATGCAAGGTCGTCTGCTATATTCAGCAATTTGCGTGTCAGATAGCCGTTGGTGTCGAGGCTACCGATTATCTGTCGCGCCATTATCTCTTCATTCACACTCAGCTTTTGCTCGGAAAGCTGCGCGGTGAGATGGTCATAAAGACTCTCGGTATCATCAACCGGTGTGAAGGTGTAATCATCACGCTGATTGTTGCCGGCAGCATACAGCGGATATCTGCGCGTATCCTCTTCCGTTGTTTCTTCTACTACTCCGAGCGCCGGATTATCATCAAGCTCCCGCTCCACGGTCTCATCGAGTTCTTGTGCATTCTGCTCCAGCATCCTCACAAAGCGAAGCTGCTGCTGCGACATCCTTATGGCTGTTTTCTGTGTGAGTTCAAGATTTTGTGATGACATGCGCCGAGCAATCTGTAACAGACTCTAAAAATTATGCCGGCAATCTCTCAGGATTGCCGGCTTGTCTTTGTACAGAAAGTGGGACTCGAACCCACACAGCCTCAACGGCCAAGGGATTTTAAGTCCCTCGTGTCTACCATTCCACCATTTCTGCATCCTGTGCGATAGCGCCACAAAATTAATCATATTCCCCCAATATCCTCAAATCTTCACCAAAATTTCACGCTTATTTGTTTATTTTAACACTTCACTGCCAAAACTCCGCATCCATTCGCGCTTTCTTTGCAGCGTGAGGGAGATTACATCACTGGAGGATTTTGAGTCTGTTTCATAAAAAATCAAAATTAGGGGCGGCTTATTTATGAGATAATTTATTCAATCTCAGAGGGAGCAACCTCTCGATTCTGACCTGCCGGATTGGATAAATCAGTCAAAAGGAAGCCGGACTAAAGTATTTTTTATTGATATGGGCATAAGTATTAAATAAATTAACAATAAATCATATGTGTATTTTATATTTAAATCGCTGTTGGCCTCTCATGCTGACTCTTTGAACCAGTCACATAGCCCGCTATGCTCCTGAATCTGCGGTGACAAACCCGACTCATGCATACGCCCTTAATGCTATTTTTTTATAAAACAGACTCTTATTATGATTAGTGCCAACTCAAATTGTTTTGACAACCGAAATATAAAATTCGGTGACCGTATTTTTGTAAGACTCACTTGCAATTGGGACACTATTGCAGAGTTTGAAACTGCACGTGTCAGCAGCTATACAGAGTTGCTGGGGGAGGTTAGAATTCGCACACGCGCCTTCCGCGGGCTTACTCGCCTGTATGTGCGAAATGTGACGCGCGGCTGGAGCAAAGAGACCCCTCTGATGCTTTATTCATCCGCATATCGTCCTGAGGCCTCTGCTGCGAAGCCGGACGCCTGCGTCACTCCGAAGCGTAATATCCCCGAAAGCATTTATATGCGCTATGGCTATCATTGATGATATAAGGAAAATCCAAACACTTGCTTTTACGGATTTATCAGGTCGGTGTTGCGATAATCGAGTATTTCATTGGCCGATTTCAGTGCCTCCACCGCCATGCTCTGCGGATTGAGGCGTATGGCCCCAAGATAGTCTTTGATGGCAAGGCTTCGTTTGCCCGACCCGAAATATTTGATTCCGCGAAGTGTGAGTGCCTCGTCATCTTCCGGATGTGATTTAAGATATTCTGTCAATGCATTGATTGCATTTTCAGTGTCAAGTGTCTTTATACTTTCTTTAAATTCGTTAGTCATGGCTTTATGATTTTATGGAGCCTTAGCATTTGCGAGATATTTTTGAGGCGATTTTGTCACTCAAGCAGGCAGCAGCCTGATAATTGGTGCCGATTCGAGGGGTAAAAGCGACCAAAAATGTCCGCAAAGGTTGATAAAAGAAAGAAACCAAGCTCCAATTTAATTTTTGTAGATTTGTTTAGACAACTTCATAGTATGATTCGTGATGAATTTACATTGTCATTGAGTAAGAGGGAGGCAAACCTGTTGAAATCCTCGGGATTTTCTGTGGTGAGGTATTCCACATTCCCGGAATTTACGCCCCCTTTCTCCGGATTGCGGTCGCGGCCTGCTTTTGTGCATCGGCATTCCAGCTCGGGGTGTCGATGCAAATAGTCTTTTAGACTGTCTGCCACAATTTCGCCTTGCACCACTATCCTGACATTTTCCGGAACATACTTTTTTATCTTCGGCAATAATATCGGATAATGAGTGCACCCAAGCACTATGGTGTCTATCAGAGGATCAGCAGCCATTATCTCGTTGATATATTTCTTAACAAAATAATCGGCTCCCGGTTTGGTGGCTTCATTGTTCTCTACGAGTGGCACCCACATCGGACAAGCCTGCTCGGTGATTCGCATCTCCGGGTATAGCTTTTCAATCTCCATGCGGTAGGAATGACTCCTCACCGTGCCCGGGGTGGCCACAAGCCCGATGTGGCCGGTGTGTGTGTATTCCCCCAATATCTCCACAGTGGGGCGTATCACGCCCAGCACACGTCTGTCAGGGTAGGTGAGGGGAAGCACATGCTGTTGAATTGAGCGGAGAGCTTTTGCCGATGCTGTGTTGCATGCCAGTATCACCAGCCTGCAGCCGCGTCTGAAAAGTTCTTCTAAGGCATCCCGTGTGAATTCATACACTATGTCGAAACTGCGCGACCCATATGGAGCGCGGGCATTATCGCCGAGATATAGATAGTCATATTCCGGAATCACTTTCCTTATCCCTTCCAGGATGGTGAGACCGCCATATCCCGAATCAAATATGCCTATCCGGCCCGTCTCTTTGTCTTGCATTTCTGAGAATTTTTTATGAATCAGACCCTAACTTTCGTAAATTTGTTTAGACAATTTCGTGACATACATTGATGATGCCGATACAAATTTACAAAAAAAAGCTGAAACATTGTTCCAGCTTTTTTGTCTCGTCGGCCGGAATTTTTTCCGGGCTTCGGGCTTCGAGGTGTTATTTCACGCCGAGTTTCGCTTTCACCTTGGGTGTAATATCTTCTACCGGTGCGCCATAGTATAAAGTCAGCTGCGGGTTGTTGTCCTGCACAAGGCTGAACCCACCCTCTTTTGCTACTGATTCAACAGCACCCTTGATTTTCTGGAAAACAGGCGCAAGAAGCTCCTGCTGCATTCTCTGAAGATCCTGGGCTGCATTCTGCTCGAAAGCTGCCACTTTCTGCTGATAGTCTTGCACCTCGCGGGCTTTGCGCTCCTTGATTGCCGGAAGCTCATCCTTGCTCATGTTTTGATAGTCGTCAATCATGCGCTTCATCTCTTCGCCGAGGCGTGCATATTCATCTTCATATTTCTTTGATGCTTCAGCCACTTTTTTCTGTGCTTCCTGTGTGTCGGGGAGTGCCTGAATCACTGAATTCGTGTCAACAAGCCCAACTTTGAGTGTCTGCGCAGATGCGCCAAACATTGGCAGTGCGATTGCCACTGCAAGTAAAATCTTCTTTAACATTTTTTGTATAGGTTTGATTATTTTATTAACGAATTAATTTCTTATCAGTTTGTGTATCAAATCCCCAATCCCCGATTCCCAATCCTCAATCCTCAATTCCCAATTCCCAATTCCCAACACCTGTCTCTATTTCGAATATCCCAACTTGTTCAGCACATCATTGCTGACATCAATTCTCGGGGATGCAAACACTATGCTCTGCGATGATGAGCGGTCAAACACTGTCTGATAGCCTTTTTCTTCAGCCACCGCTTTCACAGCATTATATACATCCTCCTGTATCGGCCTCATTAGTGCCTGACGCTTCTTGTAGAGCTCGCCTTCCGGCCCGAAATATTTATATCGGAGGTCTGTAGCCTCTTTCTCTTTCGCCACTATCTCCTCCTCACGTTTTTTCTTCTGCTCGTCTGTAAGAAACACCATGTCGGCCTGATAGTTCTTAAACATGGTCTCCGCCTCTTTCGACACCTCATTTACCTCCTTTTCCCAGCGCAGACTAACCTGGTTGAGCTGCTCGTTGGCCATTTCGTAGGCCGGAACATTCCGGAGAATATATTCCATGTCAACTAATGCAAATTTTTGTGCGGTCATACCGAAAGCACCGGCCGCAGCTATTATAAGTGTGAGAATTAATTTTTTCATACTTCTATTTTAAAATATCGATTGAACAGACTCTTAATAGACACTCCGATGTGAATAAAGTTTATATCATAGTGTTTAATAAACGTTAAACTCCGGAGTAATCACTGTCAGAATTCCTGGCCGAGCACGAAGTGAATCTGGCTGCCTCCCCGCTGTCCCCACACCTTGTCGAATCCATAAGCCCAGTCGATGCCAAGGAATCCCAGTATGCTCAAATATACACGTGCACCCACACCGGCACTCCGCTTCAGATTAAATGGTGAGAAATCCTTTACGCCCGTCCATGCGTTGCCCGCCTCAGCAAATGCAATGGCATAAATTGTTGTGGATGGTTGCAACAGGAAGGGGAAATGCAGCTCCATGGTGAATTTGCCGTAGGCATATCCTTCATAGCCCGACGGAGTGAACTGTCCGTTTTCATATCCTCGCATTGAGATGGTCTCTGTGGCATATGTGTAGCTTCCGGTCATACCATCGCCTCCGAAATAGAATGTCTCAAAGGGTGTCTTCAGATGTTTGTTCCATGAGCCGAGGAGTCCGAAGTCTGCGCGTGTCATGAGCACAAGTGTCCATTTCCCGTCAGGATCGGTGAGAGGTGTGAAGGTTTTGCTCTTGAAGCGGAGTTTCCAATATTCAATCCATTTGTAGAGTTGAGAACGCGCAGCTTCGCGGGAGTCTTCATCTTTGTTGAAATAGCTTGCCTGCTCCGAAAGCTCTTTCCAGTTTTTACGCCCGAATAGGCTTGCGGGAGGGGTGGCGGTGAAATCAATTGAGAATGTTGATCCGCGGCGTGTGTAGATGGGATTGTCGATGCTTGAGCGCGAAAGGTTCAGTCCCAGCGTGATTGAATTTGATGTGCCGTTGCGCATATAGTAGAGATAATCCCAATTTTTCAGATAATACCATCTATAGCCTATGTTTGCCTGAAGTTGGAAATAGTCGTCTGGCCAGCTCAGCCGTGTGCCGAATCCTACTGTCACGCCCGCAAGCTGCAACACTTTGTTCGGGTCGTAAGCATTCTGCAATGCGTATGTGGAATAGTTGGTGTTGTAGGAATATTGATTCCAGATTGCACTTTGATAGGCAGTGCTCCAGGCATCGTTGTAGAATTGCGAATTAATGCCGGTGGAGCGGGCGAAGTCCACACTTACGGCAAGTGAGTTGGGACGGCTCCCTCCAATCCATGGATCAAAAAACGATAATGAATAGCTCTGATAATATGTGGCGTTCGTCTGCGCCGAAATTGAGAATGTCTGGCCGTCTCCACGCGGAATAATTCCCTTATAGCTCTTCGGATTGAAGAGATTTTTCATTGAGAAATTGCTGAAGGAGAGTCCAAGCTGTCCGGTTAGCCCCGTCTGTCCCCACCCGAAGCTCAGCTGCACCTTGTCATTGGCCTTTGATTCGAGGTTAAACACGATGTCCACTGTGCCGTCGTTTTCATTAGGCTCGGGGCGAATGTCGAGATTTTCAGGATTGAAGTGTCCGGTGGCTGCAATCTCGCGTGCCGACCGCATAAGGTCGCTCTTTGAGAAAAGCTCGCCCGGACGCACACGCAGCTCCCTGCGGATCACCTTCTCATACAGCTGGTCGTTGCCATTGATTATCACGCGGTTGATTTTTGCCTGCGGCCCCTCTATTACCCGCATCTGAAGCGCAATGCTGTCTCCCTTGATGCTCTCCTCAATCGGCACAAGCTGGAAGAACAGATAGCCGTTGTCAAGATATAAATTGGCTACAGCGTCATCATCTTCCTGTGTGCGCTTGTTGAGATATTTCTGGTTGTATACATCTCCGGGGTATATCCCAAGCAGCGAATTCAATGTCTCTGTGGGGTAGATGGTGTTGCCCACCCATGTGATGTCCGATATGTAATATTTCTTCCCTTCATCCACATTGATGAACACATCCACGGAATTGTCGTTATATTTGGCCACACTGTCGTGTGTGATTTTCGCATCGCGATAGCCCAGCTCATTATATTTCTCTATAATCCTGTTAAGGTCATCTTCAAAATCGCGCTCCACAAATTTCTTCTGCTTGAAGATATTGAGGATGTTGCCATTCTCGTTGGTCTTCTTCATTGTGCGCTTGATTTTGTTGTCGGAGAGCACCTCATTGCCGTTGATGTGGATCTTGTGCACTTTCACCTTGCTGTTACGATTCACAATCACATTGAGAATCACCATGTTCTCTTTCGACAAGTCAGGCTGTTCCACTATCCTCACATCAGCGTTCTTGAATCCTTTCTTTGAATAATAGTCTTCTATGATGTGTTTGGCCTGTGCTATAATGTTGGGGGTGAGCTGTTGCCCCGACACCATCCCGAGTCGCTCCACAAGGTCTTTTTTCTCTCCCCCCTTTGCTCCTTCAAATCTCATTTCCGACATGCGCGGCTGCTGCTTGAGTGCTATCTCAAGCCAAATTTTGTCGCCGGCTATCTTCTCCACATTAATCTCGGCCTTGGAATAAAGTCCCTGCTTCCAGAAGCGTTTCACCGCATCGGTGATATCGCTCCCGGGCACATCTATTCTGTCGCCAATCGACAATCCTGAATATCCGATTATAAGATATTCATCTGTATTGGGAACACCGCTCACCTTTATTCCTGCGATTTCATAATTCTTGGGAATTGGCGAATATACTATGTCGGGGTTGTATATCGTGTCAACGGGTTGGTTGGGATTGTTGTCAAGTTTGATGTCAAGAGCCGAAGCGTTGAGCATCGGCAACATCACGAGGGCTGTCAGCAGTTTTTTGATATGTTTCATAACGTGGAATGTCTCACTTGCTCGCCTGTCTTTCCGAAGCGGCGTTCGCGGTTCTGAAAGTCTATAATGGCGTCTATGAAATCCGCCGGTGTGAAATCCGGCCAAAGTGTTGGGGTGAAATATAGTTCGCTGTAGGCTATCTGCCACAGCAGGAAATTGCTTATCCGGCTTTCTCCGCCGGTGCGAATCAGCAAGTCGGGATCAGGCATGCCGGCTGTGGAAAGATGTGAGGAGATAGTGTGCTCGTTGATAACTTCCGGATCAAACCCGGGTGTGGAAAGCGCCTCAGCCACTATCTTGCGCACGGCTTCGGTGATTTCCCATCGCGAGGAATAGCTTAAACACAAATTAAGGTTGAGTCCGTCGCAGTCGGATGTCATCCTGCATCCCTCCGCCAGGTCTTCTCTCACACTCTCCGGAAGTCGCTCTATCTCGCCGAGCAGATTGATATGCACGTTGTTGGCTTTAAGGTCGGAGGCCTCTTTGCGGATTGCCCGGCCTATAAGATACATCAACGTGTCCACCTCCTCTTTCGGCCGATTCCAGTTCTCTGTGCTGAATGCATATAGCGTCAGATATTTCACTCCGAGGTCGGAGGCGGTTTTGGTTATGTTGTGCACGCTGTTCACGCCTTCACTGTGTCCGGCTGTGCGCACCTGCATACGGTTGCGTGCCCAGCGGCCGTTGCCGTCCATGATGATGGCCACATGTCGCGGAATACGCGCAGCGTCAAGCTGATTCGGTTCGGGGTGTAAAGCGTTTTCCATTTTATTCTTTATAATGGCACACTGCGCATCGCTTGCTGAATTCATAGCTTATTGTCAGTGTGACTGTAGAATACCAGTCGGTATTTTTCATAAATGAGCTCTTGATCCCAAGCGGATCGGCAAGAACCTCACCGTCAAGTTTGTCAGAAAAAGTCTTTTTCATGAGAAACTCAAGTCCGAGATTCCATCGCAGCGCCGGCTTGAATTTGAATCCCACCCCCAGCGGAATGGTGAAGGCCGCATTTGTCTTGCCGTCTACGCTCCAGGCTGTCATCCCCAGCCCGGCTGTGATATAGGGTGTCCATCGCTTAAGTTTGCGATAGCTTTCTCCCATGCCGTAGTTGAAAAAATGAAACTCAACCATCTCTCCAAGTTCATAAAATGTGGTTGAAAAGGAGTAGGTCTTTGCGTCGGGAAAAACATTGTCCATGTCGGCCGAGTCGCCGCTTAGCGCCCCCATGTAGAAGCCGGTCTTCAGGTTGAGCCTGGGATTCATTATGTATCGGAAAAGAAGCTCGCCGTTCCAGCCGGGATGAGCAAACAGGTTGGCGCTGTTGGCATCGCCCAAGTAGCCGGTGAAGCCAAACCCGAGTCCGATGTCAAAGCGATAGTCTTCCTGCGCTTTGACTGTGGGAGCGAGCATAAACATGAATGCCGCGACCTGTAATATTATCTTTTGTGTTTTTGTCAATTCAGTTTGTGTTAAATTTGCAGTTATCTCTGATGTCGGCCGATTGCCCGGCATTTCATATTATAGGAGTGAATGTGAGCCTGGTTAGCACGCCTCTATAGATAGTGTTGTATAGTGTGCCGTTGGCGTCATATCCCCCAATCAGATAGATATAAGGGCATTCCCAGGTGATCACATCCCCTTCAACTTCGTAGGGAATTCTGAGCATGCCTGATTTCCACGAATCGGAAATATTGCCTTGCTGCTGTGTGCCCATCACTATGTTGTCGCAGTTTGCCATTGCCGGTATTGTGGCCGGAAGTTGCATTGCGCGTGTGCCGCGAGTCCAGTTCACTCCGTTGTCATATGTCAGATACACATCGCGGTTGAATGTGCCGTCGGCTTTTTCTCCCCCAATCAGCAGCCATACCGGATATTCCGACATGGATTCCCCTGATGCCGAACGTCTGTAGTTGTAATATTGAATTATGGTTGCTCCGCTTACCTGTGGAATACCCCCTTCGCTGAGTTTCACCCATTCGCTACCGTCGAATGCCCATGTGGCTTGACTCATTGAGCCGGTGACTGTGACGCCTCCGGCGAAGAATGCCACGGGGGTGGATGTCCACTTGTTCTTAAGTGTCACAAAATTGGAGAATCCGGTCACAGGAAAGTCTTCGGGTATATCGCCGACAGCCAGGCTTCCGGTCGGATATTGCGCAAACTGAAGCTTGCCGTTGCTTCCGGATGTTAGTCCGATTGCAGTGGAATTGTAGCCTCCAATCAGTGCATCCCATTTCTTCCCTGTTACCCTCCATGTGCGCATGTCGTCAGATGTGAGGAGATTGCCATTGATGTCGAGCATCCATAAGGCATTCTCAGAGGCGCAAATGGTCTTTATGTCGGGTGTGAAAGAGAACGACACTGCTGTGCGTGTCCATTCATTGTCAATAAGATTCGATGAAGTGGCCACAGTGTAGCTGTTGTCAGACTCAAGAATCAATGCCATGGCTTTCCCCCCGAGTTCCACAGTTTTCTGTGCCTTGGGTGAGGGAAGGCGTGAAGGGAGGCTATATGTGTCCAAATCCCATTTGAGCGAATCGGGCACTTGCTTGTGCACATTCACCTTGATTCGATAAGTCATTTCCTGAGTGCCCGTGCCAAGCGTAAGCGTCACATTTCCCGTGAAGTCAATGGAGTCGCTCGGATTGGTGAGATAATTCACATCGCCGGTGCGCGTGCTGCCGCCGGTCATGCTGATGACTGCTTTGTCGATTCCCGCCCCATATGATATCACAGGCACGAGCTTGTTGATTTTTGTGCCTGTACGAAGAGAGTCTGCGTTGTATATCACTCCGTGCTTCTCATCGATTGAAAAGAATACGGAGTCTACCCCGGGATTTTTGGAATCATATTTCAATTTGAATTCCGACACTGCGAGCGACACCGGGTTGGTGTATTCCACAGATTCCGAATCTTCATTACATGATGTCATGCCAATGCCAAATGTCATTGCAATGGCTACATATGCAATTGGTGGAAATTTTCTAATCTTCACTTTAAAACGTTCATTTACAAACATCTGCCTTTGGCATCAGTTGTTATTGGTTAGCTTTTTCCTCTCTCCGCGTTTTTGCAATATGTGCGAATAAGGCGTTTCAACTTGCAAATTTAGCATTTATTGGGAAAATTTACCACATAAATCACATGAAATTTCTCAATTAAGATTTTTTAAGACGCCGTAAAGGCCCCGTTTAATAAAAATCAGGTGCATGAAATGTTTCTCCCTTGTTTTATTATTTCCCCTTTATTTTATCAAATGTGGTGCGGGTATGCCCTCTTTCAGTTGAAGTGCGGATGTCTCAACGCGGATGCGGTCGAATAGGCCCCTTTTTAGAAATGAATCGAGCATCCGGCTTCCCCCCTCCACCATCAGTGAGGTTATTCCATAATCGGAATATAATTTCTCCATATTTTCCTTTAGCTCAAGTCGGGAATCAAGTATTACAGGATTGCGCCGAAATATTTTAAATCGTTTATCATCAAGTCGCCTTGATGAGAATATCACCGGGCGCGGGCTGGCGCCACCCCATAGTCGGTTGTCGAGCGATGGATCGTCTTTAATTATTGTGTCGGTGCCGACCAATATGGCATCTGCAAGACTTCTTTCACGATGCATCAGCACACGGGTGGCAGCCGTGGAAACGGATACCGGCGTGCCGTCGGCCCGGGCAATGAAACCGTCGGCACTTTGTGCCCATTTCAACATTATCCAGGGTCGCTTGAGTATATGCGCTGTGAAGAATCGGATGTTAAGCATACGGCATTCCTTCTCCATCACATTCTCTACAACTTCAATTCCGGCTTCTCGCAGCATGTTGATGCCACGTCCCGCCACCTTGGGGTTGGGATCGCCGCATCCCACTATTACCCTGCGAAAATTTTTTTCGCGTAGCAACAATGCGCACGGCGGTGTCTTGCCAAAATGTGAGCAGGGCTCAAGTGTGACATATATTGTCGATTCCGGCAGGAGATGTTCATCCTCCTTTTTTACTGAATTCACGGCGTTCACTTCTGCATGAGGTCCTCCGAAACGCCGGTGGAAGCCCTCGCCAATCACCCTTCCTCCGGGCTCCACAATCACGGCCCCTACCATCGGATTGGGTGAAACCATTCCTGCGCCTCCGCGCGCCAACTCCAGCGCGCGATGCATATATCTCTCATCTATTGCATCCATGATTTGTCAAAATCTCACTCCCAGTTCTAGCGAAAAATTCTCTATCGTTGAAAATAGTCCGGCTCGTGATGTGCGGAATATGTTGAAACGTGTGTCGGAGTTTAACGCCACAAAAAGGTTTTTATGTGTATATAATATGCCGAGCATTGAATTAATTGAATATGACATCAGTGTGCGGTGACCTGCCGATGAATCTTCATGGGAGAATGATAGCCCAATGGCGGGCATCGCAGTGATATTGAATAAAAAGTGCTTGTTGATCACCCAGTTGAATCCGTAGCCGCAAAGCACTTCAACAGCATTGTAACAGAATCTGTAGTCTTTGAAGTCATAAAGATCATCATCAGTGAGGTGTGGGGGTATTTTTGTGAAGTCAAACCGCGCATCATAAAATGTTCCCTGCAGCCCCAGTAAAAGTGAGCCGGCACTTTTCAGTTGCGTTTTCGACTGCGAATATGCCGCGCTGTGGCTGTATTTGCTGTAATTGAAGATATAGAAGGCCATTGCCCCCATGGCTTCGAACGACAGACCATTATATTTCTCCCGAATGATATCGCCATGCAGAAAGTTCCCTATTTTACGAATGTAGGATGTGCCCGACATGTCCCAGTAGTATGCGGATAGTTCAAATCGCGATGTGTTGAGTGTAAAATCGAATTTCTTGTGCTCGGCAGAATTGTCTGAGAAAATGTTGTTCATGTCGATTGAATATCCCACAGTTATAGGCCCGTAGCCGATGCTCACTCCAATGTTGGAGAAGAGCTCGGAGCTGACAAGCAGCGTTTTGTCGGATTGTGTGTGGAAATCATAGAGTGTCACCCAATTGTCGGAATTTATAGTGATTTTTCCATGTTTTCCGGTGGAGGCAACATATTCCGGGTCATATGTGTTGAACTCCCTTTCATACCATTTATACAAATCAATGCAGAAGCGTATGAACCGCGGATATCTGTAGTTGGCCAGATAATCCTTTTCCGCCCGGGAAATCACATAATATTTGTTGCGAAGCTTGTTGATTATGCTGCGCATCGATATCTCGGATGTGTCGTTGATTGAGTCAGGAGGCAATATGGCTGTGGCATCGACACTCGCTGATATGTCGGTGCTCATGTCGGAATCATTTCCGGCAAAAAGCGATGAGGATACGAGTAATGTCACTATGCAGACCAATATATGTCGTGATGGCAACATGTGCAGCGTGTTTGGCATAATCGCGGTGAGACATGTGGCTATTTTATCCCGGCTCTGTTGAGTGCCTCCTGATATCGGGCGGCGTTTTTCAGATGCTCTTCATATTTGTCGGTGAAATTGTGCTTGCCTGAAAAATCCTCTTTGGCACACATATAAAGATAGTCGGATGCCGGTGCATTCAGAATCGCATTGATGGTGGCGGCGCTTGTGGTGCGTATCGGCCCCGGAGGAAGCCCGGCATTCAGGTAGGTGTTGTAGGGAGAGTCGGTTTTTAGATGCTTGCCTGTGATTCTTCTTATGCTGAAATCGCCGGCAGCAAATTTCACAGTGGGGTCGGCCTGCAGCCTTATTCCCTTTTTCAAACGATTAATGTAAAGCCGTCCTACAGTTCCTTTCTCGGCAATATCGTTGGTCTCTTCATCGGCTATTGATGCTATCACAGTTATTTCTGCTGGAGTCATGCCTAATTGTGCTGCCTTGCGCGTGTTTTCCGGATTCCACACTTTCATGTAGTTGTCGCCTATCTTGCCAAGCAATTGCTCGGGTGTGGTTGTCCAGAACACTTCGTATGTGTCGTCAATGAAAAGTGCCATTGCATTTTCAGGCGTAAGGCCGTAATGCCTGAGAAGGTCGGCGTTGTTCAGCGCCGAATCAAGAGCCTCCGGGGTGAATTCGAGCTTTGCAGCTATCTTCTTTTTCATCAGGTTGATGTCGCGAAAGCCGTTGATTGTGATTTTTACAGGCGTCTGCGCTCCGGACGTCAGCTTGCGCATCGCTGCCAATGCGTTGGCGCCTTTGTTAATGGCGTAAGCTCCATGGCGATTTAACGGATTTGTGCCGCGCAGCTTCACAAGCCACATCACTCTGTTGGAATATGTTTTCCCGAAGTGGCGAGTAAGGGAGTCGCCAAGCATCTCGAGTGTGGCGCCTTCAGGTACTTTTATTACAGCATAACGCGGTGCCCCGGGTATCATCACCGGATAGAGACACACAAGTCCGAGCACAATGAATATAGTGAGCACCGGCAGAAAGATCTGCAACTTTCTGCCGGCGCGTTGTTCTTTTCCTGACCGTCCCGGCTTCTTTGTGTGTGTTGAAGCCGCCATGCGGGTCTCTCTCATTTGTCAGCAGTTTTTGATTTTCTCAAGCTGTGTTTCCAGTGCGTTGAGACACAAATCTATTGCCTCTTCAAATGTGTCGGCGGTCTTTGATGCAAAAAGGTCAGCAGCCGGTGGAACAAGCAGTTTCACGGATGCCTCTTTATTCATTGATGTCTCCGGCTTCACCACCTTGAGTGTTACTTCCGCTTCGGTCATGGCCTCAAAACGCCTGCTTAATTTGTCGATTTTTTTATTGATGAAGTTCACAAGTTTGTCTGTAACATCAAAATGAATGGCTTTGATTTTGGCTTCCATAACAGTTTCTTTTATTAGTTATACACATTTCAGCCCCGCACCGAATGTTTTCCATGTGAAGCTGACATCCCGCTCCTGTGTGGCTCGCAGAGTCCGATTCGGGAGGGTTTCACAAATATAAACAAATTAAATGAATTTTTTATGTAGCCGGGCGATAAAAATCAGACTCCCCTTTCATAAAAACAACGGTTGCCTGAGCCTATAACTCCTGTTGTGTATCTTCTTCCGGGTCTTCGTGTTTGCTCCGCGATTCCGAACGCGGGTGCGCTCCGTTATAATTTTCTCGAAGCTGATTAATCGACAGGTGTGTGTATATCTGAGTTGTCGAAAGTGATGTGTGCCCCAACATCTCACGCACTGCATCGAGATCCGCGCCGGAATTCACCATCGCCGTGGCAAAGGTGTGGCGCAGTGTGTGCGGGCTCTTGCGCCCGGTGGTGGTTTCCCCAAGAGCATCGTGTACAATCTTATACACCAGAATCCTTGACACTTTCCCGTGTGGCCCGGCAATCAAAGCCCGAGGTGTTGGCAAGTGAGGGTAGCGTTTGTCGCGGATTTTCTGCCAATTCTTTATTTCATCAGCCAGTTTGCCCGGTATCGGCACAATCCGGCGAATCATACGTTTCCCCAATATGCTGATTTCGCCTCTGTCGAAACTGATGTCTTCATCGGTTATTGCGGTAAGCTCGGATTCCCTTATCCCAAGTGAATAGAGTAAAAGCAATATGATATATTTCCTGTATGAGCTGAAATCTTTGCCCGCTATCTTCAGAATATCTTCAATCTCGGTCTCGCGTATGTGGTTCGGGAGCGGTTTGTCAAGTCGCGGCAACGGAATGTTCAGAGCCGGATTTGTTGACACAATACCCCGGCGTGTGGCCCATTTGTAAAACGTTCGTATCGCCTGCAACCTTCGTCGCCGGGTAGATGTGGTCATCCCTTTTTCTCCCATCGTGCCGAGCCACGACCGGATGTCGTTTGAGGTTACAGACCCGCAATCAAAATCATAGACATCCACCTTGAGAAAATCAATAAATTGCCGCAAATCGCCCTCGTAATTGTATAGGGTGGGCTTGCTGCGCATTTTCTCTAATCTCAGATATGTCAAAAATTCATTTATGATATCCACAATTCTGCCATTTTAATCCCTGCAGACTCAAATCTTATAATGCGGATTCTAAAGACACGACAAATAGTATGAACCCTTTCGGAGTTCATACCATTTGTAATATTTTATCACCAATACAGTAGCCGTGAATCACGGCTCCGAAAGACTCAAACCGGATATTACTGCTCTGCCTGACGAAGCTGCTGAACATAGATGGCCTTTACCATCTTCTTGCGGTTGGTCACCGACGGCTTCTCAAATGCCTGACGTCTGCGAAGCTCTTTGATAATACCTGTTCTTTCGAATTTGCGTTTGAATTTCTTAAGTGCCTTTTCGATGTTCTCGCCTTCTTTTACTGGTACGATAATCATGTTTAGTGAATATTAAGTATTTCTTTGTTTGTTATTTTTTTTCTTTCTTACAGCCCGTTGCATTTGATATTGACCATTAGCTTCCGGCTTTGTAGCGTGCAAAATTATATAAAGTTGCGTGATTGACAAAATTTTTTTATGTTTTTTATTGAAATTTCTCTCTCAATTTTGTTATACCTATGTACCGGATGTTGATTTTATCTTACAGAAGTGACTTAAACTCCTTTCAAATGCATTTTCATGAAACAGACTTTTAGGCTTCATTCCCCAAAAATGTTAAAGCAGGGCGGCCTGTCTTGGGGGAATACAGCCTTAATCATATATCGGTCTGTTTTTCTTTGCTGTTTAAAATAAAAATATATCTAACTTATTAATTTCATCACCATGAGAAAACATTTTGCTTGCATTGCGGCCATCTTTATTACGCTGTCCGCTTTCTCCGCATGGTCTCAGAATGACCGCACCACCCAACCCGACCGCTATTTTCTTATACTTTCAGAAGTTGCCGACAGTCAGACTCTTCTTCCTCCCCCTCCCAATGATTCCACCGCTCATTTCGCTTATGACAAGGAGCAATATGAATGGGGAAAGAAGCAGCGTCCCACTGAGCGTGGCCGTGTCGCCGTGACCGATGCCAATCTTAACGAAGGTTGGCTCGACAGAGATTTTAGCGATGCTTTCGGCTTTAAGCTTACTCCCGAAAACGCTCCGAAAATTTATTCTCTTATTACAAATATGAAAGAGGATGCCGGTGATCTCTCTACTCGCGCCGCAAAAAACCATTATATGCGCCCGCGTCCGTTTATGGTGTTTAATGAGCCGTCGGCAACTCCCGACGATGAGCCGGGTCTGCGCAAAAACGGCAGCTTCCCCTCCGGACACACTGCTATCGGCTGGGCCACCGCTCTTGTGCTGAGTGAAATTAATCCCGCTCGCGCCACTGAAATCTTGAAGCGAGGCTATGATATGGGGCAAAGCCGTGTGATTTGCGGCGCACATTTTCAAAGTGACGTTGATGCCGGCCGAATTGTGGGCGCGGGTGCTGTCGCAGCTCTCCATGCAAATAAGAATTTCCAAAAGAAACTCAACGATGCCAAAAAGGAGTTTAAGAAACTCCAGTCTAAAAAGAAATAAGCCAATCTAAGGCTCCGTTTCATAAAAATAACGGGTAATAAAAGAAGTCCCGACTCTGCCGGGACTTCTTTTATTGCCTTTTTTCTTATTCCCCCTTTTCTGCATCCACTTCCCGCTTGTTTTCCCGAAGTTCATCTTCAATGTTCTCGGTAAACCAGCGCGAATACATCAGATAATTGTGGGCTATCTTTACATTCATCTCTTTGGCTTTTTCAGGCTCTACCATCTTGATGAATTTCGCCGGTGCGCCGGCCCACATCTCATGAGGCCCGATTTGCGTGCGACTTAACACTACGGATCCGGCCGCTACAAGCGCGCCTTCCCCCACCACTGCATCATCCATCACAATCGCTCCCATCCCTATGAGCGCATAGTCGTGAATCTTGGCTCCGTGTATCACCACATTATGACCAATCGACACATCATTCCCTATTTCTATCGTTGATTTCTGATATAGCGTATGGAGCACTGACCCGTCCTGAATGTTCACTCGGTCGCCGATAGTGATAGTGTTGACATCTCCGCGCAACACTGTGCCAAACCAAATGCTGCATTCATCGCCCATCGTTACATCTCCAATCAGGGAGGCGTTGTCTGCTATAAAGCAGTCGCGTCCCATTTTAGGGGTGAATCCCCTTACTGATTTAAGTAGCATCTCTCTTTTTTTATGAAACAGACTCTTAATTTTTTATCTTATTTTTTCAAAGGTGCGGTCTTTTCTGCCATCCATGCCGCCTCTTCGGGTGTGAGCAGTGGTGTTAGACGTTCGCGCACAAGTTTGTGATAGTTGTCAACCCATTCTATCTCTTCGGGCGTCATCGTTTCAAGTTCAAACAGATTCCGGTCGAAGGGGAAAAGTGTCATGGGTTGGAAGTGGAGAAATTCCCCGAATTCCGTGGTCTCGTATTTTTTCGTCACAATCAGATTCTCGCATCTGATACCGTAGCGCCCTTCAAGGTATAACCCCGGCTCGTTGCTTGTAATCATGCCCGGCTCCAACGGTGTCGGATTGATGTTGAGCCGGATGTTTTGCGGTCCCTCATGGCAGTTGATGAAGAAACCTACGCCGTGGCCGGTGCCATGATAATAGGCTTTTCCCTCCTTCCAGAGGAATTGGCGTGCGAGCACATCCAGCTGATGCCCTGTTGTGCCGGCCGGAAATATGGCGTTGGAAAGTGAGATATGCCCTTTCATCACCAATGTGAAGTTGTGGCGCTCTTCGGCTGTGGGTGTGCCCAGGGCGATGGTGCGGGTGATGTCGGTGGTGCCATAGATATATTGTCCCCCGGAGTCTACAAGCAGTAGCCCGTCGCCTTTCACAATTGCGTCTGTCTCTGCATTTGCCTCATAATGCACAATGGCCCCATGTTCTTTCCATCCGATTATGGCACCGAAACTTTCGTCAACACATGCCGGATCTGACAGGCGAAGCGCACGCAGACGTTTCCCCAGCTCTACCTCACTTAGTTTGCCCTCCGGCCATTCCTTCTCCACCATCATGAAGAATCGTGTCAGGGCCACACCATCTTTCTCCATGGCTGTTGCAAGATTGGATATCATTGTGGGGTTTTTGATGCTCTTGAGCTTGGCCACGCCTGAACCTCCGAACACGGTGGTGCATCCTATATGGTCGTATATGCCGCGTGCAGTTTTCTCCGGATCAATCAGCAGGCGAGTCTCTTTGGGAAGATGCTCCACAAATTCTTTCACTTCTTCATAACCACGCGTCTCAATCATGTATTTGGCCAGATGCGACTTCACCTC
Organism: Candidatus Amulumruptor caecigallinarius; assembly: GCA_023665575.1. Classification (GTDB taxonomy): domain Bacteria; phylum Bacteroidota; class Bacteroidia; order Bacteroidales; family Muribaculaceae; genus Lepagella. The sequence continues at coordinate 11,312 of JAMPDQ010000002.1, read as the reverse complement.
TTCCCCAATCTTTTCACTATCTGCAAAGAGCACTCTCTTGTCAGCGTCAAGATAGAGAAATCCGAGATATACCGGCGAAAAGGCAATGTCGTTGGCAGCCCTGAGATTGGTGATCCAAGCCAGGTCGTCAAGCGCTGACACAAGAATCGCATTGGCAAGCTCGGCTTTTACCTCCGTGAGCACTGCCGCAATTTTTTCATCCACTGTCATGTCAACAATCTTCTCATCGTGAATGAAAATTTTGTTGAGCGGACGCTCCGGACGCTCCGGATAAATATAGTCGAACAGGGGGAAGTCTGTGTCAAGCCGGATGCCATTGTCATTGAGCTGCTGCTCAAGCCGCTGGGCATACGACACTGAGAATGTCATGCCGTCAATGCCTACAGTGTCACCGGCTTTGCTGTGTTCAGTCACCCAGTCAATCAAATCCACAGCTTCAGGACCATCCTCTTTCATCATGCGAAAGCCGGTGCCTTCAAGCTGGCGCTCTGCCTGAATGAAATAGCGGGAATCTGTCCAGCAAAGCGCCTCGTCGGCTGTCACAACGGCGGTGCCGTTGGTGCCGTTCTCCGACTCAAAGCCGGTGAGCCACTCTCGCCCGCGCCAATGTTTCGGAGGCAACTCGCTCTGATGGGGGTCTGTGCCTGATATGATGCATGTGTTGATCCCCTTTTCGGCCATCACTTTGCGGAGATGGTCCAAATATTCACGATTCTTTTTCATTTTATATCAGATTATGTGTATGTTCAATTTTATGCCCGTGTCATATGCCGGTTGTTTGCCACAAATATAACAAAAGTTTGCCAAAACTCAGCCTTTGATTCTGTTTTTGAGATTAGTTTGAAAAAATTGGTTATCTTTGCGACATACATCCCGTCGAGATGTGACTGAAGCCCAACAAAATCAGGGGGAGCAACCTCTCGGTTGTGACATGCTAGATTGGATAATTCGGCCGAAAAGAAGGCGGACTATAGTAATTTTGCTCTTGAAATCAGTTACACAGCCTGCTCTGCTCCCTCTAAGATAAAGCAAATTAGCGCAAAATAGGCCGCCCCTGCCTTAACATTTTTGGGGGATGGAGCCTTAAGGTTTCGCCACTTCTTAAAATTCAGGCATAATTCTGAAATTATGGATAATATTATTTCAATTTGCAATAAAATCGTATTGTTTGACACCCGAGAATCTTATGAGAATCTCCTTCCACTCTCTTACACTCGTCCGGTGGCCGAATTTCGAATTGGCATTGTTTCTCTGAGAGAGAAGTGGGAGCATTTCCTGTCGGGCAACTATTCTTATTACCCCATGGAATTCCTTCGCGAGAAATTTCCATTGAATTGTGATGAGGATGAGGAGGCCCTTTTTATAGCGGGCAATAAGCTTCCCGACAAGGCCATTGCTCTGGAGGCTTCACAACTGAAACATGGTGAGGCGCTGCGCGACAACGGCGGCGTGTGGGCCTTTCGTGGTTCGCGCCGGGAGTTTGAACGCCTGGATCCGGCTGCCGGAAGGGAAAGCGCCAATGATAGCCGCAGAATTAATTATGTTTATGATGTGTTCGGTTATAATGCTGATGAAATTGTCAGCGATTTTTTGTGGCTCACCCGCGGGCGCACCGGGGTGGCCCCTGACAAGTCTACCGTCATAATAGGCGAGGAAAAATTGCGCAACGGCGTTCCGGCTCTCTTTATTGAGAAGGGTGCTGTTGTGGAGGGCGCAACCATTAATCTCAAGGATGGCCCTGTATATATTGGAAAGAATGCCCGCGTGATGGAGGGGGCATGTTTGCGCGGCCCGCTGGCAATATGCACCGAAGCTAAAATAAAAATGGGTGCCAAAATTTATGGCGGCACCACTTTCGGCCCTTTCTGCAAAGTGGGCGGTGAAGTGGACAACACCGTGATGTTCGGCTTCAGCAACAAGGCTCACGACGGATATCTCGGCAACGCCGTGATAGGGGAGTGGTGCAATATCGGCGCCGGCACTAATTCCTCTAATCTCAAAAATGACTATTCAAAAATCAGAATATGGAATTACGCACAGCAACGGTTTATGCGCACTGACCTCCAATTCTGCGGTTTGATAATGGCCGACCATTCCAAGGCCGGAATAAATTGCATGTTTAATACGGCCACAGTTGTGGGAGTGGGTGTGAATTTCCACGGGGCCGGATTCCCCCGCACTTTTATCCCAAGTTTTTCTGCCGGAAGCCCGGAAGCCGGATTCTCTGATGTGCCAATCGATAAATTTATGCAGACAGCTTCCCGCGTGATGGGACGTCGAGGTCTTGAACTCACTGACATCGATCGTCATATATTTGAAAAAATCCACGAATCTGCTTCTAAATATAAATGACATGATTCTTGGTGTAAAATAATCATAATTGTTCGGAGATGTGCCGTAATTTTGACATTTGTTAAAATTACGGCGCTTTTTTCTTTAATTCTGCACTATATGTGAGATTATGCCATCCGAATTATAACGGAAGTCTAAAAGGGTGGGGACGATTGTTGCAAAATGATAACTGAAACATGATTAATTAAAGAAAAAATTTATCATTATTGGTTAAAATATATTTAAAAATATTTGGAGGTTTTAATTTCCTTGCATATATTTGCGAGTGATAAACACGCATTGGGAGGCTCGGAGCTTCTAATCTAAAATAATTAATGTTTTATTCCGGTCTCCATTAATATTTAATTAGGATTTCCGGCTGATTCGCCGCTGAGGTTGTCTAAACTGTTTTTTTACATTTGCGAGAGGTTTTTAAGCCGATTTTGTCACTCTGACATTCGTGAATCAGTTTATACAACTTTAATAAGCCGAATGCCGGGCAAGAAACACAATCGTCAACAACAAAACTGCTACTATGAAGAAAGGATTAAAAATCTTGAGTATGCTGGCTATAGGAGCGGGAATCGCTTTTCAGGCGAATGCCGTGCCGGCAAAACGCGGGGTTTTGACTGTTCAGACCGCTGATGGCACTGAATTGCGCGTCAAACTTGGTGGTGATGAATTCTATCATCAATATTTCACCGAAGATGGATACCCCCTGCTTGAAAAAAATGGTAATTTTTATTACTGCGACATCACCGAAACCGGAGATGTCGTTGATTCTGGCATCAAAGCCGGAGATAAGGGTCTGCGCGGTGCTCCCGCCCGTGATTTCCTCTCAAAGGTGAGCATGGCAAATCTTGAGCAAAGAGTATTGGCGAGAAGCAAAAAGGTGGATTCCCGCCTTTCCAAACTTGTAGTCCCCACTGATGTGAACAAAGGAAGCAAGGCTCCCCGTAAGAATGAAAACGGAGAAGTTGCGGGTCCTCCCTACGAGTTGGGATATGGCTTGTTTCCGGAAGAAAGGGGCAGCAGATTCCCCTCCTACGGCGACCAAAAGGCCATCGTGATTCTTGTGGAATATACCGACACCAAGTTCAACACCTCTTACGATGCGGGCGACTATTTCACAAGAATGCTCAATCAAGACGGCTTTAATGATTACGGCGGCACAGGCTGTGCAGCTGAGTTTTTCCGTTTAAACTCCAACAACGCATTCCGTCCGGAATTTGACGTGTATGGCCCGGTTACGTTGGCTCACAACATGGCATATTACGGCGGTAATGACTGGTCCGGTAACGACCAGAGGCCTGAGCAGATGGTGCTCGAGGCTTGCCAATTGCTTGACTCCACAGTTGATTTCTCACAGTTCGACCGCGATGGCGACGGATATGTAGACAATGTGTTTATATTCTATGCGGGTCGCGGTGAGGCTTCCGGCGGCGCGGCAAATACTGTATGGCCGCATGCCTGGAATCTCGGCTCCGCCAATATTCCAGAGTCACAGCGCACTTTCGATGGTGTCGTGGTTGACCGTTATGGTTGCTCTAACGAATGGGAGGGCAATCGCCCCGATGGTGTTGGCACATTTGTGCATGAGTTCAGTCACGTGATGGGATTGCCAGACCTCTATGCCACAAGCTATACTGATGCGTTCACTCCCGGCTCATGGTCGGCTCTCGACTACGGTCCTTACAATAATGACGGCATGACACCACCGCTCTATGGTGCGTTTGAACGTTATGCCCTCGGCTGGATGAAGCCTCTTGAAATCGACCGCGCCGTCTCGGCAACACTCCCTTCAATCGGCGAAAACAAGGCCGGTGTGATCCGCACCGCAAAGGATACTGAATTCTTCCTTGTGGAGAACAGACAGAAGGTGAGCTGGGATAAATATATTCCGGGTCATGGAATGCTGGTGTGGCATATCGATTATAACAGCAGCAAGTGGACATCGAATGTGGTGAATAACACTTCTTCCCATCAATATGTCGACATCGAGGAGGCTGACGGCACACAGACCGAAGGCAGCCGTGCCGGCGATGCTTTCCCCGGCACTGCCAACAAAACCGAATTCACAGCCAACACCAAACCGGCGATGAAAACCTGGAGCAACACTTCTATCAATTATCCCCTCACCGGTATTACTGAAACCCCCGACGGACTGATTAAGTTTGATATTCTGGGCGGTGGTGTTGAGAATATCCCGGAGGTTGTGTTGGAAGACCCAACTGAAGTGTCGCCTGATGGATTCACAATCAACTGGACTCCGGTGGAAGGATGCGAACATTTTGTGTCAGTCTATACACGCTCCGATGCTGACCGCGCTCGCGCAGCTATGGAGGGGAATGTGGAATATCTCCCCGGTTATCAGAATTACAATGCCGGCTCTGCATCTTCGCTCACTCTCTCGGGCCTCGAGGCTGAAAAAATCTACTATTATACCGTTACTCCCTCTTCAGGCTGGACTGTCGGCGAACCTTCCGAGGAGCGCTCTGTCGTTACGGGACGCATGAATGTGTCATATTACACAGCCATCGCTACTGAGGCTACTGAAGTAAAAGATAATTCTTTCGATGCCAACTGGGAGGCGCTCGCTGATGCCACAGACTATGAGCTGACGGTTTATGTGAAGGTGCCGGGCGAACCTTATCAGGATGTCAACGGCTTTGATGACGGAGTGAACCCCATAGCCGGAGGCTGGACTTCAAATTCGAAATCATCTTATGGCATGGAAGCATACAGCGGCGTTGCAACTCCCTCTTTGCGATTGGGAGCAAATGGCGACTATCTGCAGAGCCCGGTATATGCCGATGGTATCAGCAAGGTGTCTTTCTGGCACCGTGGCAATAACACCACAGATGACGTGGATGGTATCAGAGTGCTTGGAAATTCCGGAGCCGGTTGGAACACAATAGCTGTCGTGCCCGTGCTGAAAACGCAAGGTGGAAAAGTCAGCGAAGTCGAGATTCCCGCTGATGTCACTTCTGTTCGTCTTGAGTTTGCCCGCGATGGCGGAAAGGGTGCTCTTGCGATTGACGACGTCACTGTGTATCATGGCTTGCAGACTTCTGACAGCCCGCTGCCGGGTTATGACTCATTGCTTGTAGGGAATGTGCTTACACACACTGTGTCGGAGCTTGAGTCTAACACCGAATATTACTATCGCGTCCGCGCCACTGATGGTGAATATTACTCACGTCCCTCAGCTGAAATTGCGGTGAAAACCACTGATCCTTCAGGTGTCACTGAAATCGGTGCAGCCAATTCCTTGCTGACCGTAAATAATGACACAGTGTCTGTCTCCGGCAATGAGCTGATTATTATTGACGATGTGGCCGGTCGCACTGTAGCACAAGGCTTCGGAATGGTGAAAGTGTCTGATGCGGGTGTGTATCTTGTAAGAGTGCCGTCTCTTAAAATCGTGCGTAAGATTATTGTAAAATAATTTGCTATACAAAAACGGGGGTGCCGGGGCTCTATCCTCCCCGGCGCCCGTCAAACAATTTTGGATGTTCTCCCCGCGCTAAAGGTTTCGGCCGGGAAAGAATTTAATCAGAAACCATTACTGATTGTTATGAAGAAAACTTTATCACAGGTGCTTTCCGCATTGCTTATCGGAGCCGTTACCCTCGTGGGAACTCCGGCAACGGCACAGAACGTGAAGAAGCTCTCCGCTCCTAAATCCAATAAGGTGGAAGTTGCAAAGAGCGTCGCGTCTAACACCCCGTCAAAAAGTGTTTCAAAATCCACATTCCACAAGGCTGCTTTCAAGTCTCACTCTCCCATCTCGGTAGAGAAGAAGCATATCAAGGGAAACAGCAATGTTAAAGTGAGAAGAGGAGATGCCTCAAACATGCCTGCAATAAATGGATGTATCACTTATTCTGACGAATGGGGTGACGAGGCTAAGACAGGTGTTTATTCTCTTCCCAAAAGCGGCAATGAGAGCGCTGAACTTTTATTCTCCACACAAAGTGCCAATTATGGCGGTGTACTCGTAGGAAGCACCTACTATGTGCATTCATATGTCACTTTCTGGGGAATGGTGCTTGATTCGCGCGTCATTGGTTATGATGTTAACGATGAAGGTGCGGAAGTGTATAACCAAGCGTATAGCGAACCTGATTTCCTCGCTCCCGCCGGCCTCGTATACGACAACACCACCTCCACTGTTTATGGTATCACATATAACAGCGCGGGCAACGGCATGCAACTCGCTACTGTTGAATATGCCGAATCAGGTGTCGTAATCACTCCGGTTGCACCTCTCGAAGGAAACTGGAATTCACTTGTGGTTGACGCTTCCGGTCAGCTCTATGGCATTTCTTACACCGGCACTGAGACTGAAGACGGCGGCCTGAATGTTACCAATTCTTACCTCAATAAGATAGACAAAACCACCGGTGCTGTCACTCTCATTGGAGAAACTGGCATGGCTCCCCAGTATCTCTCGGGCGCAGTGATTGATCACAAATCAGGCAGAATGTTTTGGAATGTTTGTCCCCCCTCTGAGGAAGGTCTGATGTGCGAAGTTAATCTTTCAACCGGTGTTGCTTCTCTTCTTTATCAGCTTAAGGGCAATGATGAGATTGTGGGTCTGTATATTCCTCAGCCCGCTGCTGCTGACGGTGCCCCCGCAGAGTGCTCCAATCTCTCCGCTGTTTTTGAAGGTGGCAACCTTGAGGGAGTTATCAATGTAACAGCCTCGGCTACTCTTTATGACGGCTCAGCCGCTACAGGCAACGTTACCCTCCACGTTGTTGTTAATGGTGAGGAAATCGCCACTCAGGAAGCTGCCTACGGCGCACAGGCTGAAATCAATGTCACTATGAGTGAGGCCGGTCTTTACACTTTTGAAGTGTATGCAAGCAATGCTGTCGGCAATGGCCCTAAGACAAAAATCAAGAACGTATATGTTGGTAAGGACACCCCTGCTGCCACAACCGCAACTCTCGTTTATGAAAATGGCAACATGAACCTTACATGGCTTCCCGTCAATGATGCCATCAATGGCGGATATATCAATCCGGCAGAAGTCACTTACACTGTTACCCGCTATCCTGAAAAAGTGGTTGTTGCTGAAAATATTTCTGTAACCCAATTCTCTGAGGCTTACGCAGCTCCGACAACAGCCGGTGACATTAAGCAGGTATATTACACTGTAGTTGCAAACTATGCCGGCCTCTCTTCCGAGCCGGCTCAGTCTAACAGCGTTTCTCTCGGCTTCTACAGCACTCCCTATGCTGCTGACTTCTCCGGCACTGATGCAAATCTCGCTGGCTGGACTGTTATCGATGCCAATGGTGACGGAAAAACATGGAAGGTGTATCAGGGTGCAGTTCGTGCCACCTATAACACAACGCTCGACATGGACGACTGGTTGATTTCCGTGCCTATCCAGATGACAGCCGGCAAGGCTTATCCCGTTTCTTTCGACACCTATGGATATAGCGAAAAATATCCTGAAATAATTGAAGTGAAATATGGCACACAGGCCAGCGTTGCAGGCATGACCAACACTTTGGTTGAATCTACAGATGTTGCAACCGGCGCTGCAAATCCCATTCATATTGAGAAGCTGCTGGTTCCTGAAGCTGACGGTATCTATTATATTGGATTCCATGGAATCTCTAAGGCAGATTCATTCTATCTGTATATGAATAATTTTAAAGTTGGTGAAGGCGTTTCTGATGCAGCCCCTGCCAAGGTTGACAATCTCACGGTTACTCCGGATGCCAACGGTGCCCTCAAAGCTAATGTGGCTTTCACTGCCCCTTCAAAGACTCTCGGCGGCGCAAACCTTTCAGGCCTCAGCAAGGTAGAAGTGCTCCGCGGTTCTGAAGTTGTGAAAACCTTCGAGAATCCTGAAATTGGCGGTGAACTCGATTATGAAGACACCCTCCCCGCAAGCGGAGAATACACATATTCCGTATATGCATACAATGAAAATGGTAAAGGCGAAAAGGCATCTGCAAGCGCTTTTGTGGGCTTCACCACTCCTTCCGACCTCTCAGCCGCTTCAATATCTTCTCCCTCGGTAGGCACTGTCACTGTGTCCTGGGAGGCTGTTACAACCGACCTTAACGGTTTGACTTATCCGGCCGGTGACGTCAGCTACAATGTATATCAGTTTGAGGGCAACAATCGTGTGCTCAAAGGCACTACTACTACAACTTCTTACACTTATGAAGCTGTGCCTGCAGGAGAACAGGATTTCATTCAGTGTGCTGTGTTCCCCGTTTACAATGAAATTGAAGGTGCCGGCGCTTTGACCGAGATGATTCCGGTTGGAACTCCTTATGATGGAATGGAAGAGTCGTTTGAAAATGGCACACTTTCATATATTCTCGGTCTGAAGGCTATATCAGGCGGAACTGTCGAGCTTTATTCTGATGATAAATTCAGTGATATCAGCTCCACAGATGGTGACAACGGCTTCATCGGAGTATATGGCGATTATCTTGACACCGGCGCTGAATGGTTCACAGGTCTTATCTCCCTCCAGGGAATGGCAAATCCCGTGTTCCAGTTTGACACCTATAATATCGGCACCGATGACATAAATGAAATCTCTGTCAAAGTGCTTGAGCAAGGCGCAACCGAATGGGTAGAGGTGATGGCTCCGACTACTGTGACACAACTCTGTAACAACGCAGAGGGTTGGAACACTGTTACCATTGATTTGTCCGCTTACACCAACAAGGTTATCCAGCTTTCTGTTACGGCTCTTGTTAAGCAGTATAAGTATACTATGTTTGATAAGATTCTTGTCGGCACTCCCGTGGGTAAGGATCTTAGAGCAGTGTCACTCACCGGCCCGGCTTCAGTCAATCCCGGTGAAGAATATACTCTCGACTTCACATTCCGCAACGCCGGTGTAGAAGCCGTTTCTGATTATCAGATTAAGGTTTATGCCGACGAGCAAGAGGTTGTTTCTCGCAATGGCCGCTCAATAGCCCCCAATGCTCAGGAAACTATCAAGTTTAAGTTCACTATGCCGGCCCTTCAGGAAGAACCTCTCACATATTTTGCCGAGATTGTTTATGCCGAAGATGAGAAGCAGAACAATAACGTGTCTAACAACCTGGTGGTTACTCCCAAGACCAACAAATATCCTGTTGTGTCTGACCTCACGGGCGAAGCAACATCTGAAGGAAACAAACTGAGCTGGAGTGAACCCGACCTGAGCGCAGCCCCGGCCGATGCAGTAACATATGACTTCGAGGATGGCGAATCATTCGCGGCCGAATATGGTGACTTTATGTTTGTCGACGTTGACGACAGTGCTGTAGGCGGCGTGCAGAATATTAATATCCCCGGCATCGATCCCGGCACAACAAAGGGCTCGTTCTGGGTGTATGATACAAGCATTGGTATTAAGAACGTCGAAGCTCATAGCGGCACCAAGTGTCTCTTTGCATTGTTCCGCTATGATGATGGCCAGACCGATGATTGGGCCATCTCTCCTGCTCTCGATGGCAATGCCCAGACTATCACATTCTATGCCAAGAGCTATTCTGCTCAATATCCCGAGAAGATTGAGGTTTACTACAGCACCGGTTCAACTGATGTGAATGACTTTGTTAAGCTTGAGCTCGCAAACACCGATGTCGTTCCAACCGACTGGACTCTCTATAGTGTAGATGTTCCGGAAGGTGCGAAGCGTTTCGCAATCCGTAGCTGTGCTACAAGCTCCTTCATGCTCTATGTTGACGATGTTACACTTGTGCCCGCTGCTGCCACAGCCGATCTGCAGATTATGGGTTATGAGGTATATCGCGATGGTGTGAAGATTGCTGACACTGAGGAATGTGAATTCGTGGATACTAACGTTGTTGAAGGCGAAACATATTCTTATGTGGTTCTCGTGAAATACAACAAGGGCATTTCGAAATCTTCCAACGTGGTTAACCTCACTGCTGTGTCGGGCGTTGACACAATCATCTCCGGAGGTCTCTCGATTGCAGTGGAGGGCAATGACATTGTTATCCTGAATGCTGAAGGCAAGAATATTGCAATCGCCGGTGTAAATGGCGCACTAGTTTACAACGGTGTTGGTGAGGCTCGCACTGCTGTCACTGTAGCAAATGGTGTATATGTTGTCAAAGCTGACAATGTGGTGAAGAAAGTAATCGTGAAATAACAATCAGTAATCAATCGAGTGCCCGGCTTCGGGACACTCCATCCAATAGGGAGGGGCGCAAAACGCCCCTCCTTTTTCTATTGTTGCTGCATATAATCTTTTCTTCGCGGTGCATATATATGAATGCAGTCCCCTTTCACTAAAAACAGCGGCCTAAGAGCCTGTTTTTTTAATGTGTGACATATGTAAATTGCAAGTGTGAGGATAGACGCGTCTAAGCGTGAATAAAATAAAAAATGGCTCCGGGATTTGAATTTGGGAAGGGATAAAATCAAAAAAGATTACAAAAAATGTAAAAAGTTTGGTTAAAACTCTAATTTTTAGTATCTTTGCACCGCGAATAAAAGCGATTTGCCCCATGGGTGCGAACTAAATAATTGGATATAAACTATTTAGCAAGCGTTGCATGTGTGGGCGAAGCGCTTTCTGAGCATGAGAATTTAACCAATACAAAATAAAAAAGAGACAAGAATGCCAACAATTCAGCAATTAGTAAGAAAGGGGCGTACCGTACTCAAGGATAAGAGTAAGTCGCCGGCCCTTGATTCGTGTCCGCAGCGTCGTGGCGTGTGCGTTCGTGTATACACCACAACGCCCAAAAAGCCTAACTCCGCCATGAGAAAGGTGGCGCGTGTTCGCCTCACTAATGGTAAGGAAGTGAACAGCTACATTCCCGGTGAAGGACACAATCTTCAGGAGCACTCGATTGTGATGGTGCGCGGCGGTCGTGTAAAGGACCTCCCCGGTGTTCGCTATCACATCGTGCGCGGCACGCTCGATACCGCAGGCGTGCAGGGCCGCACTCAGCGCCGCTCCAAATATGGAGCCAAACGTC
>JAMPDQ010000029.1 GCA_023665575.1 Candidatus Amulumruptor caecigallinarius | reverse complement strand
CCGCGACCCCGACCTTGGCAAGGTCGTGCTCTACCAACTGAGCTATTTTCGCAGTCTTTGCTCGGAAAGCCTCTTGCTTTCCCTTTTTTGCGTTGCAAAGTTATATCTTTTTCCTGAACTGTGCAAATTTTTTTGGAAAAATCTGCAAATTATTTTTTGTCGGCACTCCAAATCCAGGCTTCACTGAATTCTTTTCTGAATCCGGGCTCAGACATGGTGGCAAGCAATACGGCTTTGTCATCGCTCCCTTGTGCTGAAACACGGCAAAGTGTGGCTGATTCCACAGGCTTGAGCCTATAGCTTGACGATTCTGTTTGCATGATGTATTTCTCGGCTTCCGCGCGCGTGCGGAATGTGGCCACTATCAGCTGGTATCTGGCCGGTGCTTCTGTCTCTGCCACGATTGTCGCATCGGATTCGGCCGCATCTGTGGCCATCTGTTCTGCTGACGCCATATCGCTTTTGTGAGTTGTCTCGACCGGAGAGGCCGCATCCATGATGGATTCAATGTTTTCAACAGGAACCACTGATGCCTTGTCGTGGGGGAGATGTCCGATGTCGGGCAATATGAATGTCAGTGCTGCCACTGTGGCCACTGCCAGCAAACATGCTGCCACACGTGCAAACTTCTTGTTGACGGCTATGTAATAGTTGCGAGTGGTGTCAACAACCCTTTTCGCTCTGTTATTTTCACTGTCGTCAGTAGTGTCGGTATTCGTTGCACTGTTACTGCGTATTGCCGTTGTGTTTGTCGCATTTTGTGAGTGCAGGCTCTGCGGAGCCGGCAACACGCCGTATCCCATGGTTTCTGCCATGCGTTCACCACTAATCAGCGGAGTGTAGCAGATTGTTCCATCCCGCATGCTCAGCATGCCAAGTTTGCCAAGTGAAACTTCTCCATCGGCTTCGAGCTGATGGCGGAGCTTGTCGATGGCGCGTAGCAAAACAGCGCGTCCATCCTGATAACTCAGCTTTTGCTTGCGTGCATAGGAATTTGCCAACAGTCCGTCGTCATGGGTGAGCGAGCCATTGAAGCTCAACTCGCGTGTCATTGGATGCCAGCAACCTGTGACAGAATCACGATGCGCGGACCGCCTCGTGCTGATGAATGCGCCCACGCCGGGAAGCACCACACAATCGTGGCGCAAGGTCAAATATTCCATATGTAGCGTAAGCGTATCCATACCGGACTGCAAAGGTAAGATTTTAATTTGGATTTCGCAAGTCAAGAAGTTCGGTCACGGCTTCGCTCGGAATGCCGCATTCGATGGCGGTTTTCAGGTCGCTTTCCATGGCATCATTGAGGAAATGCTCTTTATTATACAGTGCCCTAACCAGATATAATCGACCGCATCGGGGAAACCTCTTCAGACTTTCGGCCATGGCCTCTCTGAATACGTTGTCCTGCTTGCTTTGCAACAATGCATTGAGATATTTCACATGAAAGTCTTCCACTTCGGGCTCGAGTTTGCGTGCCATACCATAATGCGTTGCGGCTTCAGCCGGATTGCCATGGAAGGTGGCAATGTCACCGCATCCTTCTTCTACGGCGGCATCGTCGCCATAGAGGCTTCTGTATCTGTTGAAGTCGTCGGCCGCTTGTTGCAGACGTCCGCCGGCAACATTCAACAGACCGCGCATCTTTAGCGCCCACTGCAGTGTCGAATCCAGCTGAAGGGCATGGTTAAGGTCGGCAAAAGCCTTCTCACGGTTGCCGGCCACAAGATGGGTGCGTGCACGATTGGAGAGGAGCATGGTGGAATTGGGGGCGGAGGCGATGCCTATGTCGTAGGCCATAAGCGCGCCGTTGATGTCGCCGCGATTGGTGCGCACTATGCCGAGATTCGACCATAACAGATAGTTTGACTTGTTGGCCGGCTCATGGCGCAACGCCTTGATGATAACGCGCTCCGCATCATCCCAGCGCTGATGACGAATGTATCTGTCGGCCGAATCGGCGAGCTCAACGTAGGTGGCAGTAAGAGTCTGCGCCCCCGATTGGAGGGCGCAGACCAGAAAAAGTAATGTGAATGAAATATATTTTGTCATTTCTTCAGATAGTTTTCGAGTCCGGTGGTGAGGAACTGCAGATATTTCGGCACATTCTCTTCGTAGGGGAACGATTTGTTAAGCGGTTCGCCCTCATTGTTGAGAATCACGTAATATGGCTGTGCGTTTGCGCCAAACTTGGTGCGTTGCAGATAGCTCCATTTGTCACCATACGTGCGCAGTGTGCGCTCCACACCATTTGTTTCCTTCACCACAATTGGCTGAGGCAGCGGCTTTTTGTCGTCTACCATCAGGGTGATCATCACGAAATCATTGTCAATCATATTCTTGATATCGGTGTTGGTGAGCACGGCAGCCTCCATTTTGCGGCAGTTTACACAACCATAGCCGGAGAAGTCAACGAGCACGGGCTTGTTGAGTTTGGCGGCAAGAGCCATTCCCTCTTCGTAATTGTCGGTTTGGGCATGCACATCGCCGGTATAGAGGTTGAAATCCTGTGTATAAATCGGCGGGGCAAATGCGCTTATGCTCTTGAGGGGTGCTCCCCAAAGGCCGGGAATCATATAGATTGCAAATGAAATTGAGACAAGCGCGAGCATAAAGCGGGTCACACCGATGCGTTCCACCTTGTCATCGTGGGGGAGTGTGATTTTGCCGAGCAGATAAACACCGAGAAGGGCAAAAATCACAATCCAGAGGGCGATAAACACTTCACGATCGAGGATGCGCCAGCCGTAGGCGAGGTCGGCCACGGAGAGGAATTTCAGTGCCAGTGCAAGCTCGAGGAATCCGAGCACAACTTTAACAGTGTTCATCCAGCCGCCGCTCTTCGGAATCGACTTGAGCATGGTCGGGAAGATGGCAAAAAGCGAGAAGGGAAGGGCAAGGGCGAGCGCGAAGCCGAACATTCCGATTGCCGGAGAGATGAAATTGCTTGTGGCGGCAGCCTCCACAAGGAGGGTGCCGATAATCGGGCCGGTGCAGGAGAATGAAACAAGGCAGAGAGTGAAGGCCATGAAGAATATCGAGAGATATCCGGTGGTGGTGTCTACCTTTGAATCAATCTTGTTTGACCATTTGGCGGGAAGAGTCAGCTCGAATCCTCCCATGAAAGATACTGCGAAAATCACAAGCAGGATGAAGAACGCGATGTTGAATCCGGCGCTTGTTGCCAGCTCATTGAGTGCGGAGGCTCCGAAAAGACCGGTGACAATAAGGCCAAGGGCAACATAAATCACTATGATTGACAAGCCGTATACCACGGCGTTCATTATTGATTTGCGGCGTGATTTGTTGGATTTGAGGAAGAAGCTGACAGTCATGGGAATCATGGGCCACACACAGGGAGTGACGAGTGCGATGAGGCCGCCGATGAATCCGGCGATGAAGATATACCATAGACTGCGGCTCTGCTGGTCGGGTGCCTGCTCAAACACGCGCATCTCGGCTTCGCAGTTGGCCCACCATTTGTCGGTGTTGACTCCCGAAATGTTAACGCCCGGATTCAGAAGCGACTCGGAAGACTGAAGTGAGTCGGTCATCTCGGTGATGCCGTTGACAGTGCTGTCGGCGGCTGCCTTTTTCTCTTCTTCAAGTTTTTTGGCTTCCTCTTTCACTGCATCGGTGAGGGGGGCGGTGCCTTTAAACTGGTGACCTTCCACGATGCGGAAGCATCCGGAGTCATCGCACACCTGGCCTCCGATTTCCACCTTTACGCTCCAGCTTTCTGCAGCCGGTTTGATTTTCTGGGTGAATTTCACGGTGCCGGTGTAATAATGTTCGTCTACCATCAGCACGTCATCGTATGCTTTGGTGTAGGCTTTGCCGGCCTTTACGGGGCCATCGGCCTTGCAGCCTTTGAAATCCATGTGAAAGGTAAGCGGAACTCCGCCGCCGACAGGATTGTCCTGGGCATACATGTGGAAGCCGGGTGCCACCACAGCTGTCATCTCAAGGGCGGGATTGCCGGTGTTGTCGCCCACAATCCTATAAGACCATGTCACCTGGTCAGCGGCCATGGACACCAATGCGGTGAACGCAACCAAAAAAAACGGGATTATGCGTTTCATGATAATTAGTTATAAGTGTTAGGTTTTTATTGCGCTAATTTAATTAGATTTGCCCACACTCGCAAATAAGTGATGAAAAAAATAGTTGTCTGCAGCATAAAAACTGTAATTGCAGAGTGAAGCGTGCTTGTGGCTCATACCGGCATTTACCTCATCTGCCGCGGGCATTGAAAATATAATTTGTGAATTTTAAAAGTTTTATTTACATTTGCGCATATTGATAAGGTTAAACCGATTCGGAAAAAGAATGTCGGCGCGGCCGTATACCTTGAATCTATTATTGACTATCCATGAAAGCGAAAAAATTGCTACTGGGCGATGATGCACTCGCCCTCGGCGCTATTGACGCCGGCCTCTCGGGTGCGTATGCCTATCCGGGCACTCCCTCGACTGAAATTCTTGAATTTGTGCAGAAAAATCCACTCGCGCGCGAGCGCAACATTCATTCACATTGGTCCACCAACGAGAAGACCGCCATGGAGGAGGCTCTCGGAATGTCGTTCTGCGGCAAACGTGCAATTGTGTCAATGAAGCATGTGGGCCTGAATGTGGCGGCTGATCCTTTTGTGAATTCAGCAATGACCGGCGCCAACGGTGGCCTGCTGGTGATCGCTGCCGATGACCCCTCGATGCATTCATCGCAGAATGAGCAGGACTCACGCTTTTATGCTGATTTCGCCATGATTCCCGCGCTTGAGCCTGCTTCGCAACAGGAGGCTTACGACATGGCTGCCTACGGATTCAATCTCTCGGAAACGCTTGGCATTCCGGTGCTTACCCGCCTTGTGACACGCCTCAGCCATTCGCGCGCTGTGGTGGAAACTATGGATCAGCCCCTTCCGCAAAACATGCTCCATTACCCCGAAAGCCCGAAGCAGTGGGTGCTCATGCCCGCAATATCAAAGGTGCGCAACCGCAAACTAATCAAGGATCTCGAAGAATTTGAAAAGGCTTCTGAGAAGTCACCGTTCAATAATTACAACGAGGGAAATGACCATCGGCTCGGTATTGTAGTGAGTGGTATCGCATATAATTATCTCATGGAATGCTTCAATGGCGTTGTGCCTTTCCCCGTAGTGAAGATTTCTCAGTATCCTCTGCCGATGGGCATGTTGCGCCGTCTCTACAATTCTTGCGATGCAATCATGATTCTCGAAGAGGGCCAACCCTTTATCGAGAAGAAGCTCCGCGGCATCAATGAATATGGCAAGCGCATTTATGGCAAGCTGTCGGGACATGTTGTGCGCGATGGCGAGCTCAATCCCGATCTAGTGGCCGTGGCTGTAGAGAATGTGATGCCGGGTGTGGAAGGTTTAATGAAGAATGAGGGGCATGCCGCCTCTGACATCGTTGTGGCCCGACCTCCGATGTTATGCCAGGGTTGCGGCCACCGCGATGTGTATGCCGCGCTGAATGGCGCACTCGCTGAATATGAATCTCCAAAAGTGTTTGGCGACATAGGCTGCTACACACTCGGATTCCTAAAACCTTTCAATGCCATCGACACGTGTGTGGACATGGGAGCATCAATAACCATGGCAAAAGGTGCTTCAGATGCAGGACAATTCCCCGCTGTCGCCATTATCGGAGACTCCACTTTCACACATTCGGGAATGACCGGACTTCTTGATGCCATCAATGAAAACACCAACATGGTGGTGATTATCTCCGACAACCTCACCACCGGCATGACCGGTGGTCAGGATTCACAGGGCACCGGCAAACTCGAAGATATCTGTTTGGGACTCGGTGCTGATCCGGCCCATATGCGCACAATCGATTCGCTGCCCAAAAATGTGGAGCAGATGAAGCAACTTTTCAAGGAGGAAATAGATTACAATGGTCTGTCAGTGATTATTTCGCGCCGCGAATGCATCCAGACAGCACGCCGCCATGCGGCAGATAAAAGCAAAGCCCCCAAAGCATAACCTCAATAACCTCAAGAATCAGAAAAATGAAATCAGATATAGTTCTTGCCGGCGTGGGAGGTCAGGGTATCCTCACAATCGCCACAATTCTGGGAGCTGCGGCTCTTGCAGACAACCTTTATTTGAAGCAGGCGGAAGTGCATGGCATGAGCCAGCGCGGCGGTGATGTGCAGTCGAACCTCCGAATCAGCTCCACCCCGATTCATTCCGACCTTATCCCGTTGGGGGGTGCCGACCTGATAGTATCGCTCGAGCCGATGGAAGCTCTGAGATATCTTCCGTTCCTCTCAAAAAACGGCTGGCTCGTGACATCATCCGCACCTTTTGTGAATATTGACAATTATCCGGAAATGGAGCGTGTGGAGAATGAACTCAACAACTGCGGAAACGTGGTGAAATTTGACATGGATGCCACTGCCAAAGAGGTGGCGACACCGCGCAGTTCCAACCTGGTGCTGCTCGGCGCCGCATCTCCATTCATCGATATAGAGTCGGAGAAAATAGAGGAGGCAATTCGTGCTCTTTTCATCCCGAAAGGAGAGAAGATTGTTGAAATGAACATTGCCGCTTTCCGTGCGGGACGCGCATACACCCAATCACAAATCGGATAGAGTCATGTTTCCATTGAATAAAAAAGAATTTGCCGAGGCTGTAAATCGCGTCTCAATCCTTGATATCGAATCAGCCACCATACGCCAGATTTGCTCTCTTGCCGCCGAACTTGAGGATATGACCGGGCAGAAAATGGTGCATCTTGAGATTGGAAACCCGGGTCTTCAGGCCGAACAAATCGGAGTGGCCGCAGAAATAGAGGCGCTTCGTGCCGGTGTGGCCAATAAGTATCCCCCGATTCAGGGCATTCCCGAACTCAAGAATGCCGCGGCTGAATTCATGAAGGCATTTCTCAATCTCGACTTCAATCCGAAATGCATCATTCCCACAGTGGGCTCCATGCAGGGAAGCTTCTCCCTGCAGCTCCTGCTAAGCCAGCGACTCAAGGAGAAGAACGCCATGCTTTATCTCAATCCGGGTTTCCCGGCCCACCGCTCTCAGGGAAAAGTGCTCGGCATTGAGACTCTCGCCTTCGACATTTATGAATATCGCGGTGCGAAAATGGAGGAAAAGCTTGAGGAATACCTGCAGAAAGGGAATATTACCGCACTTCTCTACAGCAATCCAAACAATCCGGCGTGGACAAATCTTACCGAGGAGGAATTGGAGATTGTGGGTCGCCTTGCCACAAAATATGATGTGATTGTGCTTGAAGATCTCGCATATTTCGGCATGGACTTCCGCACGGATGTGAGCCACCCCTTCGAGCCCCCTTACGGCGCAACAGTGGCACGATATACTGACAATTACATTCTGATGCTTTCAGGCTCCAAGATTTTCAGCTATGCGGGTCAAAGAATTGCACTTGTGTGCATGAGCGAATCAGTGTATAATCGCAAGTATGATTTCTTCCGGGATTTCTATGAAATGCCGGCGCTCGGCGACGCATATATTTTCGGCGTGCTTTACTGTGTGTCATCAGGCACAGCACATTCATCGCAGCATGCTCTGGCATCAATGCTGAGAGCTGCTTCAGCCGGCCAGCTCGACTTTATCGGGCACTGCTCCGAATATGGTCGTCGCGCCAGGATTGTGAAGGGAATATTTCTTCGCAACGGTTTCCATATCGTTTACGATTTGGATGGCAAAGAGCCTATCTCCGACGGATTTTTCTTCACCGTGGGTTATCCCGGCATGTCGGGAGTAGAACTCCAGTCAGAGCTCCTAAGATATGGAGTGGCCTCGATATCGCTTGCTTCCACAGGAAGCGAGCAGCCCGGAATACGCGTATGCGTCTCGATGATTCGTGATGACGAGGAATTCCGACGCCTCGAAACTTACCTGCAGAAATTCAACAACGAGCATCCTGTGATAATAGAAGATGTTTGTGAGGCCGGAGTGAAAGAGTGCAAACCCGAAACCATATGACATCAATCATGGGCAATTTTGAAGGAATAAAGTTTGTTTCGGCCGCCGAGGCTGTGAAGCTCATTGAAAGCGGCGACCATGTGTATCTTCAGGGAAGCACCTCTACACCTGAGGAGCTGGAAAAGGCTCTTGCCGACCGCGGCAGCGAATTGCGGGGGGTGACGGTAATCACCGGTTTTGGTGTGTGTCGTGGAGTGTCGCCACTTTGCCGCCCGGAATATAAAGACTCTTTTCTGGTGAACTCTTTTTTTGTGAACAATTCATTTCGCGAATGGATTCATCAGGGTTATGGCTCAATGACACCGCGCTTTCTCGGCGAGGTTCCCCGGCTGATTCGCGACGGCACATGGAGAGTTGATGTGGCTATGCTCAATTGCTCCATGCCCAACGAAGAGGGTCTCGTAAGCTTCGGAGTGTCGGGAGATGTGGCCTGTTCCGCTGTGGAATACGCCGACAGGATTATCGCCCAGATTAATCCGAACATGCCATTCTCCTATGGAGACCCCACGGTGCATATTTCGCGCATCTCGGCATGTGTGAAAAGCGACACCCCGCTGGTGGAAGTGCCCACTCCGGAGCCGACACCGCAGGAAACGAGAATCGGGGAGCTGATTGCAGAGCATATCCCCGACGGAGCAACGTTGCAAATAGGTGTGGGTGGAATTCCCAACGCTGTGATACGCGCGCTTGCCGGCCACAAGCATCTCGGACTTCACACAGAGGCGATGACCGACGGTGTGCTTCCGTTGCTTGAAAAAGGGGTGATTGACAATTCGATGAAGAAGGTGCTCCCCGGAAAATCAGTGGCATCGCTCGCCCTTGGATCCCGACGGCTTTATGACTATATGGATGGAAATCCCGACATAATCTTCCGCGATGTGGCCTGGACCAACAATCCATATGTCATAGGTCAGAATCCGAAGGTGATGTCGATTAATTCATGCCTTGAAATAGATCTTACAGGCCAGATTTGCGCTGACTCCATCGGAAAGAAAATATTCTCCGGTGTGGGAGGACAACATGACTTCGTTTATGGCTCGTCACTCAGTGAGGGTGGCATTTCATTCCTTGCCATGCTATCCACAACAGCGAAGGGTGTGAACAAAATAAAGCCGGTGCTCACGCAAGGTGCGGGAGTGGTAACCACACGCTTTCAGACTAATTTTGTGGTGACGGAACATGGTGCTGTGAATCTTCGCGGCAAAACGCTTGCCGAAAGGGCAAAACTTCTCATTTCAGTGGCTGCACCGCAATTCAGGGAGGAGCTGGAGCGTGAGGCTGCCGATCGTTTCGGATATTCCTTTTTGCGGCTGAAATAGCATCAATGGGACGCAGCACACCCAAAAATCAGAAAAAAATAGCAAAATTTCAACTGAAATTTTGCTATTTTTGCATTATGAAGCAGAAAAAGCATCACAGACCCCTGTCGGAAATAATTCCTGATGAGAGCGAATCTTCTTTGAAGACAATATTCAGAGTGGTCAGAATCGGCTGCCTGGTGAACATAATGCTGATGGTGCTGAAGCTTACGGTGGGGCATCTTGGCCATAGTGAGGCGCTGACGGCAGATGGATTTCATTCGCTCAACGATGTGGCCGCTGATTTGATAATGCTGGTATTTGTAGGCATTTCATATCGCGAGGCTGATGAGAGATATTCTTATGGATATGGAAAATTCGAGACATTCGCCTCTTTTCTGATATCGTTGTTTCTAATCTTTGTGTCGGTGCATATCGGCATGGAAGGTGTGGAATCAATTATGGAATTTGCCCGGGGCGAAACGCTTTCCCGACCCGAGTTGTCAACACTGGTGGTTGTGGTGTTTGCAATGGCATGCAAAGAAGCTCTGTTTAGGTTTTATTCCCGCGCCGGGAAGAAAGCCGGCTGCAAGCCTCTGATTGCCAATGCCTGGCATCATAGAGGCGACGCATTGGCTTCATTAGCGACGCTTGCGGGCGTGTCGTGCGCGCATTTCCTCGGAGAAAAATTCAGAATTCTTGATCCTGTGGCTTCAATCGTGATTGCGGTGTTCATACTTGTGCCGGCACTTAAAATCATGATTCCGAGCTTTGCCGAACTGATGGACCGGGCATTGCCCGCGGCGCAGGTGGGAGCAGCGCGCAAAATTGTGGCAACAACGCCCGGAGTAGAGGGGATATCTTTCATGCGCACCCACAAAAACGGACATCATCTCGTGTTTGATGTTGGAGTGATGGTGAATCCGCTTCTGTCGGTGGCGCAAAGTGATATGATTGCCGCCGGTATCAGGCAAAGGCTGATTGATGAATTTTGCAGACACATCGTTGTGTCGGTGTCGGTGCTTCCGGCTGATACATAGAACAATTTTTGAGCAAATGTAGAGAGCTTGTATGGAAAAAGACATTGATATTGATGGCATAACCGTGCATTATGACGAAACCGGCCCTGATGCCGGCGCACCGGTAGTGCTGATGCACGGGTGGGGATGCCAATTCTCCACAGTAAGGAGTATAGCCGCAGCGCTCGAGAAGGAGATGCATGTATATAATCTTGACCTTCCGGGACATGGTAAAAGTCAGGAGCCTCCCACAGTGTGGGGAGTGGAGGATTACACATCGCTTGTGGAAAAATTCACAACGCGGCTCAACATCGATTCGCCCGCACTCATAGGTCATTCTTTTGGAGGGAGAATAGCAATTCTTATGTCATCGCGCAATCCGGTGAAAAAGATGGTGCTGGTGGATGCCGCCGGTATCAAGCCCCATCGTTCATTGAAATATTACGCAAAAGTATATTCATTCAAGCTCGGCAAAAAGCTGTTGCCAGTGTTGCTCGGCAAAAGGAGAGGCGAGGAAGCGATAGCGCGCTGGCGCGGCAAGGCAGGATCGGCAGATTATCGCAATTCATCGCCCATGATGAGAGCCGTGATGAGCCGTTGCGTGAATGAAGACCTGAAGAGCGTTATGCCTTCTATCTCTGCCTCCACGTTGCTGATATGGGGCGTAAACGACACCGCAACACCGCTTAAGGATGCGAAATATATGGAGAAGCATATCCCCGATGCCGGACTCGTGGCTTTTGAGAATTGCGGCCACTACTCGTTTCTTGACAATGCGGCCGGCTTTCGCGCCGTGCTGAGAGAGTTTTTTAAGAACGAACTAACGAATAAAAAGGCATAAACCGGGAATAGAATCGCGGATTGAATTAGCAGAACACACAGAATCATAAAGATAAAAGATGAGTATATATTTCATTGTTATTTATGCGGTAGTTGCCGTGTATATGCTTGTGAATTTCAAATATGACATTCAGATGTTTCAGCAAAACAGCTACAGAATTAAGCGCTATTGGAAATGGCTTGCCTCTGATATGGGCAGTGCCCGAAGGCTTGTGGATGTGGCGTTGCTGTTTCTGATAGTTGCCACATTGCTTGATATAAAATTGTCAGCACTGATTGTGGGTGTGACAGCCATTGTGAAAATCATAATGATGTTGCGCCGCAAATATAAAAAACCATTGGTGTTCACCAAAAGAGTGTGGCGGCTTTATGCTGTGACAGCAGCCATTGCTTTGGGCGCATCGGCTGCTGTGGCTATATGCACAGCTTTCAAAGAATATGCGCTGGCATATTATTCCGGACCGGTGGTGACAATATCCGTGATGCTCCTTATATGCATATTCTCGTGGGCGGTTGTTATTGCTGCAAATGTGTTGCTTATGCCTGTGGAGAGGATGATACAACAAAGATACGTAAACGATGCAAAGAGAATCCTGCGCTCCATGCCCGATCTCAAGGTGGTAGGTATTACCGGCTCTTATGGCAAAACAAGCACAAAACATTATCTCACAAGAATCTTGAGCGAGAAATATGATGTGCTGATGACCCCCGGCTCTTTTAACACTCCGATGGGAGTTGTGCGCACAGTGAGGGAATATATGAAGCCCTATAATCAGATTTTCGTGTGTGAGATGGGGGCGAAACAAAAGGGAGACATAAAAGAAATTTGTGATATTGTGCACCCGGATATGGGAATTGTAACTGCAGTGGGACCGATGCATCTGGAATCGTTCAAAACCATTGAAAATGTATGCTCCACCAAGTTTGAGCTTGTAGACTCACTCCCATCTGACGGCGTGGCTGTGGTCAACGATGATTTTGCACCATGTGCAGCAAGGGAGGTGAGCAACACTAACATAGTCAGATATGGCGTTGTGGCAACAGCCAATTGTGACTATAGGGCAGATAATGTGAAATACACGCCGGAAGGAACATATTTCACTGTTACGGGTCCTGATGGATTCCGTATGGAGCTTTACACCCGTCTTCTTGGAGAATGCAACGTCTCCGACATATTGGCGGCAGTCGTGATTGCACTTAAGCTCGGGGTATCGCCCGAACAGATAAAATATGCTGTGGCAGCAATAGATCAGGTGGAACACAGGTTGAGCATAAAGCAGACTCCCGGTGGTGTAACCATACTCGATGATGCGTTTAATTCAAATCCGGCAGGATCAAAGATGGCACTTGATGTTCTGTCACATTTCAAGGATGGAAAGAGGATTGTGGTGACTCCGGGCATGATAGAACTCGGCACAGAGCAATACAATCTGAATAAAGAATTTGGCCGATACATCGGCGAAAAAGCTGATGTGGCGATTATAGTGGGGGAATATAATCGCGATGCAATTGTGGAAGGCATACGCTCCACCGGTTTTGACACAGCCAGTCTGCACGAGGTGGCCACATTCAACGAAGCGCAGACCAAGCTGTCGGCTATGCTTGCCAAAGGGGATACCATTCTTTATGAGAACGATCTTCCCGACACCTTTAAATAGTCGAAGCAGCATCTAAATAGTCGAAGCAGCGTCTCTATATAGTCAAGGCAAGCGACTCGTAAATAATCGAAGCAGCGTTGTCTTGGACACTAAGGCTCTGTTTTTTATGAAACGGGGCTTGAGAAAGTGGAGGGGTGAATCAAAAGAGATGCTAAGGCAAGAAAAGCAAATCGGCAGAAATTCAGTTGTTACATTCTGATTTTCTGCCGGTTTGCTTTTGTGGAGCATACGAGACTCGAACTCGTCACCTCTTGACTGCCAGTCAAACGCTCTAGCCAGATGAGCTAATGCCCCTGATGCATTATGGTTGCGCCTAAAAATATGGGTGGCAGACGCAATCCGTTTGTGCAACAAAGGTATGTTTTTTTTGTTTTGATTCCAAATTTTCTACAGTTTTTTTTCTTTTTTTTGGCATACTATTTCTGCTTTTTGTATTTTTATTGTCCGGTGTCGGGAATGCCGGTTGAATTATTTCGCAAAGTTTATTATCTTTGCATGTTGGAAAGATTTGGTTTTTGCCTGAGTCTTTCTTATAGCTCTTTCCTTTCTCTCTTCCGGTAGACATAAGCAACACATTTATAATGATTAATAAGTGGAATTACCAGCCCCTCACCTTGCAGCAGAAGGAGGAGGCAGAGAAGATGCTTCCCGCGTGCGGAGGTATTCCGGCAATTGCAGAATTGCTGGTGCGGCGGGATGTGTCTACTCTCGAGAGTGCCGAAACTTTTTTTTCCCCCTCCCTCTCTGATTTGCATGATCCGTTTCTAATGCCTGACATGGAGAAGGCTGTAACCCGTCTTAACCGTGCCATGGGAGCTAAGGAGCGAATTATGATTTATGGCGACTATGATGTTGACGGCACCACAGCTGTGGCTCTTGTGTATAAATATCTTCAGAATTATTATTCCAATGTGGAATATTACATACCCACACGTGATGACGAGGGCTACGGCATTTCTCTTAAGAGCATTGATTATGCCTCTGACAATGGTGTCAAGCTTATCATTGTGCTTGATTGCGGCATAAAGGCTATCAATGAAATTGCCTATGCAAAAAGCAAAGGGATAGATTTCATCATATGCGACCATCATGTGCCGGATGAAACGGTGCCTGATGCCGTTGCTATTCTGAATCCGAAAATGCCCGCTTCTCCGTATCCCTGCAAACATCTGAGCGGGTGTGGCGTAGGATTCAAATTCATGCAGGCATTCGCGCTCAGCAACGGACTCGGCAATCACAATGAGCTAGAATCGATGCTCGACCTTGTGGCAGTGTCGATAGCCTCCGACCTGGTGCCGATTGTAGATGAAAACCGGGTTATGGCATATCATGGATTGCGTCGGCTCAATTCAAATCCCAACTTGGGATTGAGAAGCATAATCAGAATTTGCAAACTCACCAACAAGGATATCACTATCAGTGAGATAATCTTTAAGATAGGACCGCGCATCAACGCATCGGGCAGAATGCAGAGTGGCATGGAAACCGTGAATTTGCTTGTGAGCCGCGATCTTCATGAAGCGTTTGAGCGTGGCAAGGATATCGACCAATACAACCGGGAGCGTAAGGAGGTGGATAAAAAAATCACAGAGGAGGCTAATGCTCTCATAGAGCAAAATGTGGGGGTGGAAAATGAGAAGCGCTCCATGGTGATTTATAATCGTGACTGGCACAAGGGTGTGATTGGCATTGTTGCCTCGCGCCTCACCGAGCTGTATTACAAGCCTGCCGTGGTGCTCTCTTTTGCCAATGGTTTTGCCACCGGGTCGGCACGCTCGGTGCAGGGCTTCGATATTTACGCGGCAGTGAATTCCACACGCGACCTGCTTGAGAATTTCGGAGGACACACCTATGCAGTGGGATTAACTCTAAGGGAAGAAAATATTCCGGAGTTTACACGTCGCTTTGAGGAATTTGTATCGACCAATATTTTGCCCAATCAGCTTGAGCCGCATCTCGACATTGATGCCGAGATAGAATTTGCCGACATCACACCGGATCTTGTGAATATGCTGAGAAAATTCAATCCGTTTGGTCCCGGCAATCAGAAGCCGCTGTTTCTCACACGCAATGTGTTTGATTTCGGCACAAGCAAACTTGTGGGGCGCAACCTCGAGCATATAAAGCTTGAACTTGAGGATAACAGCACAAGTCATGTAATCAACGCTATAGCATTTAATATGTCGCAATATTTCGAGCATATCCATGCCCACAAGCCCATAGATATCTGCTACACCATAGAGCAGTCGAAGCGCTCGGGGAGTGTTGACTCAATACAGCTTATGATCAAAGATATAAGACCCTCTTAGCGCAATGCCGTATACGCCTGAAGATGCACTTGCCACGCTCAGCCGACATTGGGGATACAGCGCTTTCCGGCCTTTGCAGGCTGATATAGTGCTCTCTGTGCTTGCCGGGCATGACACGCTCGGATTGATGCCTACCGGCGGCGGCAAATCAATTACATTCCAGGTGCCCGGAATGATGCTTCCGGGCCTTACGCTCGTGATTACGCCCTTGATTTCGCTTATGAAAGATCAGGTGGACAATCTGCGAAAACGTCGCATAAAAGCAGTGTCTCTGCATTCGGGCATGTCGCGCCGGGAGATGACTATTGCGCGTGAAAAGATTGTAAATGGAAATGTAAAGTTTCTCTATGTGTCACCCGAAAGAATCGCCAATGCTAATTTCAGCGCATTGCTGCGCATGCTGAAGGTGTCGCTGCTTGTGGTAGACGAAGCTCACTGTATCTCGCAATGGGGTTATGATTTCCGCCCGTCATATCTCAATATAAAGAAGTTGCGAAAGGTTTTGCCGGAGGTGCCGGTGCTCGCCCTTACAGCCACCGCCACCCCTGTAGTGGCCCGGGACATTTGCTCCCGGCTGGAGATGCTGAGTCCGAAATTGTTTCGTATGAGTTTCAGCCGCGATAACATCAATTATATCGTCAGGCCGGCGAATACGAAAATAAGCGAGGTGTTTCACATCCTGAGCCGCACATCAGGCTCTTCGATTGTATATGTAAGGAGTCGGCGGCGAACTTTGGAAATTGCCGAATATCTCAACAATGCGGGTATCAGCGCGGCATCCTATCATGCAGGACTTGCGTATGAAGTGAAAGAGGAGCGTCAAAACGCGTGGCAGAACAACAGGATCAGAGTGATGGTTGCCACCAATGCATTCGGCATGGGAATCGACAAACCGGATGTAAGGGTAGTGGTGCATTATGACATGCCTCCATCGCTTGAGGAATATTATCAAGAGGCCGGGCGTGCCGGACGCGACGGATTGAAGAGTTATGCGGTGTTGCTCACACGCAATGAAGACAAGGGTGTGATGCGGCGGCGATTGTCGGAGACATTTCCCGACAGGGAAATTATCAAGAAAGTGTATGAGCGTGTATGCAACAATCTCAACATTGCGGTGGGAGAGGGATATGACCGAATGGTGGAATTTAATTTCAAGCGATTCTGTGAAATATTCCATTATCAAGAGCGTCAGTGCAGGGCGGCTATACGTTTGCTCGAACAAGCCGGCTATCTTGAATATATAGAGGAGGGAGAGCAGGGGTCGCGGGCTATGGTGACAGTGTCGCGCGAGGAACTGTATAATATGAATGGTGTGAGTGCGGAGGCCGAGAAGGTGCTGACTGCGCTGCTGCGCAATTATACCGGCTTGTTTGCCGACTATGTGTATATCAGCGAGTCTACCCTGCAACGCGCCGCCGGCCTGGATGCAAAGCATGTGTATGAGTCTTTGCTGGAGCTCGGACGCCATGGCGTGGTGAGCTATGTGCCGCGTTCAAGACTGCCTGTGATCTATTTCCCGACTTCGCGCGAGGAGCCGAAATATATCGTGATAGGGAAGTCGGTTTATGAGGAGAGAATGCTGACAATGTCCGACCGTATTGAGGCGATGATTGACTACGCATTTAATCCGCATATATGCCGGGAAAACCGCATGCTTGAATATTTTGGAGAGCGCAGGGAGGAGAAGTGCGGACGTTGCGATGTGTGCAGGTCAAGACAAGGAGGTAAAAAAAACAACCCCGATGAAAACATAAAATCGCTTATGGAATTTCTGAGGATGCGTTCGGGGGGAACAGACTATCGCATTATAGAGCATGGATTGAACATACCTTCAGCTGAGCTTGCGCGATTGCTCGCATTTTTATGCGATGAAGGTTTTCTGCTGCTTGAAAACGGTGCATATCGTGTGAACAATAATATTTAATCAACAACAAGTTTGAATTTGCAACAACAAAAATATGACAGGACTTGCCGATTGCAATAATTTTTTCGTGAGCTGCGAACGCACGCTAAATCCGGCCCTCGAGGGAAGGGCTGTTGTTGTGCTCAGCAACAACGACGGCTGTGCTGTAGCCAGGAGCAATGAAGCAAAGAGGATGGGAGTGAAGATGGGTCAGCCGGCTTTCCAGCTGCAGGATTTGGTACGTTCAGGGAAATTAATTGCCCTTTCAGGCAACCATTTGCTATATCGTGACATCAGCATCCGCATTCATGACATCTTTCGCAGATTTGCTCCCCGCACAATAGATTATTCGGTAGATGAAGCGTTTCTTGATATGGATGGGATTCCCGAGAGCCAGCTTGCCTTGATAGGGAATGCCATTTGCGATGCCTGCTGGCAAGAGGAGCATATTCCGGTGACAATAGGATTCGCGCCCACAAAGACTCTGGCAAAAATAGCCACGGAAGTTGGCAAAAAGAGTGGTAGCCGTGTGATTGTGCTCACTGACAGAGACGAGATAGGGCGAATTCTCAAGCGAATAGCCATCAATGACATGTGGGGCATAGGGCGGCGTCTCACGAAAAAGATGTATATGGCCGGCGTATATACAGTAGCTGATTTTGCAGCCCGCGATGTGGGATGGGTGCGTTCTCAGTTGGGGGTGAATGGAGAAAGGAGCTGGATGGAGCTTCATGGTGTGCCTTGCATTGAGCTGGAGCATGTTGATCGTGAGCGGCAGGACAGTATCAGTGAAACCCGTACATTCCCGGAAGATGTGAATGATTTCGATTATTTGCGAACGAGAATAGCCATCTATTGCAGCCATGTCTCAAAGCGATTGCGCTCAATGCAATGCATGTGTGGCGCAATGAGCGTGTTTTTGCGCACCAACAGGTTTCATCAGGAGCGCGGCTATTATGCTCCGGAGGCTTCGGCCCGGTTTGGAGAGCCAACAGATGATGCAACGCAAATCAGCACTACCGGAGAGGAGTTGCTTAAAAGAATCTTCCGCCCCGATATCAGCTACAAGCGGGCCGGAGTGGTGCTTTACGAAATTGTTCCGGCCCGGGTGAGAGTTCCGTCGCTTTTTGAGGATGTTGAGGCCGACAATAAAGTGAAGAGGAAATCGGCAGAATTAATGAAAGTGATTGACAGTCTGAATGCCGGAGTCGGTCCGCACAAGTTGCGTCTTGCTGCAGAGGTGCTTAACGGCGGAGTGGGGCAAAACTGCGGCTATTCATCTTCGTTTGGCGCGCCTTCGAAAAAATAATTCCGGAAAAGGGGGATGCGAGTTGGCGGAATTTAAAAAAAATGTTAATTTCGTGGGTTAAGCAGTTCCCGGTGCATCTCAAGTGCGTGGTGCCTGCTTATGCCAAACAGATTCTAACCCTATATATTGAATAGATGAAAAAATACAAGATTGCTGTCGGTGCGCTGATATTGGCCGGCAGTTGCCTCACATTCAGTTCATGCATCGGTTCTTTCGGCCTTACAAACAAGGTTATTGCATGGAATAAGTCGATTGGCCCCAAGTTTGTAAATGAATTGGTGTTCGTGTGTTTCTGGATTTTACCTGTGTATGAGGTGACCGGCCTAGCGGATTTGCTGGTAATCAATTCTATAGAATTCTGGAGCGGCCGCAACCCAATGACTGCTTCAACAAAAGTTGTAGACACTGAGCAGGGAAGATATTATATCGCCTGTGACGGCAAAGGCTACACTGTAACGTCCCCGACAGGACATGAAACAAGGCTTGAATTCATGGAAGACACACAGAGCTGGACATTTGAAAACGCAGAGGGAGAGCAGGTGCCATTCATGACATTTATTGATGACACACACGTGAAAATGCTCACCCCCAATGGAGATTTCACTCCGGTTGAACTGTCAAGCGAAGGACTTATGGCTTACAGGCAATCGGCAAATGCCATGCTGACAGCACAAAGGTGAAAAAAAGATGCGTTAACACATCTTTTTCCAAATTCGGTTGTTATTAGATTAGAATAGCATTGAAAATAATCCTGCAAACATGAAATGAAGTGCATTTTTTCATATTGCAACGGATGTAAAAATTGTAATAATTCAAAATAGAAAGTTATGAAACCATTACATGTAATCTTATCAGTTATTGGAGGCGCTGTTGCCGGTGCCGCTGTCGGTTTGCTGCTTGCCCCTGAAAAAGGTGAGGATACTCGTGACAAAATTATGAAGCTTTTGAAAGAGAAAGGAATCAATTTCAAGAAATCAAAGATGGATCAACTGGTTGATGAAATTGAGGATCAGATTGACAAACATATATAATTAGAGAAGAAATGAAAGCGTTGACATTTATCTCCGCGTTTTTGGGAGGCGCAATTGTAGGTTGCGGTGCGGCCATGCTGTTCGCTCCCGAGTCAGGAGAAAATATGAGAAACCGTTTGGTGAAGCTTCTGAAGCGCCGTGGTGTCAAAATCAGCGATGAAGAGGTTGATGCCCTTGTTGCAGAGCTTGCCTCTGCAGATAATTGATGAATAAATCCGACGCCGGAAATCGCCGGATAAAATAATTGCGGGCTTTTCGGCAATCGAAGAGTCCGCAACCGCTATAAATTGTCTTAAAATCTGTTATATAAAAAAACAATATTAGGGAAGCATGCATGAGTTGAGTTTGGCTCTGCAGAATCATGAGTATAGTGGGTTATGTGACTGATTCAAAGAACCAAAATTGGCCATGAATGCGAGGCGAATATTAATTTAAATATAAAACAGACATATGTTTTATTGTCAATTTATTTGATACATATGCCTGTATCAATGAAAAAATACTTTAGTCCGATTTCTTTTTGGCTGAGTTGTCCAATCTCCCGGCCACAACCGAGAGGTCGCTCCCTATGAGATTGAATAAATTATGTTAAAATTAAGCCGTCTCTAATTTTGAATTTTTTTATGAAACAGACTCTAAGGCTTCATTCCCCAAAAAATGTTAAAGCAGGGGTAGCAAATTTGGCGCAGATTTGTTCTTGCAGATGAAGGAATATAGCGAGCTATATGACTGAATCAAAAGGATAAAGATGCCCAAATTTGCGAGACAGAGGTAAATTTAAAAGCAGAATAATTT
>JAMPDQ010000028.1 GCA_023665575.1 Candidatus Amulumruptor caecigallinarius | reverse complement strand
GAGAGGCTTGCGGTGGTGCCGCTGGTGGTCCCGTCGAGCATTCTTCTCTCTCTTATGGCCTCAGGTTTCAATGGACAGGGATTCGCCTTCAACGGCTATCTGCCGGTGAAAGACGATGAGAGGATAAGGGCAATCAAGTCGCTTGAAAATATTTGTTCGCGGCGCGGACAAACACAAATCTTCATCGAGACCCCTTATCGCAACAACCGCATGATTTCCACTCTCGCCACTTGCCTGCAGCCCGACACACTCCTCTGCGTGGCATGCGACCTCACCGTCCCGGGAAAGGAATCGGTGGTGACTATGCCGGCGGCGAAATGGAAATCGAATGTGATTGACTATGACAAGAAACCGGCAATTTTTCTGATACATCGCCCACGGCCCGGAAACATTTGACCCGATTCCCCTATGAATAGACGAAAAATTCATTTTGATATCCAGCCTACACTCCCTTTTGAGGAGTGGGACAGCGACTCATCGGATCCGATTGCCGTGGCCCCGGCAGAGTCTGACACGGAGTCAGAAATCTCGGATGCCGCTGCTGATGGTGGCAATGGCAACAGCGGACGCCTCCGCTATATATCGTTCGGGTCAGGCTCAAGCGGCAATAGTTGCTATATAGGCAATGACCGCGGCGGCATTGTGGTGGATGCAGGAATAAGAGCGGAACAGATTGAAGATGTATTGAAAATTAACGGCATATCAATGAAGCATGTGAGGGGACTTGTGCTTACCCATGATCATTCCGACCATGTGAGATTCTCCTACAGTCTTCTTCGGCGCAACAAGCATCTGTCGCTTTTCTGCACGCCACGTGTGCTGAACGGACTTATGCGCCGTCACAGCATATCGCGCAGAATCAGAGATTTCCATGTTGCTGTTTTCAAGGAAATTCCCTTCAAGGTGGCCGATATGACAATTACGGCCTTCGATGTGCCGCACGACGGCAGCGACAATATGGGCTTTTCGATAGAATATGGCAAACACCGCTTTGTGCTTGCCACCGACCTCGGCGAAGTCACTGATCGCGCCCGATATTACATGAGCCGCGCCAACTATCTTGTGCTGGAATCCAACTATGATTCCGACATGCTGCGTCTCGGATCATATCCCGAATATCTCAAGGCCCGAATCAGATCGGGCAACGGTCATCTTGACAATCGCGATGCAGCCGCTTTTTTGGGAGAAATTGTCAATCCGGAGTTGAAATATGTGTTTCTCTGCCATCTGTCGAAAGACAACAACACCCCCGCGCTTGCGCTGAAAGAATCGCGCATGGTGCTCGAACAAAGAGGAATCAGCATCGGCGGTGGAGACAACAGTATCTCCGACCGCCGTGCCGATCTCAGACTCATAGCGCTTCCGCGCTTCGAGCCAACACGTATGTTTGTATTCATTTAGGCCTGGTTTCATACAGTGGCCTGAATGCTTGTCAGGGGCGAATCTTCACAAGCATAATCTTGCTGTCTTTGAAAGGTCTTACGGAATGCAGGGTGCCCTTCTCAAGCAGCAGAGAGTCACCGGCGTTGAGACGCTGCACACTTTCGGAAATGTGGAAGTCAACCTCCCCTTCAATCACATACACAAGCACATCTTCAGGAGCTGCATGCTCTCTGAGCTCCGAGTCTTTGCTTATTGCAACAAGATCAACCGAACCATTGTGGCTTGACATGATTGTGCGGAATTCCACTTCTCCGCGAACATAATTGAGAGCATCCTGAAGATGGAACTGCTCTTTAGTTTCAAATTTTGTATCCATAGTATTTAATTTAGATTGTGTGATTTTAGTTTGTTCAAGTTGCCGGTTTGGGTGCGCTGTTCAAATCGGCCGGAATCAGTTTCGTGGCATAAGAGGAGGCAAGAATCAACATTCCCATCACGATAAAAACTATTCCCGTGGAGAAGCGGATATCGCCAAGACCTACAAGCGGAGCCACAATCGCACCGAAAATATATCCGGCCACTCCGACAATAGCGCTTGCTGCGCCGGCGTTATCTCTTCCCTCATTCATTGCCAGGGTGTTGCCCACTGTGAATATCATGCCCAGGCAGAAGAGCATCGGGAGCAACCCGATTTCGTAAGCCCAGAAATCATCAACAAAGAAGAGCACAAGAGCTTCCACCAGGGTGGTGATTATCAGCACAATTCCGGCTAACCAGGCGGCATCTTTCAACACTTTGAATTTCAATGCCAGAATGGAGCCTGCCGCCACGAAAAACACATTAAAGCCCATGAACAGGCCGAATTGCAACTGTGTGAAACCATAGCGCGTCTGAAAAATAAATGGCGCGGATGAGATATATGCGAAAAGCAGTCCCAATCCCGTACCTTTCAAAATGGCGTGCACCATGAAAGGCTTGTTTTTCAACAATGTCATGTATTCGCCGAAGGCTGCCGAAAGAGGTCCCTGCTCGCGTCGGCTTTCGGGGAGTGTCTCTTTAAAAAAGAAGCCGGTAATAATCAGCAGAAATGCGAAGGCTCCCAGAATCCAGAAAATGCCTCGCCATCCGATATCGTCACCCACTATGCCACCGAGCACAGGCGCGGCTGCAGGTGCGAAACCATTGATTGAGCCTATGAGAGCCATCAGCTTGGCAAGTTCACGGCCTCCGTATATGTCGGCCGGCACAGTGCGCGCCAGGAAATATCCCCCTGAAGCGCCGAAGCCCTGCACAAGCCGCCAGCCAAGAAACTCATGCACCGTGTGAGAATAAACAGCGCCAAAAGCGCCCCCCACAAACACACACAATGAAATGGTCAGTATTGGCTTGCGCCCGTAGCGATCGCTTATCGGTCCCATGATAATCTGGCCCGCACCAAGGCCAATCATTCCCATTGTAAGCCCCATCTGTATCATGGAGGTGGAACAATGAAAGCTTCGTGCCATTTCGGGGAGTGTCGGCACATACATGTCGTTGACAAACGACCCGAATGCACTGAGCGCCACGAGAAAAGCCACGAGAAAAACATAATGCGACCGCACTTGCGGATATTGTGTTGTAACCATCTTGTTTGCCATATATCATTAAAACAAATTTTTCCCTCCGCAGGTTTTTAGACCCCGTTTCAGCCCCCGTTTTATAATAATTCAACATTAGGGGTGACATGCATAAGCCGGTTTTGGCCTTGCATAATCAGAAGCATAACGGGCTATGTGACTGATTCAAAGAGCCGGAATCGGCCATGCACGCCGCCCCTGATATTGAATTTTTTATAAAAAGGCTCCTAATATGACCTGCAGAAGAAAAAAGTTTACATTAATTCAACAACTAACTGCAAAAAAATGTATCTTTGCAAATTATTTATTAGAATAAGCAGACTTTATATTAAATATGCAGACATTATATTATATGATTGTGGATGGACGGCAGGCCGGCCCGTTCACAAAGGAGGCTTTGAGAATGGAAGGTGTCACCCCCGACACATTTGTATGGCGCGAAGGCCTTGAAGGTTGGGTGAAAGCATCATCTCTCCCGGAGTTGGGAGATGTGCTTTATAGCGACTCCGCATTTGGCGGATATGCACAGGCTCCCACATATGATTCCGCACCTCAAGCCCCGGCCTATGCCCCCGGCATGATGCCTCCCGGTTCGCCGGTGAAACCCCATACCAACTGGATGCCCTGGGCTATTGTGGTGACAGTGGCCGGATTCCTGTGCAGTTGTATCGGCATTGTGTTCGGCATCATTGGTATTGTTCAGGCCAACAAAGCCAACACATTCTATAGCCGTGGCATGGAAGTGGAGGGCGACAGAGCAAATGCCACGGCTCGCACCATGACAATCATCGGAATTGTGCTTTGCGTGATTGGAGCAATAGGAAGCGTGGTTCTGGTGTCAACCGGATATATGAACACGCTCATGCATAATCTGTAAGAGATTGTTGCATAAGAGTTTTCTCCAGACTTCAAGCGAAGAAAGAAGATGCGGTATTTTGCCATGATAGAGAATGAGCGCCGCGGGCCGTTCACCCTCGGAGAGTTGCCCGAGGCAGGTGTCGGCCCCGACACTTATGTGTGGTGCAAGGGGATGAACGATTGGGAAAAGGCAGAGGATGTGGCAGATATATGTCGTTTCTTCAGACAGCGCATATTCAGCCTGTCTCACCCCCGGCCGGCGACAAAGCCAGAGCCTTCTGCGGATGCCGACAAGACGCCGGCGAGTTGGTTTCCTCCGGTTGATGAGAATGTGCTCTACAGCGAAGCGCCGAGCAACACGCCTCCACCCCCGACACTGCTGCTTGCCCTGCTGGTAACGATTCTCTGTTTCCCGGTCACCGGACTCGTGGCTGTGTTTTATTCATATGCCGCGCGCCGCGCATGGGAGGATTCGCAGCGCGACCGCCAAAAGCGGGGAGGCACGCTATATTCGGAGCGCGACCGCGATGAGCTTCGTCTTAAAGCACACGATTACGCCACCCGGGCAAAAATGTGGATTGGAATCTCATTTTTCCTCGGACTGATGCTTTATGCATTCCTCGGCAAGTCTTTTATGTGACCCCTCTCATAAACTCCACACCTCCACTCCTCCACACCTCCACTCCTCCACTCCTCCACTCATAAAATTCATCCACTCAAATGTTAAACGATAAGTCAATTCTCATCACAGGAGGCACCGGCTCTTTCGGCAAGAAATTTGTAGAGGTGATTCTCCGCCGCTATCCCGATGTGAAAAGGATAGTGATCTATTCACGCGACGAGCTGAAACAGTTTGAACTGAAACAGAAATATCCTCACGACAAATATCCGCAGCTGCGCTTCTTTATTGGCGACGTGCGCGACGGAGAGCGCCTCAAGCGCGCCTGCCGGGGAATCGATGTCATCATACACGCAGCCGCCATAAAGCAGGTGGACACTGCAGAATATAATCCTGAGGAATGCATCAAAACAAATGTGAATGGCGCGCAGAATGTGATTAATGCAGCTCTTGAATGCGGTGTCAGTCATGTGGTGGCACTCTCTACCGACAAGGCGTGCGCACCGATCAACCTATATGGGGCCACAAAGCTTACTTCCGACAAACTTTTCACGGCAGCCAATAATATCAAGGGTAACAATCCGGTAAGGTTCTCAGTGGTGAGATATGGCAATGTGATGGGGTCGCGCGGCAGCGTGATTCCCTTCTTCATTTCACGCCGCGATGCCGGAGCCTCGGAGCTTCCTGTCACCGATATGCGCATGACACGTTTCAATATCTCGCTCGAAGCAGGTGTGGATCTTGTGCTGTGGGCAATCGCTCATCATCTCGGAGGCGAAATATTCATACCGAAAATTCCATCCTATCATATCAAGGATGTGGCCCTGGCAATTGCCCCTTCTCTGCCTCAGGTGGAGGTGGGAATTCGCCCCGGAGAAAAGCTCCATGAAGAGATGATTACCGCCACAGATGCGCTTAACACCATCGATATCGGCAAATATTATGCAATCCTTCCTTCAGTGTCGTTCCGGCATACCCGCGAAGATTATGTGAAACACCATGGTGGCAGCCCCGTGCCCGACGGATTTCACTATTCTTCCGACAAAAACACGGAATGGGAAACTGTAGATTCCATGCGTGAAAAAATCAGGGAGTTTGTTGACCCAAATTTCGTTGTCAAATGAGAAAGCCCATCCCTTACGGTCGGCAAAATATCACCGACGATGACATTGCGGCTGTTGTGGAGACATTGAAAAGCGATTATCTCACACAGGGCCCGAAAATTACAGAGTTTGAGAATAAATTTGCCGATTATGTGGGCGCGCGTTATGCCGTGGCAGTCAATAATGCCACGGCCGGGCTCCATCTTGCCGCAAAAGCGCTCGGTGTGAAGCCCGGACAGCGCGTTGTGGTGACTCCTATGACCTTCGCTGCTTCAGCAAATTGCATCCGCTATTGCGGGGGCGAAGTGACTTTCTGCGATATCGATCCTGACACATATCTGATGGATGCCGGCAAGCTGGAAAAACTGCTCGATGAAAATCCCGCCGGCACTTTCGCCGGCATGGTGATTGTTGATTTTGCCGGCTATCCCCACAACCTTGAGCGGTTTCGTAAAATAGCCGACCGTCACGGCATGTGGATTATCGAGGATGCCTGCCATGCGCCGGGCGCATGGTGGACCGACTCCCGGGGCGAAAAACACCGGACGGGCAGCGGCACTCTTGCCGATGCCACCGTGTTCTCTTTTCATCCGGTGAAGCATATTGCCACCGGCGAAGGGGGCATGGTTGTCACCGGCAGAAAGGATATATATGAGATGCTCAAACATTACCGCACTCATGGAATCACCAAAGATCCCGACAAGATGGAGGCAAACGATGGTGGTTGGTATTATGAAATGCGCGACCTCGGCTTTAATTACCGGCTCACAGACATACAGGCCGCTCTCGGAGTGTCGCAATTGGGCCGCGCCGATGAAGGCCTGGCACGCCGGCAAGAGATTGCTCGCCGTTATGACGAAGCCTTCGCCGCAATGCCGCAAATCAAAATCCCTTTCAGGGCGGATGATATTTTCCATGCCTTCCACCTGTACATCATACAGGTGTCCGACCGCAAAGGCCTCTATGACTTCCTGCATCGTGAAGGTGTCTATGCGCAGGTGCACTATGTGCCGCTGCATCTCATGCCCTATTACCGCAGGCCGGGTAGGGATGATGGTTCGCTGCCGGTAGTGGAGGAATATTACTCCCGTTGTCTCAGCCTTCCGATGTATCCCACACTAACTGATGAGGAGCAACAATATGTCATCGACAAGGTGAAAGAATTTGTTGCAGAATGAAAACACTCGCAATAATTCCGGCCCGCGGAGGCAGCAAGCGCATCGAGAGAAAGAATGTGAAGGAGTTTTGCGGCGTGCCGGTGATAGCCTATTCAGTCATGGCCGCGGTGAGAAGCGGTAAATTCGATGTCGTGATGGTCTCGACCGATGATGTGGAGATAGCCGAAACAGCGCATCGTTATGGCGCGGAAGTGCCATTCATGCGCTCCGAGACCACTTCCAATGATTATGCCACTACTGCCGCGGTGCTTGAAGAAGTGCTTTCCGAATATGCGGCTCGCGGCCGGAAATTTGATGTGATTGCATGCATTTATGCCACTGCTCCCTTCATCACTCCCGAGCGACTGTTTGACGCCGTGGAAATAGTGGAAAGAGGAGAATGCGCAGCAGCTTTCACATGTGTGGAATATTCATATCCGATTCAGCGGAGTTTGCGCATCAACGACCGAGAGCGCATCGAGATGCGTTTCCCGCAATATGCCGCTTCACGCTCGCAGGATTTGGAAAAAACATATCATGACGCCGGTCAGTTTTATGTGACACGCGTTGATTCTTTTCTTGAATCGGGCACACTCTGGGGCGCGGACACCATGCCGATAATACTTCCGGAAACCGAAGTGCAGGATCTTGACACACTCACCGACTGGCAGCTGGCCGAGATAAAATATGGCATGCTCTCCTTCCCCCGCATTATCGATGCCGGAGGCTTCAGATTTGTGGCATATACCGAGCTCGACGGCGACACATCTGAAAAGCTCAGGCAAGGGCGCAATGAGCCCGATGTCCGCAATGTGATGGTGGGCACCGGTGAGATTTCTGCTGCCGCGCATCATGATTTTGTGGAGGGGCTTCGAACCCGCCGCGACAAACAGTATTACGCGCTCTATATGCCTGACGGCGTGCTCGCCGGCTCAGTGACTCTCAGCCACCGCGAACCGCAGGAACTGGAGCGTGGAATATGGCTCTTTGCCGGGGCGCGCGGAAAGGGCGTGGCCACGGCAGCGTTGAAGGCCCTTTATGATTTCCTCAGGCGCGAAAGGGGAGTGGAGCGGATTTTCACACGCGTGCGGCTTGAAAACCGAAGTTCGCTGGCGTTGGAGCATGCACTCGGCGCTTTGGAAACTGATGCCGATAATGAATATGCATATTTCACCACGCTTCTCTGACGGGCGCCCGTTGGTGCTGATGCGTGCCGATGCCTCGAGACAGGTGGGGTTCGGCCATTTTGTGCGCACTGCCGCGCTGGCCGGATATCTTGCCGGTGATTTCGATTGCAGAATAGCGACATTCAATGCCGACGGCGGCCATATCTCAGATTATCAGCGTGACCTCGTGCGGCAGGCAGGGGCAATGCTTGTTGATATTTCTGCAGCCTCACAAGTGGAGTTTGACCGGAAATTCCTGCGGCTCTCCCACTCAGTGCCGCTGGTTGTGCTCGATAATTATTACTACACTTCCGAATATCAGGCCGCAGTGAAGAGGGCGGCCGGGAAGCTCGTGTGCATCGATGATGTTCACGACAGGCATTTCGTATCAGACGTGGTCATGACATTCTGTCCCCTCAGGCGTGAAGATTTCTCGCTTGAGCCTGAAACTCTGTTTTATGGCGGCCTTGAATGGTCTTTCCTCCGAGATTCCTTCCTGCTGGGTGTTCCTCCCCGACGGCAATGGCCGGTGAGGCGCATTGTGACTGCCATGGGGGGTGCGGATCCTTTTCGCCTCACCGACAAGATTCTTCGCGTGGTCCGCAGCGTTGCTCCCGATGTCGGAGTGGATGTAGTGGCGGGGCCGACGGTTGAGGTGTCTGAAACAACAGATGCCGGTTGCAGCGGTGCGGCGGGAGAAATCAGGGTGTGGCGGAGTCTGGATGCGTCGCAGATGTCTTCTCTGCTCGACTCGGCCGACCTGGGCATTTTCCCGGCAAGCACAGTGTGTGTAGAGGCCTTCTCACGCCGCCTCCCGGTGGCCGCCGGCCATTATGTCGGCAACCAGAAGGAATTTTTTGAACATGGCGTGTGCAATAATTGGTTTTATCCCCTCGGGTCTTTCCTTGACAGTGAAGCAGCTCTGGGCAGACGTCTTTCAGCCATGCTCAGTCTTCCGGCGCCGCCATGCGCGCCGCAGATTGATTTTGTGAAACGACGCGCCGATATAATTGAAATATTCAAAACACTTGTGAGAAATGGAGAATAACACACCTCGGAAATGCAAGATAGTCGCCGAGCTGTCGGCCAATCACGGACATAGTCTGCAAACAGCCGTAGAAAGCGTCAGAGCAGCCGCGAAGGCGGGAGCCGATGCTGTAAAACTCCAGACCTATACCCCTGAGAGCCTTACACTCAATGTCCGTTCAGATGATTTTCTGCTTAAAGGGGGGCTTTGGGACGGCCGTTATCTCTACGACCTTTACCGTGAGGCAATGACCCCATGGGAATGGCATGCAGAACTCTTCCGCACAGCTGCGGAATGCGGCATTGAATGTTTCTCCACACCTTTCGACAAAGAGGGGGTAGACCTGCTTGAATCGCTCGGCAATCCAATCTATAAAATTGCATCATTTGAGATTGCCCATCAGGAGCTGATTGCATATGCCGCCTCCAAAGGAAAGCCTGTGGTTATATCCACCGGCATAGCTTCGGTGCGCGAGATTGAGGAGGCGGTGCGGATATGCCGCGATGCCGGGAATAACGACATCACCCTGCTGAAATGCACATCCGCCTATCCGGCTCGCGTAGAGGATGCGCAGCTCTCGCTGATGCCGGAAATGGGGAGGCGTTTCGGTGTCAAGACTGGACTTTCCGACCATTCGGCGGGCTCGCTTTTGCCGATACTCTCCGTGGCGCTTGGCGGAGTTATGATAGAAAAGCACTTCATTCTTGACAGAAAAATAGGAGGCCCCGATGCGGCTTTCTCCATGGAATGCGCGGAATTCGCTTCAATGGTGCGCGAGGTGCGCCGGGCAGAAGCAGCACTCGGTCGCGAAGCCGTTTTGCCTGAATCGGAACACATGTCGCGCACCGGTCGGCAATGGGGGCGCTCCATATATGTAAGCCGCCCAATAGCGGCCGGTGAGCGCTTTAGCGAACATAATGTGGCCTGTGTGCGTCCCGGCTTCAGTCTGCATCCGCGAGAATACGACAGGTTGCTGCGCAATATAGCGGTGCGCGATTATGTTCCCGGCGAACGTATAAGTGAAAAAGATTTGCAAGAATAAAAAAAAGCAATTAAATTTGCAGTCACATACGCGATAGTAGCTCAGTTGGTAGAGCATCAGCTTCCCAAGCTGAGGGTCGCGGGTTCGAGCCCCGTTTATCGCTCAATATCCGGCCCGTTCTTTTGAACCGGGCCTTTTTGAATTGTGTCAACCCTTTATTCGCACATTTTTGCGTTTGTATGCGTTGATTATATATATAAGTTGTCCAAACTAATTAGCACGGCTTCTTTTTTGCTGATTTATCTGATCTCGCCGGTCATATCCGGGAGATTCCCCCTCTGAGATTGAATAAATTATCTCAAAATAAGCCGATTCTAATCTTGATTTTTTATGAAACAAACTCTTGGTTTGGACAACTTCACAGGCGGCATGTTTCATGAAGCCGATGATTTGAAAATTGACACTATGGGGGAAACGGGGCATAAGTGACCAACGTCCGCTACCTCCACCTCATGGATGCGCAGAATTTTTGAAAGATGGAAATTGCTATGGATACGAAAGATATAGAAGAATTGTCAAAAGATAGGGAAGAGTCAGAAAATATCGGGGAATTGAAGGATTCGGATACGCCAAAAGACGTTGAAGGAGATTTGGCTGTGCCAAAAGGTATTGAAGATGAGATGCGTGGCAGATCATTCGCCGATTTGGGCGTGTCAGATGTCTTGCTTCGTGCCATCGGAGATATGGGATTTGAAAATCCCATGCCGATTCAGGAGATGGTGATTCCTCATTTGCTTCAGAAGGAGGGTGATGTTGTGGGATTGGCGCAGACAGGCACCGGCAAAACAGCCGCTTTCGGCCTGCCGGTGTTGCAACGCATCAATGTGGGCGAGCACGCGCCCCAGGCTCTGATTATTGCTCCCACGCGCGAACTGTGCCTTCAGATAGCTTCTGATCTGGCGGATTTTTCGAAATATATACCCGATTTGAAGGTGCTTCCCG
Organism: Candidatus Amulumruptor caecigallinarius; assembly: GCA_023665575.1. Taxonomy (GTDB): domain Bacteria; phylum Bacteroidota; class Bacteroidia; order Bacteroidales; family Muribaculaceae; genus Lepagella. The sequence goes on along the minus strand of JAMPDQ010000028.1, from coordinate 11,270 downwards.
TCTATGGCGGCTCAAGCATCGAGAGCCAGATACGCTCTCTAAAGGCCGGTGTGCACGTGATTGTGGCCACCCCCGGACGCCTGATCGACCTGATTAAGCGCGGCGAAGTGCGTCTTGACTCGGTTCACACGGTGATTCTTGACGAGGCCGATGAAATGCTCAATATGGGCTTTCTTGAAGACATCAACGAAATTCTCACCCATGTGCCGGAGAATCGCAAGATGCTGATGTTCTCGGCCACCATGCCGAAGGAGATTGCCGGCATTGCCCGGCGCTTCATGCGTGACCCGGTGGAGTTTGTGGCGGGCAATCGCAATGAGGGAGCCAAAAATGTGCGCCATATATATTACATGGTAAAGGCTCACGACAAATATCTCGCTCTGAAACGTGTTGTTGATAACAGCCCGAATATCTACGGCATCGTGTTCTGCCGCACAAAACGCGAAACACAGGAGATTGCCGACAAACTGATTGCCGAGGGTTATAATGCCGACTGTCTGCATGGCGATCTTTCACAAGCGCAGCGAGATTTCGCAATGAAGAAATTTCGCGACCATGTCACACAATTGCTGATTGCCACCGATGTGGCTGCCCGCGGGCTTGATGTTGATGATCTCACACATGTGATTAATTATGGCTTGCCGGAAGATGTTTCAGTGTATACACACCGCTCCGGGCGCACAGGGCGTGCAAACAAAACGGGCGTGTCGGTGTCAATCATACACAGTCGCGAGAAAGGGAAAATCCGGCAGATAGAGAAGATTATCGGCAAGGAGTTTAAATATCGCAAAGTGCCGACTCCCGAACATATCATTGAAAAGCAGCTCTATAATCTTGCTGACCGTCTTGAGCGTGTTGAGGTGAACGAGGCTGAGATTGCCAAATATTTGCCGGGTGTGTGCAAGAAGCTGGAATGGCTGTCGGAAACTGATTTGCTGAAGCGCGTGCTGTCGCTGGAATTCAACAGGTTGCTGGCCTATTATCAGAATATGCCCGATATTGACCTCAACGAGAAGGAGAAATCGGCTCGCGGCGACAAAGAGGGAAAGCGGGGGCATCGCGGAAAGCGGAATGACGGCGACAAAGACCGCCGCACTGCCGAGCCGGGCTACGAGCGCCTTGTGGTGGACATAGGCAAGGCTTCCGGATTTTTCCCCGGCAACCTGATGGATATGGTCAATAGGAATGTGGCAGGCCCAAAACCGGAAATCGGCCGGATAGACTTGCTTCCGGGCTATACACTTTTTGACGTGCGCAAGGAGGATGTGCACCGTGTGCTCGACTCGCTGAGGCACGCGCAATTTTTCGGACAGCCCGTATATGGAGAAGTAGCCACAGATGCCGACTATGCCGCCAAGGCAGCTGATGCAACCGGTGCATTCAGGCGCGGCAAAAAAGGGAAAAAAGAGAGGAAAGAGAGGAAAGAGGGGAAAGAGGGGAAAAACCGTCGGGAGAAAAAGGTGAAAAAAGAGAAGCTGTCTGAAAAAGGCGGCAATGAAGGCCGCGGCAAGAAAAAGAAGGGGACCAAGGAAATGCATGCGGATTCAAAGCCGCAATATAATGGGAATTACGACATATTCATAAAAAAGAAATAGCCGGCGCGACCGGATCTGAAACACATACAGCCTATGAAAAAGAGAATGTATATGCCTCTGGCAGCGATGTTTCTTACATTGACAGCGGCAATCAGCGTATCTGCCGGCAAAGAGGGTGGTGTCGATGCGGCTCAACCGGAGGTTGACACGTTGGCTCTTGATGGCGGCAGCGTGATTTATCCCGACAGCGTGAATCCGGCAGCCATTGAAGAAGATGTGACGAACGATCTCTCGGCGTCTGATGCTTTTATCAGAATGCCGGCACAGGTGCTTGATTTGCTGACAAATTCCATGCGTCTCGACATGCTCGACCTTTATGGCGACCCCACCCGGAAGGTGATGAACACCATGGAGGGATATTCAAGCATACTGCACCCGCTCACCCCGGATTATCTCAAGGCAAGCCTTACGCCGGTGTCAACTTTGGAAATAAAGATATTAAAATATAAGAAGTTTCCACTGGTCGTGGCGGTGTATACAGTTGGCGACACGCTGACGGCCTATGACAGCGATATCCGCTTTTACTCGCGTAATATGAAAGAGTTGCCACGAGAGAAATTCATAAAGATAGCCGAGCTGAAAGATTTCATCAGGCCGGGAGTGAGTCGTGCCGGGCGCGACAGTGTGCTGGATGCAATCCCTTTCCCGACAGTGGAATATCTTCTGTCGCCCGACAGCGCAACGCTTGAAGCGCACCTCACTGTCAGCGATTACCTCGGGCGCGAGCAGGCGGAGAAGGTGTCGCCTTTGCTCCTGACGAGCCGTCGCTATCAATGGGACGGAAAAAAATTCAAGATGGAGAAAATATGACCCGTATTCGGGCGGCATGGGAGCCATGACGGCATGAATAATTATGAGAATCATGATATATCCGAAAGTTTTGTTAACTTTGCGGAAAATTGAGCAGTGTCTCATAAAAAATGTTAATTCGCATGGATCGTAAAGTGAGAGTCAGATTTGCTCCGTCGCCCACCGGGCCGCTTCATATCGGAGGAGTCAGAACAGCATTATATAATTATCTGTTTGCACGCAAACATGGCGGGGACATGATTCTCCGCATAGAGGATACCGACAGCCGCCGTTTTGTGCCCGGCGCCGAAGATTATATCAATGAGTCGCTTCAATGGCTCGGCATAGGAATCGACGAGGGAGTGCGCGAAGGTGGAGCCTATGGCCCCTACAAGCAGAGCGAGCGCCGTGATATCTATCGTGCGCATGTGAAGACACTCCTTGATTCCGGCAAAGCATATATCGCCTTCGATTCTCCTGAAGATCTTGAGAAGGCACGTGCGGAGATGCCCAATTTCCAATATGATGCTTCCACACGCATGAGGATGAAAAATTCGCTCACTCTTCCCCCTGAAGAGGTGGAGCAACTCATCAGCGGGGGCAATCAGTATGTGGTGCGCTTTAAAATAGAGCCCGGGCGCGAGGTAAGGGTTAATGACCTTGTGCGCGGCGAGGTTGTGGTGAATTCATCCATACTTGACGACAAAGTGCTTTACAAGAGTGCCGATGATCTTCCCACCTATCATCTGGCCAACATAGTAGACGACCACCTCATGGAGGTGACTCATGTGATTCGCGGAGAGGAATGGATACCATCCGCGCCGTTGCATGTGCTTCTCTACGAGGCATTCGGCTGGTGTGACACCATGCCGCAGTTCGTGCATCTTCCCCTTTTGCTGAAGCCTGTGGGCAATGGCAAGCTCTCGAAGCGCGACGGCGCGAAATTCGGCTTTCCGGTGTTCCCGCTTGAATGGCACGATCCGGAGTCGGGCGACACCTATGCCGGTTATCGCGAAATGGGATATCTGCCGGAAGCTGTTGTGAATTTCCTGGCTCTTCTCGGCTGGAATCCGGGCGATGACAGCGAAATCATGTCAATGCAGGAGCTGATAGAAAAGTTCTCTTTCGAACATTGCTCGAAGGCGGGTGCCCGCTTCGACTATAAGAAGGGGATATGGTTCAATCATGAATATATGATGCGGGCCTCCGATGAGAAATTGGCAGCGCTTTTTATGCCGGTGCTCGAGAGCCACGGTGTGGGCGGTTTCGGATTCGACTATGTGGCTCGAGCAGTAGGCATGGTGAAGGGGAGAGCCAATCTTGTGCCCGACCTGTGGGAGCAGGCCGACTTCTTCTTTGTCGCCCCTGCGACATATGCCGAAAAGGATGTTCGCAAACGCTGGAATGAAGACACTCCCCGAATCATGGAGGAGCTGATCGGAGTGCTTGAAGGCATAGACGACATGAGCTCGGCAAATGCCGAAAAGATAGTGCTCGACTGGATATCGGCAAAAGGATATCATCTTGGCAATGTGATGAATGCTTTCCGTTTGGCTGTGGTTGGCGCATGCCGCGGGCCGCACATGTTCGACATAACGGAATTGATGCCCAAGGATGAAGTGACAGCCCGAATCCGACGTGCAATCAACGAAATAAAATGAAATTACCCTCAGCAAAGGAATTGTTGGCTGTGGCCGGCGAAGCATGCCGGCAGGCGCTTGAGGCACCACTCTATTCAGCGGGAATCAATCTTTTCCGTCTGGGAGTGAAGCTGGCCGGTCAGGGCAATGGCAAGGCTGCGAAGCTCAATCGCGGCCAGAGCGAGATATGGAGCCGCATCGAAGAGAAGATTCGCCCCGGCGACAGGGTGGTGTGGGTGCATGCCGCCTCGCTCGGCGAATTTGAGCAAGGGCGCACACTGATTGAGAAATTGAAGCGCGAAAGGCCCGAATTCAAGATATTGCTCACATTCTTCTCCCCTTCGGGCTATGAGGTAAGAAAGAATTACGAAGGAGCCGACTGCATCTGCTATCTCCCTTTCGACACGCCGTCGCGCGTGAGACGTTTCATTGAGATGGTTCGTCCGGAGGTGGCGGTGTTTGTGAAATATGAGATATGGAGAAATTATCTCCATCAGCTGTATGAGCACAGCATCCCCACATATCTCATGAGCGCGGTGTTTCGTCCGGAGCAGCATTTTTTCAAGCCCGGTTCATGGTATGGTCTATGGTTGAAATGGTACACGCGCATCTTTGTGCAGGATGAGCGCAGCCGCACACTGCTCGCCGGGATAGGGGTGACAGAGGTAGATGTGACCGGCGACACGCGGTTCGACCGTGTGGCGGAAATCCGGGTGCAGCATCGCAGGCTGCCGGAGTTGGAGCGGTTCACACGTCATGGCCGGCCTGACGCCCCGTTAGTGATGATGGCCGGGAGCAGCTGGCCCGCCGATGAAGATGTTTATGCAGAGTGGTTCGACCGTCATCCGGATGTAAAACTGGTGATAGCGCCGCATGAATTCAATGAGTCGCGGCTTGCGGCCTTGAAGAGGCGGTTTGCCAACGGTGTGGTCTTGCTGAGCGAAATGAAATCCGATCCGGCAGCTGCGGAAAAATGTCAGGTGTTGGTGATTGACTGTTTCGGCATGCTCTCGTCAGCCTATGCCCTGTGCGATGTGGCATATGTGGGCGGCGGGTTCGGAGCCGGTCTGCACAACATCAATGAGGCGGCAGTATATGGGATTCCTGTGATTTACGGCCCTAACAATAAGAAATTCATCGAGGCGCAAGAATTGGCGGAGAATGGCGGGGGATGTCCGGTTTCAAATCGTGCGGAGTTTGAGGCAGTTGCAACAGAGCTGTTTGATAACAGAACGGAGCGTGAAAGGCGCGGAAAATGTGCCGCCGCCTACATCCAAAGCAAAACCGGCGCCACAGAAAAGATTTATAAATCAATCTTCAAAAGCTAACGCCCCCTTTTTATATACTCATCCACTCCTCCACACATCCACACATCCACACTTAATACATGTCGTAATCGATAGATGTCACCTGGAATTCGGTTCGGCGGTTAATCTGGTCGGCGGCCTCGCGGTCGGCCTCCTCGAGAGTGTCAATGAATTCGGGAGTCAGCACTGTTCCTACTTCAAACTGCGGATATTCTCGGTTCACACGTGGAGTCACAGTCTTGGGCACACTTTCTCCATAACCCTTCCATGAGAGTCGGGTGGGTGAAATTCCCGCTGCTATAAGATAGTCTACAACGCTTTTTGCGCGGCGGTCAGACAGACGGTTATTATAATCATCCGTACCTACACGGTCGGTGTGGCTTCCCATTTCAATAGTCACATTGGGGTTGTCTTTGAGCATTTGCACCATTTCATCGAGAGCCTCCATTGATTCGGGGCGCAGCGATGCACGGTCGAAATCATAGAAGATATTCTCCACCACCTGCGGCTTGTGAATGGCGGCGAGAATGAAATCAATGCCATAATCGGCATCCTCCTCTTCAATGTCGCTTTCGAATTCCTGTTTCACATTCAGGTAGCCCTTGGCGCCGGCCTGCATCACATATTTCACCCCCCTTTCGAGGTTGAATTTAAACGAGCCGTCATCGCGAGCCACCTCTTTCTGGTTGGAGCCGTCGTCGCCGACAATTCTTATCACGGCATTTGGCACAGGCTCCTCATCCTTGTCGAGCACCATTCCGGAGATTGTCACCTTGATTTCGGGCAGAACGAAGCTGTAGATGTTGTCATAGCCGCGTGCGTCTCCGCGATTTGAGCTGAAGAATCCTGACTCTCCTTCGCCGAATGTTATGCCGAAGTCGTCGGCCTGGCTGTTGAGAGGCAGTCCGAGGTTGTCCACGCTCCAGCGGTCGCCGGTGGAGTTGAGGCGGGCCTTAAACATGTCGAGGCCGCCGAATCCGGGGTGTCCGTCGCTGGCGAAATAGAGAAGCGAATCGGTGCGTACGTAAGGAAACATCTCGTCGCCCGGCGTGTTGATTTGTTCGCCGAGATTTTCAAGGCTTCCCACTCTGTCTTTCAGATTGATTCTCCATATATCCTTTCCGCCGTATCCGCCGGGCATGTCGGAAGTGAAATAGAGATACGTTCCATCGGGGGAGACAGCGGGGTGTCCCACAGCCGACACGGTGTCATTGAGAATCTCCAGTTTCTGAGGAGCGCTCCAGGTGGCGTCGCTGCGTCGCGAAGTGTAGATTTCAACGCTTGTGTTTGCATCAAGGGAGCGCCGCGCCACTGTCAGATACATTGTCTGGCCGTCGGGCGAGAAGCTCACCACACCCTCGTCGAAGTCGGTGTTGAGTTCGCCTTCCGCCGGCTCCGGGCGTTGCCAGTTGCCACGCTCATCCTTGGTGGAATAAAAAATATCACTGCGCTTCATGCCGGTGATTTCCGACTTGTTTGTGCCGGAAGCCTTCTCGGTGGATGAGGTGAAATAGATGGTGTTCAGCGATTTGTCGAGATACATCGGGGCGAAGTCGGCGCGGCGCGAATTGAAGAGCTTGGCGTTCTGCACCACATATCGTGTTTTCTTCCCCTCTTTTGCGCGGATAGCCATCCGGCAGCCGCGAATTCCCTCTTTGGCGAGTTCATCGCCCGGATACACGCTCAGAAATGTTTTGTATGCATCAATTGCCGCCTGATATTTTCCCTCCATCTGCAGCGAGTGTCCCAGATAGAAGAATGCGGCAGAGTCGGGATAATTATAGCGTATGGCGTTCTGATATGCGGCGCTTGCGCGGGCGGCCATGTTCAGTTTGCGATAGCATGTGCCCATCTGATAGGCCACCTCGCCGCGGAGTTCACGGTCGTCGCGCGGACTCAGCTTGTTGTATACCTTGCGGTAGGTTTGGGCGGCGTTATAATATTCGCCTCTGTCAAATTGGGCGTTGGCCTCCGAGAGTTTCGGTGTTTTGCATGAACACAATATCGCTGCGAGCAGCAACACTGCTGCTACGGGCGTTCGGTGTGTCTGCGTCAGATTTTTAAATATATTGATGCCGCGTTTCATAAGAGTCTGTTTCAAAAACACAAAAACGTTATTACCCATATACGAGTCTGTTTTATATACAGACTCTAAGTAATAACGTGCCCGAAGTCTTTAAATTGTGTTTATTTTCTGCGCTTCACGCCGGTGAGCTTTTCGAGCCCGTTGGCGATGTCGGCGAAAATTTCGTCAACGATGCCACTGCCGTTCACACCGAGATATTTCCCCTCGTTGGTGTAATAGTCGCGCAGGGGGAGAGTCTGGCTGTGATACACATCCAGTCGGTTTTTGATTGTGTCGGGATTGTCATCGGCGCGTCCTGTCTGCCTGCCGCGGTTGAGCATGCGCTCCACAAGCTCATCTTCAGGCACCTCCAGGCCTACCACGGCATCGAGCTGTGTGCCACGTTTTTCAAAAAGCTTTTTCAGCGCGTCGGCTTGAGCCACCGTGCGGGGGAATCCGTCGAGCACCACGCCATTCTTGGCAGCGGCTTCCTTGTCGAGCACGTCATCAAGAATGTCAATCATCAGGGTGTCGGGAATCAACTGTCCTTTTGAGATATATTCGTTAGCTGTGCGTCCCAGCGGTGTGTCACGGTTGATATGGTCGCGGAGCAATTCTCCGGTGGAGATATGATAGAGACCATATTCATCTATCAATTTTGCGCTCTGGGTGCCTTTCCCGCTGCCGGGAGCGCCAAATAATACGATATTCATTTGTGTTTTTTCAGAGTCAGTCTTCCTTAATCACGTAGATGTCTTTCAGATTGCGCACTTTGCCGTCGAGGTCGAGCCCGTATCCGATAATAAATTTCGGGGGGATTGCAAATGCCACATAGTCGGGTTTGAATCCGGTTTTAGAGCTTTCCGGCTTATGGAGCAGGGTTGCGAAGCGGATGGAGCGCGGGTTGCGCTTTTTGAGGTCGGCCACCATCATTGAGGCTGTGAGGCCGGTGTCAACAATATCCTCGATAATCACTACATCAAGCCCTTCGATATCCTCATTGAGTCCCATCAGCTCTTTTACTTTCCCGGTGGAGGAGGTGCCCTCGTAGCTTGAATATCTCACAAAGTTGATGTGGGCCTCGTTGATGCCGACTTCGCGAATCAGGTCGGCTGCAAACATGAATGCGCCGTTAAGCACGCATAAAAACAGGGGGTTTTTGCCTTTAAGGTCAGAGCGTAGCTCATCTGCCACGCGTTTAACTTGGGTTTGAATCTCATCACGGGTCAGATATGGAATGAAAGTGAGCCCGTCTACTGTAATTGAATTTTCCATTGTGGATTCAGAGCTTTTTGCAAAAATAAAAAATTCCCGCCACAAATGCAAACGGGATTGCAGAAAGGGGATAGGGGATAGGGGATAGGGAGCCTTAGGCTGCTACCCCATTTTAACAATTTTTGGGGATTGCAGCATTAAGGATGCGGCTGAGTTTCTCGGCTCCCTTGTCTGACATGTGGTCAACATCGTGAAAATCATCTTCTGTGAAATCCTGACTGCTGAATAGATTCAGCAGCATGAACCCATTCTGTTTGCACATGTTCTCTGTGATGGAAATGAATTCCTGAAGCTGGATAGGGTCTGCGTTTTGTCTGAAAGTCTCCCATGTGGGTGTGATCACCACAATGCATTCTGCTCCATGATCGGAGGCTGTTTTTGCAATTTTATTGAAGCATTCAATCACATTTTTCTGCCGTTGGAGATTCTTGCTGTAGGTAAGCTCCCCGACCCGTTCGTCTCCTTTTTCTTTCCAGCGCGGGTCTCGCGTGGTTAGGTCAAATCCCAGGCCAAACCCCAGGGAATCGCAGATGTTGGAATTTTGGGGGAGCACCAGGTTGCGCAGTTTGCCGAAATACCCGGAGAAGTCGCTCAATGCAAAATTATATTTTGAAAAGTCGGAGTGCACATTGATTCCCATGGCAATCTTGTAATTGTTGCAGCGGGGATTGTCTATTTCCTCCAGAGTGCCTTCGCGAAAAGAGTAATATGATGTGCTGAGCACAATATATTTCAGCCGGGGCATCCTTGTGATCCATTTTTCCAGAAGCTCCTGGTCATATTCGGGCGTCTGCGACACATTGGCTAGGTTAAAAGCATTATAATCAAGAAGCTCGGGCTTCAGTCCGTAATATGTGTGTGAGGGCCCGAGTATCAGCAGCTCCACCTCTTCGGCGTTGTTCTCGAGCCATTGGTTTTTATAGGAATAGGAAGTGGGCATATTCCTCACAATCAGCTCTCCGATGATAAGAATAGCCAGGCAAACCGCAGAAATTATTGCAATATTCTTCAGAAATCTTTTCATTGGGTTCAGAATTGGAAATAAATGAATGCTTCGCTTTGTCCGGCAAAAACGAGAGTTATGAAGAATACGGCGATATAGACAGAGCGACGTAAGATGCAGCTTTGTTGCATTATCCCCGACTTAAATTCGAATGGAGTTTCCCCTTTGCGGGTAATGAATTCGATTATGATAAAGATTACGCACCATGCAAAAGCAGTTTTTCCAAGAATTTCAGATGAAAGATTTCCAGGAGAAAACATCAGTCTGACATATTCGGCGGCTGAGAAGATGTCTTGTGCGCGAAACAACACCCATCCCACCAACACGAGAATAAAAGTTAAGCCCAAGGCAAACGTAGAGCCGATGATGTTCCGCCGTGGAGGGGGATTCTTTTTGCCGCTGACAATATGGGGGATTTGCAGAATGCCATGATACACTCCCCAGAAAAGATAAGTGAAATTGGCGCCGTGCCACAAGCCGCTTATTGCGAACACCGCCAATACATTCGCAGCGGTGCGTGCGCGCCCTTTGCGGTTTCCTCCCAAAGGTATGTAAATATAGTCTCTGAGCCATGATGTCAGCGATATGTGCCATTTCTTCCAGAATTCGTGCATACTGCGTGAGAAATATGGCTTGTCGAAATTCCGCATCAGCTTTATGTTGAAAAGTCGTGCGCTTCCGATTGCAATGTCGGAATAGCCGGAAAAGTCGCCATAAATCTGCATGGTGAAAAGAAAGGCGCCAATCCAGAGATTGAGGGTGCCTGCACTCTCGTAATTGGCGAATATTCTGTCAACAACGGGTGCGCAATTGTCGGCGATTATCATTTTTTTGAATAATCCCCAGAGAATAAGTTTCATTCCGCTGAGGGCTGTAGTGTAGTCAAAGCTGTTGAGCCTTTGAAACTGCGGAAGCAGATTAGTGGCTCTTTCAATAGGGCCGGCAACAAGTTGCGGGAAAAAGCTGATAAAGGCCATGAAAGCCTCCGGATTGTGCGTGGCGGTGATATCCCGCCGATACACATCGATGGTATAGCTCAGCGCCTGGAATGTGTAGAAGGAAATGCCAACGGGCAGAATCAGATTCAGCGTAACAATATCGGCTGTCAGCCCTGCAGCCGAGAGAAGTTTTCCGAAACTCAGTGCAAAGAAATCAAAATATTTAAATGTGAAAAGAATGCCAATATTGATTGCCACCGACAACCACAGAGTAAGCCGGCATTTCCATTTGCTGCGGTCAAGAAACTGCTGTATGATAATTCCGGAAAAATATGAGCAAAAGGTCGTAAAGATTATGAGAAAAAGGAATTTCCAATCCCACCAGCCGTAAAATATATAACTTGACGCAATGATTATGAGGTTGCGTCTTCGGAGATTTCCTCTTCCGGCAAACCAATAGAGGAGAAACACGGTGGGAAGAAAAATCAGGAAAGCGAACGAGTCGAATAACATGGTGTAAGAGTCTGTTTCATAAAACCTTCAATATAACTTTCGCAAGTTTGCTACTTGCGAAAAGTTAGGGGTTAGGGGTTAGGGGTTAGGGGTTGTTTTTTTGCAACAATTACATTGTAGTTTTACAATGGTTGCCTCACTAACC
>JAMPDQ010000027.1 GCA_023665575.1 Candidatus Amulumruptor caecigallinarius | reverse complement strand
CAAGGACTCCCTGATTATGAGTCAGGTGCTCTGACCAACTGAGCTATAGGACCGTCAAAAGCGCTTTATAGCTCTTTTGTTCTGCAAAGTTATAAAAAATTTTTCTTTCTGCAAGTTGAATTTCCTTAAATCTTTTCTTTCTATGTTATATTTTGCTGCTTTCAGGGTCTAAAAGTCTGTTTCATAAAAAATTCAACACCGGGAATCGCATGCATGAGCCGGATTTGAGTCTAAGGACCTTTTGCAGCATGTTTGTTCTGCTTCGTGGCTTTTCTACTTGCGAAACATTTTGGGTCGGATGGTTGGCCGTCAGGTGGCAGAATCAACAGCTACAGATTTATGTGGATTTGAATCGGGCTCCAGGATGACATCGGAGCCCATTGTAGCGTTACAAGAGCCGGAGTGCCGTATCGTCCGGTTTCGGGATATACGTAGCGCGTATAGTATCTGTTGCCTTTTCTGTATCTCACCACGTATGTATCATAATCCACTCTCCACACATCATAGTCATCACATCCGCGCAACGCACGCACCAACATTGCATTCAAATTATTATGATAAGCCGGCTGTGAATAATATGAATCATAGGAATAACGCGGCAAGCGTGGAGCAGGATGATGCATTCTTTGCATTTTGTGTTTGGGATGGTCATGTTTCCGCTTGTCGTGCCGGTCATGTTTCCGCTTGTCGTGCCGGTCGTGTCGCGAGTGGCGTTCGTGTCTCGACCTGTTGCTGCTTTCCCGATATTCACGTGATTCGTTGCGTTCATTGTTTCCGCGGTGGTGATTATCGGCAAAAGCTGTGTCAAATCCGAAACACATCACAACCGATACAAGCATTAAGGATAATAGAAATTTCTTCATGGCAATAAGTCTGTTTTTTTATTAAGACAAAACTTTGCTATGACGTTTAGCAACAAAATGGGAATTTAACATTTTTTGAGAAACATTACCATGCAGACATCTTTCGATTTTTTTGCAAATTGGCGGAAACAATCAATAAAAATGATTATTTTTGCAATTCACTAAAACGGTATATTTTGGATACAGACCCTTTGCCGGCAATTATGCCGGTGCTTCAGATTTTAAATGATGCGGTTCCGGCCATTGCATTTCAGGCTCCGCCGAGTTGGGCAGCCTGGACACTGATGATAATCATCGCCGCATTATGTCTTTTTCTTTCAGCGTTTATATCCGGGAGCGAGATTGCATTTTTCGGATTGGATTCCGCACAACTCAACGAGCTGGAGGAGTCGGAGACGCCGGCCGACAACAAGGTAAAGACATTGCTGTCAGACTCGGAAAAATTGCTTGCCACAATCCTGATCACCAACAATCTTGTAAACATCACAATGGTGGTGATTCTCACATTCGCTATAAATCAAGCTGTTGTGTTTCATGAAACATGGCTGAATTTTCTTGTGCAGACAGTGTTTCTTACATTTCTGCTGCTTCTTTTCGGGGAAATTTTTCCCAAGCTTGTGGCGCGCGGCCGCGCACTCGCATGGGTTCGCTTTGCGGCACCCGGTGTGAGATTTTTTGAAAAGATTTTCAGCCCGATATCTCGTTTGATGGTGAAATCCACCTACATTGTCAACAAAGTCATCACCAAAAAGTCGGGAGATATTTCCACTGATGTATTGGAGAAGGCTCTTGAGATTTCTGATGTGCAGGATGGCGAAGACAAAGACATGCTCGAGGGGATATTGACATTTGGAGAGATGGAGGCGCATGAGGTGATGATAGCGCGTGTGGATGTGACGGATATAGAGTCGCATGCCACATGGGAGGATGCTATGAAAGTGATACTCGACTCCGGGTTTTCGCGTCTTCCCGTATATGATTCCACCCCCGACAACATAGTGGGGATACTATATAGCAAAGACCTGCTTCCATATATCGGGAAATCCGACCGTCCCACATGGCAGTCGCTTGTGCGCGAGGCATATTTTGTGCCGGAATCACGCATGCTTGATGATCTTCTGGAAGACTTCCGCAAGAAAAAAATCCACATTGCAATCGTGATAGATGAATATGGATGCACACAGGGCATTGTGACTCTTGAAGATATCATTGAGCAGATTGTTGGCGACATTGATGATGAATATGATGAAGCCGACAGGATGTATCAGAAAGTCGGTGCGAACACATATATCTTTGAAGCAAAGATAACCCTTGTGGATTTCTGCCACATACTTGATATAGATGAGGAATATCTTGGAGATTCGGGCGACAGCGAAACGCTTGCGGGCTTATTGCTGGAGCTTAAGGGAGATTTTCCCACCGCCAAGGAAGTGTTTACAATCAATGGCCTTGTGATGCAGGTGCTGAGCATCGAAAAACACCGCATAGTGAAAGTGAAAGTAACCTTTACATCTGAAAGCAATGGAGAGTGAGATGGTGTATTGGCGCCACCCGTCAGTGGCCGGCATTAAGATAGAGGAAATCACGGAGGGATTCGGGATTCCGGAGAAGATATGGATTGAGATGGCGCGTCAGCTCTATTGCGAGAACGGGCGCGACATCTACCGCGAAATAGGGCATTTTAGCAATGGCGCTCCATTCCTTTATGGAGAAACATCACGCATATCCATTTCCCATTGCAAGGGACTTTTTATTGTGGCCACCCTCCCCTCCACGCCGGAGGTGAATCTTGCTGACTACAGCGACCGTGCTGCATTGGGCATAGATGCAGAGAGAGCCGACCGGAAGCAAGTGATAAGGCTCCGTGAGAAATTTCTCTCGCAAGAGGAGATGGAGGGAATCGCAGAAGAAGATGTGGAGAGCAACATACTTGCATGGACAATAAAAGAGGCCGCCTATAAGGCGGCCCTCACACCGGGCATAGAATTTGCTTCGCAGATAAAGATACACCGGATGCCGAAGTTCGTCTCCCCCACCCCGGTGTTTGCACCCGCGGAATATGATTTGCCGAAAGACACAGCCACTTTTCCGCCGGAATATTTCGGACAGGTGGAGGTGGTCAGATACGACGGGACGTCAGTGCATTTCATGGTGATGAGCTATAAAAGTGAAGATTTCATAGTGACGCTTGCATATTCACAGCGCAGCGCAAAATTCGGCAAACTATAGAATGCTTCTCAGCTGAAGAATCACCACACTTATGCCTATGGCATAAAGCGAGATTAAACGCACATGCTTAGTGAGCCGGTTGAAATTAATGTTTCTGCAATTGGCGGCAATAATCATTTTTGCTGTTTTCATGTCTTAAGTTGTTTTTAGAGTATGTCTCAATCGGAGACAATGCAAATTTATGCTTGCCGACTGCGTATATACGGCAGTGTATTGTTAACCGATGTTAACAATTCTTAAGTTTGCACTTTTTTGCCATAAAATGGGGCAATTTTAAGAAAAATTTAACAAATACGGGATATTCAATATTGACAAAAGAAACTAAAAATATTAAATTTGCAAACAGAACGCAATAATCGGACTCTTAAGCGATTGCATGAGCTGTAAAAGGTTTGAGCAACCGGTTGAAGGGACGCATAAATATAGGAAAACCGTTAAGGCTCCATTCCCCCAAAACACAGCATGCAGCTGCATGCAGGCAAGATAATAAAAACAATAGAAAAGGCCGAGGTGCGTAAGTCGCATTACACACGGCAGACGCATAATCAACCTCCACAACAAAGAAACAGAATAGAGAGGTTGCGAGCCTTGGATTATACTCTAAGACGCAATGAACATAGGACAAGAAATCCGGAAACGACGCCAGGAATTAAGACTCACGCAGCAATCGTTGGCCGATATGTCGGGAGTCAGCGTCAGAATGATTAAATCTATCGAGGGCAATTATGCCAATCCGTCTCTCAAGACAATTGAGAAATTATTAAAATCCTTGGGGCTAAAGCTCAATATCTCGGAGTCTGATTAAGGTCCCGTATCATAAAAAATAGCGGTCGTCGGAGCCGCTATTTTTTATAAAACGGGGCTATAATTTTTTTGAGACAGGCTTTCATTTGTCGTAAAGGAAAATCGGCTTCGATTCGCGATTCATACGGTCAAGTGCGGTAACAGCGAAGGTGGAGCCGTTGCCGCCATTGATTTTTACGCGGTTATAGGGGGTGACTGCCACAATTGTCTGGGCATCCTCAATATCCTGCGATTCTCCGGGAAAGAATTCATACACCACATATCTCACCGCGTCCGACTCGCTTTCGCGATGGCTTCTGTCCGGGCCGGTCCATGTGAGGAAAGTGTCACCGCCGGCTTTCTCAATCTTGATATTCTTTATTGTCTGCGGATATTTCGAGAGGTCGCCATAAGCAGGAGGGAGAGCCATTGTGCTCTGATATTTCATAGCAAGTGAGTCAGCGACACCCTTATAATTGCCGGTCACCCAATAGCCATGCCACCACACATTTCCTTTCACATTGGGGAGTTTTCTTGAGAGTCTCACCTTGGTGTCGAGTTCATTGCGGTCATTATTCGCGGGGTCGGCCACATCCATGGTTCGCTTCACATCCTGGCCGATATAAATATCCACACCATTGGCGTTGTCGTTCCACCACTGTGCAAGCGAACGGCTCGGAGCGGCCTTTGTGTCGAGATTCCAATAGAGTTGGGGAGCGAGATAGTCAATCCATCCATTTTTCGCCCATAGGAGCACATCGGCATAGAGGTCGTCATAATTCTGCAGGCCGGAGCTGTTGCTGCCACGCGAATCGCTCTTTTTATTACGCCAGATTCCGAACGGGCTCACGCCAAATCTCACCCATGGTTTTGTATGCTTTATAGTGTTGTGCATTTGCTCGATAAGCACATCCACATTATGGCGTCGCCAGTCACCGCGATTCTGCGATTTGCCAAACTTTGCATAGCTTTCATCATCGGGAATAGCCTTGCCCGGGGCCGGATAGGGATAGAAATAGTCGTCGATATGAATGCCGTCAACATCATAACGTGATGTTATATCCTCCACAATCTTACATATGTGATCGCGGTTTTCTTGATAAGCCGGATTAAAAAGAATCTGGCCGTTGTAGCGAAAGAAACGCTCCGGATGCTTGTAAAAGTCATGGTCTTGCGGAAGAGTCTCCTTTGCAGTGGATGTGACTCTGTAAGGATTAAGCCACGCATGAAATTCCATTCCTCTTTTGTGAGCCTCTTCAATGGCATATTCCATGGGATCCCACATCGGATTCGGGGCCTTGCCGCGTTTTCCCGTGAGCCATGCGCTCCATGGTTCCATGGAGGATTTATATAGGGCATCAGCCATCGGGCGCACTTGAAAAATCACGGCATTGCAGCCGGCATCCTTGAGTTTGTCAAGCTGGTCGCGCATGTAGGCCTTTGCTTGTTCAGTGGTTTTGTTTTGCCATTGCGACTGTCCAATCACATGCAGCCAAGCACCCCGGAATTCACGCTTGGGATTTTGCGCATAAATCGTGGCAGAGACAATCACTGATAATAAGAATACAATATAAACAACAGGTCTTTTCATTTTATGAATCAAGATGTTTTAAGAGTCTGTTTCATGAAAAATTCAACATTAGGGGTGGCTTGTTTTTGAGATAATTTATTCAATCCGGGGGGGGCAATCTCTCCTCTAAGATGCAACTCCCGGCACGTCAGCCTTCCGGCTTTCAATTCCTATGCCAAAGAGAGCAAAGTCGTAATAAGCCGGGTCATCGGGTCTGAGGGTGCGCATAAGCCTTGTGAGGCTCTCCACACTCTTTCTGTCGTTGGCCTTGCGGCTTAGAAGGCCGAGATTGCGTGCAGTGTTGCCCACATGCACATCAAGGGGGATATAGAGCGATGCCGGCGACAGAGAGCGCCACATTCCCATGTCAACAATACCGTCATTTCTAACAAGCCACCGCAAAGCCATGTTCACACGTTTCAATGCTGTGGTGTGCAAATTCACAGGCAGACATTGCGGGCATTCAGCTCCTCCATTCTCCTCGCGCATCAGCATTCTGAGATTTTCCACCAGTTTCCAGGCGGGAGCCTCATCGGCCGGACATCGCGTTTGGGAGCAAAACGCATCGAGGCTTCCATATTGCCTGTATACGCGCCGCAAGCCACGAAGCAAATGCTGCAGATGGCGTGCGAAAAATGTGCGGTGAATGTTCATGTCAGGATTGAGATCTTCATATCCTCTGTCAATCACATAGGCAAGTGGATTATGATACATTAGTCCGAGCACCTTCTCCACATCGCGGCAAATCATTTTTCTATTGCCCCACGCTATAATTGCCGAGATGAGCGACACAATTTCAATATCCTCGAGACGGGAGAATCGTCGGGGGAACTGCACCGGGTCGTCGGCAATAAATTCCGGGCTGTTAATTCTTTCGGCCTCCGCATTGAGCAAATCAGCGATATCAGGCGCAACAACACCTGTGGCGGGCAGCGCATTATTTCCAAGAGAAATATTCATTGCGCGCTCATCCCTTTCTCCAATTCGGCAGCCACATCGGGTCTGATTGTTTTCACAGTAGAGATAAAGGCGGAATCAAACAATTGTTCGCAATCCTTTTTACCATCAAATTTGCTTTTGGCCACACGCGACTCAAGCAATTGCCTTTGGATTTCGAGAGTGTCTTTCCACACTGTATTTACAAATACACGCGCGGCCTCACGCCCGGTGTTACGGGCCTCCTCAAGCTCTTCGGGCGATGATTTCGGCTCCCCGGAATCGCTGCCTGAATTCGATCCGCAAGCTCCCAACAAGCAGCACAATGCCATCAAAAGAGGCACGAATGATCTAAGATTCTGTTTCATAACATGCGTTTGGAATCTGTTTCAAAAAAATCACTTCCCATAAAGGGAGTTCCACCAGCGCGGGTCGTTCTGGAGATATTTTGCAAACCATGCCATTATTGTATCCTGCCATACAAGACGGTTATCAAAACCCTGAATCACATGGTTCTCATCCTGCACTGTAATAAATTCCACATCTCTGCCGAGTATTTTCAGCGCATTGAAGAGTTGGATACTTTCACCGATAGGCACATTGGTATCGACAGTGCCGTGCAGCAAAAGGAGTGGAGTGTGGATTTTATCGGCATTGAAAAGCGAGCCCTGTTGTGTAAAAAGCTCCGGGTTGGTCCAGGGGTAGCTTTTTGCAGCGGCCACGCTGTTGTAGGAATATCCCCAGAAGCCCTCGCCCCAATATGATGTGACATCAGAAATACCGGCATGCGACACTGCCGCTGCGAAGATATCCGTGCGGGTCTGGAGATATTGCGTCATAAAGCCGCCATAGCTTGCGCCGATGCATCCGATTTTCGATTTGTCAACAAACGGATGCTCTGCGCAGAATTTCTTCGTGCCCTCAATAATCTCATCGGCTGTTCTCTTTCCCCATGCATTCACATGGCGTGCGGAGAATTCTTGTCCGTATCCTGTGGCGCCGCCGGGATTAATCACATACACCACATAGTCGCGCGATGCAAACACCTGGGGGCTGTAGTTATGATAGAAAGAAGCGGTGGAGGGAGATGTGCCGCCATAATAATACACAATCAGCGGATACTTTTTTTGCGGATCAAACTCCGGGGGGAAACAGATATAGCCGTCGATTTCAGTGCCATCGGATGCATTGAATTTCCAAGGCATCATCTTTCCGAATTCGATATTTTCGAGCGAGGATTTCAGCGGATTTGCAATGAGATGTGATTTGTTGCTCCTCAGATTCAGCATCCACGCCTCGCCATCGGTGGAGAAACCGCCGCCCCAATAAGCGAGCCACTGTGCTTCATTGTTGCCGATTGAGAAATTGCGCACAAACTCAACATTGCTTTCCAACCGGTCAATTTTTCCGGTGGCGGGGTCCAGTCGATACACATATTGGTTGAAACCTGACTCTCCCAGCAGATAAACTTTGCCGTCGACTGCATTCCATATTCCCGGACCCGCGAGAGTGGGATTGAATTCGCGTGTGACAGCCCTCACTTTTTTATCGGCTATGTTGAGAATATAGCCCTGCGCGTCAAAATCGTTGCCGACGGGCTCGCTGCCATAATTCGCGCCTATCCCGCCGAAGGCATCCGGGCCTGCCATAATGAAAAGTTGCTTGCCATCGGGCGAATAAAAGGCATTGGAAATATTACCTGTGTCATGGCTCACTATAGTGTCCACACCGAGTGTTTTCATATCCATTTCAATGAGGCTCACCTCGTAGAAGGGGTGTCTGTCGGGGGTCTG
Organism: Candidatus Amulumruptor caecigallinarius; assembly: GCA_023665575.1. Lineage (GTDB taxonomy): Bacteria > Bacteroidota > Bacteroidia > Bacteroidales > Muribaculaceae > Lepagella. Next base: position 14,548 of record JAMPDQ010000027.1, on the reverse strand, counting down.
CATGGTGGAGGCATAAAGCATCTTGCTCCCATCGCGTGTAAAAGAGAAAATGGATGTCGAAGCGCCGCCATAAGTAAGCGGCATCGCCACATGCGACTTCAAATCGTATCTCACGATATAATTGCGGTCACGATCTCCCGGAATCCGGTCGTCGGGTGTGCGGTAGCGGTGCAGCTTCCCATTGTCTTTTGTTTCATCTTTCACCTGATCATAATAGAAAAGATATCTACCATCGGGAGAGAGAGTTATTTCATTATCAGGAATTCCGCGCGCCAGCAATGTTGATTTCATTGAGGGAATTTCTTGCTTGTAAATGTCATATTTGCCATTACGCGCCACACAGTAGCATAGAGCATCGGCGCCGGGCATCCAGAATGCCTTTGCATTGACATCTTCAGAAATCACCTTGCCGGTTGCTGTTTCAGTGAGAGATGCGCGAAATCGCGTTTCATCGTTTGAAATCAGCTCGCGGAAACGGGTGAGCACATATTTACCATTGTCAGAAAGATACACGCCGGTGGTTCGCTCTCCGGCCATGGCGTTGATTTGGCCTGCTCTGCCAGGCAGAGAGGCACTGCCATGGATAAGCACATCGTTGAATTCCTTGTCGGGCACAAACTCAAGTGAGAAATCAGGAATGGATTTGTCATCAGGCATCTGAAGAATATCCACGGTCACTGTATTGTCATTTTCCGGTTTCAGCACAACCGATGCTTCTGAATCTGCCGGTAGCGAATCCGCCTCAGTCTTCGACACAACAGATTCTCCATTCACTTTCACCACGGCACGCGCTGTGGAATTAAGCACCAGCTTTCCTTTTGCGAAGCGTTCGGAGCGAAATCGCGTTGTGAAAGTGTGCAACACAGGAGAATTTGCAGAAGCGTCAATCTTCACTCTTCCCGCCGTGTCGGCCGCAACTACATTCCAGCCGGCAGTTTCAGCCGGAGTGGGCAGCCAGTCTCTCACATTGAGCAGTTGCGACACTTTAAAAGGATTTTCCTTTTGCAACGAATCGGGCGTTGCGGGAATATGGAGAGCAACGGCGGGAGCCGCCTTATATTCAGTGATTTTATAAGCAGCGGCGGAAAATACGGCCATGACGCCGAGCGCCGCCATAGCGAGATGTTTTTTATTCATATGGTTTAGAGTCTGTTGCCGTGAAGACAATACGCAATTACGGGCGTTCGTAAGCCGGGATAGATTTGATTTTCATGTGATAAATCAGGTTGGAGAAAGGGAGTATCTTGCCCCGGGCAGTTGAGCCGTAGGCTGAAGAATAGGGAATAATCACAGTGGCGGAATCTCCCACATGCATTGTGGTCATGGCAATCCACATTCCGGTGATGTTGGCATTCGGTCTGCTTTGATACACACTGTCGCCGGTGGTGGCATAATATGAATTCCCGAGCTTATTCCCTTTTATATCCTCCATCTCATATATTATATCCACTGTGGAATTGGATATGGCCACAAGATTGTCGGCAGTGGAGCTGCGATCGTTGTGCCACTTGATATACACGGCATTCTGAGGAGCCCAGTCGGGAGAAACTCTTGTGTATTCCTGCGTATTGATATTCTCAAGATATGTTTCGTTTTCTTGACGCCAGTCGTCATAAGTCTCCGGACTGTCGTCAAGACAAGAAGGGAGCATGACAACCATAAGCGCAGCGGCTAAAGGCAAAACTGTCTTATTCATATAAAGTTGTTATTTAGAGCCTGGTTTTATAAAAAAATTCAACATTAGAGACGGCTCGGAAGAGGAATTTCTGCAAGTTTGATACTGTAAGGATGTGGCGGCCGGGAATCAGAATTTCACCTCCGGGGCCTTTTGCGCTCCGGCGTCAGCCTTAAATTGAGGCTTTGCATCGAAGCCAAACCACCCGGCATAGATATTTGTGGGAAATTTCTTTATGGATGTGTTATAATCCTTCACAGCCTCAGTGTAGCGCATACGTTCTGTAGCGATGCGGTTTTCAGTTCCCTCGAGTTGTGTCTGCAGGTTCATGAAATTCTGATTCGCCTTCAGGTCGGGATAAGCCTCCGTTACGGCGAGAAGAGATTTCAGCGCACCGGAAAGTTCATTTTGAGCTTCCTGGAATTTTGCGAGATTCTCCTCAGTGAGATTGTCGGCATCGAGTGTGATGGAAGTGGCCTTCGCACGGGCTTCCGTCACTTTGGTGAGAGTCTCCTCCTCATGTGTGGAATATCCCTTCACGGTGTTTACAAGATTCGGAATAAGGTCAGCGCGGCGCTGATACTGGTTTTCCACTTGTGCCCATGCCTGGTCAACATTCTGCTGTTTTTCAACAAGACTGTTATAATTGCAGGAACTAAGCCCCATCATTGCTGCCAAACCAACAGCGAAAGCAGCCAATTTATTGAGAATATTCATTGTTACAATAATTTTTTAAGGAGCGAGTTAAGGCTCACCTGATCGCCCAATATTTTTTCAAGATCTTCGATATTCACGCGGCGTTGCTCCATCGAATCGCGTTCGCGCAAAGTCACCGTGTTGTCTTCCAGGCTCTGATGGTCTACAGTGATGCAGAAAGGGGTTCCGATTGCATCTTGTCTGCGATAACGCTTGCCGATGGAATCCTTTTCATCATAATTGCATGTGAAATCAAATCTCAGACGGTGCTGAATTTCACGTGCCTTTTCGGGGAGGCCATCCTTCTTTACAAGGGGAAGCACTGCGCATTTCACCGGAGCGATGGGTGCGGGGAAATGGAGCACCACGCGGCTGTCGCCGCCTTCAAGCTGCTGCTGCTCATAGCAGCTGCACAGCACGCTCAGGAACATGCGGTCAACTCCGATTGACGTTTCTATAACAAAAGGCACATAACTTTCGTTCAATTCCGGGTCGAAATACTGTATCTTCTTGCCGGAGAACTTCTCATGCTGCGAGAGGTCGAAATTGGTGCGGGAATGTATGCCCTCCACCTCTTTGAATCCGAAGGGCATTTTGAATTCTATATCGGTTGCTGCGTTGGCATAATGCGCAAGCTTCTCGTGATCGTGAAAGCGATATTTGTCATCGCCAAGACCCAGCGCCTTGTGCCATTTGAGCCGTGTGTTGCGCCAATAGTCGAACCATTTCAGCTCCTCGCCCGGGCGCACGAAGAATTGCATTTCCATCTGCTCAAACTCGCGCATGCGGAAAATAAACTGGCGCGCCACAATCTCATTTCGGAATGCCTTGCCAATCTGCGCGATGCCGAAAGGAAGACGCATACGGCCCGTTTTCTGCACGTTCAGATAGTTCACAAAGATTCCCTGGGCGGTTTCCGGACGCAGATACACCTCCATCGCTCCATCAGCAGTGCTTCCCATCTCTGTCTTGAACATCAGGTTGAACTGGCGCACATCTGTCCAATTGCGTGTGCCACTGATAGGATCAACTATTTCATAGTCTAGTATAATCTGTTTGAGATCAGCCAGGTCGTTGGCGTTCATCGCATCGGAGAAACGCTGATGAAGCTCATCGCGCTTGCGGGCATGCTCAAGCACGCGCGGATTGGTGGCGCGAAACATCGCTTCGTCAAAACTGTCACCGAATTTCCTGGCAGCCTTTGCTATCTCCTTCTCAATTTTTTCATCAAATCCGGCAATCTCATCCTCGATGAGCACATCCGCACGATAGCGTTTTTTGCTGTCCTTGTTGTCAATCAGAGGGTCATTGAATGCATCAACATGTCCGGAAGCCTTCCAGATAGTGGGATGCATGAAAATCGCCGAATCAATGCCGACTATATTGTCATTGAGCATTGTCATGGCTTCCCACCAATAACGCTTGATATTATTTTTCAGTTCCACACCGTTCTGACCGTAGTCGTAGACTGCCGACAATCCGTCGTAAATCTCACTTGATTGGAACACAAACCCATACTCCTTTGCATGAGCCACTATCGTTTTGAAAACATCTTCTTGCTTTGCCATATTTTGATTTATGTTTTTTATAAAACGGGTCCTGGTTTAGAGTCTGTTTCATAAAAATTACTATTGGCCTCGCATGCATGGCCTATTTTGGCTCTTTAAGTCAGTCACATAGCCTGCTATGCTTCTTAATTTGCAGAGCCAACCCATGCTCATGAATGCGATTCCTAATGTTAATTTTTGATAAAGCAGACAATTCTATTTGAGAAAAGCCGGGACAGACAGCTGTATCTCAGCCTTGTCATTTATCAATCTACAAAAATAATAAAAAAATCGGATAGATTGACTATATTTGCAGATAGAGTCTGTTTCATAAAAAATTTAACATTAGGGGTAGCAAACATGTGCAATATCCATTCTCACCGGTCACAACCGAGAGGTTGCTCCTCTGAGATTGAATAAATTATCTTGAAAATAAGCCGCCCATAATGTTGATTTTTTATGAAACAGACTCTTAGCATCCCATTTAACAAAAAAATCAAAAATCAGAAGATGTTTAAAGAAAGGCGAACCATACGCAAATACACCGATCAGGAGATATCCGAATCTCAGCTCAGCGACATTTTAGAGAGTGCGATGCGAGCACCCACTTGCGGCAACATGCAATTATACAGTGTTGTTGTCACCCGCTCAGAGGAGGGAAAGCGTCGGCTTGCCCCGGCCCATTTCAACCAACCCATGATTACGGAAGCCCCGGTGGTGCTCACCATTTGCGCCGACTACAACCGGTTCAGCCAATGGTGTCGTCTGAGCAACGCCAATCCGGGATATGACAACTTTCTGTCGTTCATAACAGCAATGTCTGATGCCACAATATTCGCCCAACAGATTGTGGCAATAGCCGAATCGCGCGGACTCGGCACGTGCTATCTCGGCACTGTCACATATAATGCCGACATGATATCCGAGATTCTCGGCTTGCCTGAGCTTTGTGTGCCGGTGGCGTGCATAACTCTCGGGTGGCCGGCAGATGCAGGAGACGCGGTGGAACGTCTTCCGCTGCATGCAATAATGCATGATGAAACTTATCGTCACGACACTGATGGCGACATAAAAGAGCAATTTCGGGCTAAAGATGAATACGGACCCAATCTGAAATATATCGAGGAAAACGGAAAGCAGACTCTTGCGCAAGTGTTCACCGACATAAGATACACACGCGAAATGAATGAAGAATTCAGCAAAAGATTTCTGCAACTCCTACGCAACAAAAATTTCATGTAGCACAAGCTTGCAACGCATGCGGGCCAATGATGCCATCAAGGCCTCGTTTTATATAGCTTTATGAAACGGGGCCTAAGGCTCAACTCCCATTATTTTATCCTCTTTGACATACCAAAGATAGCCTGTAACGCCGGTGTATTTCCCGGTTTTTAGCAGACGCCTGACATATGTTTTCACCTGATTGTCATATTTTCCATCATCACGCACGGCGCCAAACTTATAGTCGATAACCACGGCGCTTCCATCGGGATATTCCACCACCCTGTCCGGGCGGTGAAATTTTTCACCTTTTTTCAGTATCGGGCGCTCCATTATCGGATTCCCCGAACCATCAAACCATGACTTCACACGCGGATTGGAGAGCCATTTGGAAAGATTTTTCCTCTTCTCCTCAGCTTCGGCCCTTGTCATCAATCCCTGCACCCTGAGATTTTTCACGCTTTCATCCAATCCCTCGAAAGTTATCATCTGCTCCAGGATTGCGTGATAAAGATTGCCTTCAGCGCGAGGGTCATCGATATCATCCTCATCATATTCATCCGCATTCACCACATGCGTCAAGAGCTCCTGGCGGAATTTCAGATATGAGGGCATTTTCACACTCCGATAGTCAGTGAGCACCTTTTTGTCAGTCTTGATTTCTAACCTATTCAGATCTTCCGGAGTATCCTCTTTGCCGGTTGCGCCTGTGCCGACAGCCTTAGCTTCCTCACCATTTTTCGCTTTTTCCTTAGCCTTCTCCTCCTTCTCCCTCATATCTTCTTCAGCCTCCTTCTCCAAGTCGGCGGGAGTGCCGACAGCTATTTTCACAACAGCCGGCGGCAACTCTGTGCGCTCAATGTCTTTTGGATTCACACCCGTGATTTCAGACTCAAAATTGCCATTCGATTCCGAAAAGACTTTACACATTTCCTCCAACTGACTGAATATTAATGGTAAGACATGCTCCTTGTCGCGTTCTTCCCTCATTTCAATTCCGGAGGGAACAACGGCAATATCCTTCTTCTCATTTTCTCTCTTTTTAGAGGCCAATCCAAACACATACAGCTCCTTTTTTGCACGGGTGAATGCCACGTAGGCCGCGTTGAGACCATCCATCTTGTTCAAGTCATAAAGTTCGAAAAGAAGGTTTCTATAAGGAGACTCCTTTAAATCTGAATTCACATTCACCGGAATATATGGAGGGGGTGTAAAGCCGTCGAACATGCTACTTTCCGGTTTTACCCAGCGCCATTCACTTTTTTTGTCGGAATCTTTAAGCGACCAATTAGCAAACGGGATAATGACACATTTGAATTCCAATCCTTTGGATTTATGCACGGTCATCACTTGCACCGCATCTGTGCCTTCAGGCGAGGATATGGAAATTGATTCTTTTTTTCGGTTCCACCAATTGATAAAAGATGCTATATCTGACGGATAAGCATCGCAATATTCCAGCACCGCATCTTGAAAGGCTGACAAATAAACTGCATCACGCTTGCGAAGCTCCGATGACATGAATGTGGCTATAATTGTCTCAACCAGCGAAGGAACAGCCATCGACTGAATGTTTTGCAACATTTCAGAGAGTGTGTCAACTTCAGTACTTGAGTCAACAAACCTGCCAATTCTCTCAGCCAATGGCAACCCCGGATTTTTTATACTGAAATAGCGAAAATTAGCCATTATATCGCGCCATTTGCACATACCTTCGCCCGCTCGTGTCGCCTCATTTCTGTTGATTTTCGCACCCGCACCGCGCGATATGCTCTCAAGAATATTCACCACAAGCTTTACAGCCGCGGAATTTCCGATTTTTAGCGACTGCTCGCTGACAAAGGGAATCCGGGGCGCCGCATTTTCTGCAGCTAAATTATGCTTCATGAATTCTGAAATCACAGCATCGCCGTCAGCATTTATCGACACGAGCACAGCGATATCCTTCCATGCATATCCACGCTGATGCAGCGACACCACCAATTCCGGAATCTGCGGAAGCACCCACGCATTAAAATCTTCTTTCTTACCGATGAATTTACGCAATTCCACGTATCCGCGAAGTTTCTGATTATGCGGATATTGCACAACATTGGAGTAGAGATCTCGGAAATCCAGGCGGGCAATCTCATCATCGCCGGGCTTCGACTCCCCGGAAGCCTTTTCAGCCAGATGACGGAAAATGCTGTTGTTAAACTGCACCACTCTAAGTTCACTACGCCAGTTAGTATTTTCCGACACTTTATCACCAAGTAGATTCACAAATCCCTTAAATTGTGCGGGCACCTTTTTTTGAATCAGTGTGTGGTCGGCATTACGAAATCTGTATATGCTCTGCTTCGGATCGCCGATGATAAGATTGTCATTATTATATGATATGCTTTCCCTAATCAGCGGATAAAAGTTTTCCCACTGCATTTTAGAGGTGTCTTGAAATTCGTCAATCAGAAAATGATTGAGTCTTGTGCCAAGCCGTTCATAAATAAATGGAGTTTCTTCGCCGCCGGTCACCGACCTCAGAATCATGTTGGTTTCGCCAAGCTCAACAGCATTATTCTCGCTGAGATAATCCCGTCGAAACTTGTTTATATTTTTAAAAAGTGCAAGATATGGGATATTCCTCTTGTAAATCTTCCAGAACAAAAATTCTTTCGAGCCCACCACTCCCATCCAGTTGTCATATGCGGCTGCAAATGCCTCGGCGAACGGCCGCACAATCGTCATTTCCGGATGCTCCGATGAGAATTTGCGCACAGTGCCTTTTTTGAAATATTCGTCATTGAAACATTTCTTGATTTCCACGGCAGTGTCCCATTTTGCCGCATACTTGTCGTCGGGCTTTCCAATAATCTTTGAAGTGGCCACATGCAAAGCCCCGACATCCGTGCGTGTGCTCTCCGACAAGATGTCGGGAATAAGATGGTCATAGAGGTCGCGCGCGCATTTTTTTAGATGTGCAAACGCATCAGCAGCCGGTTTGTCATATTTCCGAACCATGTGCCGGTAAATCTCCTTGAAATCAACATCGCTGTCAAAATAGTCTTCAACCTCTCCCCTTATCAATTTATATTCTTCATTTTCCAGGCGTCCCACTGATTTCACCAGCGCTGAATAAGGCTGCTCCTCTTCCGGGCCGAAATTATTCTTGCCGGCAACATGTTTGCGAAACATATTCCAATTGTTTTTCTCAGCCCTGTCCATAAGCACCTGCACCCAGAATGCCGCATCAGCCTCCCCTTCATCGGGCATAGCACCGGGACGGGCAACTGCCGTATCGAGCTGTTCGAGCACTGAATCTATACTTTCACGCGCAATAAATTCCGTGTCAAGCTCCACATGATATGAGTCGTTGAGATTTGTTTCATAAGCGAAAGTGCGGAGCACTTGTTGAAAAAACGAATCGATTGTGGATACATGAAAGTCGGAATAATTATTGAGGAGCACCTTCAGAGCTTTTTGCGACACGCGCGACACATCTTCTGCAGTCACTCCGAACTCCTCCATAAAGTCAAACATATAATCGGGAGCCTCATCGCGTGATGCCGTGCTTTTCGGATAGGCCAGCTCATAGAGTTTTTCCACGATGCGCGACTGCATCTCACCCGTGGCCTTGTTGGTGAACGTAACGGCAAGAATATGTTTGGCCGAGTCGTGAAGTTCGGCCACGGTGCGCAACCGGCGTGGAGCATTCTCCTCTTCCGGCTTGATTGATATGAGAAAGCGGATATATTGGCGGGCGAGCGTAAAGGTTTTCCCCGAGCCGGCTGATGCTCTCTGAAGATCTATCATAACAGACCGATGTTTTTAAGGATTTCTTTCACCTTGTCTGGCATGTTGCCCTGTATCAATATCTCGCCACCTCTTGCGGAACCTCCCACCCCAAGTTTCTGCTTCAGCGTTGAGGCTATCCGCAGCAGCTCTTCTTCAGAGCAAGTGAAACCCTCAATAATAGTAGCCACCTTCCCTTTTCTCCCCTTTTTCTCCACAAGCACATGAAGCTTGTCTTTCGCGGGTTTTGAATCCTTCATCATGCCGGAGTCGGTCGTTTCGCGCGGATTTATTTCCTGCACATCCCCCTCCGGCAACGAACCGCTATCGGCAAGACCCTTCAGCACATCTTTCCAGTCGGGAGCCATAATCACAATTTTTTCTTGAGGTCAGACACTCTGTATACACGGTCAGCAAGGTCACCCTCAGCGTCATAGATAAAAAATACCGGGAGCATGTCAACGTTGTAGTCTCTCAGTGCTGTTGAAGATGTTCCCGCCGGGTCGAGCACATTGGTCCAGGGCAGATTCGACACGGCCTCACGCCATTCATACTGTCCTTTGTCAAACGACACCTGATAAATGTCCACAGCGCCGGAATTATACAGGCCGGCCAGTTCGCGATTCACCACCGGCGATTGCTCGAGATTCATCATTGTAAAAGCCAGCACCACCGGCTTCCCCTTCCCCACTTTGTCGGAAAGGCGCACCTGACGATTATCTTTGTCAGGAAGTGCAATATCTATTACACGAAGCTCATTCGCGGAGATGACTGTTTTGCGCCCCATTTTTGAATTTCTTTCGCGCATCATTGAGAGCGCGGCATCCTTCACCATCTTGCCATGAGGGTCATTGGGACGGTAGGTGTCAAACTGAGTGGCAACAGCTGCGAAATATTTTGCATCCTGTGTGTCAGCCGGGTCAAACAGAGGTTTGTCGCCAACGAATTTAGTAAGAACGTAATAACTTACAATCGAACCGTGAGAATCCTTTATATAATCAAGATATACACTCTTCTTGAATTTATCCACAGCCTCCGGATCCGAGAAATTCACCTTTGCCAGCGATTTCTCAAACTTTTCGAGCTTTTGCGCCTGCCCGGAGCCATCAAGAGTGAAATCAGTGCCAAACTTGTTCAGCGAAGAAGAGAGGGTGATCGACTCCACAGAATCGATTGGCACATACACATATCTGTTGTCCAAGGCAAGACGGTAAATTTCGGGTGACAGCGGGGCATCGGCTGAAATGGAAAAATTTCCGTTTTTGCCTATTCTGACGGAATCTATTGGAATCCACCTGCCATAGTAATCTGCCTTCTCGAGCACGAGCGACTTCTCCTCGCCTCCATATATGTCGCCAGATATTTTGAACTTTGAATTGTCGCACGACGCCAGCGTCAGCGCACACGCGGCCGCAGCCGCCATTATCGCAATTTGCTTCATGACTTCGAATGTTTTTACAAAAATAAAAAAGATATTCAAGTTTCGCAAACCGTTGGGCCGCGCATACTTTCGCTTGTTTCTCGCAAAAAACAGGGGAGACCGCCCCGATAGGCAGTCTCCCCTCTGTTTTCCATGCCGCCGGCCCGCCCGGGCAAGCGGCCATTGTGCAGACTGTTATCTCACAATAATCTTCACAGCCTTGTTTCCGGCTTTCACCACATAAACGCCCGGGGCCACACCGATCACTTCACGGGCGCCGCAAAGCGGCGAGGCCACAAGGCGGCCCTGCATGTCGCAGACAAACGCACGCATGCCCACGGCATTGTCGATGACAACCGCGTTCCGCACGCCGCGAACCGTGATACCCGACATCTCGGGAGCATCCACTCCGGCGCCGTTCACATTGAGCACTATCGGCTCGCAGGCCTTCGACTCGCCGCGGCCGGCATAAACCGCCGACACGGCATAGCGCGTGTCGACATCGCAAACATGCGAATCGACATAACGGGTGTCGGCAATTGGCTGCGCCGTTGAGCTCGCTGAACATCGCGGCCATTCCGCTGTCGCCGTCGTGGGCCGGTATGCCGGAATCATCCGTATAGACGCTCCACATTGCCGATCCTGTGTTTTCCGGGCGCATCAGCGTTATGGCGTGTCCGTGGGGGAAGGACTCCCCGTAGGGCATCGTGTAGGCTGTGCATGGCGGCGGTGAACTCATAAACCTTTCCGGCCTCGAGGCGCAGGGCCGGGGTCACCAGCCAGTCGTCATTGTCTTTCGCACGGTTGAAGTATGTTCGGTATGCCATGTCGCTTTCCGACCAGCTCCATGTGAATCCGTCGTGGTTGGCATCTATTGCCGTGAAGCCGCCGGTGGCGGCTTCCGAGTCGAACATCACATCCCACGCCGGGGTGTCGAACGCCACGGGCACACTCATCCTCTCGCCCCAGGACGCGCTCTCGCTTTTGATCACCATATCGTTGGCCTCGATCACATAATTCAACCCGCCGGTGCCGGCGGTGCCGGCGTAGGTGGTGGCCGGAAGGGTGAATTCGATTGTGCCGGAGAGGCTTCCGCCGGCAAAATTCCATGCCACGTCCGTCACAGTGTCAGGCGAACCGGCCTGATGGCCGGCTCCTCAGTATTTTGGGATTTGTCCCGGAATGAACTGAACTGCTCACTCTCAGAAAATCCAATTCTTCTCATTTCCTTTTATTTCCTTGTATAGACTGTCCCCTCAAAAGTCAATTCATTTCCGATAATTGAATACATGCCGGAATCCGTCGTTCCAGGAACAATGTCTTCATCATCGTTCGACTCTGTTACGCGATACGACAGCCTGTTTCCCGAGGTTGTCCATGTGGCCCTATACCATAAATGGTCTGAGCCATAGTGGGAATCATTCTCAGTGTCATCAACTTCCATTGTTCCATCGGGATAAAATTTGATAACTGAATATATTTCAGTCGACCAATTGCCCGATGTTTCGATCTCGTGACACTCCCATTGCCCCACGAGTTCGGGATCGTGGTTGGCGGGATCAATTACATCGCCCCCGAAGTTGTTGTCATCGTCATCGCTGCATGCACTGAAGGTCAGCGCAATCATCAGGGTCATTATCACTGACCCAATCATTCTGAATGTCTTTTTCATTTGTGTGTAAATTGTTTGTTTATTAGCGCCACAAATTTACACATATTTTAACAAATACCCCCCCCGATAGTTAATTTTTGTTATTTTATGTTAATTTATTTAAGTTTTGCAAGTTTCAAACTGCGAAGAGATTAGAGATTGAATCCATTATTTTTCAGCGATTGCGCATTATTATGAAATTATTTGCTAAATTTGTGGGAATTTTGTGCAAACGTTCGCCCGCCGGGTCTCCTCCGCGAGAATTTAGGCTTCAAAAGGAGCGACCCCGCCCGCGGATGTTTATGAGAAACAAGCGAAGAAAAACAATAAAGACTTTATGTTGAAACCAATTAAGAAAACCATTGCCTTGCCCGACGGCCGCGAGATTACAATCGAGACCGGCAAGTTGGCCAAACAGGCAGATGGAGCGGTAGAGGTGCGCATGGGCAACACAATGTTGCTTGCCACCGTGTGTTCGGCTCAGGAGGCCGGCGAAGGGGTTGACTTTATGCCCCTGACAGTTGAATACAAGGAAAAATATGCATCAATCGGTCGCTATCCCGGCGGTTTCCTCAAGAGAGAGGGTCGTGCAAGTGATTATGAGATTCTTACATCCCGTCTTGTAGACCGTGTGTTGCGTCCCCTCTTTCCCGATGATTACCACGCTGACACTTTTGTCAACGTAACAATGTATTCAGCCGATGAAAATGATGCTCCCGATGCATTGGCCGGAATTGCTGCATCCGCGGCTCTGGCATGCAGTGATATCCCCTTCAACGGCCCCATCTCCGAGGTGAGGGTGGCTCGTGTGAATGGTGAATGGGTGATTAATCCCACATTTGAGCAAATCGAACAAGCCGACATCGAGCTTATGGTGGGCGCCACCTACGACAATATTATGATGGTGGAGGGTGAAATGAACGAAGTTTCTGAAGCCGAACTTCTTGAAGCTCTCAAGGTGGCTCATGAAGAAATAAAGAAACATTGCGTGGCTCAGATTGAGCTTATGAAAGAAGCCGGCAAAGAAGAGAAGCGCACATACTGCCACGAAATCAATGACGACGCGTTGCGCCGGGATGTGCACGACAAATGCTACGACAAAGCATATGCCATCGCAAAGGCCGGATGCGCCGACAAGCACTGGCGTGCCGAAGAATTCGGAAAAATCTGCGAGGAATATATAGACGCCCTCCCCGAGATGACCGAGGAGCAGCTTGAGAAATATAACGCCGATCAGCGGGTGGCTATGGTGAAGAGATATTATCACGATGTGGAAAAAGAGGCCATGCGTCGCTGCGTGCTTGACGAAGGCGTGCGCCTTGACGGCCGCAAAACCACTGAAATTCGCCCCATCTGGTGCGAAGTGGATTACCTGCCGGGTCCCCACGGAGCCGCAGTCTTCACCCGTGGCGAAACTCAGGCTCTCGTCACAACAACACTCGGCACCACTCTCGATGAGAAGATAGTTGACGACGTGCTCAACCAGAGCAAGGAGCGCTTCCTTCTCCATTACAACTTCCCCCCCTTCTCCACAGGCGAAGCACGCCCGCAACGCGGGGTGGGCCGCCGCGAGATAGGCCACGGAAATCTAGCTCACCGCGCTCTCAAACGCATGTTCCCCGATGATTTCCCCTACACTTGCCGCATTGTTTCCGACATCCTGGAATCAAACGGATCATCATCAATGGCTACAGTGTGCGGCGGAACGCTCTCCCTGCTCGATGCCGGTGTGAAAATGAAACGTCCTGTAGCCGGAGTGGCAATGGGGCTTATCTCCGACAAGGGAAATGTGAAATATGCCATCCTTTCAGACATTCTCGGTGACGAAGACCACCTTGGCGACATGGACTTCAAAGTGACGGGAACCACCAAGGGCATCACCGCCACACAGATGGATATAAAATGCGACGGCCTCAGCTACGAAGTGCTGGAGAAAGCACTCAACCAGGCTCGCGATGGACGCTTGCATATTCTCAATATCATCAATGAAACAATCCCCGAGCCAAGAGAAGACTACAAGCCTCATGTGCCTCGTCTGGTCACCATCGAGATTCCCAAGGAGATGATTGGTGCAGTGATTGGCCCGCAGGGTAAGGTGATTCAGGGCATTCAGGAAGAAACCGGCGCCACCATCTCTATCGATGAGGACGAGAAGCTCGGTATCGGCCGCGTGGAAATCGCATCGAAAGACAAGCAGAGCATCGACGCTGCGCTTGCAAAAATCAAGGCTATTGTGGCACAGCCCGAAGAGGGAGAGACCTATGACGGCACAGTCCGTTCGATTCTTGACTTCGGTGCATTCGTGGAATTCATGCCCGGACGCGACGGCCTGCTCCACATCAGCGAGATATCATGGAATCGCTTGGAGAACATGGAGGCAAGCGGCCTGAAAGAGGGCGACAAGGTGAAGGTGAAACTTATCGAGATTGACAAGAAGACCGGCAAATACCGTCTGTCAATGCGCGCGCTTACTCCAAAACCGGAAGGATATGTGGAACGCGAAGCCCGTCCGCGCCGCGATGGGGGCGACCGCGGCCCGCGCCCACGCCGCGACGGAGACCGCAATTCCC
>JAMPDQ010000026.1 GCA_023665575.1 Candidatus Amulumruptor caecigallinarius | reverse complement strand
CCGCAGGGGCGTGACCGTAGTAAACCCCACATGACCAACGGGAATGTGGGGGGGGGGGCGAGCCCGCCTAAGCAATCAGAGCCTCGCAGAGGCGAGGCAATATATCTCTGTTTTTTTCGTTTATTCTTCAGCGGAGCAATACCCGCCCCTCTCGACCCCCGATTCTTAACTCTATACTTTTAATGGATTTGAAAACTACATATACCCATTTGATAGCCGCCGCGGCCCTGGCCGCCGGCTGCGCCGCGTCGGCCCCGGCGCAGACTATCACCGACTATTACCCGGCCAACTCGAAACTCGCCGAAGGCCGCTGGGCGAAGGTAAAAGTGGAGGCTACAGGCATGCACATCATCTCCGATGCCGACCTGCGCTCGCTCGGCTTCAGCAATCCGGAGAAAGTGCATGTGTATGGACTCGGCGGCCGCGACACCGGATTCGGCCTTGGCATGACCCATGGTCGTCCCAACGATCTGCCGTTGCTGCCATCGGTGCGCACAGCGAAGGGGATAGTGTTTTTCGCCGCTGACCATTTCACATGGAAGCCGGCCGCGCGCAACTCGCGCACACCCTACAGCCACACCATCCACCCCTATTCCGACGCGACATACTATTTCATCAGCGACCGCGACACAGAGGCCGAAGATCTTAAGACCTCTTCCTTCACCGCAAGGGGGGAAGGAAGCAATCCGCTGGAAGAATTCACCGACCGCCTCGTGCACGAGAAAGATTTGGAGCATTGCGGCGAGTCGGGCGTCACGCTGCTGGGAGAAGACTTCCGGATGCAGAAGGCGCAGACCTTCCGGCTTGAAATGCCCGGGATGACCGACGGGCAGGCGATGGTGAGCGTGCGCTTCGGCGCGAAAACCACCGGCGGCTCCTCCACACTGGCATTCAAGGCCAATGGCACAGAGCTGCCGGCCACGGCCGACGACCGCATACCGGCCTGCACATCGGGGCTGTTCGTATCGTTTGCCAACAGCATCAAGGAGGTGGAGGGGCTTGACGGCAAGCTCGACCTCGGCATAGACTACACCTACAGCGGGGCGCTCTTCCAGGCGCGCCTCGACTATATAGAAGCCTTTTGGAGCCGCGCCATGCGGCTCGATGCCGGGGAGCTATATTTCTTCGGCAACTATTCGCAAGGCGACGCCCCAAAGATTTCCGGCTGCGGCGAGCAGACCGTGATTTGGGATGTAACCGACCCCGCCCGACAGATGAAGGTGGAATATGAGCTTGCCGATGGCAAGGCCCTATTCAGCCTGCGCACTAACGGCTACCGCGAATTTGTGGCCTTCAATCCCGAAGAGGTGACGCGCGCGGCGCGTCCGGCCGGAAGGGTAGACAACCAGAACATCCACGGACTCGACACCCCCGACATGGTGATAATCACCTATCCCGAATATCGCTCCGGCGCCGAGCGCATCGGCAGGCTGCATGAAGAGGTGGACGGCATGCGGGTGCATGTGCTCGATGCCGACAAAATCTACAACGAATTCTCCGGCGGCAAGCCCGATGTGGGCGCATTCCGCAAGATGCTCAAAATGTGGCATGACCGCGGAGCCGATGCCGAAGGGCACAAACTCGGCTACTGCCTGCTGATGGGAAAGCCGAGTTATGACAACAAGGGGGTGTCGTCGGCTGTAAAAAGCGCCGGCTACCGCCCGATGCTCATCTATCAGAGCAACAGCGGATATTCCGAAAAAACCAGCTACAGCAACGATGACTATATCGGCATGCTCAATGATGTGGCCGACGCGCAGTTTATGATCAACCGCGCGAGATGCACCATTCCCGTGGGGCGCATCCCCGTGACCGATGCATCAGAATCAATTCTCATGGCCGAAAAAATCGAGAAATATGTAAAAAATCCCGAATACGGGCCGTGGCGCTCGAAAGTGATGATCATCGCCGACGACGATGATGCCGCAGAGCACCTTGACCAGGCGCAGAAAGTATACAACTCCATGCGCAGCAACGGAAACGGCAAATCATTCGTATACGACCGCCTCTATCTAGACTCCTACCGGCGTGTGATCACCGGTGTGGGACCGACATATCCGCAATGCACCGAGCGGATGATGCGCAACTACAACGAAGGAGTGCTTGTGACCAACTACATCGGCCACGCCTCTCCCACCGGTTGGGGACACGAGCATCTGTGGGAATGGAAAGACATCATCTCGATGACCAACAAGCGGCTCACCTTCATGTATGCCGCCACCTGCGGCTTTGCCTACTGGGACCTCCCCTCGATGAGCGGCGCCGAGCATCTGATGCTCAACCCCGAGAGCGGCATCATCGGCATGATGGGAGCCACCCGCACAGTGTACATCTCAATGAACGGCGTGCTCAACAACTTCACGGCGCAAGACTTCTTCGCCCGCGATGAAGAGGGACACGCGCTTCGCTTCGGTGACATCTACATAAAAGGGAAAAACAAATACACCGCCGACACCAACAAGCTGCGCTATGCCTTCATGGGCGACCCGGCCATCCGCATTCCGAGTCCGGAATTCGGCGTGGAGGTGGAGAAAATCAATAATATCACCCTCGACGGACTCTCTGACAGCAACCTGCCGCAGATTCCGGCCCTGGGCACAATGAGCATCGAAGGACGCATCACCGACCGCAAGGGAAACTTCGACGAAGGCTTCAACGGGCAAGTGACACTGCAAATATACGACGCCGAGCGCGTGATCACCACCTACGGGCAGGGCGACGACGGCAAGTCGGTGAGCTATAACGACCGCAAGACACGTCTCACCACTGCCAACGCAAAAGTGGAGAACGGCCGCTGGCGCACACAGCTGACACTCCCCTCGGAAATCGAGGGCAACTACTCCCCCGCCATGATTGCCGCCTACGCATGGGATGGCGAAGGGCGCGAAGCCAACGGAGCCTGCGACAGATTCTATGTGTATGGATATAACTATGACGCTCCGACCGACACCGTGGGCCCGAAGATAGAGAACTTCTATGTGAACAATCCCAACTTCGAAAACGGCGGGCTTGTGAGCAGCAACCCGGTGGTGTTTGCCCGCATCAGCGATGAGTCGGGTGTGAACATCTCCGAGAGCGGCATCGGCCACTCGCTGACGCTCACAATAGACGGCTCCATCATCCATTCCGACCTTAACGAGAGCTTCACTGTCGACCCCGACGACACCGGCGCCGGGCAGCTGATGTATACTCTTCAAGACCTCACCCCGGGACGCCACTCGCTGATGCTCACCGCCTGGGACAACGCCGGCAATGTGAGCAAATCGAGCCTCGACATCAATGTAGGGGCGGCGCTCGAGCCGGTGATTTATGGTGTGAACGCATGGAGCGCCGCAGGAGAGTCAATGGTGTTTGACATTCTGCTCGACCGCCCCAACTCCGACATGAAATGCAGCATCGGCATCTACGACCTGCTGGGCCGCCGGATATGGGAACATGAGATGGACGCACGCACCGGCACAAGCGCGAGCGTCAGCGCCACCTGGGACATGACCGACGGCAGCGGAGCGCGTGTGCCCCGCGGCATATACATCTACCGTGTGAGAGCCGAGGCGCCCGACGGTGCCTACAGCACCATGTCGAAAAAAATAGCTGTATCGGCAAAATGAACGGAGCGCTTCCCAATGTGATTCTGCCCGAGCCCACCATCAGGAGGCTGCCGTGGTATCTGGCCTATGTGGAGATTCTGCAGCGCAAGCGCGTGCGCCACGTGTCGTCGACACGCATCTCCAAGGCTCTGAACGTGGATGCCTCGCAGATTGCGAAAGACCTGTCGTTTATCAACGTGCGCGGGCGCACACGCATCGGCTATGAGGTGGACGACCTGGTGAACGCGCTGGGCGACTTCCTCGGGTTCACGCGCCGCCACAAGGCATATGTGATTGGAGCCGGCAGCCTGGGCAAGGCGCTGATACGCGACTCCGGGCTCTCCAATTACGGCATGGAGATTGTGGCCGGATTCGACATCGCCCCGCCAAAAAAGGGAGCCGACCGTCGGGGAGTGCCGATTTATCATATCGACGACATATATGAAGTGATGAAGCGCACCCCGGCGGAGATAGCCATACTCACGGTGCCGGCAGATGTGGCGCAGGAGGCTGCCGACATAGCCATAGCGGCCGGGCTGCGGGCGATATGGAATTTCACCCCCTACCGGGTGAAGGTGGCCGGGGGTGTGGTAATGGCCAACACATCGATTTATGCGCACCTGGCTCTGATATTCAACCGGCTTGACTCGCAAAACGGGATGCTCTGACGAAACGATGAAGATATTTGCTGTTGTTAACAATTATTTGGAAAGATTAGGCACCGAACCCACTGCCGGAGAGAGCATCTTCGGAGGGGGAGAGACGGCATGGTATGAGATGCCCGACTCGGCTGTGACACACACTCCCAACCCGGTGTTTGTGCCCGACACAGACAGTGATGTGAGGCTCTTTCCTTCAATAGTTTACAAAATATGCCGTCTCGGCAAGGGGATTGCTCCGCGATTTGCCGGCCGCTATCTCGGCGAGGAGACGCTCGGAGTGGCGATGGTGTGCGCCGGGCGGCTGCTCCGGCTTCGCAGGGGGGGAATGCCCTGGACATCGGCCGTGGCCTTCGACAGAAGTTGCATCCTTGGCAATTTCACAGCGATTGGCACGTTAAAAGAATGCGGGCCCGTCACACTGACGGTCGGCTCCGGGGAATTCACCTACGATGCCGGTGCACTCCGGCACACGGCAGATGAGGCCGTCGCGATGCTCAGTGCGGAAAACACGCTGAAAACCGGCGACCTGATATTCGCAGCCCTTACCCCCGACGGAATCCCCGCAAAAACCGGTGCGCGGCTCACCGCCCGCCTCAATACACCTGACATCACACTGATTGATCTTAACTTGAAATGAAACCGACAATTATTGGAATAATCTCACTGCTTGGCGTGGCGGCAACGGCCATGGCCTACTCCACACCCACATATAATTATCAATTTACTGCCGACTCCCCCCTTGCCACGGGAAAATGGGTGAAAATTCACCTCACAGAAACCGGACTCTATGAAATCAGCTACGACGAGCTGCGCGCCATGGGCTTTCTCGAGCCGGAAAAGGTGAGTGTGTTCGGCAACGGCGGCGAAATGATGGAATACAAGCTGACCGATATCAACGGAAACAACACGCAGCCCGAAACAATCATGCAGCTTTCGGCTGAACACAACGGTGACCGCATTCTTTTCTATGCCACCGGCATAGAAAAATTCAACTTCAAATATTCGCTCTCGCACCGTCCCGGATATTTCGAACATGTGGGAAAAAACATCTACACCGACAAGGCTTCATATTTTCTTACCGACTCACAGCCCGAAAAGAGAGTGGCGGCTGAAAAAAGCGAATATTACAAGCACGAGAGCCATATCGATTACGGGTTCGACTATGTGCACCATGAGCGCGACCTGCAATATAACAACTATAACTGGGGACAGGTGTATTGGGGAGAGGATTTGCTTGCGCAGCCGTCGACCACATTCGAGTTTGACACCCCCTGGGGCTACTACACCGGCCCGCTTGAAAACAAGATGCGTTACGACATGGGGGCAGCCATACCGGCCAACGGGAAAGGCAATCTCAACATCTATCTCAACAAATCGCCGCGCTCCTTCTCGCTCAACAAGACACAGACGATGATATTCTCCTTCTCCGATCCCAACGCCTCGATGCAGCCCGACCGCAAGAATGTGTTTGAGCTTAAGCCGAGCAATCCCGGTGTGGACTATCTCTATCTTGACTGGTGGGTGGTGTCATATCCCAAATCACTCGGACACTGCACCCCCGGCACAGAGTTTGTGGCCGAGCGCATCAGCGTGGACACTCCCGAAAGCAGCACGCTCTACACACTCGATGTGCCGGAAGGGGCCACAGTGTGGGATGTCAGCGACATACACGATGTGAAAGCGCTGAATGTGGAGGGAGCGCTGCTGAAATTCACCCACAACAACAACATTTCGCGCAACCTTGTGGCCTTCGATGCGGCCAAAACCCACATGAAGATTCTGCCCGAATATGAGGATGTGGCCAACAGCAACCTACATGCGCTCCAACGCGAAAACATCGACATGGTGATTGTCAGCACGCCGCAAATCCGCAGCTATGCGCAGCAGATAGCCGACCTGCACGCCGAATATGACGGCATGAATGTGGTGGTGGCCGACCCCGAAACAATCTACAACGAATTTTCATCGGGACAGCCCGACCCCACCGGGATAAGGCTCTTCCTCAAATCGCTCTATCAAAACGAGACGCACCCGCTCAAGCATGTGCTCTTCATGGGTCCGATATATGCCGACTACCGCAACATACGCGGCATGGAGAACCGTCAATACGGACTCATCGGATTTCAGGATCCCACATTGAAATATGACATGTATCCGGCACTTGCCATGGACTATTACGGCTTCATGGCCGACCGCATCGAAAGCGGCAGCTCTCTTAACGACAACGAGCTGCAGATTGGCGTGGGGATGCTGCCGATACATTCCGACGAGCAGGGGGCGATATATGTGTCGAAAGTGCGCGAATATCTCTCCAAACAGGATTTCTCACATCTGGTGAATGAAACCACCACACTCTCCTGCACCGGCGACAGCCACACACACGACAAGCAGCAGCTGCAATTGCAGAACCTCCTTTCGCAGGAATTCTTCAAACATTTGGAGTCGAAACCCATACACAGCTACATTCTCCCCGACGTGATCGGTAATGACAGGGCGGCGAAAATGTTCAGCGAGACGCTCAACAGAGGCAAGCTCCTCAGCTGCTACTTCGGACACTCCTCCTATTTCAATCTCGGCATGTTCTATCGCACTTCCGACTTCATGAAGCTCGCCAACCGCGACCTCAGCTTTATGATATTTGCCGGCTGCGACATCACCTGGACCGACAAAGGAACCGACGGCATCGGCGACATGTCGGTGATTTCCTCAAACCGCGCACTGATAGGGTCGCTATCGTCTACCCGCACGGTGCTCTCCAACCAGAATTATGATCTTGCGCACTACTTCTGCATGGGATTCTTCCGCACCAAAGAGAATCAGCTGCGCACATCCACCCCCTCGATTGGCGAGGTGTATGCCTTCGCGAAAACCATTGTGAGCAATGATTCGGAATTAAGATACAACCTGGTAGCCGATCCGGCGCTCAAGATTCCGATGGCCCTGCGCCGGGTGATTCTGAACATACCCGCCGGCGCCTACCATGCCGGCGATGTGGTGACAGTGTCGGGCAATGTGCTCGACAACACCGGCATCCCCGACACCGGCTACAACGGCTATGTGACACTCAAGCTCATGGAGCCGGGTGTGAAGGTGGATTATTCCGACAAAGAGTCGGGAATGGTGTATGAAGACCAGCAGATTGCACAATACAAGGGGAAGGTGACAGATGGATATTTTGAAGTGCCGGTGCGTCTCAGCGCATTGACCGAATCATTTGCGTCGGCAGAAGATAATAAATGCAGACTGCCACTCTTTGCGGGCACCTACGACCCCACTACCCGACTCGGCGGCTCCGGCTATTCATCAGTTGCAATGGCCACGCCTGAAGACGCACCCAATGAAAATGCCGGCAGCGATGAGCAGAAACCCGTTGTGACACTCAGCTATGACAACTCCGGGCGCACGCTCCGGATCAACGCCGCCGATGAAACCGGCCTGCTCGCCGGCACCGGTGCCAACGGAGGCATAAGCCTACAGATTGACAATAACCCGGTGGTTATCACCTCTGACCGTGACGGCAATATTGTGACCGATTATGAGAACTTCATGAGTGTGGCCCATCTCGGCGAAGGCCGCCATACGGCATTCATCAAAGCAACCGACCTGGCCGGCAACGAATCAAGCCCCTACACCTTGCAATTCAATGTAAAGGGGATTGAAAAGATGCAGCTGGAGGCTGCCTCGAGCGTAGTCGTTGACAATATTGAGCTCACACTCAAAGGGGAAGACGACGGCAACCTGACACTGATTGTGGCAGACGCGGAGGGGCGTGTGCATCTCAGCGAGCCGGCAAGCCGCGGCAACTTCAGCTGCGACACATCCTCGCTGCCCGCCGGAGTTTACCGCGCCTCGGTGCGCTCTGAATCGGCTGCCGGAGCATTGATTCATTCCAACAACGTGGTGTTCTCAAAAATAGACTGACGGGCACACCGGATTATAACAATAAACAAGGAAATAGATAAAGGAAATAAATAAAAGATGAAACTCCATAAGATTTCCGTAATCGCGGCCATTGCAGCGGCAAGCATGCCGGCCATGGCACAAAATGACATCAAAGACAACGAATTCAACCCGGTGAACACCGGTGTCACCACGCTGAGCATCCCGCCCGATGCCCGCGGCACGGGTATGGGCAATCTCGGAGCCGCCACCGACCCCGATGTGAATTCACAGTTCTGGAACCCTTCGAAATATGCCTTCGCATATTCCTCCGGAGGCCTGGCAATATCCTACACTCCCTGGCTCCGCAAGATTGTAGACGACATTTTTCTTGCAGACCTGTCAGGATTCTGGAAGCTCGGCAGCGGCGACAATCAGGCAGTGAGCGCATCGCTGAGATATTTCTCACTCGGCGAGGTGACCACAAGCGGCTACGACAATGTCGGCTCGAATGTGCAGACCATCAACCCATATGAATTTGCAATCGACCTGGGCTATTCGCGCAAGCTGTCGGAGAAATTTTCAATGGGCGTGGTGCTCCGCTATATTCTCTCCGACCTCTCTTATCAGGATGTGCAGACCGGCGAGGAGAACACTGCCGCCTCGGCATTCTCGGTTGACCTTTCGGGATATTTCACCACCTATCCGATGATAGGACGCAACGAGTGCCAGTTTTCCTGGGGTTTCGACATCTCCAACGTCGGCACGAAAGTGAGCTACAACAACGGCACCGACAACGCCTTTCTGCCGGCTAACCTGCGACTGGGCGCCAACTTCATGTTCCCGCTGGCCGACTATCACACCCTCGCCATAGGGCTCGACCTCAACAAGCTCCTTGTGCCCACCAAGCCGCGTCCGAAAGATTATGACATGGAGACACCCGAAGGGCAGGAGGAATATTACGAGGCCCTTGACAAATGGAACAACACATCATCGATATCGGGAATATTCAAGAGCTTCAACGATGCTCCGGGCGGATTCAAGGAGGAGCTCCAGGAGATTCAGTTCTCGCTCGGTGCGGAATATGTATACAACCAGCAGTTTTTCTTGCGCGCCGGCTACAACTATGAGCATCCCAACAAGGGAGGACGCAGCTACTTCGCATTCGGTGCGGGCTTCTCGCTGAATGTGGTGCGCCTTGACGCCTCATATATGATGGCCACGGCGGAGAGCAGTCCGCTTGACCAGACACTGCGCTTCACACTCTCATTCGACATGGACGGTCTTCGCGACCTGCTCGGCAAAAGAAGAAGATAGGAATTATGATTAGAGTCGGACAGGGATATGATGTGCACCGGCTGGTGGCCGGGCGCGACCTTTGGATTTGCGGGGTAAAGATTCCATATGAGCTCGGGCTCGACGGCCACTCCGACGCCGATGTGGCGCTGCACGCGCTCTGCGACGCCTTGCTCGGCGCACTCGCCCTGGGCGACATAGGCCGGCATTTCCCCGACACCGACCCGGAATATGCGGGTGCAGACAGCATGAACCTGTTGGCCCGTGTGCGTGAAATGATGGAGAAGCGCGGCTACACCACGGGCAATTGCGATATCACCATCATAGCGCAACGCCCCAAGATGCTGCCATATATAGAGCGTATGCGCGGCAATGTGGCGAAAGTGCTGGGGATTGACACCGATGCAGTGTCGGTGAAGGCCACCACTACGGAGCGCCTCGGCTTTGAAGGGCGCGGCGAAGGGATAGCCGCCACGGCCGTGGCGCTGCTGCGGCGAATCTGACAATGGACGTGATATATCACATAATAGTGCTGGCCGTGGCGGTGACAGCCTGTGTGAGAGGATTCCGGCGCGGACTCGCCCGCCAGACACCATATTTGATAGCAACCGCCTTCGCCATCGTGTCTACGCGGCTGCTCGCCCCGGGTCTGGAACCTGCCCTGCGGGGAGCATTCCCCACAGTGCACGGCACCGCGATGGAAACATTCACCTACGACACCGCCGCAACAACAATAGTGTTTGCCGCTGTATTCCTCATTTTCTCAGTCATCACCTCTTTCCTCTCAAAAGTGTTCACCCGCGATGACCGCACTATCCTCGACAATCTCGGCGGAGCACTTTTCTCTCTCTTTGAATATCTGACCATACTCTCCATTTGCTACAATGTGGCCCTGGCTTCCGACAGAGACCCGAACCTTATGAAAACCGTGAAATCAGACGATGGAAATGTTGTGGAGGAGGTGCTCCTGCTCGCACCGGCACTGCTCGGAGGCGAAGATGCTGCGGAGCTTGCCCACAAACTGCAGCTCGAAGATGCAAAAAAAATAAGCTGACACACCGACCATTGCGCCGGAGAAAATGTTATTTCATTGATGGAACATGAGAAACATGAGCAGCAACCGGGACTTGGAAGCTTAAGGGGCCGGGGAGAATCACAATCTTGAAAGAGCAAGAATAATCAGGAAAAATAAATATGGAAAATCTGCTTAATATCAATGAGCTTCACGCCGAAATCAACGGGCGCGAGATTCTGCGCGGCATCAATCTGCGTGTGAACCATGGCGAAGTGCACGCCATCATGGGGCCCAACGGCTCGGGAAAATCCACCCTTTCAATGGTGCTGGCCGGAAATCCGGCATACACTCCCACATCAGGCACGGTGGAATTCAACGGCAAAGACCTTCTATCCATGTCGCCGGAAATGCGCAGCCATGAGGGGCTCTTCCTCGGATTTCAGTATCCCGTGGAGATTCCGGGAGTGTCGATGGTGAATTTCATGCGCGCCGCAATCAACGCCAAACGCGAATATAATCACCAGGGACCCATTTCGGCCACCGACTTTCTGAAGATGATGCGCGAAAAGCGCGCCGTGGTGGAACTCGACAACAAGCTGGCCTCGCGCTCAGTGAACGAAGGCTTTTCCGGCGGCGAAAAGAAACGCAATGAAATTTTCCAGATGGCAATGCTCGAACCGAGTCTTTCGATTCTCGACGAAACCGACTCCGGCCTCGACATAGACGCCCTGCGCATCGTGGCCGAGGGTGTGAACAAGCTGCGCAACGACAACAACGCCACCATCGTGATCACCCACTATCAGCGTCTGCTCGACTATATAAGGCCCGACTTCGTGCACATCCTCTACAAGGGGCGCATCGTGCGCACCGGAGGTCCGGAGCTCGCCCTTGAGCTCGAGGAGCGCGGTTATGACTGGATTAAGGAGGAGAATCGATAATCTTCCGTTTCATCAACAAAAGATTCGATTATGAGCGATTTGTCAGAATATATAAAACTGTATGGGGGAAACCGGGAGATGATATGCAGCAACTCCGCCTCCCCTCTCAATGCGCTGCGCAGGGGTGCTTGCGAGGCTTTGGAAGCAAGGCCGCTGCCGAAAAGGGGGAGCGAGAATTTCGACACAATCGATCTCCCCGCGATTTTTGCCGAAGATTACGGCCTTAACCTGATGCGCATCAACATGGATGTGAATCCGGCCGACACTTTCAGATGTGATGTGCCGGTGGGGCCGGGCGCACTCTTTTTGAACATCAACGACATCTTCCGCCGCACCGACTTCGACTGCGACACGCTGCCGGAGGGTGTGACGGCAGACTCCCTCTGCAGCCGCGCCCTCTCCCACCCCGGGGAGATAGAGAGATATTACGGCACACTTGCCGACAACGCCAACCCGGTGAGCGCCCTCAACACACTGTTTGCCCAGGATGGCCTCTACATCCATGTGGCCAAAGGGGCACGCTGCGAAAAGCCGGTGCAGCTCATCAACATATTGAGCGCGGCCGCTCCCCTGATGGCGGTGCGCCGTGTGCTGATTGTGGTGGATGATGATGCGGCCCTTAAGATGCTTGTGTGCGATCATACACAGCGCGATGATGTGAAGCTCATGGCTCTGGAGACAGTGGAGATATTTGTGGGGAGAAATGCCTCGCTGGAATATTACGACCTTGAGGAATCCACGGAATCCACCACCCGCCTCAGCACACTCTATCTGCAGCAGCAGGAGGGCTCGAATGTGAACATTGCCTCCATCACACTCTTTAACGGCGTGACCCGCAATGAATTCTACTGCCGGTTTGCCGGCAGCCATGCGCGCCTGCAGCTCAACGGCATGGCGATAGAAGACAACCGGCGCGTGATATCCACATATTCTCATATCGACCATGCTGTGGCGGGATGCAAGAGCGATGAGCTCTTCAAATATTCAGCCGACGATGAGGCACAAGGCTCCTTCACAGGCAGAATCCTGGTGGCTTCCGGCGCATCACACTCCGAGGCATATCAGGCGAGTCGCAACCTCGTGAACTCAGACAAGGCGAAAATATTCAGCAAGCCGCAGCTTGAGATTTATAACGATGATGTGAAATGCTCACACGGCTGTGCCATAGGTCAGCTCGATGAAACCCAGCTCTTCTATATGCGCACGCGCGGCATAGCCGAAGCTGACGCCCGCCTGCTTCTGCGCAAAGCCTTTATGAGCGATGTAATCGACAAAGTGGAAATTCCGGCGCTGCGCGACCGTCTGCACCTGCTGGTGGAGCGGCGCTTTGCCGGCGCTGAATCCGCCTGTGCCGCCTGCGCCGGATGCAATAAAAAATCATGACCGAGACAACACAATATGATATTGAGCGGCTTCGCGCCGAATTTCCCGGGTTGCAGCGCAGCGTGGGAAACGCACCGCTGACTTATCTTGACAACACCGCCACT
The DNA here is from genome assembly GCA_023665575.1 of Candidatus Amulumruptor caecigallinarius. GTDB lineage: Bacteria > Bacteroidota > Bacteroidia > Bacteroidales > Muribaculaceae > Lepagella. The sequence continues at coordinate 10,057 of JAMPDQ010000026.1, read as the reverse complement.
TCACAGACTCCGATGCGCGTGGTGGATGCCGTGCGCGACATGTATTACCATCACAAAGCGAATGTTCACCGCGGTGTGCACACCCTCTCGCAGGAGGCCACTGAGCTTCAGGAAACAACACGTCGGCGTGTGCAACAATATATCAATGCCGAAGAGAGTGCGGAGGTGATTTTCACTCGCGGCACCACCGAGGCAATCAATCTTGTGGCCGCAAGCTATGGCTCGCGCTTCCGCAACGGCGATGAAATCATTCTCACCGTGATGGAGCACCACGCCAACATTGTGCCCTGGCAGCTGCTACAGCGCCATACGGACATCAAACTGCGCGTAGTCGACATTGACAGCCGCGGCATGCTCGACATCGAACAATACCGCTCGCTCTTCAACGAGCACACTCGCTTCGCTTCGTTTGCTCATGTCAGCAACGTGCTGGGCACGGTCAACCCGGTGAAGGAGATGACCGCCATCGCGCATGAACACGGCGTGCCGGTGCTGGTGGATGGGGCGCAGGCCGCTCCGCACATGCGCATCGATGTGCGAGACACCGACTGCGATTTCTATGTCTTTTCCTCCCACAAGATGTATGGGCCCGCCGGGGTCGGCGTGCTTTACGGCCGTCGCGCCCTTCTGGAGGAAATGCCCCCCTATCAGGGCGGCGGCGAGATGATTGGCCATGTGAGCTTCGCGCACACCACCTTTGCCGAACTCCCCTTCAAATTCGAGGCCGGCACTCCCGATTTCGTCGACATTGCCGCCTTTGCCAAAGCCATAGACTTGTTAGAGGAATATGGCGTGGAGAATTTCAACGCTCACGAGCGTGCACTCACCCGCTATATCACACCGAAGCTGCTTGAGATACCGGGGCTGAAGATATATGGCACGGCACCCGACAAAGAGGGGGTGATATCTTTCAATGTGGGGAATATACACAACTACGACCTCGGGCTGCTGCTCGACCGGATGGGAGTGGCAGTGCGCACCGGACACCACTGTGCGCAGCCACTGATGGAGCGTCTCGGCATCCCCGGCACTGTGAGGGCGAGCTTTGCCGCCTACAATACGCGTGAGGAGGCCGACCGACTGCTAAGCTCGCTGAAGAGGGCGACAGCTCTCTTCTGAAGCTCATTTATCCGGCTCCGTCAGGATATGAAAAAGCCCGCTTTCGCGGGCTTTTTTTGTTGCTTCTAATGATTCTCATTATTTCATGATACTCATGAGTCTCATAAGATTCAAATTATCACTTTCCGGCCGGCAACAATGTAGAAGCCTTTGGGAAGCTCGTAATAGTTGAGACCGCCGACCACGCGCAGTGTCTGCATGGTGCCGTCAAGGCGAACCGCTGTCACTTCGCAGTCATTGTCAGCGTCAATCACAAGACGTCCGCCCTGCACATACACTCTCATGCCTTCAAGAGCCTCGATATTGCCGATGCCGCTCCATGAGCCGTTCAGACCTTCTGAAGTGTAGATGCCGTTGTTGGTCCAATTGAAGTCACCGGTCTGGCCGCCGTTGCCGTTGTTGAAGATAATCATCGGATTGGCATATTGCTGACCTTCGGGGAGAGTGTAGCTGAACACATAGTGCATTTTGCCGTTGATATTCTTCTGCTCGGTGATCTGCTTTCCGGGCCATGCGCCGGAGAATGAAGCCCCCTCCTTATGGTTGTCATCCCAGGCATATACATATACGCTGCTCCAATTGGAGATGCTGTTGTCGAAATATGCCGTGCGTGTGAGTTCGGTGTCGTCAACCGGGGGCTGCGGGCCGGGACCCTGCTGAGGGTCAAGCACGGTGTAGCTTGAAGTGCCGTTCCATTCAAGATAGATATCAGAAGTGATACCGGTTATGTCGGCTGTCTTTGCGCCGCCGTTGTTGTTCAATACAATATTGAGAGACTCATTGACATCGGGGAACGACTGACACCAATATTTCGCGCCATTGATTTCAACAGTAGCGGCAGGCTTGGTGCCGGGCCATTTGCCGTTGAATTCGGTGCTTCCCTCCCAGGCATAGATGTTGGGCTGTGTGCTGCCGGTGACATACACGGTGATCACGGCATTGGGGTCGACTTTGCGGTAGGTTTCCTTGCCTGTTCTGTCGTCGGCACCCCAGGAGACTGTGACAGTCTCGCCGAAAGCCATACCACTGCCGATGGTGAAATTTTTGCTCTGGCCGGGATTAAGGGATTCGCGGCTGCCGTTGCCAACCTGAAACCATCCGGTGGTGGCAGATTCACTGAGGGTGGCTGTCACGGTGAGTGTTTCAGTCTTGAAAGATGAACCGGCGGGGCTGAACTTCACGGAAGCGGCGCCGACGGCATCCTCGGAGGTGTAATAACTGGTTGTGCCGGGGTCGGTGAAATCAACCGAGCCGCCGTGGGCCACGGGAGAAGATGCATAGATAAACTTACCGTCCTCGCCCACTTTGCCGCCGGTCCAATCCTTTACGAGCACGCGCAGCTGGCCTTTGCCCTGCGGCGCGGAAACGGTGATCGAGCCGTTGGAGGGGGTGTAGCTCTGGCCGGTGACGAGGTCGACATATGTGCCGGCCGGCACACCGGAGAAAGTGGCGCCGCCATTGATAGCCACAAGCGCGTACGACTCATTTTTATAGGCACGCTTGAATGCCCAGCCGCCGTTGGCCGAGCAGCCGTCGAAGGTGTACTGGCCGCGACGGAGTGCGGGCACTTTCGCACGAATCTGATTGAGTCGGCGCACATGCTGCGCGAGGTCGCCATTAAGCGTTTTTGCCACATTGCCTGAAGCGGTGTATTCGCCGAAGTCGGAGGCTGACACATTTCCCTCGAGGAATGTGCCGAAATATGCGCGGCCCGATTCGCTGCGCGGTGTCTTGTTGTTTTCACCGCCTACATCGATGGGCTTCCCCTTCTTGAATTCCACCTCGGAGCCATAATAGATGCATGGAATTCCGCGGAATGTGAACATCAGCGAGAGATTCTCCGCCCACTGTGCGGTGCCGCCGACAAAACGCGTGCCGTCGTTGGGTCCGGGACAGTAGTCGTGAGAGTCAACATATACAACATTATATGAAGCATCGTTATATTTGTTGTCGCCCTTTTTGGCGATATCAACAGCCGCGCCGGCGTTGTTGAAACTATAGTGCATCGGGAAATCAATCACTGAAAAGCCGGAATATTGGGAATAGTCAGGCTCGTGCCATGCGCCGTTCTGCATCAGGACATTGTTGCTGGTGGGCTTGTCCTTGGTGTCTTTCACGCAGACAGCCATCGGCCCCACGGGAGTGTCATGCCCCTCATTGAGCACCTGCCGCGCCCACCAAGTGGCATCGCCATTATATTCATTGAGAAGGCTTTGGTCGGATTTCCAGGTGTAGAAATAGCTTGAAAGGTTGGGATGGTCGCGATACACCACGGAGCCCTGATAGCGCTGGCAGCACTCCCCGAACATAAAGAAGTCGCCGCCGTTAAGGCGTTTTGAGCGATTTTCCTCGGCAATCTGATGAAATTGAGGAATGAACTGCTTGTTGAATGTGAGGGGGGCTATATGCCCGGTGGTGTCGATACGAAAGCCGTCCACACCCATTTTGATGAAATTGCCATAGCAATTCACAATGTATTCCGCCACGGCATTGTTTTCTGTGTTCAAATCGACGCAGTCGCCGGCAATCTGGCCCCACCAGCGGGTGTCTTCGTCCCAATTCCAGCCGGTGCCGTAGTGGTGGTAATAATTGTTGGGCTCATACTGCGCCTGTTTGAAATATTTCCAGCGTTCTTCATACTGTTTTTGGGGGCTCTGATCAAAATAGTTCGCACTGAGTCGGTCGGTGTTTGGAATCATGCAGGCAGCCACATTGGCCTGATCCTTGATATTCTGGCTGCGTGTGAAGAGAGGATTGAGAGTGGCCTCGCCAAAATTACCTGTGTGCTGCAGCACAACATCGAGCACCACCTTGATGCCTTTTGCGTGGGCGGCATCGATAAGATCCTGAAATTTTACATCCTTCTCCGCTCCCCAGGATTTGCGGCTCTCGTAACGGAGGTCTACTTTGGAGAAATCCATGGCATGATAGCCGTGATAATCCTCACCCGAGGCGTTCTGCACCACGGGAGTGATCCACACAGCAGTGAAACCGAGGGCCTTGATATAATCGAGTTTGTCGATAAGCCCCTTGAAATCACCTCGCCAGTCAGGGTCGTTTTTCGACTTTTGCACATCCTGCTTGTCCCAGGAGCAGACGTTGTTGGTAGGGTCTCCGTCGTAGAAACGGGTGGTCATCGCGAAATAGATGGTTTCATCGCGAAAGTCCTTGCGGTCTCCGATAAACACACCGGCATAAGCTGCAGTTGCAGAGGCCGCACATAGCACTGTGAGAGCCATGCCGCGCATGCTTCGCAAAAAGTTTTTCATGTTGTTCTAAAAATTGGTTGTTAATTATTGTTTTTTTGCCTTGCGACGACATGCACCGCAAAGCGCATGTCGCCTAATCGAAAGAGGAGCGCGGTTTTCGCGTTCCTCTCTCTTTTATCAGGATAAGTTGATTATTTTACCATCACCTTTGTGGCTTTGCCGTTGGCAACTCTTATGAATATGCCGCCTGACGGGTTAGTCACTTTCTGTCCCTGAAGCGTGAACCATTCCACGGTGCCTTCAATTTCTGTTTCGATTTCCTGAACACCGCTGGTGTCGCCCAGTGAAACTGTCATGTTGTCGAAATCTACAGTCACTGCGTATGTGCCGGGGAGAGCCTTGAAGCTCAGACAGCCGGAGGCATCAACATTGTTGAGATATGCTACAAGAGGCGCACTGCCGGGGTTGCTGATTTCAACTCCCTCTGAAGCCGCACCGTAACGGTTGGCAGCCATGTTGAGTGCATCCCAGTCGGCTCCGAGCGCGTCGGAGAAATTGAAGAAGCAGTAGGTTTCACCTGCGGCTGCCTCAAGAGTTGCTTCATATGTGAACTTATTGCCGCTCTTTGTCATTTCCGGGCTTGCGCTTGTGCTCCAGCTTGCACCCCGGAGATTACCGATCATATAGAGATGTTCGGGAGAATTGCCGGGTGTCGGGGGTGTCGGGGGTGTCGGAGGATTGGGAGTGTCCTGAGCGCCGAGCGACACTGTCATTGCATCGAAATCCACAGTCACGTCATATGTGCCGGGGAGAGCCTTGAAGCTCTTGCAGGCCGAGGCATCAATATTGTTGAGATATGCTACAAGGGGCGCGCTGCCGGGGTTGCTGATTTCAACTCCCTCTGAGGCCGCACCGTAACGGTTGGCCGCCATGTTGAGTGCATCCCAGTCGGCTCCGAGCGCATCGGAGAAATTAAAGAAGCAGTAGGTTTCACCTGCGGCAGCCTCAAGAGTGGCCTTATATGTGAACTTATTGCCGCTCTTTGTCATTTCCGGGCTTGCGCTTGTGCTCCAGTTTGCACCCTGGAGATTACCGATCATATAGAGATGTTCGGGAGCTGTGCCGGGGTTTACCACGGGGTCGTCACCGCCGATGGGAGGCTGAACACCACCCTCAGTGGCCCATACGCAATAGCCGTTGCCTGAAGCCTTGATTTGCGAATTATTGTAGCCGTTGGGGGTCACCTGCGCGCTGCCGATTTTCACAACAGCCTTTCCTTTTGTGCCGGTGATTTCCGCCATGTAGCAGTCGCGGTCGTGACGAAGCACGGTAACAGGCGACATGTTGTGGATGCCGCAAGCGTTGCGCACATCGATCATTTTCTGAATCTCAGCCTTATACTGTTTATAGTGCGGGAGGAACACACAGGGTGTGCCCGGTGAGAAAAGGATGAAAGCATTGGCTGCGGGCACATTGCCGTTGAATTTCGAGCCGTCGCGATATGTGTCATGGTTGTCGACGAAAGTGACAGAATATTGGGCGTAGCCAAAATGAATCATGCCGGCAGGCTGCGGGTTGGAGCCATTGGCCATCCAGCAGAGTTTCGACATGTCGTTAGAATGGAAAGCTTCGTTGATAGCATACTTGCCGGGGAAGTCGAACGCGGCTGAAGTGCGGCCCGTAGACTCAATCCACCCCTTAACAGCGTCATAGTTGCCATCCCAATATTCACCAACAGAATATTGCACATTGGCATACTGGTTATACATTTTGGTGTATTGTCCGCTGTAGCCCTTCACCATATCATAGCGCGCACCGGCATAACCATAGTCTGTGAGAAGGCATTTCACATAGTTTTTGCAGTTGTTCTGCACATTGGCATTGGTGTGGTCAAGGTCGCGCGCACCATTGAAATCCTCACCCGTGTCGGGAGCGCCGGTAGGCTTTGCCTGGCCCGACTCGTTGCGCACCTCGTCGGTGGAGCAGATGCCCTCCGGGCCAATGCTCCATGTCTGGCCGTTCCATTGCTCTGTGGGGAAATTGGTCCAGTTCGACACACCCACACGGTGGTTGATGACAACATCCGCAATGATGCCCACCCCTTTGTTTTTATAAGTCTGAATCATTGAGCGCACCTCAGCCTCAGTGCCGAAAGCACTGTTGTGGTTGGTAAACCAATACATAGGCATGTATCCCATGCCGCCGCTGCTCTTTGCTGAATTGGGCACCCAGATAAGTTTGAAATACTTGCTCAGTTCATCAGCCTGAGCGGAAAGATTGGTCCATTTGGTGTCGGTGTAGGAATCCCAATAGAATCCCTGCAGCATCACACCCTGATAGTTGGAAGGCCAACCGGCAGCCATTGCATCGCCGGCACCCATGCCCATCAGCATGGCAACCATGGCGGAGGCAACTGCCCCACGGGTAAATAATCTTTTCATTTTGTGATATATAGGTTAACGAATAGTTCTATCAAGAGTCGGACTTCGAAGAGCGGCTGTTAACAGGCCGCAGATGTAGTTTTTCAGATTTCGCAAATTTAATAAAAATTTTCGGTATATCCTTGAAAATTTTTTCTTTTTTATTAAAGAGCAGAAGAAGCATGAGAGGCTTGAGAGGCTTGAGGGGCTCATTCCCATTTTCCGGAATATACATTAAGGTCGACATCTCCCTTGATGCCGGCCACGCGCCCGCGATGGTTATATTGCCAATATGTCCAATCGTTGCGGTCGGCATTGTCGCTGTCGAATGAGCAAATCCAAAGCGGATACCCTTCAAATTCGGGAATCAGATATTTTTCATAACCTTCGCGGTTGGAATAGAAGGTGACACGGTGGCCGCGCATGTTGAGATATTCCATCATGCGTTGCAGCTCCAGGCGGATGCTCTCCATCGGCACGCCGGGTGTGTTGCCATGTTCTTCCACATCCACAGCCAAACCCAGCTCCAGCGGCCTTCCCGACACTACCCGCAGCAGATTTTCCGCCTGCTTCACTCCATCTTTGCCAAACCGGAAATAATGATAGGCGCCCACACGCATTCCGGCGTGTCGCGCCTTGTTGTAATTGAGGGCAAAGTTGGCATCGCGGAAGTCTTCTCCCTCCGAGGCCTTCAGAAACACGAATTCATATCCTTCGGCAGCTGCAGCATCAAGATTGACATAACCATTGTGGGCCGAAAGGTCGATACCCCTCACGGGAAACCTCTCCGGGCTGACATAGGGAGGCGTGGTGACATACTGATTCCATGCCCACCAGATTGCAAAGACGAGCAGGAGGCTAACCAGCAGAAACCATCCCGCCACCTTGATATCCTTTATAGGCCGTTTTGCCGGAATCCGAATCATAAGGCAAATATACAAAAAATCTCCGAGATAACCTTGCAGTCTCTTGAAAATGTTGAACTTGCAATAGGTTTTATTTCCGTGCCGACAATAAAACGGAAATATTTTGAGGAGGTTACTTGCTTTTCTTAATTTTGCAATCGTAAATATACTTGTCTGTGGTTTGCTTTTTCCAATCGTCGATTATGATTTGCAACTCCTCTTTAGACAAGTCCTGGTAGAACTCTTCCTTGACAATATCCCATGAAGAACTCTTTGCACCTCTTTTGCAGAACTGTATAGTGTAATCCATAAAGGTTATTGTACCAGGCTTATTGTTGATGGTTTGGGAGAAAAGGGTATATAGCTTACAGAGTTTCTTGCCGTCTGACTCTCCAACTTTTTTGTCGTAGTACCCATCAGTAGCATACACACGGAGAAGTCTTGTGATATTAGCACTGAACCATTCAATATCCCCGGTATATGATGCTGATATACCCCAAGCCTTTGAGCCTATCAAGTTCACAGCACCGTCACCTACACCACCATGATACATTGTGTGTGTCACGAATGTGGTGATGCTGTCATTGGTTGCCTTGAAAAGCAACTTGCCACCTTCGGGGATAACGATGGCTGCATCATTCATGAACTTGAAATCGAGCCATGTTACGTCATTCTGTAGTCTGAAGCGGATGTGGATTGATTTGGTACACAGACTTTCCCAAGAAGTGATTACGGTGCGTTGCCCTGTAAATTCATCTAACTCGTCTGTGGCTATCTTCATAGCATTGGCAAACATAGGAATAATGATTGCCATAAGTAAAATTATTTTTTTCATCTTATTGGTGTTGAGTTAATTTTTCAAGTTGCTTGATACGACCATTGAGAGATGCTATCGTAGCATCCTTGTCGTTGATGGTATCTTGTAGTGTCGTAATCGTGTCTACCATTTTCATTACACGCTCCGCATTGACATCGGGGGTAATAACTTTGAACATTTCACCCTCGCCACGCATAAGCCAGTCCGATGATAGTTCCGGATAAGTCGTGAGAATAGCCATAACTGTTGAGAGGGATAATTCCCTCATGCCGTTCAGTTGATTACTCAACGTATTTTGACGTAAGCCGCAATTAAGGGCAAAGGCTCTTGTGGATAATCCCATTTGAGCAATGATAGCCTTTATTCTTTCTGTCATAAATGTTAAAAAAATCCTATATGAGATTATTTTCTCGGTTTTACATTTGCATATAATCTCGTTTGAGATTATCTTTGCATCATCTTAAAGTAACTGCTACAAAATTAGGGAGAATTTTGGATTATCCTAACTGCGCAACAAAGATAATATCGCTGATTGATGAGCAGGTAGTTTTCATCGTGTGCCATAGGGTTGCCGAGGATAATCGAAACCATAAGCCTCCACCCTGATATCCCCGAGCGGCCGCTTTGCCTGATTCCGATTCATAAGGCAAATTTACAAAAAATGAGAAATCAACCATTAGACTCCATTCGTCAAAAAAATGTTAAAGCAGGGGCGGCATATTTTGGGGAATGGAGCCTAAATCGGTTTTTTGCGACATAAACGCCACACGCAAAATATCAGCACTATAATAAGGATGTGGGAGGCCGACTCAAGCCAACTGCTGAAAATTCCGGTTTTCTTTGTCCCGGGAGATGCCGGAGCCGGCAGTGTGACTCTCAACGTGTCGACGCGCGATTTATAGACTGTGTCGACGCGCAGTTTCGTTTTTACACGCCAGCTGAAGCGTTCTTTCACCACCGTGTCGCCCCGCACACAAAGATACACGGAATCCCGCCCCATTATTGTGTCCACACGCACGGCATTGCTTATCAGAGAGTCGCGCACAGTGCTCTGAACCGGCACATATATGTGGCGCGCGCAACCAAACACTATTAAAAAAGCACCCGAAAAAAGGATAAACCAACATAAAAACAAACTGATTTTTTTCATAATGAATGAGATTTTATTGCGAATGTAAGACAAACATCCGCTTCTCCTCGCTTTATCGATTCACACATTTCCCACACCTATCTGTCGCTTCTTATCAAAGGCTGTTTTATAAGGCTACATTCCTCAAAATAGGCCACCCCTGCTCTAACATTTTTTGGAGGAATGGAGCCTAAAAGCGTTGCTGAGACTTTTATTTCCAAAACAAAAGCATTAATTTTAGGGTCTGTTTCATAAGAAATTCAATATTAGGGGAGGCATTTTTTGAGATAATTTATTCAATCACAGAGGGAGCAACATCTTGGTTGCGATCGGCGAGATTGGGAAAATCGGCCAAAAAGAAGCCGAACTAAAACGATTTTTTCATTGATACAGACATAAGTATTAAACTCAAGTTTCGCAAGTTGCAAGCAACTTGGAATCTTGAAGGTTAGAGTTAG
>JAMPDQ010000025.1 GCA_023665575.1 Candidatus Amulumruptor caecigallinarius | reverse complement strand
ACGAACTTCACCACACTTTGCTCGGGAATCATTTCTCCATTCACTCTGATTCTTTCGCGAAAATCCACGAGATGGGGCGAAGTGTAAAGTCCCACCTTATATCCCTGGCTCTGAAGGGACGCCGCTATCAGGTGAGACACACTTCCCTTGCCGTTGGTGCCCCCTACATGAATCGCCTTCCAGCGATGGTGAGGATTCCCAAAATATTCCGACAATGCCTCGCTGCGCTCCAAACCGGGTTTATAGGCAGCTGCGCCCACTCTTGAAAACATTGGCAATTGCAAAAAAAGCCATTCTATAGCGTTCTTATATTCCATTTTAAATTTCACAATGTAATTATGGCCAACAACTCCTAATCCCTAATATATTATCATACCGGCAAGCCCGGCGAGACAAATCACCAGTATCGGATGCAATTTCACGCTTCTACCCCTGATTTTTAGCGGGAAATATACGAGACAGAAAGCACACACGCATATAATCACACTTGTCCATAGTTGCCAATCGATGTTGTCGGGATTAAAGTTAGCTCTGTTCATCAGCATAATTGCGGCTGAAGCAATCAGCCCCACCACAACCGGACGCAGGCCGCTGAACACAGCCTTCACTGCGCCGCTGTCACTATGTTTTCTTATGAAATGTGAACAATAAATCACCAGAAAAAAAGAGGGCAACGTCACTGCGAGTGTGCATAACACTGAGCCTAATATTCCAAAAAAGGGGGAGGAAAGTTGCGGATTTACCGTTGCAGGCGCCACATATCCGATATATGTTGCCGAATTTATCCCGATAGGCCCGGGGGTCATTTGCGAAATTGCTACAATATCTGTAAACATTTGCTCCGTGATCCACCCGGGATCAACTACAGAATGTTCCACCAGCGACAACATGGCATACCCTCCGCCGAATCCGAAGAGGCCAATCTTGAGATAAGCCCATATTAATTTAAGATATATATGCATTGTTTCCCTCCCCGGATGTCACTCCGCTTTCGTTTTGTCAATACCTTTGCGACCCATGCGCCAGAAAAAATATCCTCCCACTCCGCCCAAGATGATAAAGAGTATCGGATTAGATGCAATTCCGATATTGAGAGAAATCATGAGCGCCACCGCCAATGGAATCCACACTGTCTTTAAAGTCAGCTTGGCCGCCTTGGCCGCAGAAATCACCGGCGCAATTATGAGCGCCACAACCGCAGGGCGAATTCCCTTAAAAATTGAAGCCACCACATGATTATTCTTAATCAAATCGGGAGTGAGAAATATTGCAATGGTCAGAATTATAAGAAATGAGGGAAGGATTGTCCCCAGAGAGGCAATCACACTTCCTCTCAATCCCTTGAGTTTGTCACCTACAGAAGTGGCTATATTCACAGCGAGGATGCCTGGCAACGATTGTGAAATCGCCAGCAAATCGAGAAAGTCTTCCCTCTCAATCCAATGGTGCTTATCTACAATTTCGCGCTCAATTATAGAAATCATGGCCCAGCCGCCACCGAATGTGAACGCGCCGATTTTAAAGAAACTGGAGAAAAGTTGCCAATCCGTGCCCTCTTTTATCGCTGCTTTTCCTGATTTTACATCAACATGTTTCAATGTGCCGCTCCGGCCTCCTTGCCGTCAAGACGGGCGTGATCCATAGTACGCCACACATATGCAATATAAGCCAATACAATCGGAATCACCAGCGACACATATCCCATCACTTTTAGTGTGAACTCCGAGGATGATGAATTGCGTATTGTAAGTGAAGATGCAGCATCGAGCAGCGATGGCAGATATGCCGTGTCGTTATATCCTGCTACAAAGAAGAGCGTCAGCACTACAAGGAATGTGCCGATGCCCGTGAACCAGATTCCCTTTGTAAATCTGCGCGACAGCACACTGCGTCCCAGACCGTAAAGCACACTAACCACGCCTGCAAGAAGGAGCAGCCCGGCCCACCACATCTCAATATAATTATGCAAATATTTATAAGGCTCCTCAGTGATTGTCTCCGCACCGCCGTCTGTAACAACATTATATCCGGCAGTGGTGAGCAGCACTCCCATGAATGTCAGGAAGAAAATCACAAACACCACTCCGTTTGCCAACGCTGATTTCTTTATTGCTGCAAAGAAAGAATCATCGGCATCAATTCTGTTCATCAGGTAAAGGCATCCCTGCATGCGCGACAAAAACATCACCGTGAAACCAAGCAGAAGATTGCGCCAATTGAATATCGCATCAAAGCCGTGGGAAGGAGCCCACTGCGATATTACGGGAGAACTCGTGTCGAGAATGTTGGTGCGATTTATTGTAAACTCTCCGCCAAAGAAAAACATTCCGACTGCACAGCCGAGCAGAATCGTGCCCAGCGAGCCGTTAATGAAGAGAAACGCATCATATGTGCCGGAGCCATACACATTCCCCTTTTTACGCCGGTATTCATAGCTTACCGCCTGAAGCACAAAACTGAAGAGAATCAATATCCAAAGCCAGTATGCGCCTCCGAAACATGTGGAATAGAACAATGGGAATGATGCAAAAAACGCACCGCCGAACACCACAAGCGTCGTGAACGTAAGCTCCCATTTACTGCCCATGCAGGCAAGCATAAGATTGCGCTTTTCGGGCGTGCGTCCGAGGCTGTAAATCATTGACTGTCCACCCTGCACAAAAAGCAGGAACACGAGAATTCCTCCAAGCACGGAGATAAGCAGCCACCAATAGTTTTGAAGATATTCCAATGTCATGACTTTATGCATTTACAGGGTTTAACATATCTTTTTTCGACTCATTTCCGATATATCTAAGCATAATGCTCAATTCGGCCACAAGCAAGAGTGTGAACACTATTGCGAACATCCAGAAAGTTGTCACCACCGATCCGGCGGGAATCTCGGAGATTGCGGCTCGCGTGGGGAGCAAATCCTGAATTGTCCAGGGCTGACGGCCCACTTCAGCCACCACCCATCCGGCCTCGCTGCAAAGCCACATGAATGGCACTGATAGCATGGCAACCCACCAGAACCATCGGCTGCGGTCAATCATGTCTTTTCTATATACAAGAAACAATGTCACCACATAGAAAAGCAAGAAATATCCGCCGAGCATCACCATCACCCTGAACATTGTGAATGTGACACCCACAGGCGGAATCGCATCAGCCACACTGTTGAAATAGGCATATCCGAAATATGGATAGTCGGCTTTCAGACGCTGCAAGGCTTCGCCCATGCCTGATTCGTTGCCCGTTTTGCGTGCCTCGTTATAATCTGCGAGGGCCACACGTGCCTGCTTGCCGCGCTTTATTCGTTCGGCATAGCTCACTGTGTTGACTTTGTTGCCCTCTTTATCATAGCTCACACCTTCGATAATGTCGGTGATTCCGGGCACAAATGAGTGAGGGTCATGATTGGCGAGCACCGATAGCGCGTATGGAATTTCGATATTGAAAAGATATTCCGGCTCATTATTATCCCATTCCTTTTCAGGATTAACGATAGCAAAAGCTGCGAGCCCCTGCCCTTCGGAACCGTTGTAAAGACCCTCCATGGCAGCGAGTTTCATAGGTTGATGCCGTGCCACCTGCACTGCGGAGCCATCACCGGTGAAGATTGTGAGCAAAAGGCCCGCCAAACCGGTCCAGGCCGCCACCTTGATAGAGCCGAGAGCAAAGTCTCGGTTCTTCCCCCTCAACAGCAAGAAGCAGCTCACGCCTATCACAAACACACCTGCAAGAGCCCATCCGCTGAACACGGCATGGAAAAATTTGTTTACAGCGATGTCGGAGAATAACGCCAGGAAATTGTTCATCACATTTCTCATCTGGGCCGGGTCAAACTCCATGCCCACCGGATATTGCATCCATGCGTTTGCCACAAGTATCCAGAGTGCCGACAGCGATGCGCCGATGGCCGTGAGCCATGTAGAGACAAGATGAAAGCGCGGACTGACTTTATTCCAGCCGAAAAACATTACAGCTCCGAAAGTGGCCTCCATAAAAAAGGCAAACAATCCCTCAATGGCAAGCGGAGCACCGAAAATGTCACCGACAAACCAGGAATAATTGCTCCAGTTTGTGCCGAATTCAAATTCAAGAATGATACCGGTGGCCACACCAATTGCGAAATTGATACCAAAGAGAGTCATCCAGAACTTTGTGATTTTAAGCCATTTCTCCGACTTCTCTTTAAAATATATACTTTCCATAATTGCCACCATCACCGACAGTCCCAACGTCAGGGGCACAAAAAGCCAGTGATATATGGCCGTCATCGCAAACTGCATCCGCGACCAGTCAACAACTTCTGCTAAATTTTCCATAGATATAAGTTTATAGTCTGTTTCATAAAATTTTTATGAAAAGGGGGCTTATGCAAATTTAACAAATTAATCGATATTTTGATTTTATTTTGCACAAATTTATTTGTTTACAAATAAGACGACAAATAAGCGACAAATAAGCAGCCGTCTAATAAGCCGGAATTCACTTTTATTTTTTATCTTTGCATTATCGGGCGCAAGCTCGAGCTTCGGAGCATGACATAAAAAATATCTGTTGCATGCACCGGAGATTATGGATTCCAAAAAATTTAGACAAATGGCACTCTGGTTTGAATGTAAAGTTAGATATGACAAGACGATGGAAAACGGACTTGTCAAGAAAGTTAACGAACCCTATCTTGTTGATGCTCTCACCTTCACTGAAGCAGAGGCGCGGATCATTGAGGAAATGAAGCCCTTTATTTCAGGCGAATATTCCGTTTCATCTGAGAAAAAAACCAAGATATCGGAAATCTTCTTCAATGAGGGCTGCGACAGATATTACCTTGTAAAGGTGAATTTCATCACTGTTGACGAAAATTCCGGAGTTGAGAAGAAAACAACTTCACAGATTCTTGTTCAGGCCTCGGATTTCGAAGATGCACTGGCCAGATTCAACGAAGGAATGAAAGGCTCCATGGCCGATTATGAAATCGGCTCGATAACGGAAACCTTAATTATGGATGTGTTCGGAGCCGATCTTAACCCCGACAAATAGAAATATGTCATGATAGCTGATGAAATAAGAAAATTGCATGAGGAACTCCCGGCAGATGTGCAACTTGTAGCGGTGTCAAAATTCCATCCGGCGGAAATGATTCGCGAGGCATACGATGCCGGCCAGAGATATTTTGGAGAAAGCCGTGTGCAGGAGCTCCTCGCAAAAATTCCCCTGCTGCCTGATGAAATCCGCTGGCATTTCATCGGACATCTGCAAACCAACAAGGTGCGTCAGCTATTGC
The DNA here is from genome assembly GCA_023665575.1 of Candidatus Amulumruptor caecigallinarius. GTDB lineage: Bacteria > Bacteroidota > Bacteroidia > Bacteroidales > Muribaculaceae > Lepagella. The sequence goes on along the minus strand of JAMPDQ010000025.1, from coordinate 17,715 downwards.
AGCATGTGGCAATGATTGAGAGCGTTGACTCGGAAAAGCTTCTGAATCTCATTGATGTGGAAAGCTGCAGGCTCGGAGTGGTGACAAATGTGCTCATGCAGGTGCATGTGGCCCGCGAAGAGACAAAATTCGGATTCCTTCCGGAAGAATTGCTCGAATATTTCAAAAGCCGCAAATATGATACTCTCAAGGCTGTAAACATTCGCGGGCTTATGGGCATGGCCACTAACACCGATGACATGAACACAGTGCGCGCGGATTTTCGCAAAATACACAATCTTTTCCATGAAATTTCAGAGATTTACAAGCCGGCAAATCCGGATTTCAACAAAATTTCAATGGGAATGAGCCATGACTGGCCGATTGCCGTGGAGGAGGGTGCCAACATTGTGAGAGTGGGCACACGTATCTTCGGTGAGCGAAACTATTGAGCAAAATGCCTGCAACAGACAAAAAAACATCAACAACCACTTAATCACAATCGCCATATCGATAACCGCCCGATTACTAACTATTTAAAGATTACACACATGGATTCAATCAAACAGCCCGGACAGCGGACAAAGAGTGGTGCCCGCACAGTCGCAATCGTGGTGATGTTCTTCCTCTTCGCCATGATTTCATTCGTTACAAATCTCGCTGCCCCTCTCGGCACAATCTGGAAAGGCCACTACGAATGGTCAGGCATGGTGGGAAATTTTATGAATTTTCTTGCCTACCTGATTATGGGAATCCCGGCCGGAACAATGCTTGTGAGAATCGGATATAAAAAAACCACATTGTGGGCTATGGCAATCGGAGCCATTGGCGTCTTGCTGCAATATCTGTCGGGAGAGTTCGGCAGCGAAACAGCATTATTCTCAGTAAGCGGCACTCCCGTGATGTTGAATTACATTGTGTATCTATGCGGTGCCTTCGTGTGTGGTTTCTGCGTGTGTATGCTCAACACTGTAGTCAACCCTATGCTCAACATGCTTGGAGGCGGAGGCAATAAGGGCAACCAGCTGATTCAGCTGGGCGGTTCGCTCAATTCGCTTGCCGGCACACTCACTCCCCTATTTGTGGGCATGCTGATTGGCACTGTCACTGACAAGACATCAATCACCGACGTAGCCCCCCTGCTCTGGATAGCCATGGGTGTGTTTGTGGTTGGATTCATTATAATCTCCATGGTGAAGATTCCGGAGCCTCACATTCGCAAAAAGGGAGAAGTGAAGCCGAAAAGTCCACACAGTGCTTGGAGTTTCCGCCACACGGTGATGGGGGTGATTGGCATCTTTTTCTATGTCGGAATCGAAGTGGGCATTCCGGGAGTGCTGATTTTCTGGATTAGCGACAGTTCTGTTTCCGGAATCACCAGCAATGCCACCGCTGTTGCAGGCGCTGTTGCCGCAGTGTATTGGTTGCTAATGCTTGTAGGACGCCTGTCGTCATCGCTTATCTCCGGGAAAGTGAGCAGCCGCGCACAGCTCATTGTGGCCACTTCGGCAGCCATCATTCTGATAATTTTTGCAATCTTCATCCCCACAACGGTGCGTGTGAGCATGCCGGCCTATTCAGTTGAAGACGGTTTCTCGATGGCGACAGTGCCCCTGTCGGCACTTCTGCTTGTGCTTTGCGGACTTTTCACATCCGTGATGTGGGGCTCGATATTCAACCTTGCCGTGGAGGGGCTGGGCAAATACACTGCGCAGGCATCAGGCATCTTCATGATGATGGTGGTTGGCGGTGGTGTCATGCCTCTGCTGCAGAACGCCATTGCTGATAGCGTAAGCTATGCGGCCTCTTACTGGCTCGTAGTGGTGATGCTCGCCTATCTTCTTTACTACGCCCTCATCGGATCGAAAAATGTCAACAAGAACATTCCCGTTGACGACACCGAAGAATCGCAAGTAATTAACGCCGGATAATTCTAACCTTAGAGTCTGTTTCATGAAAAATTTAACATTAGAGGTCGCACGCATGAGCCGGGTGTGGCACTGCAGAATCAGGAGCATAACGGGCAATGTAACTGATTCAAAGAGTCAAACCGTCCATGCATACGTGGCCAATAGTAATTTAAATATAAAACAGACATCTGATTTATTGTTAATTTATTTAATACTTATTTCTGTTTCAATGAAAAATTACTTTAGTCAGCTTCTTTTTGGTTGATTTATCTAATCTTATCGGTTACAACCGAGAGGTTGCCCCTCTGAGGTTGAATAAATTATCTCAAAAACAAGCCGACCTAATATTGAATTTTTGATAAAACAGACTCTTATTACTTATGGATAAAAAATCAATGGATTTAGCCGCTGACAACCTGCGCGTGCTAATCACAGAGATGGTGGAAAAGGCCAAATCCGGACACCCGGGCGGAGCTCTCGGAGCCGCAGATTTCATCAACGTGCTCTACTCCGGTTTTCTTGTTTACGATCCCGAAAATCCCGAATGGTTTGCCCGCGACAGATTTTTTCTCGACCCGGGACACATGTCGCCGATGCTCTATTCCGTGCTTGCCTTCACCGGCAAATTCAGCATGCAGGATCTCCAAAATTTCCGGCAATGGGGAAGTGTCACTCCCGGCCACCCGGAAGCTGACCCGAATAAAGGCATTGAAAACACCTCCGGGCCGCTCGGTCAGGGACACGTAATGGCCGTCGGATGTGCCATTGCCGAGCGTTTTCTTCACGCCAGATTCGGCGATGTGGTGGCTCACAAGACATATGCCTTTATCTCCGATGGCGGCATACAAGAGGAGATATCCCAGGGTGCCGGCAGAATCGCCGGGCTTCTCGGACTGCATAATCTCATTATGTTTTACGACTCCAATGAAGTGCAGCTTTCCACCAAAGTGGAGGCCGTGTCGAATGAAGATGTGGCAGCCAAATATCGAGCTTGGAATTGGAATGTGCTTGAAGTGGACGGCTCCGACTCCATTGCTATTGCCGAAGCACTCACTACGGCAATTGGAGAGGAGAAGCGCCCCACACTCATAATAGGCCACACCACCATGGCAAAAGGTGTGATCTCAACTGACGGAGGCTCTCTGGAGGGTGCTGTTTCCACTCATGGGCAACCCCTTTCAAATGCCGGAGCTGACATAGAGGCTACAATTCGCAATTATGGGGGAGATCCGGAGAATCCGTGGATAATCCGTGATGAAGTGAAAGCCCTTTACGCAAAAAGAGCCGGAGAACTTAAAGACATTGTAGCCACCCGCAAATCGCTATATGATCTCTGGGCAGGTGAGAACCCGGAGAAAGCGGCCGAACTGCAGAATTTCATCAGTCTCAAATTGCCCGAGCTGAATTGGGACGAAGTGCTGCTTAAAGCAAATCAGCCATCGCGTGCCGCATCGGGAGCCTGCCTCGCATTCCTGGCCGAACACGTTCGCAATATGATTGTATCGAGCGCCGACCTTGCCAATTCCGACAAGACGGATTCATTCCTAAAGAAAACCGGACAGCTTGTGAATGGCGATTTCTCCGGAGGATTTCTCCAGCCCGGAGTGGCAGAGCTCACAATGGCATGTCTGATGAACGGCATCGCGCTCCATGGGGGTGTATTTGCGGCATGTGCCACATTCTTCGTGTTCAGCGATTATATGAAGCCGGCTATCCGCATGTCTGCACTTATGGAGCTTCCGGTGAAATACATTTATTCTCACGATTCTTTCCGCGTGGGAGAAGACGGGCCCACTCATGAGCCCATCGAGCAAGAGGCCCAGATACGACTTCTTGAGCAGGTGAGGAATTTCAGCGGCAAGCCTTCTGTGATGGTGCTTCGCCCGGCAGACAGTGCCGAGACTGTAGCATGCTATGAACTTGCGATGAACAACACGTGCACACCTTCAGTGATTATTTGTTCGCGTCAGAATCTTGAGGATCTTCCGGGAGAGAATCGCAGAGAAGAGGCCCGCATGGCAATAAAGGGGGGATATATTGTCAGAAAGGCTGACAATCCCGACATTGTGCTTGTGGCCAATGGCAGCGACGTTGCATTGCTTGTGCATGCAGCCGAAGAGCTTCTCAAACATAACATCCGGGCACAAGTGGTTTCCGTGCCTTCAATCGGAATATTCTTGGAGCAGCCGGAAAGCTATCGCAACAAAGTGATTCCACGCGATGTGAAGAAATTTGGCCTCACATCCGGACTTCCGGCAACACTATATCCGCTGATGAGCGGCGAATTCACCATAGCCGGACTTGAAAGATTCGGAGCTTCAGCACCCGCAAAAGTGCTTGAAGAGAAATTCGGTTATAATGTGGAAGCCGTTACAGCCCGCATACTTGATTATCTGAAATAGGGTTCGTAAAGCCAAGCCTGTAAGGCTCAGAATCTAAAAGCAGGGAGGTTGTCATTACGACAACCTCCCTGCTGCATCTTAAAGACCTGTTTCATGAAAAACAGCGGCCACCCAAAGCCGCCCATTATGTTGAATTTTTATGAAACAGGCTCTTATTCTCCGCGGTTTTCTTTATTGAATATATGGCGGAGACGCGAAAATATTCTTTCAGATGTTGATTTTGTGGGCACAACATTGGTGGAATTCTTCAAACTCTCAATGGCTGATTTTTCCGCATCTGTGAGCGACTCGGGCACATACACCATCACATTGACGAGGATATCACCTCTATTACCTCCATTCATTGCAGGCAAGCCCTTGCCACGCAAGCGGAGCACTTTCCCGGGCTGTGTACCCGGCACAATTTTCAGACGCGCACGTCCATCAATAGTGGGCACTTCGGCCGTGCCACCAAGAGCAGCGGTCGGAAAATCGAGCATCAGATTATATATAATGTCCTTTCCATCGCGTATAAGCTCCGGATCTTTCTCTTCCTGAATTTTTATCAGCAAGTCGCCATTTACGCCGCCATTGCGCGGTGCATTGCCCTGGCCGCGCAGTGTAAGCTGCATACCATCTTCAACACCGGCCGGAATGTGGAAACTTACAATTTCCTCCTTCTTTTCAACACCCTGGCCATTGCAATACCGGCAACGCTCTGTAATAACCTTTCCATCACCATTACATTCGGGGCATACAGATTGGCTCTGCATTGCCCCCATGAATGTTTGCTGCACAGTTGTGACATATCCCGTGCCTTGGCAGCGGTTACATGTATGGAAAGCAGTGCCATCCTTTGCGCCGGTGCCGTTGCAGTGAGTGTCGGCCACAAATTTAGGAATTTTCAGCTTCTTGTCGACACCATTCATAATGTCTTTAAGAGTCACCTTCACCGTGATCCGCAGATCGGTGCCTTTATTCACATGTTTGCGGGCACGCCCGGTGGCACCTCCAAATCCTTCACCACCGGAGAATCTGCCGCCGAAAATATCGCCGAAATGAGCAAATATATCCTCCATCGACATTCCGCCGCCAAAGCCGCCATAACCGCTGTAACCACCGGCACCGCCAAAGCCCTGCGGACCCATGGAGTGGCCAAACTGGTCATATTTGGCCCGTTTGTCGGCATCCGACAATACATCGTAAGCCTCAGCAGCCTCCTTGAATTTCTCTTCAGCCTCCTTGTCGCCCGGATTCTTGTCCGGGTGATATTGTATGGCCTTCTTTCTATAGGCCTTCTTTATTTCATCGGCCGTGGCATTCTTCGACACCCCCAGCACCTCGTAATAATCTCTCTTCTCAGCCATATTCTTATTCATTAATAATGTTGCCGGCCCCTTAGAGTCTGATTTATAAAAAATTCAACATTAGGAGCAGCTTATTTTGAGATCATTTATTCAGTCTCAGAGGAACAACAACTCAGTTATGACCGGTGAGACTGTATAAATCAGTCAAAAAGAAGCCGAACTAAAGTGATTTTTCATTGATACAGATATTAGTGTTAAATAAATTAACAACATTACTATTGGCCTCGCATACGCCCCCTAATGTTAAAAATTTTTATGAAACATACTCTTATTGTCCGACAACCACTTTGGCATGGCGGAGCACCTTGTCATTGATTGTATAACCCTTCTCCACCGTATCAAGGATTTTCCCCTTTTGCGATTCTTCAGGCACAGGAACTGCTGAAATGGCTTCATGCCTGTCGGCATCGAAATCTATGTCATCAGGATCCATCTCCTTTACGCCATTCTGCTCCATATATTTTTTCAGCTTTTTATAAATCAGTTCCATACCCTCTCTCACAGAGTTGGCATCCGCTGAGCCTTCCGTGGCTTTCAAAGCCCTCTCAAAATCATCTACAATAGGAAGCAGACCCTTGAATACTGATTCAGCAGCATTCTTAATCAATTCCGACTTCTCACGCAATGTGCGCTTGCGGAAATTGTCGAACTCTGCCATTAGAAACATGTATTCCTTTTTTTCCTTCTCGAGTTTTTCATTCAGAGAGTCTACTTCTTTCTGAAGTTTTTCCTCCGCAGAAAGCTCCTCCATGGCCGCCTCGGCAACATTCTGTTCAGCCTCCTGATTCTTAGCCTCTGTAGCATTAATATCATCTACAATAACCTCATCGGGGCTTATGTTCTTACCCTCTTTATTTTTTCTTGATTTCTCTTCCATATCTATCTGTTTTTTGATACCCTGTCAAGTGGAATCTTTCGAATGGGAGTCGCTACTTTTACAGCAAATATTATGCCAATCTTGATCGGAAGAATCGATTTCTGACAATTCCCAACAAGATTACACTCTCCCTTCTCACATCTTTAACAAATAAGAATGCAAGATAGTTGGAATTTTAGAAAATTGCCCGACGGCATGAACTGCAGTGCATCGGTCGGAAAATATTCCGTAAAGGCACGACCCACTGCCGGTGAGCGATGCATACTCCGCTCCGGCCTCATATAGCCGGTTTTTCACTCGTTTCATTTCGGGAAACCGGGGAAATATTGAATCTTCAAAATCATTCTTCGCCACATATTTCCATTCGGTTAAGGGGAGGCTACACAACTCTCTCAAATCAAATTCTGCAAAACGGGGTGTCACTCCGGCAAATGCATCTTTTGTTGATATATAAATATCGGGCTTTACGAGCACGAGCCATTTATCCGACAAATCAAGAGCCATCGGCTCAAGCCTTTCCCCTATTCCTTCGGCATATGCCGGCTCATTATAGATAAAAAAGGGCACATCCGCACCAAGCTTCAATGCCATTCTCCTCAGTTCCTCTTCATTGGGGGCATGAGAGTTCACCCCAATGCGTTCACAATATTCGCGTTCAAGCTGTGCCAGCATCGACAGGGTGAAGGCTGCATCTGCACTGCCGCCCCCTATACCTGCGCCGAACGGCAGATTTTTATGTAGCGACACATGGGGCAAAAAGCCGGCAGCAACATCCCTGCTAAAATATTCATGCACTGCCCGACACACCAGATTTTGCCGGGAATCGCAATTCACATCGCGTCCTGACATTTCAAAAGAGTACGCAATCGACTCCGTAATTTCAAGTATGTCGCAAAACGCCAACGGATTTTCGGGAGTGCCGCTATGTTTCCCTATAGGATAGAAAATGGTCTGCAGATTGTGGTAGCCATCCTTCCGGCGGCTCACAATCTGCAGACCAATATTTATTTTTGAATTTACAAAAGAAATCATTTCCGCACTTTGCTTTGAGTGGACATATAGCCGGATTCCTCTGTTTCAAAGCCCCATTCCTGACCTTTCCGAATCATGGGCACTCCCTCCTTCATCCATTTGGGCATCGGCTCGCCCTTGAGGTAATGATCGAAAAATTGTTGGAACCGGCGGGTGATATCCTTTCGGTTTTTGCGTTCCCTGATATTGTGTGATTCTCCATTATATTGCAACATCCACACCGGTTTCTGCAATCTGCGCAAAGCCATAAAGAGTTCTATGCCCTGATACCACGGCACTGCGCCATCGTTGTCATTATGCATTATCAGCAATGGTGTTTCGCATCTGTCGGCATGAAACACCGGGGAGCTCTGGATATACATTTCCGGACGCTCCCAAAGGGTGCCGCCGATACGACTTTGCCCCTGTTCATACTGCGGCTGGCGCGAGTCGCCCGACTCCCATCGTATGCCGCCATAAGCCGAAGTCATGTTGGCCACCGGAGCTCCCGAACCCGCACATGCAAACATATTGGTGCGTGTCACAAGGTAGGCTGTCTGATAGCCGCCCCAGCTTTGTCCATCGATACCGATTCTGCTCTTATCAATCCATGGATAGCGGCGGCACATCTCTTCCACGCCCGAGCATACATAATTGTAGGCATCTTCACCGGGACGGCCTGATGTGTAATGAATATCCGGCACAAACACCACATATCCTCGGCTCACATAGAAAGGATAATTCACCCAGCTCCACGATGGCTCCATGGTGTAATGATAGCATAGATCCTCCGAACCTGTTTCGTAGAACACACACATCATCGGATACTTTTTCGAGGGGTCATAGTCTTCCGGCACATAAAGCACACCTTCCGACATATTTCCGTCATAAGCATACCAGCGTTCAAGCTGTGCGGTGCCCCATGAATAATCCTTCATTTGCGGATTAGCGTCAGAGAGGCGCACAGCCTGGGCAAAGCGTGTGCCCCGACTAAGCCACATATCGGGAGATGTGTTGAAATTGGCACGTTGCCAGGTGTATACATCAGCATCAAGAGCCTTACGAATCTGAGTGTAGGCATATTTGTCGAGCACACCGGTTGCCGGAGCTTTTGTCTCGCCATATTTCATTATGGCCAATCCGTTATATTTCGTTGTGTAAGAAAACACATTCAGGAGCATGATGTCTCCGGAGCTGAGAAATCTGCGGTCGGGATCAAGATTGCGGTAGCGATATTTCACATTCTGTTTCCTTCCCTCTCCGGATGTGACACACACCGGCTTTCTATCACCCTTCGGGTCAATGCTCCAGATATCATGTTTGTCATATATGAGCAATGCCTCGTCATCCTTGCCCCAGCCCGCGATGCCATAAGGATCGGCAGGCGACGGGTGACGGTCATCGGTGTCCCATAACGGATAAGGCACACTGCCACTTGCACACACTGTTTCTCCTGAAGCTATGTCATATACATAATAATTGCGGTCGGCAAACCATGCCACATATTTATCGGCCGGAGAGAGCTGAGGCTCGTTAGAGCGCTGATAACGTCCTATGAGTTTTTTTTCTCCATTCTTCACATTCACAACATACATCTCGGTAGGCGCGAAATAATCCCACTGGTAAGATACTATTGTTGAAGTGGGATCAAGCACAAGCGCGTAATCGCCGTCCCACCGGTTGGGAGCCTTTACTTCTGCCAGAGGCTCATCAGTAATCAGAGTCTTTGAGAAATTGTCGAGATCTATCACCACCGGGAAATTGTTTTCCCTGATTTTATCCAGCTGTTTCTGTTCCTGGGGAGGGTTTAGAGCCTTGTTCCACACCCAGATGTCAAGCTTTCCCTTTTCGAAATCCACGATAGTGGTGTCATCGGGGGCAATTACAGGAGCCACACCGGCTATAAGCCGCTTGCCATTGTGCGAGAATTTGAGCCGTGTATATTGGTTAGGATAAAGATTTTGTCCGGCCTTGTCATTGAATTCGAGCTTTATCTCGCGCGGAGCGCGCATGATATTGTCAAGGTCGGAAAGATACACATCCGCACGTTTGGTTCCGCTCTTCACTGTGTCGTTGGATGCTGTATACGCAAGCCGGTTGCCCTGCTCACTGATTGCAGGAATACCATAGAATTTCTTATCTCTGTCAATCACCGTAAAAGATGTGTCGGGGAGATTGAGCACTCCTATGCAATTTGTGGCTACAGAATCTTTCTCCGGCTTTTTAGTGTTGACCGCAATTCTTTTCCCATCGCGAGAAAAGGTGTAATCCTTCACCCAATTGATCACTTTGAAAGCGCCTGTTTCGGGATTGAATGCCACCAGCGGACGGCCGCATTCCTTATCCTTAAGATATTTCTGTTTCACGAGAGTGGTGTCGCATGATTTAAATGCAATCCATTGGCCGGCATCCTTGCCGATTTTATATTCCGTGACATCACCAATGCGCTTCACCACACCCGTCGAGAGATTGACTACAGCCAGCGAATCCCGGGGTAGATCGGCATCTTTCTTCTTTGCAATTTTAGCCATCCTTGTTGCAGCAAACAGAGGCTTTATCAGAGCGACTCCCCATTTTCCATCGGCAGTGAACCGCGGATTATATCCTCGGGCTATTTCCATACGCTTCCCGGTGTGCGAATTATAGAATGTGAGCACACCATCACCCTCCTGGGGATTTACAGAAAATGCCGCCCATTCGCCATTGCGGCTAACCTCATGATTCTTCACCGATTTCCAGCTGTCGAAATCGTCATGCCCGAGCATTTTCTTTTCCGCCTCAGCCGATATTGCATTCACACACAGCAACAATGCTGTTAAAGCAACGGATATTGCACTCTTTTTCATCTCACTTCACACTTTATGGAGGTTGTGTCCCATTCTGTTTTTTTTGGTTTCCATATATTTTTCGTTATATGGATTCGGATCCACCTCAAGCGGAACAATCTCTGTTATTTCCACTCCATATCCCTCCAGGCCGATTCGTTTCACCGGATTATTTGTCATAAGACGCATTTTCTCAATCTTCAATGAATGCAGAATATTCGCACCCACACCATAATCCCTTTCGTCTGCCTTATGGCCGAGATGAAGATTGGCATCAACAGTGTCGAGTCCGTTCTCCTGGAGCTTATAGGCTTTGATTTTGTCCATTAACCCTATGCCTCTGCCCTCCTGATTTAGATATATGAGAGCTCCCCTTCCCTCCTTTTCTATCATTTGCATGGCAAGATGCAACTGCTCGCCGCATTCACATCTTCTCGACCCGAAGATATCTCCGGTGACACATGAGGAATGCACCCTCACGAGCACCGGCTCGCCATTTTCCACATTCCCTTTGATAAGAGCCACATGCTCCAGATTGTTATCTTTCTGACGGAAGGGAATCAGCCGGAAATGTCCGTAAGCCGTGGGCATATCCACCTCCTCGCCACGCTCCACCAGCGAGTCATTCTGAAGCCTGTATGCAATCAGGTCGCGTATGCTTATAAGCTTCAGGCCCCATTCATCGGCTTTTTCGCGCAATTCGGGAAGCCGCGCCATTGTGCCGTCATCGCTCATAATTTCCATAAGCGCGGCAGCGGGATACAAGCCGGAGAGGCGTGCCAGATCAACAGCGGCCTCCGTGTGTCCGGCGCGTTGAAGCACACCTCTGTTCTGCGCATACAGAGGATTGATATGACCCGGGCGTCCGAATGTTTCCGGTGTAGAAGCCGGATCGGCAAGCGCACGGATTGTGGCGGCGCGGTCGCTGATTGATACGCCGGTGCTGCATCCTTCAAGCTTGTCTACTGTCACCGTAAATGGAGTGCCCAGCACAGAGGTGTTGTCATTTACCTGGGGTTCGAGATCCAGCTCCCGGCAACGCTCCATGCTTATGGGGGCACACAAAACGCCGCGTGCATTCTTAAGCATGAAATTTACATCTTCAGGAGTGATTTTCTCGGCGGCAATTATAAGATCGCCTTCATTCTCACGGTCTTCATCATCCACCACCAGAACAAACTTGCCGGCGCGGAAATCCTCGAGGGCATCCTCTATCTTGTCAAGTTTTATCATTTTATCCATTGCTGTAATTTCCAAATTTACTCATCCACTCATCCACTCAAACCCGGAATATGCTGAAATTCACACTTCCGTAGCTGCGTTGCTGTTCGAATCCGGGCAAGCCGCTGAAGTCATGGTTGCGATTATGCTCCACAATCACCAGTGTGCCGGGGCTGACAAGGGAGGATCCTAATATCAGTCCGGGGATTTCTGCGAATCTCGCATGATCATAAGGGGGATCGGCAAAAACTATGTCAAATGATTTTTCATCTCTCTCAATAAACCTGAACACATCCCCCTTTACAAGCGTAAGCACCGTGTCACTGAGTTTTTCCTTCACGCTGCGTATAAAGGAAGCCTGCACGGCAGCCTGTTCCACCGACACCACCTCGGCAGCTCCGCGCGACACAAACTCCCAACTTATCGCCCCTGTGCCGGCAAACAGGTCGCACACCCGTTTGCCTTCGATATCCTCGAAGTTTTCAATCACATTGAAAATATTCTCGCGCGCGAAGTCTGTTGTGGGTCGTGCCGTGATATTTTTAGGCACATCGAAGCGTCTGCGTCCGTATTTGCCTCTTATAATTCTCATGATTTTCTATGATATTCCTCAATTGGTTTAGCCATGTTAACAGATGCGTCCCCGTGGCTTAAAATTTTATCAAACGGAGTCATCGCATCACATCCGTAGTATCTTTCAACTGTATCATTCACCCGCGCATCATCATCGCCGCGCAAAGCGACATTCCGCTTTTCACGCCGATGCCGGGAATCATTGTCAGCATGACATATGAAATGTATTTTCGCAATTCCCTTACTATTTCCGCCTTTTGTTCTTTCAGCCCCGACACTGATACCTGCAAGTCGGCAGGATTCAATCCGTAGACATCTATCAGATTGAACAAATGATATTCAATGTCTGCGATAGTTTCCCACTTGTGAGTGGATGCAGAAAGGAGTCGTTTGATGTCGTAAACGATAAAGTCGGCCTCTTTGTCACGAATGTCCAGATATATTCGCGGCGTGTCGGCCGTGCGTCCGGCAAAACGGGCGGCGAGCACAGCGAGATGCAATTTTACGGCAGCACCGGGAAATGTTCGCTGCAGAAATGCCCGAAGACCCGGCACAAGCGTAAAAAGGCATACGGCACCCGGGATATCACACATCATCACATCTTCCGGCTCGGAGCAATAAATCCTGCCATATATTTCTATTGCCTCATCTTCATCATCATCCACCATTTCGGCCGGAAAAAGAAGCGCTTGCGGAGTCACAATGGCAATCTCAGTTGAGAAATCATCAAGCACTTGAGGATGGTCGTATACCATCCCCTCTATGTGCGTAAGAAGAGCTTCCGGATCATTTTTCCATTTTTCTTCAAACAGAGTCAACACATCTTCCGCAGGATTAATGTTTTTCAGATACGCGCTCATTCCCGTTGCGGAAATCTCCACAATCAATTTCCAATCGGCAACATCGCCTATTCTCACCGCCTGATATATGCTGTTCTCGTTCATATCACAAAATTAACGAATAAATTCAAGTTTCACAAATGTGAAGTCAGGCGCACTCCAAGATGCGCATAGCATATTGCCAGCGACAATCCGCGTATAAGGAGATAGCATTCGAAGGCAAGCCACAAAATATTGTTGTTGAATCCCCCTTTTATGTCAAACGGCAGAGTTATCGCAAAGAAAATGGCTGCGGCCAGCAGCGTGGTGAGGAAAAGCATACGCGTTCGGGTGAGTCCGATGAATATGCCGTCAAAGAGAAATGCCGCCACTGTTACCGGCGGAAGCAGCACCACCCAAAGATGCATCTCCGCCACCCCCATGCACACATCGGCACTATCGGTGATTAGCCCGGCGATATGGCTGCCGGCAAAAAGATAGATGATAAAAAAAGCGGATGCCATTCCCGCACCCCAGAGTAGCAGCGCACGCGTGGTGGCATGCAGCCTTTGGATGTTTTTCTCGCCACTCGCCTTTCCCACAAGAGCCTCGCCCGCGAATGCAAAACCATCCATGAAATATGAAAAGAAGATAAAAAATTGCATCATCACCGCGTTCACAGCCAGCACCGTGTCTCCAAGTCTTGCTCCATAAGATGTAACCGCCATCGTCACCCCCATAATGCAGAAAGAACGCATGAAGAGATTTGAATTTACACTGAAAAATCTGTGCCATTTCACTTTTCCGCCATTCTTCGGCAATTTGCGGATTTTAGCAATCATATAAAGCAATGCGGTGGCGAATCCAATCCAGTTGGCCGTAAGAGTGCCCAGTGCGATTCCGGAAAATCCCATTTTCATGGGAAAGACATATATAAGGCTCATCACTATGTTGACTATATTCATACCTATAGCCACAAACATGGGCACTACCGTATTCTGCATCCCGATAAACCATCCCGACACCACCATTACACCCAGCTGAGCCGGCACCGACCACACGCAAATGTTGTAATATTGCAGCGCAAGATGTCGGGTTTCATCTTGCGGAGAGATAATATCAATCAAGAATTCTCCGATGAAAGGATATGCAAGAAGAAGCATTCCCGAAATAGCCGACACTATGACAAAAGCCTTTTTCGACACATTTACCGCCACACCCATATCACCGGCACCGAATGCATTCGACACCAGCGCAGTGGTGCCGGCCCGCAAGAAGCCGCTGAGCCAGAAAATCACATTCAGCATCATGGCCCCCACAGCAACGGCTCCAATGTAGGCGGCTGAGCCAAGATGTCCGGAAACCGCAGTGTCGCATATACCGAGAAGCGGCACCGTGATATTGTTTAATATCGCCGGAACCGCCAGTCGTAATATCGACTTGTTGATTTTTCCCGTTTTAAAATTAAGATTTGAGATCACGTTTCTCAAAATTACAGGTCGTCGATATGCATCAGCTTTGAAGCTCACCTACAAGAGAGGTCTCCATAAGTTCTTTCACTTCATCCACACTGTATTTTTGTCCGAAAAGAAACATGAGCTTTGTGATTGCCGCCTCCGATGTGAGATCATGGCCGGAAATTACCCCTGTTTCATAAAGAGCCGACCCCGTCTTGTATCTGCGCGGACACACATTTCCGTTGTCACACTGCGACACATTCACAATCACAATCCCTCGGTCTACGGCATCTTTCACCACTTTAAGAAATTGAGGATCAGTGGGCGCATTGCCGGCTCCATATGTTTTCATCACCACACCCTTCAGACCCGGCAAGTCGAGCATATGTTTGGTCATTTCGGGAGTTATGCCGGGAAAGAGGCTCAGATACATCACATTGTTATCCATCCCGAGATGCACATTGAGAGGATCATTTGTGCGAGGACGCCACAGCACATCATAACGGAATGTGATGCCAAGCCCGATTTTTGCAAGTCTGGGGAAATTATTACTTTTGAAAGCATCGAAATTGTCGGCACTATATTTTGTGGCGCGATTTCCTCTCCACAAGTAATTCTCAAAAAGAATTGCCACCTCCTGAAGTGTAGGCGTGCCATCCGCTTCCTTGCTTGCAGCCACTTGAAGCGCTGTAATCAGATTCTCCTCTCCATCCGTGCGCACCTCGCCGATTGGGAGCTGGCTGCCGGTGATCACAACAGGCTTGCGGAGGTTTTCGAGCATAAAGCTCAATGCTGATGATGTGTAAGCCATTGTGTCAGTGCCGTGGAGCACCACAAATCCGTCATAATTGTCATAGAATGTCTGTATCACTGCGGCTATATCAACCCAGTGTGATGGATTCATTGCCGATGAATCAAGCGGAGTGTCAAACTGGAAACTGTCAATCACATAATTGAGACGCATAATCTTGGGAACATTGTCAATCAAATGCTTGAAATCGAATGGCTCAAGCTCCCCTGTTTTCGGATTCTCTGTCATTCCTATTGTTCCACCCGTGTAGATAATCAAAATGCGTGGAGCATCGGACGCGTTATCGCTTGCCGGTGAATTTATTACTGACTTTACTCCCATAGATACTATTTTTCCGGTTATTAGATCCAATTCAGATGCATGTTCCATAGCAATTGAGATGAAGAGTCTGTTTCATAAAAAAAATGACAACCACGGAAGCCAATTTCAAATTGACATTGTGCGTGTTTCATAAGATGAATTAATAAGGTTAGATTACGTTCGCAAATATAATGAATTTTTATAATATTATATATATTGCTGAAACTTTTACCACACCCGGTGCTCACTTTTTTGGGTATTGCACTAACAAAAAGGGAGCAAGTTGCATTTCTGCAGCCTTGCTCCCTTTGGAAATTATATCATTTTGATGCAGGTTAGGCCTGCATTTTGATTTTGTTTAAGACATTAGAGCGCCACTTTGGTAGCTTTGTCTCCCTTAACCATAATATACATTCCATTTGAGGGGTTTTCAACACGCACGCCCTGAAGATTGTAGTAAACAGGAGCAGCATTAACATCTTCTACATCTACACCCTCTACGGCACCTGACTTATTCTCACCGGAGAGTTTGAAGTTCTGAAGCTCCCATGCCGTATCGGAAGGATCTGCAAAATAATAGCGGAAACCAATTTCGATCTTGGTGCCATCATATTCACTGAGATCAAAGGTGTTGGTAATCCATTTCGACCAGTTGCCGCTTCCCTTTTCGGGGAAATTTACCATTGTCAAAGCTGTCCATTCGCCGCCAACTTCGCGCACATTAACTGTGTAGTGCTCATCCTGGGTTGTAGGAAGTGTAAAGCCGAAAGCCTGGCTGAAGCTCATTTCCACATTTGTCCAATTTGTAAGATCAAACTCCTTTATCAGCCAACTGTCAGCTGCATGAGCTGCACCTCCATAGTAGGGACTGCAAATTGCACATTTGGGAGAATTTGTATTGATTTTCCAACCATTGAAATCGCTAAGTTGAGTATCGTTCTGCTTTGTCCAGGCATCAAGGTTCTTATCAAAAGCATCTTCAAAAATCACGCCATCAGGCATAACGGGAGGTTCAACCACACCGGCTTCATCGGAAACAACGAGAGAATTGATTCGTCCCTGACCCTGATCGGCAGTTAAAGTGATAGAGGTGGAACCATTCTCATTCACGAGAGTATAAAGAGCATCCACCAAATTACCTGTCCAGCCATCACTGAGTGACATGGTGACACAATATTTCTGGTTGCTATAATCGTCATAAGTAATAACAATGGTTTTCATTGTTATGTCAGATGTCAGCTCTACTGTAGAGTTCTTATAAACGCGCCATGCATAATTAGAGCTTGTGGGATTCAGCAAGTCTGAAGAGGAACCGGCTTTTTTATAATCAATCTTGAATGTGTGACCATCGATTGATTTCGTCATAACAAGTTCATCGCCGTTACCGGTCCATTCACCCTTGTCCTGAAGAGAAAAAACGGTGTAAGAAGTTGCGTTCACAGCACATGCGCCGAGAGCAACCACCACTGATAAAAGTAAAGATTTTTTCATAAAATACTATATTTTGGTTATACAAATAATCAATTCGAGAATCTGAAATTCATAATCAATTCAAGCGTTGTAAGATGCGCATACTATAAAAAACTTAGAGCCTGTTTCATAAAAAATTCAACATAAGTGGCGGCTGGTTATAGGGAAATTTATTCAATCTATGAGGGAGTTACCTCCCGGTTATGATCGACAAGATGGAATAAATTACAAATGGCTTAACATGCATGCCCGATTTTGATTCTTTGATTCTTGAATCTTCACATAGTCCACTACGCTCCTGATTCAGCAGAGCTAAACTCAGCTCATGCATTCGCCCCGTGATGTAATTTTTTTTATTAAACAGAATCTTAAATAGTCATATTGAATTCCGGATAAAATCATTTAAATAATGCTCTTTGAGAGACATGTCATAATAGACATAAGATTCCCAAAGATTTCAAATGCAAATTTAAATATATTTTCGCAAAAAAACATTACAAAAACGTTAAAAATTCCACAACAAAGCAATAACTGCTCTATAACATAAAATCACAAAACAAAAAAAACATGTTCTTCAAGATTCTCATGATTCTCACGTATCTTATGCCCCTCAAACATTCATGCCTCTCATGATAAACGTGAAGAAGCAACAGCAGATAGGGTTTAACTTCGCACGGCAAAAAAAAAAGCGGCTGATTTCTCAGTCGCTTTTAAT
>JAMPDQ010000024.1 GCA_023665575.1 Candidatus Amulumruptor caecigallinarius | reverse complement strand
ATAACCTCTAACCTCATTGCTTTTCGCAAGTTGCAAACTTGCGAAAGTTGAATAACGTTAATAATACATAAGGGGTGTAAACATTCCGCATGCATGGCGCAGGCGGGATTAAAGTGATTTTTCATTGATGCAGCCCCTTATGACAGTGAAGTAATTTAAATCACTTCAATGCTAAAAATACAGATATGAATCATTCAGAAATCATCAGCCTGCTGGGCGATAAAGCGGAATATCTGCTTCATCACAAGTGCACCACCATCGACAAATCTTTAATCCACATTCCGTCAGCCGCAACGGTTGACAATTTATGGGTTGATACAGACCGCGGCATTCCGGTGCTGAATAATCTTCAGCGGTTGTTAACTCACGGGCGACTTGGCGGCACGGGCTATCTCTCGATACTTCCGGTTGACCAGGACATAGAGCATTCCGCCGGAGCGTCGTTTGCGCCGAATCCGATTTATTTTGATCCGGAAAACATTGTAAAGCTGGCGCTTGAAGCCGGATGCAATGCAGTTGCCTCGTCATTTGGCAATCTGGGATCCGTAGCGCGCAAATATGCTCACAAGATACCAATTCTCGTGAAGCTCAATCATAATGAGCTCCTCACCTACCCCAACAGCTATGACCAGGTGATGTTTGGCACGGTAAAAGAGGCATGGGATATGGGAGCATGCGCAGTAGGCGCAACAGTATATTTTGGTTCGGAGCAAAGCCGCGACCAGCTTGTGCAGGTGGCAGAAGCATTTCAACAGGCACACGAATTGGGCATGGTGACAGTGTTGTGGTGCTATCTGCGCAACAGTGCATTCAAGAAAGATGGTGTGGATTATCACACATCAGCCGATCTCACAGGCCAGGCCAATCGTCTGGGGGTTACAATAAAAGCAGACATAATAAAGCAAAAGCTTCCCGACTGCAACGGAGGGTTCAAAGCTCTGAAATTCGGTCGTTATGATGAGAAGATGTATACAGAGCTGACCACATCACATCCGATAGACCTTTGTCGTTATCAGGTGGCCAACTGCTATATGGGGCGAGTTGGACTCATCAATTCAGGAGGAGCATCGCATGGCAGCAGCGACCTCACAGATGCAGTGACGACAGCCGTGGTCAACAAGCGCGCAGGCGGCATGGGGCTGATATGCGGTCGCAAGGCATTCCAGCGTTCAATGACAGAAGGGATAAACCTGATTCATTCCATTCAAGATGTCTATCTCGACGAAGAGATAACATTGGCGTGATGATGTTGCAAAGTCAGGGGTTTGACGGATCAGAAACCACTGTTGGTTTGCGATATACATTTTCGAGAAGCAATTTCAATTGCGCGGTGGCCTCCTTACGGGCACGGGCCACCGTGCCATTTTTATACAGGCGGTCCACAGATTTTTTTCTCAATTCCCTTTTAATGGAGTTTTCCTCCTCCAGTGTCAGCTTGTCGCTTGTGAAAAAGTCGAGGCCTTTGGAGTCGATCACCCTCCATGAATTCATTTGAGTCGACTCCCTCACATCCACGATTTCCGGGGGAAGCACAACAAAGAGCGAGTCGCCTGTGTCAGAGATTTGCAGCTTTTCAATGTCGAAAGAAATTTTGCCCTCCTGCTTCTGGATTGCGAAAAGCATTTTGTTATTGACAGTATCCTTCACCGGCACTTCGCAATATATTTCCATGGAGCAGAGTTGCACCATATTCTTGATATCCTCGATTTTCGCCGGCTCCACAACAACTTCGGGATCATTATCGTTCGAACACTTCATCCACAGTGCAGCCGCGGCAACGGCCGCAGCAAGAATCAGCACCAAATAAATTATAAACTTTCGCATAAGTCAAACTCTCGCATGCGCCCCCTAATGTTAAATTTTTTATAATACAGACTCCTGTTTAAATTTCACAACAGCGGAATATCCGTTTTTTTCAAACAGAGCCTTAAAATAACCGGTTGCGGCATTTTCAGCTCTGCCGACAAGGTTACGCTTAAAGACAGGATTTTCATTCACCTCCTTCAGAAAAGAAGAATTAGCGAGTTCCTTCATTTCAGCGCGTTCCTTAGAGTCGAGATTAGAGCGGAAGAAGCCGATATTTTCATATTCCTTTTTCAATTCCATATCACGGCCGGCGATTTCCACCTCCACAGGTGGGAGCGAAATCGTCACAGACTTAATTTCATCGTCAAAAACCAAGTCACTTTCCCGGAGTTGCGACAAATCGATATATGCATCCAGATAAGCGTTATAAGAATATACGGCGATTCTTTTCCCTATTTTATACCAAGCTTCGCGGTCGGAAGAGATGGTTTTCGACACAGACATAGAAGCGAACACCATTTTATTAGTCGACCTGATTTCCTCGTAAAGGTTAACGGGCAATTCCGATTTGTCAGATTCCGGGGAGGTTGAGCAGGCAGTCATAGCAAAGATGGCAATCATTGCAGCCGCAGCTTTTAATACAAACATAAATTGAATTTTTGCTTTCACTTCTAAAACAGACTCATACACCCGTATCCTAAACAAATTTAAAATGCGGTGTGTTTTTAAATAGAACGGAATAATAAACGAACAAATTATGAAAGGAAAGAGCATTTTAACAGTATTTGTGCTGACAGTTGCCGCGATGACGGGGTTGTCATTCTATTCAGCAGCGCAGCGAGTGTTGGGTGGAGGTCCCGGGATAGCGGTGGCCGGATCGGCAACAGAGAAACAGCTGCCCGATGCGGCGCGCAATTTTCTGAAGAAACACTTCAAGAATGTCGGCATTCGGACATGTGAGAATTTCTATGCCAAAGGAAAATATGAGGTAGAACTCACCAACGGTGTGGATTTGGAATTCAACACCAAAGGAGAGGTAGTGGAGATTGACGCCCCCGGCAACACCACACTTTCCACCGGCGTGGTGAAAGATTTGCTTCCCCGCAAGGCCTACGAACGTCTCACAAAAGATGGTGTGGTGACAAACGTAGAATCGATAGAATTCCGCAAAGGGAAGGCATACGAGGTAGAGCTCAACATCCAGGGACCCGACACCTATATATTTGACATTATGGGCACATTCTTAGCTCTCGAAGACTGACATGGAGTGTGAAGCACATATTAGGCCCCGCCATTTTTTATAAAACGGGGCCTTATTCACCCTTTCCGGGGATAATATCCTGAATGAATTTCTCGGCCTTTTTGCCGAGATTTTTCATATTCTCCCGAAAGAGATATTTGGCATCGGTGGTAAAAGATTCGAGGGGAGTGATAAAAGGCCGGAAAGCGGGTCTGTTTTTATCAACAAAAAGCAATATTTCATTAGGGTGACATTCCACCTCCACCGTAAGGGGGAAATTTCCGGGGTCGCCATCGACATGAGCCGGGCCGCCCGACCTTGTGATAACAGCCTTATCCACTCTCATTGTTTCGATAAGCAGATTCTTGTCGAATCTGCCGGTAAAAAGTTCCACTCCGGCGAAAGCACGGGTAAGGGGATTGCCGGTGTGCACCACAGTGATATCGAGCAGACCGTCGCGGATAGAAGCCGAGGGAGCCACAAAGGCATTGTTGCCATATTGCGAGGCATTGCACACAGCCACCATAAAAGCCTTCAGCGAAAGAGAATCATTTCCATGACAGATGGTGTATTCACGCGGGGAATAATTCAGATACTCCCTTATTGCGCTCAAAACATAAGAATAGAGACCCCGCCGGCCCATTTCAGCAAATTCGCGACTCACGGAGGCATCAAACCCCATTCCGAACGTGCAGAAGAAAGGCACACCGTTGGCTGTGCCGCAATCGCAACTCATCACATTGTCGTCGGCAATCACATCGAGCGCCTTGTCAAGGTCAATCGACATATTGAGGTGACGTTCCAGGCCGTTTCCCGAGCCGAACGGAAGGATCCCCATCGGCACGCCCGTGTTGCGCAAAGCAGCGCCCACTTCATTTACAGTTCCGTCGCCCCCGGCCACAATCACAGCATAATATCCGTTAAGCACGGCGCCTCTTGCAAGCGAGTCGGCATGGCCCGGATATTGAGTATACACAAAATCGGGCTTCATGCCGCGGGGAAGGAGCCTGCGGCTCACGATATCTTCAACACCCTGTTTGCTCAGAGTGCCGGAGACAGGATTGATGATGACAAGCACACACTTCATAATTGGATAACAGAAAAGAGGCTTTTTTATGTTATACAACATATAAAATAGAGAGAATCCGAAAAAAAAAGCTACAAAAAAGCAAATATATGTTTTATAACATCTGAATAAATTTTGAAAAAGGCAAAATGCGACCTAATTTTGCAATGTCAAAAGACAAAAGCAGTGTAACAAACTGTGAAAAGATTTAGTTAAACAATCAGCAAACCTTAATACCGATTTAATCTAAAATCTGATACCGGAAAAACTGAAGAACCAAGAAATGCAAACAACAGGGTAATTGATTATTATTTTGACCTTAATCGTAAAGGAATCCGACGGGAGTCGACAAGCCTTTTCACGGGTCCGGAGCAGAAGCTTCGGACCCGTAAAATTTCATAAGTGGAAGAGTGGAGGAGCAGAGGAGTGGAAGAGTGGAAGAGTGGAAGAGTGGAGGAGTGGAGGAGTCGGTATGATAATTTGGGAGAGGGAATTTTGTAGATTCTGAATCAAAGTGCTATATTTGTTGATGAATTTTATCTCCCCGGACACAACCGGGAGATTGCTCCCTTTGATATTGAATACATCATCTCAAAAGCGAGCCGCCCCAAAAGTTGATTTTTTATGAAACAGACTCTAAATATTTCAATCATTACCATATGAGAAAACTATCAATTCTGGCTTGCGGCATGGCGCTGCTGGCCACCCAATTTTCCACAGTAATGGCAGCAGCACAACAAAATCCCTTCCTGCAACCTTACAACACCAAGTATGAGATTCCGCCGTTTGACAAGATTACGACGGCAGATTTCATTCCGGCAATCAAGGCCGGCATAGCTGAGCAGGATTCCGCCATTGATGCAATAATCCGCAATCGAGCCACACCCGACTTCGACAACACGATTCTCCCGCTTGAGAATCTTTCGCCGATTCTGGAGCGAGTGTGCGGCGTGTTCTATCACTATGCAGAGGCAATGTCGACACCCGAATTCGCGGCCATGTCGGAAGAGGCAATTCCGATGCTCAATGAGGCCAACAACAAGGTGAATCTCAACGAGCAGCTTTTTGATCGCATCAAAAGCGTATATGACATGCGCGACAAGTTGAATCTCACGCCGGTGCAGAAACGTCTGGTAGAGAAATATTATCGTTCGTTTGCCGAGCAGGGAGCCGCCTTGCCCGCCGACAAAAAAGAGGAGTTGGTAAAGGTGAATTCCGAGCTTTCGAAGCTCTTCATTCAATTCAACCGCAACCTTCTGAACGCAACCAACCAGTTTCAAGTAGTGGTATACGACAAAGAAGACCTTGCGGGCCTTCCGGAATCATCCGTAGCTCAGGCGGCAGAAGAGGCCAAAAGCCGCGGGCTCGATGGTTTGTGGGTGTTCACACTTCACGCTCCGAGCCGGTTGCCGGTGCTTCAATATGCAGACAACCGCGGGCTTCGCCAAGCCATTTACGAGGGCTACACATCGCTGGCCTCATTTGGCGACAACAGCAACCTGCCGGTTATTCAGCAGATAGTGAAGCTTCGCGACCGTAAAGCCAAGATAATGGGCTTCGACAACTTTGCGCAGATGATGACATCGCGCGTAATGGCGAAGACACCCGAGGCCGCAAGCAATCTGTTGATGCAAGTGTTTGAGCCGGCAGTGGCCCGCAGCCGCGAGGAGGTGGCCGACATGCAGGCACTGGTAGATGCCGAAAACGGCGGATTCAAGATAGCGCCGTGGGATTATTACTATTATGCCGACAAGGTAAAGAAGCAGAAATATGACCTTGATGAGGCGGAGCTTCGCCCCTACTTTTCGCTTGAGAATGTGCTCAAAGGCTTGTTTGACACAACAGAGAAGCTCTATGGCGTGAAGCTCGTGCCAATGCCCGATGCTCCGAAATATATCGAAGACATGGCGGTATATGATGTTGTGGATGCAAAGACGGGAGAACATGTGGCAGTGTGGATGTGCGATTACTTTCCGCGCGACACCAAGCGCCAGGGCGCATGGATGGAGCAGCTTCAGAGTGCCGGGCTTTATGGCGACGGCAGCATGAAGCGCCCCATTGTATATAATGTTGGCAACTTTTCGCGTCCGGCCGGAGATGTTCCGGCACTTCTCACTATAGATGAAGTGGAGACCACCTTCCATGAATTTGGCCACGCACTTCAGGGCATGCTGACACGAGCCCCCTACAAATCGCTGGCCGGCACCAATGTAGACCGAGACTATGTGGAAATGTGCTCTCAGATCAACGAGCACTGGGCCTTTGAGCCGGAAGTGCTCAAGAGCTATGCGCGCCACTACAAGACAGGCGAGCCCATCCCCGATGAATTGATTGAAAAGATAGTGAAAGCGCAGAAATTCAACCAGGGATTTGTCACCACCGAACTTGCGGGAGCAGCCATCCTTGACATGGAATATGGCAAGACACCCGAGGTGGACGATATAAAAGCGTTTGAGAAAACAGTGGCAGAAAAGATTGGCATGCCCGCTGAGATAACCTTCCGCTACCGTTCGCCCTATTTCAAGCACATCTTCGGCGACGACGGCTATGCATCAGGCTATTACACATACCTGTGGGCACAGGTGCTTGAGGCCGATGCATACGAACTCTTTCAGCAGAAAGGGATATTCGACAAAAAGACAGCAGCCTCCTTCAAGAAAAACATACTTGAATCGGGCGACACAGAAGATGCAATGGTGCTGTTCAAGCGCTTCCGCGGACACGAGCCCGATGCATCAGCGCTGTTGAGGCTGAGAGGCTTCCGTGAATGATTTCCATGATTTTTTCATGATGAGCATCAGAAGCATGATTAATTTGAGAGGGATTTGAGCCAAGGCCCAAATCCCTCTCTTTTCATCATCCGGTCATCTACTCCTCCACTCCTCCACTCATCCTCTCCTCCTCTCAATCCGTGAATTCGAATTCAGCGGTCAGCGGGTAATGGTCGCTTGATTTCAGGGAGCCCTTCTTCACACTGAGGGCGCGAATATCGCCGCGATAAAGAATCTGGTCAAGATGAAACCAGAACATGTGGCGGTTGAAAGTCACCAACGGGCCGAAGCCTGTTTCCACATATGCATCCTTCAGGTCTTCCCCCTTCAGCACACGGTATGCATACGACTCCGGCACATCATTGAAATCTCCGCAAATAATCAGCGGACCCTTAATTCTCTTAATGCTTTCACGAAGGATATCCACATCCCATTTGCGCTTCGAAAAGCCGTTGGCGAGTTTGGCACGTATAGACCCCTTCATCTCCTTGACACTCTCCTTCATTCCGGCCACGGAACTCATCCCGGTCACCACATCACGCTCCTCTTCGGAGAGCAGATATGACATCAGATGCACATTAATCACCGTCAGCTTCCGGTTGCCGATTGTCACCTTATAGAAAGTGTAGCGCTTTTGGTCGAAATTCCCGGTGATATAATTATAGCCCTTCTCAAACGCCACGGGATATTTAGAAAACACCTTCATGTCGAGATTAGGGTCGCCCGCCTGATAAGGATAAGCAGCCTTCAGCGAATCCTTCACAGACGTTTCATAATTGGGAATTTCCGAGCCGTCCACCTTGATCAGCTCCTGCACACACACAATGTCAGCGCCGGAATTGATAATATATTGGAACGTGGGGTTTCCCTTCTGCCTGCCTTCAGGCTGCCGCTGGTCGCGACTGTGCACGATGTTATAGGTCATCAGAGTAAAAGTTTTCGCGCCGGGTGTCGGCTTTTTGGAGCCGGAGAGCGGGCACACTGAAGAGATGGGACCCCAGGCGCACAAGATAGCGAGCACACCCAAGGCTGCCGGAAAAATTCGTTTGCACAAAGCCCAGGCCACAGTCACAATTGCGGTGGTAATAGCCAGATAAGGGAGCACCAGCACAAGCACAGCGGGGAAAGTGAAGATCTCCGTATTAAAGCGGCCGCCGTAGGCCGCGAAGATTGTAAGGGCATAGAGAATCAAAGAAGCCACAATGGCGGCAATTCTGAGAATTGGTTTTACAACAGGAAGAATCATCTTTAGATAATGATATGAAACAATCAGTGGTTTTTCAATCGAGAGGAGATATAGTTGAGTTCATTTTTTTCCTTTTCAGAGAGAGAGTCAAAGCCTGAGATTCTTATTTTGTCAAGAAGTTCATCGAGTCTTTGGGTGTCGTTTTGTCTTGCGGCCTTCATCACATTGAGAGTTTTTCTCACCTTGATTTTAGGCTTATTCGCGCGCAGATTCAGTCTTCCCCTTTTAGACACGAGGCCGCGGCAGAGGCCGAACGCCACGCCTCCGGCGTGAGCGGCAACAGCGGCAAACGAGCTTCCGCCAAACATGCAGAGAGCCACGGCTGCCAGAGCCAGCCATTTCAGCTTCACCTCTCCGAAGAGAAAGAGCATGAGCCTGCGCGAAGGCATCAGAGCGGCGGCAGCCGTCATCACAGCCAGCACCGCCGATGAAGATCCGAGCAGAGCCACACTCCCCCACCCCGGCAAGAGCGATGCAAAGATATAACAAACTGCACCGGCCAGGCCTCCGCCCAGATAAGTGAGGGCAATCCACCGGTCGGGGCGCACATCGAAAATCATTCTGCCAAACCAGAGGAGCCACAACATATTAAAAAGGAGATGCAGCGGCGAAGTCTGGGTAAACATATATGTAAAAGGCGTCCAAAATCTTCGGATCAGAGACTCCGGATTTCCCGGCAAAGCGAGAAAAGAGGCCACATCAGCGTGAACGCCGGCCAAAGCCGACACGACCCACACGCAGCCGAGCAAGAGAGCCACGCCCAGATTAGCGGAAATAATCAGCGCCAGTGCGCGCGAACCGCTGCAAATTCTGATTAGAGTTTGTTTCATTACATTCATCCGTGAAGCGTGCCCCTTCCGCGCCAATAGAGCAACAGAACCAATCCGAAGAGCATTCCCCCGAGGTGTGCGAAATGAGCGATGGTTCCGCCTCCATTCACACCGAGCAGAAGTTCGATTACAGCATATCCCAGAACCATGTATTTGGCCTTAATCGGCACCGGGATAAAAAAGAGATAAAGCGGCATATTCGGGAAAACGAATGCAAAGCCGAGCAGGATACCGAAAATAGCGCCCGAAGCACCGATAGTGACCATCATGCACTTCGTTTTCTCCACGGCGCTGACCCATTGCGTGTCGCCGGCAGCGAGCGCGGCATCCACCACCTGCTTCATATTCTCAAAAGAGAGTCCGTTAAGCCGGGCGATACCCTCGATATAGTCATGCTTCCAAGTGAGCGCCCACACGGCTTCCTGGCAAAAAGCGGCGCCGATTCCGCACACCATATAATAGACAAAGAAGCGCCGCGGTCCCCACACCTGCTCCATTATGCGGCCAAACATCCAGAGGGTGAACATGTTGAAAATAAGGTGAGTCCAGCCGCCATGAAGAAACATATAAGTGAAAATCTGCGCCGGGTTAAACAGATCGGAAGCGACATAATGCAATCCGAGCCGGTCGATAAGCGAATTGCCGAAAGAGGGCATCAGAGCCATAATCAGCATCAACAGCGTGTTAATAATCAACAGGTTTTTAGTAACCGGAGGAATATTCTGCAGAAAATTTCCATTGCTCATTTTTGAGTGGATGAGTTGTTGAGTGGATGAGTTTAAGAGATATCAATAAAAAATCACTTTAGTGCGGCTGCCTTTTTCTGATTTACTCAAGGTTTCAAATTACTTGCGCCTTGCGAAACTTAAAATTTCTCAAAATAAGCCGCCCCTAATGTTGAATTTTTTGGAGGAATGAAACCTAAGATAATAAACGCTTGAAGCGGGTTAAAATTATGCAAAATTAACATGAAATCAACAAGGGATTAACAAAAATAAAAGAGAAGAAGCGACAAATTCACATATTTTTCGTTATAAATAGAGAGGAAGGGATAAAAAAATCGGTGAAATATTTGATTATTTTAACAAAAGGCGTATATTTGCCGTCAAATAGTAGACAAACCAACACACTGATTCAAAAATTTATATTATGAACAAGACAGACTTAGTAAACGAGATTGCAGCCAAGGCTCAGCTCAACAAAGTGAATGCAAAGGCAGCCCTTGATGCCACACTCGAATCGATTGCCCAGGCACTTTCCAACGAAGACAAGGTGCAGCTGATAGGTTTCGGCACATTCATGATAGTGGAGAAGCCCGAACGCAGCGGCATCAACCCGCGCACAAAAGAAAAGATCACCATTCCGGCCCGCAAGGTAGTGAAATTCAAACCGGCGGCCGAGCTTGGAAAATAAGGAGAGCAACTCTCCACACGGACAAACAGGTTTCCCATGCGCAGCAACAGCGCGGGAAACCTGATTTTTTTTGGAATGGGGCCTAAGGGATAGAAGCAGATTTTTTTATTGTATTAGAGAAAAAAAATTTGTAAATTTGCACGCTTATAATTGTTTTGCAAAAACAGATTGACAATGTATAGAGATACGACATGCGGCGAATTGCGACTGACAGATGCAGGCCGGAAGGTTCGGCTGTCAGGATGGGTGCAGCGCGTGCGCAAAATGGGGGGCATGACATTTGTTGATGTCCGCGACCGTTATGGTCTTACGCAAGTAGTGTTCAGCAACGCCTCAGATGCGGAGCTGGCCGATCGGGCCGGGCATTTGGGACGCGAATATGTGGTTCAGATAGATGGCGTGACCACCGAGCGCAGTTCAAAGAACGCCGGGCTGCCCACCGGAGACATAGAGGTAGCGGCCACATCCCTGCGCATACTCAACCGCAGCGAGGTGCCACCCTTCACGATAGAAGACAACACCGATGGCGGTGATGACCTCCGCATGAAATATCGTTATCTTGATTTGCGCAGGCCGTCAGTGCGCCGCAACCTTGAGTTGCGCCACAAGATGGCGTTTGAGATTCGCCGGTATCTCGACTCGAAGGGATTTCTGGAGATAGAGACTCCGATTCTTGTGAAATCGACGCCGGAGGGGGCGCGCGATTTCGTGGTTCCGTCGCGCATGAATCCGGGCGAATTTTATGCGCTTCCCCAGTCGCCGCAGCTGTTCAAGCAGTTGCTGATGGTGTCGGGATTCGACCGTTATTTCCAGATAGCCAAATGCTTCCGCGATGAAGACCTTCGTGCCGACCGTCAGCCGGAGTTCACACAGATCGACTGTGAGATGAGCTTTGTGGAGCAGGAGGATGTGATAGAGATGTTTGAAGGGCTTGTGAAGCACATATTCAAATATGTTAAAGACATAGATTTCACCGAGCCATTTCCGCGCATGACATGGGATGAAGCGATGCGGCGTTACGGCTCCGACAAGCCCGACATCCGCTTCGGCATGGAATTTGTGGAGCTGACCGACCTTGCGAAAGGCCACGGCTTCGCGGTGGCCGATGAGGCATCGCTGACAGTCGGCATTCTTGCAAAGGGATGCGCATCCTACACACGCAAGCAGCTTGACGAGCTCACCGACTTTGTGCGTCGTCCGCAGGTAGGCGCAAAGGGACTTGTATGGGTGAAATTCGAGGCCGATGGCACCGTGAAGAGCAGCGTTGGCAAATTCTATGATGCCGACACGCTCAAGGCTTGGGGAGAGCGGGCCGGAGCAGAAGCGGGCGACCTGCTGCTGGTGATGAGCGGAGACACCATGAAGGTGCGCAAGCAATTGTGTGAGCTGCGTCTTGAGCTTGGCAACCGTCTCGGGCTTCGCGACAAAAATGTGTTTGCGCCACTGTGGGTGGTGGATTTTCCCCTATTTGAATGGGATGAGGAGACACAGCGCTACTACGCGATGCACCATCCGTTCACATCGCCCAATCCCGAAGACATACCGTTGCTGCACAGCGACACCGGCAAGGTGCGTGCCACAGCCTACGACATAGTGGTGAACGGCACGGAGCTTGGAGGCGGGTCAATCCGTATACATGACGCGGCACTGCAAGACACGATGTTTGAGCTGCTCGGCTTCACCCCCGAGCGCGCCAAAGAGCAATTCGGCTTTCTGATGGATGCCTTCAAATATGGAGCGCCGCCACACGGCGGGCTGGCACTCGGGTTCGACCGATTTGTGTCGATACTTGCGGGTCTTGACACGATACGCGACGTCATAGCCTTTCCGAAAAACAATTCGGGTCGCGATGTGATGAACGAGAGCCCCTCCCCCATAGATCAGTCGCAGCTCGACGAGCTTCGGCTTGAATTGCGCAAACTCTGAAACCGGAGAGAAAATCACGACAATGCAGAGAAAAAGGGTAACAGTAGGCAACATCACAGATGCGATAGAGGCATTCGCGCCCCTGTCGCTTCAGGAGAGCTATGACAACGCCGGGCTTCAGGTGGGCTTCCGCGACCGGCAGGTGGATGCGGTGATGCTATGTCTTGATGCCACGGAGGATGTGCTCGACGAGGCGATACGCCGGCAGTGCGCCATGGTGGTGTCACATCATCCGCTGATATTCCACGGACTAAAGAGTCTCACCGGAGCAGACCAGGTGCAGCGCATAGTGATGAAAGCCTTAGGCAGCGGTGTGGCGGTGTATTCGGCTCATACCAACCTTGACTGTGCCTGGAACGGAGTCAGCCATGAGATGGCCCGGATGATTGGGTTGACAAATCTTAATGTGCTGAAGCCCTTGGAGAATCAGCCGAGGGCCGGGCTGGGAGTGATAGGCGACATCAAGCCCGTGCCCAAAATAGAGCTGCTGCGCAAAGTGAAAGAGAAATTCGGAGTCAAGGCTCTGCGCTATTCATCGCAATCGCCTGCGCTGGTGGTGAAGAAAGCGGCACTGTGCGGAGGGTCTGGAGCATCGCTCATACCCGATGCGATTGCAGCCGGCGCCGACATCATCATCACCGGAGATGTGAAATATCATGATTTCACCACATACGGGCAAGACATCATCATAGCCGACATCGGGCATTATGAGAGCGAGCTTTGCACAATGAACATTTTCTCGAAAATCATCCGGGAGAAATATCCCGACCTGGTTGTGTATTTCTCAGAGAAACAGAGCAGCCCCATCACTGTGATTTAGGTTGATGGTTTAAGGTTGTCAACTTGTAAGATACAAATAAAACAAAATATGGCAGAAAAGAAAACAGATAAAGAACTCAGCGTGGAGGAGCGTTTGCAGGCCCTCTATCAGCTTCAGACAATACTTTCCGAGATAGACCGCATCAAGATATTGCGCGGCGAGCTTCCCAACGAGGTAAAAGACCGCGAGGATGAGATTGTGCGCTATCAGACACGCCTTCAGAAGCATCAGGATGAGATAAAGTCGCTCAATGAGCTTATCTCCGTAAAGCAGCGCGACATCGAGGAGCGCCGAGAGAAGATAGCGCGCTATGAAGAGCAGATTAACAATGTGCGCAACAACCGCGAATATGCCTTCCTCGAGAAAGAGAAGGAATTCGAAAGCCTTGAGATAGAGCTTGCCGAAAAAAACATCCGCGATGCAAAGGCAAAGATAGTGACGGCACAAGAGGAGGAAGAGCGCGCGCGAGAGAATCTGGCCGACAACGAGCACATACTCGAGCAGAAGAAGAAAGAGCTTGAAGAGATTGTGGCGGAGACCCGTCAGGAGGAGGAGAATCTGCTGAACCGTGCGAAAGCCATCGAGCCCGATATTGACGCTTACACACTGCAGGCTTTCAAGCGTATCCGCAAGAATGCCCGCAACGGATTGGGCATCGTCACCGTGCAGCGTGATGCCTGCGGAGGATGCTTCAACCGGATTCCGCCCCAGCGCCAGCTTGAGATAAAGATGCATAAGAAGGTGATTGTGTGCGAATATTGCGGCCGCATCATGATAGATGCTCCATTGGCCGGGATAGAGACAGAAGAGCCGGCAGCGGCAAAGAAGCCGGCACGCACCCGCAAGAAAGCCTGATATGTATATCGTCAGGAAAACGTTTGAATTCAGTGCTGCCCACCGGCTTGAGCTTGACTATGAGAGCCGGTGCACATCGCTGCACGGGCACAACTGGCGGGTCACCGTGGAATGTCGCTCGCGCGAGCTCGATGCCAACGGCATGGTGGTGGATTTCACCCACATCAAGCGGCGTGTGATCGACTTGCTCGACCACAGTTGTCTCAACGACCGTCTCGACTTCAACCCCACAGCCGAGAACATCGCGCGGTGGGTGGTGGAGAATGTGCCCAAGTGCGTGCGCTGCGAAATAGAGGAGAGCGAAGGCAACTGGGCGGCTTACGAGAAAGAATGAGAAAAATCAACGAAATATTCTATTCATTGCAGGGGGAGGGACACCACACGGGCTATCCGTCGGTGTTCATCCGCTTTTCAGGGTGCAACCTCAAATGTCCGTTTTGCGACACGCGCCACGACACCGGCATGTATATGGATGATGACGCCATTGTGCATGCCGTGAAGCTATACACCGCCGAATGGATTGTTCTGACGGGAGGGGAGCCGGCGCTGCATATCGACAGCGATTTCATTCATCTGCTGAAACGCGCCACAGGCAAGCGGATTGCAATAGAGACAAACGGCACCGTGCCCCTTCCGGGGGGCATTGACTGGGTGACAGTGTCGCCCAAAGGGGGGATTTGCGACGAAGGATGCGAAGCAGTGGCGGGCAACATTGCGGTGGGGCTTGCCGATGAGATCAAAGTGGTCGACACGGGTCAGCCGCTGGAGGAATATTTCAATCTTCCCTGTCGCGGCGAGTGCACACTGATGTATCTACAGCCCTGCTATGTGCCCGATGAGAAGCAGTTTGAGAAAAACAGACTGCGCACGGTGCGCCGTGTGCTTGCCGACCCGCGCTGGACATTGTCAGTGCAACTGCACAGATTTCTCGGGATACCCTGACCGGGATGCAACAGTTTTATTGAATGGAGAAAGATAGTATAATTGTGCTTTCAGGAGGATTGGATTCAACAACCCTTCTGCATGATTTCAAAGAGCGCATAGCGCTTGCAGTGACATTCGACTACGGGTCGAATCATAACACACGCGAGATTGAATGCGCCCGGGAGCAATGCGCGATGCTTGGCATAGAGCATCTTGTGGTGCCGTTGGGGTTTATCGGAGAATATTTTCAAAGCTCGCTTCTATCGGGAGCTGACGCGATACCCGAAGGGAATTATGACGATGAGAATATGAAGAGCACTGTGGTGCCCTTCCGCAACGGCATCATGCTGTCGGTGGCCTGCGGGCTGGCAGAAAGCCGCGGACTCAAACATGTGATGATTGCCAATCATGGCGGCGACCATGCCATATATCCCGACTGTCGTCCCGGCTTTGTCAACGCCATGTCGCAGGCAATGCGCGAAGGCACCTACGAGGGGATAGACATCATAGCTCCCTACACCCACATCACCAAGGCCGATATAGTGAGTCGCGGCAAGGAGAAAGGGGTGGATTATTCCCGCACCTATTCATGCTACAAAGGTGGGGAGCAACATTGCGGCAAATGCGGCACATGCCGCGAGCGCAAGGAGGCATTCCGCCTGGCCGGAGAGCCGGACCCGACAGACTATCTGTAGCCGAAGCCACCCTGCCGCGATAATTCAGCCTGTAGAGGGAGGAAGGGGTTGGCCGGGGTGAGAAAGGCTATTCCTCCGCATATGCGCGAACAACCGGGCTCTCCACATCCACGCCATATTTGTTGGCAAAGGCCAGAATGGCGCGGGCGAGTTTCGGTTTGAGGTGTTCGGGACAATAACGGAAATAAGCCTCGGCGGCACGCACATGCGTGGCATCAGGCATTGGGAATTCTCTGCGCTCAGGCAGACCGAAAACAGAATCGGGGAGATTTTTCCGCTCGGCGGAAGATAAGATATCAGACATAGGAATTGAATTAGGAATTAGGAATTAGGAGTTAGGAGTTAGGAGTTAGGAGTTAGGAGTTAGGAAATCTTCATACTCTTCATACTCTTCATACTCTTCATACTCTTCACACTCTTCACACTCTTCATACTATTCATACTCTTTACACTCTTCATACTCTTTTATAACAATCGGGGCCGGAGGTTGGTTGCAAAAATAATTTTGCTCATTTCTCCATTTTTTTTAAATTTGCAATCCTGATTCCTCAGCCTTCTTTTCTCAAAAAAGCTTCCAAAACTTTCAAAGCTCAAATGTGGATATTCAGTCCGATATTCAAGTCAACCATCTGGGGCGGCGACAAGATTGGCCGCCTCAAGGGTGATGTGCCTTCGATTTCTCAGATTGGCGAAAGCTGGGAGCTGTCGGGAGTGCCGGGAGAGGAGTCAGTGGTTGCCGATGGTCCCGATTGCGGGTTACGCTTGTCGCAGCTGATTGAGCGTTATGGAGCCACACTCACCGGAGAGCGCAATTTTCAGAAATATGGCACCTCCTTCCCTCTTCTGGTAAAGATAATAGATGCGTCGAAAGATCTTTCCATTCAGGTGCATCCCGATGATGATCTGGCCCGGCGGCGCGGTCTGCCCAACGGCAAGTCCGAGATGTGGTATGTGATTCAGGCCGAAAAAAATGCGAAGCTTGTCAATGGCTTCAGTCGCGATGTAGAGCGGACTGAATATCCGCAATTAGTGTCGGGCAGCGGTCTGGAGGATGCGCTTAACAATGTGAGCATCAAGCCGGGAGAGGTATATTACATTCCGGCCGGACGAGTGCACGCCATAGGCGCGGGCACACTGATTCTGGAGATACAGCAGGCATCAGACGCCACATATCGCATCTACGACTATCACCGTAAAGATGCAACGGGCAAAGAGCGTGAGCTTCACACCGACCTTGCGCTTGAGGCTATTGATTTCAAACAGACCCGTAATCCCGGTTGCGAATCATGGACACCACGCTGCGACATCCCGGTGAAAGTGGTTCGTTCCCCCTATTTTGCCGCCAATGTGCTGGAGGTGTCATATCAAATGATGCGCGATTTCTCAGAAATCGACACCTTTATCATATTGGTTTGCATATCCGGGGAGGCGGAGATTAACTGCCGCGGAGAGCGGCGCACCATCAGAGCGGGCCACACGGTGCTGATAGAGGCAGATGCCAACGCCATTGAAATCACACCACGAGAAAAAGCCAAATTCCTGGAGGTGGCAATAATATAAGCCTTTATATAGCCTACATCAGCTGTTTAGTGTATATCAGCCATATAGACTATATCAGTCATGATTCAGCCCGGCTTACTCAGCAGTTTCAGGGCAAAATCGAGGATTGCATCCTTTCCTGCCGCAAGTTCTTCGGGAGTGCAATGCACTTCGCAGCCCTCGCTCGGGTCGATGCCGAATTCAGTGTCATTATCGCGGGCATCGGTGATTGGGCACGCCGAGAAGCGGATTGCCCAGCCGTTGGGCAATTCCGAGCTGAAAGGGAGTCCTCCCCCGCCACCGGTGCGCGCGCCCACAATCTTTACATTAGGCAATTCCTTCATCACAGCCACAAAATTATTGGCTGCCGAATAGCAGCTGCGATTGGTGAGCACCGCAATCGGTTTGTAATAACCCACTCTTCCGGGGCCACAGGGAGAATATGTGATTTCATATGGATCGGAGAAATCATTGGCACCGGGTCCGGTTTTATGGCGTATATATCCGCCGGTGATATCCTCCTTCACAAATCGCGACACAAAGGTGGGCACATTCGTGAGCAGGCCGCCACCGTTGTCGCGCACATCGATAATCAGTCCGCGTGTATCCTTAAGCAACGCGAGCACATAATCGAGGTTGGTCTCCCCCACCACGGCGGAGAAACTCGGATAATACACATAACCGATAGAGTCAGGAGTGGTCATGATGCAATATCTCATTCCCGATGTCTGCAATCCTCCGAAATTCAGATAATGCTCTTCAAGCGTGCGCAGATTGAAATCCTGGGGATAATCGGTCCACCACTTTTTATAATAGCTTGTATTGAATTTCGACACGAGATTCACATGTCCGTCGCACAACTTGTCGAGCAGGTCAGACATAATAAAAAAGAGGTCGACAGAAGATGTTTCAGCAGAGATGCGCGCTCTTGCCGCGCGGCATTCCGCCTCCCAGTCGATATTTTTTTCGCGAAAGAAACAATAACGCGAGGCCACGATATCGGCAAGGCAATCGAAATTGGCGAAGGGGTCGTTGGCATGTTTGCCATAGTCGGGCTGATGGTGGCATCCGGTGGCAATCGCCGTCAGAAACAGGAAGATAATGAGATATGCAGATTTTTTCATTTTTCAGAAGGGGAGATTCACCGGTTGTTTTTTCTTTATATACATTCCGTTGGGGATAACGCCAATCACAAAAGCGTGTCGAATCACTTGCGTGTTGAGACTGTTCGCCCAGAAAGAGCGCACGTCGAAGCGATAACCCACTTGCATGGCAGTGCGCCCGAAATCCATTTTGAGCGACAGGAGGTTGTCTATTGCAAAGGCATTGCCCCACCATCCGAGATGCGACAGCCCTTTCTTATTGCCGAGATAAATCTCATAATAAGGCTCGCCATATTCGGGGGAGAAGAAAGCGCCGAGCGAAGGGAGTCTCACCTCGTCGCAGGCCACCACCGGAAGCCGCCCGATATGAAATCTGTAGCTCACGGATGCTGTGGCATCTATTCCGGCATAAGCAAGCGCGGTTACGGGGTTGTTGCCGTTGCGCGGCTGATAGAGTGCGCCTCCATAAATGTCAACCATGCCGCCGGTCGATACTTGCCAACCGTTGCCAAACTTCATACGCCATGCAATACCCCATCCGAAGCGGGCAGTCAGGCCAATCATCCTCGCAGTCCGGGCCGGGTTAAAACTGTTTTGGAAATTTATGGAAGCCTCGAAACGCATCAGCAGCTTGTCGGGCAAATGGTTGAAAGCCTTTGTCCAGGAGCCGGAGAGAGCGAGGTCAAGACCTTCGTAATATAGGGGGGAGAGATATGTGGAGAGGAGCTTTGCACGCCCGGTTTCCACATTATAAGCAGAAATAACGGGGCGCGGCAGAGAGTCGCAAGAGCCGGAAGCGTCCGGGCAACCGGTCAGAGAGGCATCGCGACAGTTGCCCGGCGAGGCGTCGCGGCATTTGGTCATGGAGCCGTTGGTGGAATCCGGTGCAGCAAAAGCACCGCGCGGGGTGAGCAGCAGCAGCAAAGCCGCCACGACAACAGCATGGAGGGGGAAATCAGAAGAAGTCATCAAAAAGTGTAGGCTGGATGTTATTTTTTTCAGGATTCGGACCGGCTTCGGCTTCGGTTTTTGCTTCGGCTTCGTTATCAGCATCGGTAACGTCAACGTCAACGTTTTGGGCTTCGGCTTCCACCCCGGTTTCAGATTCTGTTTCGGAATCCGGGTTTGGTTCGGGTTCGGGTTGAGGCAACTCCTCGATTTTGTCGAGGGAATATGTGGTGAGGCGTTTCCCCTTTGCCTTGAAGCTTTTCACACCGATGAAATCAGTCGGGTCCACCTCCATTGGGGGGCGCACGGCATCATCACCGCCGAAAGTTACTGCCAACTGCGGGTGAGGCGTGTCGGTGAGCAAGATAATTTCTCCCCCATCATCGCCACCCACGAAGCGCTGCGGGCGCTGCGACACTTCGAATTTGAATCTCTTCAGATATGGATAGCCGAGGGCATTGTCGAAAAGCACCAACGTCCACACCTTGTCGGGATTAAACTTCTCAATGCGCAGAATATTGTCGTCATAGTGGTTTTCATCGGAATAGGATGAGGTGAAATATTCGCCGTTACCGGTGATTACAAGCACCTTGTCATCACCCTGGAACATACCGAGGCTTTCCCCGCGGCGGTCGTAGTTGAGACGAATCACATCGCGGTCGAACCACACTTCGCGGCCGCCGAGCGTGCTGGAGCCGCGGCGTTCAAGAGAGATGCTTTTCACGCGGAATTTGGTAACGAGATTTCCGAGCGACTCCTTCCCCTTGATGAGCTGGTCGGCGAAATTCACAATCAGTTCGGTGTTGCGAGGCCTGCGGCCGTTGTTACCCGGCTCGTCGAGCAGAGTTACGCGCACCGATTCGGCCTCGCCGTTGGGGTTGGCGGTGAGCCATTCCACGCGGCTTCCCGGCTCCCCTTTGGTCATGTTATACTCCTTTTCGCGCGTCAGGCCGGTGATAAAAAAGCGCTTCATATAGTAATTGCCACCCTTTCCGTTGCGATAAATCACATTAAAGATGGTGCGGCGGTCGTTTTTCTTGAAAATACCGATATGAATCACCTTCTTTCCGATATATAGTTTGTCTTGCACACGCACTGTTTTGTAAGTGCCGTCGCGATAAATCACCAGGATATCATCAAGGTCGGAGCAAGTGAAGAGGAATTCATTATCCTTGAGCGAAGTGCCGATGAATCCCCCTTCAGCGTCGAAATAGAGGCGGCGGTTGGCCTCGGCCACCTTCGTGGCCTCGATGGAGTCGAAGTTGCGCAGGGTGGTGAGGCGCGGGAAACCGGCGCCATATTTCTCCTTCAGGTGGAGATACCACCGCTCGGTTGTCTCGTCGATGTGCTCGATGTCATGGAGCAGCCTTTCTATCTCCGCCTCGAGGCGGGCGATTTTCTCCTCGGCCTTGTCGGCGTTGAATTTGAGGATGCGCCCCATCTTTATCTCCCAGAGGCGGATAAGGTCATCGTCGGTGATTTCGCGGTAGAAGCCCGGCTTGAATGGGGCGAGCAGCTCGTCCACGCGTCTGATGGCCCTTTCCATGTCGGGGGCCTTTTCAATTTGGGCATCCTTGTAGATGCGGTTTTCGATGAAGATTTTCTCGAGGCTTGCGAAGAGGCTGCTCTCCCGGGCCTCGCCGAGGGCGATTTCGAGTTCGTGCTTCAGGATGCTTCGTGTGCGCGACACAGAGTCGCGCAGCAACTCCGACACGGTGAGGAATTCCGGCTTGTTGTCGCGGATTACACAGCAGTTGGGCGAGATTGACACTTCGCAGTCGGTGAAGGCATAAAGTGCGTCGATAGCCTTGTCGCTGGAGGTGCCGGGGAGCAGATGCACCACTATTCGGGCTGTGGAGGATGTGTTGTCGTCTACCTTTCGCACCTTGATTTTCCCCTTCTCCATGGCCGCCAGAATAGAAGCTATAAGGGTTGCGGTGGTTTTGCCGAAAGGGAGCTCGGTGATAACGAGAGTTTTATTGTCGAGCTTTTCAATTTTCGCTCGCACCTTCACAGAGCCGCCGCGGGCACCGTCGTTATATTTCGAAGCATCGAGCAGGCCGCCGGTCTGGAAATCAGGCAAGAGCCGGAAAGAGCGGCCGTGAAGCGTATCGATTGCGGCATCGATTATTTCATTGAAATTGTGGGGCAGGATTTTAGAGGAGAGTCCCACCGCAATTCCCTCCACTCCTTGCGCGAGCAGAAGGGGGAATTTCATGGGGAGCGTCACCGGCTCCTTCTTGCGTCCGTCGTAGCTTGGGGTCCATTCCGTGATTTTCGGAGAGAAGGCTGTTTCGATTGCAAATTCGGAGAGGCGCGCTTCGATATAACGCGGAGCCGCGGCAGAGTCGCCGGTGAGGATATTTCCCCAGTTGCCCTGCGTGTCGACAAGGAGCTGCTTCTGGCCGAGCTGCACAAGGGCATCGCCGATAGAGGCATCGCCGTGGGGGTGATACTGCATCGTGTTGCCTACGATGTTGGCCACCTTGTTGAAACGCCCGTCGTCGAGAGTCTGCATGGAATGCAGAATGCGCCGCTGCACCGGTTTAAGGCCATCCTCGATATGTGGGACAGCGCGCTCCAGAATCACATAAGAGGCATATTCGAGATACCAGTCGCGAAACATGCCCGACAGCACGGTGCGACGGTCGGTGGGATGAAGCTCCATCGTTTGGGGATTGGGGATTGGGGATTGGGGATTAGGGATTAGAAGAGGGGGAGGGTTTTGTCGGTATAGACATATTTCGCATTGAATTCCTCATCGCTCATGCAGAGCATCATGATTCCCTGAATGAATGTGAGGAGTCCCCAGCCGCCGCATGTCACGATCGAAAGGAGAATGGTGATCAGGCCTCCGGACACCTTGTTGCAGATGAAATACTGAATGCCGAGTGTGCCGAAGAGGATAGCCATAATGCCGGCAAGCACGCGCTTGGAGTCGTCAGAAGAGCCGGAAGCCGTGCGCTTGTTGCTGAGCACTTCCATCAGCTCCGGGAAATTCATAAGTGGTTGCCATGGTGCGCCGTCGCGGCTCACCTGCGTGTTGGGATTGATATCATATGCACCGACTTGCGCTGCCGACATCGGGCCGACACTGCGGCCGTTAAGATAGAGATAATACATATTGCCTGTTTTTATTTAGATTCATGATTCTCACGCTCTTTATGAAAAAATCATTTATCCTCCGCGAATTTGTTCGGGAAGGAGAAGTGTTGCCGCGGGCGGCGCATGGCCACAACCACCAGCACCACACCTATAATAATAAAGGGGATGCTGAGCATCTGGCCGAGATTCATGCCATAACGGGCAATCATCTCATATTCGGAGCTTACCTGCACATTCTTCACATATTCGATCAGGAATCGCGGCACAAAGATGCCGAGGAAGAAAATGCCGGTGATCATCCAGGGGCGCTCCTGCAGATTCTTTTTCCAATACATCCACATCAGCAGAGCGAACAGTGCGAAATAGCATAGCGCCTCATAGATTTGCGTGGGGTGCATCGGCATAGTGGCGCCGTCGCGCACAAACACAAACCCCCAGGGCAGGTCGGTGGGGCCGCCATAGATTTCGCTGTTCATCAGGTTGCCAAGCCGGATGAGTCCGGCCACCAGGGCGATTGGTATCACCATTTTGTCGAACACCCACGAGGCCGGCTTGTGAGCCACAAACCGGGCAAAGATAAAGAGGGCTATAATCATGGCGATTGTGCCGCCGTGGCTCGCAAGGCCGCCCTCCCAAATGCGGAAGATTTTGGCCGGATGCTGCGAATAGAAATCCCATTCGTAGAAAAACACATGCCCGAGCCGCGCACCCACAATGGTGGCCACCATGGTGTAAAGCAGGAGAATCCCGAGCCAACGCTCGGGAGCTCCCTCATGCTTATACATTTTGGCCTCGATGGAATAGCCGATTAGAAATCCTGCGGCAAAAGCCAGCGAATACCATCTCACCGCCAGCGGTCCCAAAGAAAACAGCACCGGGTCGGCGTTCCAGATAATTTCGTTCAGCATTTTCCACCCACGATTTCGGCCGTGTCGGCGGCAATCATCATCTCCTCGTCAGTAGGAATCACCACCACCTTCACTTTAGAGTCGTCGCCCGAGATGGTCACCTCCTCGCCGCGCACTTTGTTGGCTTCGGCATTGAAAGTGACGCCCAGATATTTGAGATGCTTGCAGATTTTCTCGCGAGTGGAGGTCTGGTTTTCGCCGACGCCGCCGGTGAACACGATTACATCCACGCCGTCGAGCACGGCGGCATATGCGCCGATATATTTCAGGATGCGATATTCATACATATCCATGGCGAGGCGAGCGCGCTCGTTGCCCTCTTCGATACCCTTTTCGATGTCGCGCATATCGTTGGAGATGCCCGACACACCGAGCACACCGCTCTCCTTATTAATCATCTTCTGGAGCCGGGCGGCGTCGAGACCCATCTGCTCAATGAGATACACCAATGCTCCCGGGTCGACATCGCCCACGCGAGTGCCCATCATCAGCCCTTCGGTCGGGGTGAGGCCCATCGAAGTGTCGATGCTCTTGCCGTTGCGTATGGCGGTGATGCTGCCGCCGTTGCCGATGTGGCAGGTGATCATTTTAGTGCCTTCGGCGGGTATGCCGAGATATTCGCATGCACGCTGCGACACATAGCGGTGGCTGGTGCCGTGGAAGCCGTAGCGGCGCACGCCATATTTGGTGTATGTCTCGTAAGGGAGCGCATACATATAGGCCTCGGCCGGCATGGTCTGGTGGAAAGCCGTGTCAAACACGCCCACCTGCGGCACACCCGGCAGCAGCTCGGATACAGCCTCGATGCCGGTGATGTTGGCCGGATTGTGGAGCGGGGCCACCGGATAGCACTCCTTCACCTTCTCCACCACTTCGGGGGTGATGAGCACCGACTTGTTGAAATATTCCATTCCGTGCACCACGCGGTGGCCCACAGCCTCAATTTCATCGAGGCTTTTGATCACACCCTTCTGCGGGTCGGTGAGCACGTCAAACACCACCTTGATGGCGGCCTTGTGGTCGGGCATGGACACGGTTTTTGTTTCCTTCCCACCCGTGGGGAGCTTGTATTTGATAAAAGAGTCGGCGAGGCCGATTTTCTCCACGCCGCCCTCAGCGAGCACACTCTTCGAGCAGGAGTCGATCAGCTTATACTTCACGCTCGAGCTTCCGTTGTTAAGAACTAAGATTTTCATTGCGGTTAAATTTCACTTTCAAGTCAGGGAATTCAGATTGCCTGGTTGCAGGTCACGATAATGGTGTTGACGATATCATCCACGGTAGCGCCTCGCGAGAGGTCGTTGACGGGCGCAGCCAGTCCCTGCAGGATGGGGCCCACGGCGCCGGCGCCGGCCAGGCGCTGCACGAGCTTGTAGGCGATGTTGCCCACCTCAAGCGAGGGGAAGATAAGAGTGTTGGCATTTCCGGCCACTTCGCTGCCCGGGGCTTTCATTTTGCCGACGGCCGGCACAATGGCGGCGTCGCTCTGCAGCTCGCCGTCGATTTTGAGTTCGGGTGCGAGTTCGCGGGCCAGCTCCGTGGCTTTCACCACCTTGTCGATTCGCTCATGCTCAGCGCTCCCCTTTGTGGAGAAGCTGCACATGGCCACGCGTGGCTCAAGGCCGGCGATGTCGCGTGTGGTGCGGGCGGTTGCCACGGCAATCTGGGCCAGCTCCTCGGCTGTGGGGTCGGGCACCACGGCGCAGTCGGCAAACACGAGCATGCCGTCGTCGCCAAAGGGACACCCCTCGGGCAGCAGCATGATGAAGGCACCGCTCACCACAGATATCCCCGGCTTGGTTTTCAGCACCTGGAAAGCGGCGCGGAGCACATGCGAGGTGGGGGCCTGCGCACCGGCCACCATCGCGTCGGCGTCGCCGCGCTTAATCATCAGGCAGCCCAGATAGAGATGATTGCGCACCATTTCGCGCGCTTGGTCGATAGTCATCCCCTTCTTCTTGCGCAATTCGCAGAGCAGCTCTGCATAAGGCTCCACAAATTCCGTATCGTCGGGGTTGGCAAATTCCGCCTTTTCGATATTGGGGAGGCCAAGCTCAAAAGCTTTGGCAATCACCTCGTCGCGGTTGCCGATAAAAATCACATTCGCCAGCTTGTCGGCGATAATCCGGTCGGCCGCCTGCAGTGTGCGCGGCTCGAGCGACTCCGGAAGCACCAAACGCTGCGGATTCTCGGCCGCGCGCTTGCGTAATCTCTCAAATAAGCTCATAATATTTTGATTTAAAGTTATTCTCTTTTTCTTCTTACTCTTTTTCCGCTTTCTTCTTTTTTCTGCTTTTTCCTGCTGAGAATCATGAGAATCATGAGGATCATGATTCGACCCTGCCGGGCCGGGAAAGCCCCGGGAAAGCACGGCCATGACCGGCGCTCAGCAGTCCAGCTTGGCGCTGCGGCGCCGGAGCGCCAGCTCCTCATGCTCGGCGTCGCCCCAGTTGGCGAAGGGGTGGATGCTGATGCCGCCACGCGGCATGAAGCGTCCCTCCACCTCGATATAGCGCGGATTCATCAGCCGCCGCAAATCCTTCATGATGATGTTCACACAATCTTCATGGAAGTCGCCGTGGTTGCGGAAGCTGAAGAGATAAAGCTTCAGGCTCTTGCTCTCCACCATCTCCTCGCGCGGAATATAGGCGATATAGATCCGCCCGAAATCGGGCTGGCCCGTCTTCGGACAGAGCGTGGTGAACTCCGGGCATTCGAAGCGCACCACATATTCATTGTCGGGATGCTTGTTGACAAATGTTTCGAGCAACCCGGGGTTGTAATCGCTGCCATATTCGGTGGCATTGCTGCCCAGCAGCGTGATGTTTTCAAGCTCTTTTTCGCTTCTCATCTTCTTTTTCTTTTTTTCTGCTGAGAATCATGAGGAGCATGGGAATCATGGGGATCATGCTTCTCAGCCATGCCCGCCCCGGGGAAAGCCGGCCCCCTGTAAAAGATGCCATCCGGAAAAGGCGCCGGCCACATTCCCTCTCCTTTCCCACAAAATTAATAAAAATTTCTTCATCTCGCCAATAATTTATAATTTTACAGGCGCGGAGGCGCGCAGGCATGCCGCCCTTTGCCCGCCCCGCCACACAGCAGCCCATGTTTAAGCGCCTCTATTGGTTTATTATCAAGAGCT
This sequence comes from Candidatus Amulumruptor caecigallinarius, assembly GCA_023665575.1. Lineage (GTDB taxonomy): Bacteria > Bacteroidota > Bacteroidia > Bacteroidales > Muribaculaceae > Lepagella. Next base: position 936 of record JAMPDQ010000024.1, on the reverse strand, counting down.
TTCTCCCACTCTTCGCGATGACATTCTTCATCGTGCTCTTCATTGTGCTCATGCAATTCCTCTGGCGCTACATCGACGACCTGGTGGGGAAAGGGCTTTCGATGGGGGTGCTCGGCGAGCTTTTTTTCTATGCCGCCGTCAGCATGGTGCCCATGGCGCTGCCGCTTGCCATATTGCTTGCATCGCTGATGACCTTCGGCAACCTCGGCGAGCGTTCGGAGCTCACGGCCATCAAGGCGGCGGGGGTGTCGCTGGTGAAGACAATGCGCCCGCTGATTATCTTCATCTCGCTGATAGCAGTAGGGGCATTCTTTTTCCAAAACAATGTGCTGCCCGTGGCGCAGGTGAAGATGTGGACTCTCCTATTCTCCGCCAAGCAGAAATCGCCCGAGCTCGAGATACCGGAGGGAGTGTTTTACGACCGCATTCCGGGCTATAACCTATATGTGAAGTCGAAAAACGGCTCAACCGGGATGCTGCGCGACGTGATGATTTATGATGTGTCGAAGGGCGGCGACAACTCCACAATTCTGATGGCCGACTCGGCGCGGCTGGCGTTCACAGACGACATGCGCTATCTCTATCTGCACCTTTTCAACGGGGAGCAGTTTGAGAACTTGCGCGAGCAGCGCAACATGGACCGCAATGTGCCGTTTCGGCGCGAGTCGTTTCTCGACAAGGAGGTGCTGATTCCTTTTGATGCGAATTTCAACCGTCTTGACGAGGGTGGCGTCAACAGCCAATATGTCGGCAAAAACATGTCTCAGCTTCGGGTGGCAATCGATTCGCTGTCGCGGCGCGTCGATTCAATCGGCACGGCCAACACGGCCGGCTTTCGCAACCTTGCGTTCCCGGGGCTTTATCCCAACGGCGGGTATCACCGCAGTGCGCCCGACGCGCCGGGCGTCGGCGGGGAGGCTTGCGGGGCGGGCGGCA
>JAMPDQ010000023.1 GCA_023665575.1 Candidatus Amulumruptor caecigallinarius | reverse complement strand
TATAACCTCTAACCTCATTGCTTTTCGCAAGTTGCAAACTTGCGAAAGTTGAATTTCATAATAACAACATCTGATGATTGAACTGAGAAACATCAATAAATATTACGGCAACCTGCATGTGCTGAAAAATATAAATCTCACTGTGGGCAACGACGAGATTGTCACTGTTGTCGGGCCAAGCGGAGCCGGAAAAACCACATTGCTGCAGATTGCAGGCACTCTCGACAAGCAAGACTCCGGCGATATCATCTACAATGGTGAGAATCCGGGAAAACTCAATGACAGGAAGCTGTCGGAATTTCGCAACCGCAACATCGGATTTGTGTTTCAATTTCATCAGCTGCTCCCTGAATTCACAGCCACAGAGAATGTTGCCATGCCGGCTCTAATAGCCGGCGAATCGCGCAAAGTGGCGCTCGACAAGGCAAAACATCTGCTCGAAAAGCTCGGACTCGCAGAGAGACTCGGGCATAAGCCCTCTCAAATGTCGGGAGGTGAGCGACAAAGAACCGCAATAGCCCGCGCTCTTATGAACGACCCTCAAGTGATTTTCGCCGATGAGCCCACCGGAAGTCTCGACTCACACAACAGGGATATAATCCGCGAACTTATTCGCCGCATACGGGAGGAACTTCACCGCACCTTTGTGATTGTGACGCATGACCCTTCCATGAACAGCATTTCAGACAGGGTGGTGGAGATGCGCGACGGCATGATAATTTCAGATTGTATGAAATCCGATTTGCTTGTTTGAAACAAATTGCATAACTTTGGATTGGGATAAGAGTCTGTTTAATAAAAATTCAAAATCAGGGGAAGTCACATAGCCCGCCATGCTCCTGATTCTGCAGAGCCAAACTCAGCGCATGCACATGCCCCCCGATGTTAAATTTTTTATAAAAAAGACTCTAAGTTCTGAACCAATTAAGGCTGCAAAATCAGACTGCATGTCTGCGCAAACCTATTATATAAAATCCCGAATAATTACCAATAAAGAAATAAACAATGGAAAACAAAGAAAACCAGCTTCAGATTCAACTGCGTCCCGAACTCGCCGACGGCAAGTATACCAACCTCGCAATGATTGGCCACACCGGCAATGAATTCCTCATTGATTTCATATTTGCAGCTCCGGGAATGCCCCAGGCTCCGGTCGTGAGCCGTGTGATCATGAGCCCCGAAAATGCCAAGAAGCTCTTGTTTGCACTCACCGACAATGTGAAGAAATATGAATCACAATTCGGCGAAATTGCGCCCCGCCCAGGCAAGATCGGCAACAACTAAGTTTAAGCTATTGTGATGAAAGAGCATTCTCTGGCGCTTTACAACACGATGACCCGCACAAAACAGCCGTTTCATTCCCTCCGCGAGGGAATGGTCGGCATGTATGTGTGCGGCCCCACCGTATATGGCGATGCCCATCTCGGCCACGCCCGCCCCGCCATCACATTCGATGTGCTGTTCAGGTATCTCTCATGGCTCGGCTATAAAGTGAGATATGTGCGCAACATCACTGATGTGGGCCATCTGGAACATGACGCTGACGAGGGTGAGGATAAAATCGCAAAAAAGGCTCGCCTCGAACAGCTGGAACCAATGGAGGTGGTGCAATATTATCTTAACAGATACCATCACGACATGGAAGCACTGAATGTGCTTCCCCCCTCTATTGAGCCACATGCATCCGGACATATAATCGAACAGATTGAATATATCAAGAAAATTATCGAGGCCGGATATGCATATGAAAGCTGTGGATCGGTTTATTTCGATGTGAGAAAATATAATGCCGACCATAACTATGGCAAGCTCTCCGGCAGAAACATAGAGGACATGCTAAACACCACTCGCGAGCTCGACGGACAACAGGAAAAACATAATCCCCTCGATTTCGCTCTTTGGAAGAAAGCTGCCCCGGAACACATCATGCACTGGCCCTCTCCCTGGAGCGAAGGATTTCCCGGATGGCATCTCGAATGCTCCACAATGGGCAGGAAATATCTCGGCGACACTTTCGACATCCATGGCGGCGGCATGGACCTTATGTTCCCGCATCATGAATGCGAGATTGCTCAGAGTGTGGCCGCACAGGGACATGAGGCTGTGAGATATTGGATGCATAACAATATGATTACCATTGCCGGCAAGAAAATGGGGAAAAGCTATAACAATTTCATCACTCTGGAGCAGTTCTTCAAAGGCGACCACCCGTTGCTTGAGAGAGCTTATTCTCCGATGGTGATACGCTTCTTCATTCTGCAGGCTCAATATCGCAGCACAGTCGACTTCTCCAACGAGGCTCTTCAGGCCGCTGAAAAGGCTCTGCACAAGATGCAGGAAGCTTATGCACGCCTCAATTCGCTCAAACCGGCTGCCAAATCAAGCCCGAATGTGCCCGATTACATGAAACTCTGTCAGGAGGCCCTGGATGACGACCTGAACACCCCGATGGTGATTGCGCATCTCTTTGACGCAGCCAAAATCATCAATTCTGCCGGCGATGGGTCCGCAGCGCTATGTCAGGATGATATCGACAAGCTCAAATACACTTTCAAAGTGATGCTCGGAGATATTCTCGGCATACGACTCGGCGAATCTGACAGCAGCCGGAACACCACCCCGTATGAAGGAGCCGTAGACCTCCTTCTGCAAATAAGGGCAAACGCCAAGCAAAACAAGGATTGGACCACTTCCGACCTTATTCGCGACAAGCTCTCGGAACTCGGCTTCAATGTGAAGGACACCAAAACAGGAGTTGAATGGAGCCTTAAATAATCAGACTCATCAAATCCCTACACAATAAAAAAGGTTGCAATCAATGATTGCAACCTTTTTTATTGTGTAGGTGGGCTGATTACTCAGCTTTTCCATCGCTGCCGAGCACGGCAACAATTTTGTGCTTGTAAAGCTTCTCCATTTCGTCGCGGGCCGGGCCGAGATATTTGCGCGGGTCAAATTCGCCGGGCTTCTCATTAAACACCTTGCGAACAGCAGCTGTCATGGCAAGACGGCTGTCGGAGTCGATATTGATTTTGCAAACATCCATCTTCGCTGCTTTGCGAAGCTCCTCCTCAGGGATGCCGATTGCATCGGGAAGCTTGCCGCCGTTGGCGTTGATAATGTCGACATATTCCTGCGGAACAGATGATGAGCCGTGAAGAACGATGGGGAAATCGGGCAACTTGGCCTCAACACCCTCAAGCACATCGAACGCCAGAGGAGGAGGAACAAGACGGCCGGTTTTCGGGTCGCGTGTGCACTGCTCGGGAGTGAATTTATAAGCACCGTGTGATGTGCCGATAGAGATGGCAAGGCTGTCTACACCTGTGCGTGTCACAAAGTCAATCACCTCCTCGGGGTCGGTGTAGGTGTGATGGTCGGATGAAACCTCATCTTCCACACCGGCAAGCACACCGAGCTCACCTTCCACTGTTACATCATACTGATGTGCATAGTCGCAAACCTTCTTGGTGAGTGCCACATTCTCTTCATAGGGGAGATGGCTGCCGTCGATCATCACTGATGAGAAGCCATTCTCGATGCAATCCTTGCAAAGCTCGAAGCTGTCGCCATGGTCAAGGTGGAGCACAATCTGAGGATGCTCCCAGCCCAAAGATTTTGCATATTCCACCGCACCTTGTGCCATATAACGAAGAAGAATGGGGTTGGCATAATTGCGGGCACCCTTTGATACCTGAAGAATCACCGGAGATTTTGTGTCGCTGGCAGCCTTGATGATTGCCTGAAGCTGCTCCATGTTGTTGAAATTGAACGCGGGGATGGCATATCCTCCGTGAACTGCCTTGGCAAACATCTCTTTGGTGTTCACCAGACCCAGTTTTTTATAATCTACCATCTTTTTTATGTTTTTGGGTAACTAATTAGCCTGTATTGTAATTATTCTGCAAATATAGGCATTTTTTCTCAATTTTAAAACGCCTGCACGGCAATATGTTTCCTTCAGATAATGATATTTTAGGCTACATTTCCATACATTAACAAATTTTTAACGGCCTTATTATGTTTCACCACAGATAGTAGGTGCCTCTCACTCCATGCCCCCGCAGCCATGCCACTGCGCGGAGCAACATCTTGCGCGCCGCCCCGAGGCGCGTATGTGCAAGCGTTTTGTCGAGAAGCTTTCGCGAAACTTCCGCATATCCCTCCTCCTTATAAATTCCTGCCAAAAGAGCGCGGCGATAGTCAAGAAGCCCCAGCATCCGCCTCAGTGGAAAACCCCGCAAACCGGATTGCATCAATTTCGCCTCCACAATATCCATTGCATTTTCCCACGCCCCGCACTTGTCGATATATTTCTCCCCGGTGATGCTTTCCTTCTGAAGATATATTCTCGCCAGTGGTTTCCTGCTTTCCACATTCCTGACGCGAGGCGAGTTAAGGGCAAGCCTTATTCCAAGCTCCCAATCATCCCAAACCATTGCCTCCGGCTCCCAACTGCCGGCACTCCTTATGAAATCTGCCGAAACTATATATTGCTGAGTTGCCAGAACCGCGTTATGAAAATGACGCCATAACAGCCGATGCTTATAAAAAGGGAGTTTTTCAACATATCCTGAGAAGTGCACGCGCTCCACACGAAACCTCACGATATCGGCGCCATCCGACACACGCATTGTCTCCTCAAGCATACCGGGATACATCTCATCGTCTGAATCAAAGAATGAAACCATCCGAGTTGTAACTTCTCGCAAGCCGCGATTACGGGCGGCGGCAGCCCCAGGTCGCTCTTCCCTAAGCAATTTTATGCAAAATTCCCCTGCTGTCTCCCCTGCTGAATGCGATTCTCGGAATTCCTCAACCACTCTGACAGTGTTGTCCGTTGAACCATTATCAACAACAATCACAGTGATTGGCCTGTATGTCTGATCATACACACTCTCCAAAGTGCGCCTAATCAGACTCTCCCGATTGCGTACGGGTATCACCACACTTACTCTTTCGCGTTGAGAATCCATACTAATGAAACGCCTCCACTTCCATTTTATTTTACCTCTAAACCTCCACGCTGAAATCCATACGGGGATGCATGTAATTTCCATGGCTGCGCGATATTGTCGCACCCTCGCCACATATTGCCTCCACACGGCGCTGTGTGTAAAACTGTCGCATGTTGGAAATATCCACAGCTGTAGCCTCCTTTACGAAATCATCAAATGTGCGCATTAAATCAGCCAATGCGGTCATCGAATTTTGTGTCTGCTGATTATACAATGTCCCACTCATTGAATTATTGTCAAGTTTGCCTTGCAACGCACCATTCACCCCCGAGATATCTTCCATCATTTTCATCTGTATCTCCAATAGCCCTGTTATCCCTATGTCGGTGGAGTTGGAACTCACTTGTTGCGGCAATGGCACACCGGTGCGCGGCCGATATACAATCACACCGTTAAACCTGCTCCATTCTTCTGCGACATCGGCTATGTCCACACCATCAGGCAACGCACCCTCCGGGAAAAGGAGCACTCCTTTGGCTGATGCCCGCAATATCCAGTCATACATAGAGATAAGCCGATTGGTTAGTTTCTGCTGGTCTATGATGTCGTTAACAAAACTATGAATCTCTCCATCCACAAAGGGATAAGCCTTGAACACATAGGGGTGGCGGCCATGCGCATAAGGCGACTCCCCACTTGCCAACACCACTCCGTCAGCGGTGAGACATGCATATCGCCACACTTCCTCCACACAGCGCGTCACTTTAAACAGATTTTCACATCTTTTGCCATGTGCCACCTTCTCTCTAATCATCTCCACATCGTCCGGACTCTTCAGCACCAACATTCTTCCGGATTGCATGTCGTGGCAATGATATCTTGCTTCATACGCCTTGTGCCACACCTCAACCACCTGACAATCGCGGCGGTCGCTTTCGAATCCGTCAAATCCCCGGTTTCCCCATTGTTTTCTCATGTGCTCCGCCACCACCGGATTCTCACCAAAGGCGGCAACTGCCTCGCCATAAGTCATGTCGTGAAGTTCGCCTATCAGCGACACATCCCCGCCGCGAAAATCGCGCGAAGACACATCCATAAAAAATTTGTCGGGTGCCACCATATCTGTGCGGCAATCGCTGAATCCCTCCCTGTAGCCATACCATTTCTTATGCACCACCAATCCTCCGACAAGAAATTCCTCCATGCTGCGGGCATAAAGCTCGTCGAGTCGGTTAAGCTGTGCATTATATCGTAACAGCTTATTCATTGTGACCGCCTGGATACGCTCAGCGGCATCGCGCGCCACGCATCTCGGCAATTCCCACCTGTTACGATACACCCCCAGCACATTCCTCACCAGACGCCTGATCAGATTATTCTTCAACGGCAGGTTCCCCTGCCCGCGAATCACATCTTCTTCCCGCCGCAACACACCATTGTCATCCACAACATCACTCCACTGGTTGCCATACGTAAACTGCTTGTTGCGCTCACGTTCACGACGATATCCGGCCCAATAATCCCGGCTGCAGCGCGCCCTCTCCAGCAAGCCCGGCGCATATTTTAGCTCATTGTTCATCACACATAAATTTTCGCGAAATTATCTTCAATACCGCCGCCTGCCGCATTTATCCGTTCACATGCACCGGTGTCATACATTGTCTTTGACGCAATTGGGATTGTGAGATTCCCGTGTCGTTTTTTTGTTGCTCTGCTTCTCTTTTTTTGTTAAATTTGTGGTTCATTGCAAATTCATTAAACCACTTTTCACAATGAACCTTCCGGAAGGCGTTCGTCCCGAGCTTCTCAATTATGATGATATCCGAAAGATGGCCCCCATTTTTGACGGGCATCCCAAGCTCGTGAAAAAAATCATGCACTGGCTGATTCTCGACAAGTGCAACAAAGTGCACAGCACATATTGTTACACCACCGGCGTGCCCTTTGCCAACCTGCTCATTGACAAAGCATATAGAATCAACAAGATAATCGATAACGAAAAGATTCTCGACAAATTCCGCGACACTCCCTTCATCACTGTCAGCAATCACCCGCTCGGCGCGCTCGACGGCATAATGCTTATTGACATCGTAGGGCGCCACCGGCCTGATTTCAAGGTGATGGTGAATATGTTTCTCAACTATATCACGGCTATGCGTCCATCGTTCATAGCCGTCGATCCCGTAAAAACCGATGATCCGGCAAAGAAGGCCGTCACCATGAAGGGAATACGCACGGCAATGGCTCATGTAAAGAGCGGTCACCCGATAGGATTCTTTCCCGCAGGAGCTGTCTCGAAAGTAGACAAATCCCTGCATATCTCCGACCGCGAATGGCAGCCATCCATCATCAGGCTGATTCAGCAACTTAAAGTGCCTGTGATTCCGGTGTATTTCCACAACCACAACTCCACCTTCTTCAATATACTCGGAATGATAGACTGGCGGATCCGCACACTGCGTCTCCCAAGAGAGCTTTTTAATAAAACCGGGAAAACAATGCGTGTGTCGTTCGGCGAACCAATCATGCCTGAGCAACAAGCTGAATTCAAAGACACCGCGGCTTTTGGCAAAATGTTGCGCCAAAGCACCTACGAATTGAAAAACATCTACGGAAAACAAGCATGCCCGACTCATATCTGAAAGACAATCCCGAAGTGATGCAAGCCAAAACGCGCTTTGGCATCATTGGAAATTCTCCGGCCCTGCTGGAGGCCATAGCCCGCGCTGTTAAAGTGGCCCCCATTGACCTCTCCGTGCTCGTTTACGGCGAAAGCGGCTCCGGAAAGGAGTTCTTCCCAAAAATCATTCACCAGTTCAGTGCGAGAAAACATAAGAAATTCATCGCAGTGAATTGCGGAGCAATTCCGGAAGGAACCATCGACAGCGAACTTTTCGGCCACGAAAAAGGCTCGTTCACCGGTGCAATCGCCTCCCGAAAAGGTTATTTTGAAGAAGCTGACGGAGGAACCATCTTCCTTGACGAAGTGGCCGAACTACCTCTCACCACTCAGGCAAGACTGCTGCGTGTGCTTGAATCCGGAGAATTTATAAAGGTGGGATCCTCCATTGTGCAAAAAACAAATATCCGGATTGTGGCTGCCACCAATGTGAACCTTCCGGATGCAGTGAGAAAAGGCAAATTCCGTGAAGACCTGTATTACCGACTGTCCACCGTCACTATCGAAGTGCCCAATCTCCATGACAGAGGCTCCGACATCGGCTTGCTCGCCAGAAAATTCGCTTCAGACTTCTCGGAAAAATATCTCACAGCTCCAATTACATTCTCGCGCGAAGCTATTTCTGCAATGTCGCTCTACAGATGGCCCGGAAATGTGCGCCAACTTAAAAACATCATCGACCAGCTCTCCCTGTTTCATGCCGGCACTGAAGTGAGTCGGCGCACCATGATTGAGACGCTTCCAATCGACCACACCGGACTCTCCACCCCCGTGGCCGGCGCACACAATCCCGACTCCGAAACCGAACGCAAAATGCTCTGGCAACTGGTGATATCGTTAAAAGCGGAAATATCCCGTCTGCGCGACATCGTGGAAGGCTCCGGCCAACGCAATGCCGACACAGAAGAGAATTTCACTCCCCTCTCCAAAATCACCACTCTTGCCAAATATCCGGAAGCCGACCTGCTCGGAATATCAAACGGCGCAAAAACTCTCGAGAGCGCGGAGAAAGCTGCAATCACAGAGGCCCTCGCAAGAAACGCCGGTAACAAACGCAAAACTGCCGAAGAACTAAATATTTCTCTCAGAACACTTTATAGAAAGCTACAGGATTATGAAACGGAATCTTAAGACTTTGATGGCTGCATCAATCCTGATGACACTATATATCATTGCCGGTGGATGTGTGCCTCATTACACACTCAATGGCTCTGCCCTGAATTATGACATATATAAGACTATCAACATCGGCAATTTCCCGATACGGGCGGCATTAGTGTATCCCCCACTTCAGCAAACATTTGAAAATGAGCTGCTCGACTACGTTTCCAAAAACACCCGTTTGCAAGAGGTGGACGCTCGCAACACCGACCTTGAAATGACAGGTGAAATCACCGGATATTCCCTCTCGCCACAGGCTGTCGGCACAAATGCCTACGCCACCGAGACCCGCCTCACAATCACCGTGCGGGTGAAATATACCGACAATAAAAATCCGGCCAACAATATTGACCAGTCTTTTTCCGCCTACCGTCAGTTTGACGCATCCCTGATGCTCACCGATGTGCAGGACGAACTGTGTCAGGAAATCAGCAAGGAGCTTGTGAACCTTATTTTCAACGCCACACTCGGCAATTGGTAGGGCACATTTCATAAGAAATCAAATCATGAGTATTTCAAAATTCGAAGAAGCCGAAAAAGACTTCCAAAAATATCCTTTTTACATATATCCTTCGATAGAAGCTCTTGCAGAGGCTTCTTCTGAACAGCGTCTTGTGCTCGCAAGGAGAATCGCCGCCAATATAGGCGATGAAACAGTGCTTCGCACCGTGACAGGCATTGACCCCGTTGAATTTGCCGGCTTTTATCCCGATCTTTCCCCGACAAGTCTCTCCACTGACGAGACAATCTCTTCATTCCTCGCACGTTTCTCCACCCCGGGCACGGAAGAAACTCCTGAAATCGACAGAATTGTGAGCGCCCCGGCTGTTGATTATGCCTACAGCATGATGCAGAACGAAGATGATGCCGATGAAGAAGAAAATCACCCCGAAGAAAATGACGCCACATCAGATGCTATTTCCACTTTCCTCAAAGCTGTTCCTCCAAAAACACCCGCACGGCGCAAACCGGCACTTTCTGAGGAATTGCTCAAAATCATGATTAAAAACCGCAATTATTCTAAGGCTCTTGAAATTATTAACGAGTTAAGTTTGAATAATCCGAAAAAAAGTATTTATTTTGCAGACCAAACCCGGTTTCTCAAAAAATTGATACAAAATCAGGAGAGGATCGCAAAAACCAAGGGAGGCAATTTGTAAATATTTAACATCTACATAATGTATATCTTTTTTAGCATACTTATCGTAATAGCCTGCATCCTTCTTATCGGGGCAGTGCTTATTCAGAAATCCAAAGGTGGGGGGCTTGCCTCCGACTATTCAAGCGGAAACCAATATCTCGGATATCGCAAAACCACTGACTTCATTGAGAAAGCCACATGGACTCTCGCCATCGTGATTTGTCTATGCTCGATATTCGCTTCTTTCTGCGTAAAATCACCGGTGAATGTCTCTTCCATAACACCGGCTGCAGCTCCCGTGCCTAACAATGCAGCTCCCGCAGCATCGCAACTTCCCGCTGCTCCCGCTCAAAAAGCTCCCGCAGCTGCTCCTGCTCAGAAAACTCCTGCAGCTGCTCCTGCTCCCGCAGCTGTTCCCCAAAAATAAAAAATTTTTTGAATCAGTATGAAAAAGGCATCCCCTCGGGGATGCCTTTTTTCATGCGTTCACATGTCCGTCATAATGTTTCATCGCCTTCCCCACAATAATTTCTTGCGAAGCACTCCGGCAAAATCCGTGCCCTGAGGGAAAACCACATTCACATGCAGCGATGAACGCCTCACCACAATCTGCGAACCGGCGGCCGACACGGGAAAAAGCCTTCCGTCAAGTGCTATGTGGCATTCTTTTCCACGCGAGGATATCTCCAGCCTTATCCTGCTGTCCGCGCCAACCACCAACGGGCGCATCGTGAGCGAATGAGGAGCTATGGGCGACAATATAATCCCCTCAATGCTCGGCTCCAGAATCGGCCCCCCCACCGACATATTGTAAGCCGTGCTTCCTGTTGGAGTGCTTACAACAAGGCCATCGGCCATATATTCGGCAACAAAAAAATCATCAGCATAAGCCCTCACACATACCATTTGCACGGTGTCTCCTTTTGTCACCACCACCTCATTGAGCGCTGTAGCCACAAATCCCCGGGGAACACAATCCCCCTCTATTTCAAGCATCATCCTCCGGGTGAGCTTTCCGCCGCCGCTTAATGCCTCGGCAAGCTCCGCGAGCCGGTCGGCCGAAAAGCCGGCGAGATAGCCGAGATGACCTGTGTTTATGCCAAGCACCGGTTTCTCTGCCGCCCCGACCCACTCGGCTGCCCGGAGAAACGTGCCGTCACCACCAATACTTAGCACTGCATCTATATTGTTACCAATAGAATCTGTTATCACAAATTCCTCCGGAAGCAAATTCTTATCCTTCAGATAAGAGGCAAAGGCGCGCTCCACACTCACAGACCCGCCAATCTCCTTCAGCAGAGAAAAAATATCTCCTATTTCTGCAAGATGACTTCCCTGACTGTCATTGCCATATATGGCCAGATTCTTATATTTCATATTCATTGGTGTTGATTTTCCTCCATGCAGACCTTACCCGTTTCAGGATTACAAATCAATAAGTGTGCGCACAGCCAAAAGTCGCTCATACGACACCGATGGCTCCACACTGTGTGCGGAAACAATCTCCGCCGTATATCCGTATCTTTCAAGACTGAGCACAACGGGCGCCGGGTCATCGCATCTCACACGCAACGTGACGCTGATTTTCCCATCGCGGGCAGGAGCCGTGAGCAAATCCACAAGGTGCACATCAACATCCTCCACGGCTCGCGCTATATGTGAGGCACTGTAGTCGGTCGGTGCGCAATATATCTCAAGCACACTGCAGTCTTGACGCTCCGGAATCATTTTTGCCAGAGCTTCAAGCATCGATGGCTTTGTGATTCTACCCAAACATTCGTCTCCGTCAGTCACTCCCACGTATCCATCAGGCGTCTCAAGCAATACCGGCAGCACGTCAAGCAGTGACATCCCTGCTCCGACTGTCGCAACACAACCGGGATTTTTATTTCCTTCAATATGCGATATGGCATCTCTTGCTCTCATCTATATCAACTTTATTCCGATTTTTACGCATCAAACTCTTAAATTGGTTTGACACTTATATTCTTTTTTTTATAATTTTGCCCTGTGGCAATACGCAATTGCATGCAGTCTGAAACACGCCGTATATCTATATAACGTAATTTTCACCCGAAACTGCATATATTTGCATTGTGCACAATATCTATATTACAAATAGCGTGCCGAACATTCGATGTTCAACGCACATTTACCAAAGTGATTTATGACAAGATTAAGTGTCAATATCAACAAAGTTGCCACCTTGCGCAATGCGCGCGGGGAGAATATTCCCGATGTAGAGCAGTTTGCCCGCGACTGTGAGAGATTTGGCGCGCAAGGCATCACTGTACATCCCCGCCCCGATGAACGCCACATCACACGCCAGGATGTGACGCTGCTTGCCGACATCGTCACAACTGAATTCAATATCGAAGGCTATCCCTCCTCCGACTTCATTGAGTTGGTGCTCAAGGCAAATCCCGCACAGGTCACTCTCGTGCCCGATGCTCCGGGAGCGTTAACTTCTTCGGCCGGCTGGGATGTGATTGCCAACCGCGAACTGCTTCGCCCCATTCTGACGCGCTTCCGCCATGCAGGCATACGCACATCCGTATTCATCGACCCCGTGCCCGCCCAGGCTGTTGCTGCCGCAGAAATCGGAACCGACAGAATCGAAATTTACACCAAGCCCTACGCCGACATGTATGCCGATGACCCTCAAAAAGCCATCGCTCCATTTATAGAGACAGCTGCGCAGGCACGCAAGTCAGGTATTGGCGTGAATGCCGGACACGACCTTAACCTTAGAAATCTTAAATTCTTCCATGCCAACATGCCGGCGCTCGACGAAGTCAGCATCGGACACGCAATTATTTCAGATGCTCTTTATCTCGGAATAGAGAACACCATAAAGGCCTATCTTGATTGTTTAAAATCTTAGGCTCCATTCCCCAAAGAAGCCCTACTAAAGTGATTTTTTCATTGTTACATTAATAAGTATTAAATAAATTAACACTAAATCATATGTCTGTTTTATATTTAAATTACTATCGGCCTCGCATGTATGACCGTTTTTAACTCTTTGAATCAGTCAGATAGCCGCTATGCACCTGATTCTGCAGAGCCGAACTCGGCTCATGCATGCAGCTCCCAATGTTAATTTTTATGAAACAGACTCTTAGCGTATCACTGTTATGCCAACTCAATCTTTATCTTTCTGGTCGCTGGTAATGGATGGCGGCTACATCATGATTCCCCTGGCAATTCTGTTGCTCGTGGTGATTTATGTCTTCACTGAGCGTTGCATCGCCATCAACCGCGCATCTGCCGAAGACAACTCCTTCATGAATCGTATTCGCGATTACGTTCATGACAATGATATAGAGAGCGCGCGAAATCTTTGCAAGAAAACCGCCACTCCCTATGCCCGACTTATTGAAAAGGGACTCTCACGAATAGGCCGAAACATGAATGATGTGCTGGTGGCTATTGAAAACACCGGGAATATTGAAGTGGCAAATCTCGGCAAAGGCCTCCCCTGGCTTTCAACCACTGCCGCCGGTGCCCCCATGCTCGGATTCCTCGGAACAGTTGTCGGCATGATTGACGCTTTCTTCTCGCTTGCATCTGCCGGCACTGCCGCCAACATCACTGTGCTGTCAAGCGGAATTTATCAGGCTCTTGTCACCACAGTGGCCGGTCTGGTGGTCGGTATCATAGCTTTGTTCGCATATAATTATCTTGTGGCACGCATCAACAATGTGATGAATTCTCTTGAATCAAAAACGATGGAATTCATGGATCTCCTTAACGAACCAATGTAAATCATGGCGCTGAAAAGAAATTTCCAATCTCTCGACACCTTCTCAATGTCGTCGATGACCGATGTGATTTTCCTGCTCCTGATTTTCTTCATGGTCACATCAACCATTATATTTCCGGCTGCAATTGATGTGAATCTTCCCCAAAGCAATGAGCAGTCTTCCATAAAGCCTCTCACTGAAGTTTATATCGATGCCGACAATAATCTTTTCATTGTTGTCGACAGAAATGATTCCGCGAATATTCTTTCCATCCCCAAGCCGGTTGACCTCCCGAATCTGGAGGCAGAGCTGACGGCAATTCAGCAGACTGACTCCACGCGTGCCATTGCTCTCTATGCCGATTCAACCGTTGACTATGGCAAAGTGGTGAACCTGCTCGACCTCGCAGCCCGGAAAAACATGAGAATGGTGCTCTCCACAAGAGCAAAATCAAATTAACCGGCGACAAGAAATCTGACTATAAGTGACAAGAAATCAAAAAGACAAGGCAATCTCGGCTGCCGTCACATTCTCGGTGGCGCTGGCAATCCTGCTGTTTCTTTTTTTTGGCAGCATGGATTTCGACAGGGCGCTTATCGCCAAATCCTCAATCCCCGAATTGGCCGGGGAGGAAGAAATATTTCTGGAGCCGGAAATTCTTCGCGACCTGGGTGAGGAAACATCCCGGGTCAATGATGCTCCGGCCCCGGCATTCAAAGGCAACCCCGAACCCGATACGCAAGAAAGCACTGCCCACGTTGAGCCGGGCAAAAATCCCGCCCCCGCTCCTCCGGTGGAGAAGAAAGTATCAACCCCGAAAGAAAGCGATGTCAAAGCCACCATTCCTCCTCTCTCCGATGAAAAAGCGAGAAAGGTGAAGGCTGACATTAAGAATAAATTTCCCGGCAACAATGGCGCACTCGCCGGAAATGACGCCGGAACCGGAGCCGGCGGTGTTGGAATTGGTGTGAAGGGAAGTGTGTCGGGAAGAACATTTCTCGGCTGCCCGTCGCCACAAGTTGCACTTTCTCACAAAACCACTGTTACAGTGGCTGTGACCATCGATGCCTCCGGCACGGTGGTTTCAGCAAAGGCCCGGGCACGCTCGGGCGTATCTGCCGACATTCTTCGCAAATGCGAACAGTCGGCTCTGCGTGCCCGCTGGACCAAAAAAGCCGACACCCCCATGGCCAAGGGCACAATCACATTCACCATCACCCCGCGATAACACGCCGCATCAGCGCAGGGTCACCCCCTTGCCACAGACTGCCCAAAACAATAAGGCTCCATTCCCCTACCTTAACAATTTTTGGAGAATGGAGCCTAATAACCCCGCATTCATATGCGGGGTTCTAATATTGCTTTATCATTTGTCATATTGTGCGAAATCGGCCAGGAGCATGTCTCCCTTCTCAATGAGAGCCTCATGAAGCGCAAAAGCAGCCGGCAGATAGTGAGGTGTATGGCCGCCTGTCTTCGCTGCAAGCTTCAGATAATCCCACATCAATTCCTTATACATCGGGTGCACACAATTTTCAATGATTGTTTCCGCACGCTGACGTGGATCCTTGCCGCGAAGATCAGCTACTCCCTGCTCTGTGGCAAGTATCTTCACTGAATGTTCGCTGTGGTCTACATGCGACACCATAGGCACAAATGTGGAAATCTTTCCACCCTTCTGAATCGACGGGCATGAGAATATTGAGAGGTATGCATTACGACTGAAATCGGCAGAGCCTCCGATACCATTCATCATCTTTGTGCCAAGCACATGGGTGGAATTGACATTCCCGAAGATATCGGCTTCAAGCGCGGTGTTCATGGCGATAAGTCCGAGTCGGCGCACAATCTCCGGGTGGTTGGAAATCTCGCCGGGACGCATCACAACCTTGTCGCGGAAAAAGTCAATGTTCTCCATAAATCGAAGCATTGCGTCATCGGAGAAGGTGAGCGCACATGTAGACGCAAATTTACACTTGCCCTCTTCCATGAGCTTCATAACTGCATCCTGGATAACTTCGGTATACATCACGAACTGCGGAATGTCCGGGTTCTCGCCAAGCCCATAAAGCACGGCGTTAGCTACATTTCCCACTCCCGACTGTATGGGCAGGAATTCCTTGGGAAGGCGTCCCTCCCGTAGCTCGTTTGCAAGGAAGTTGCATATATTCTCACCAATTTTTGATGTGAGTTCATCCGGAGCAGTAAATGGTGCGATGCTCTCCGATGCATTTGAAGGAACCACACCCACGATTTTCTTGGGGTCAATCTTTAATATGGGAGTTCCAATCCTGTCGCTGGGCTTATAAATTGGAATTTCCCTGCGGTGAGGTGGATCAGCCGGCATGTAAATGTCGTGAAAGCCGCGGAATGAGTTGTGATAATAAGAGCTGTATTCTATTATCACCTTCTTGGCCATCTTTGCAATGGTAGGGGTCATTCCCAAACCCGCGCCTAGCACTACCTCTCCGTTCGGACTCATCTCAGTAGCCTCTATTATGGCAACATCTATATCGCCGTAGAATCCATATCGCAAATCCTGCGACAAATGGCTGAGATGAACATCGGAATACTGAATTTCTCCGCTGTTAACAAGCTTGCGGCTGTCCTTGTGGCTCTGATAGGGCACACGGATTCCTACCGCATTGGCACGCGACAACTCACCGTCTACATGGTCGTTGGTCGATGCACCTGTGTACAAATTTACTTTAAATGGTTCGCCTTTTTCATGGAGGGCCTTGGCGCGTTCTGCCAATGCCACCGTTACTACCTTCGGCGTTCCTGATGCTGTGAATCCTGAAAAGCCGATGTTATCGCCATTTTGGATGACGCTCGCCGCCTCTTCCGCTGAAATAAATGGAATGCTCATTTGTAACGTTTAGATTTAATTGGTATTTTTGCACAAATTTAATAATTTCATGCAATAATTTATAATCATGAACCCTTTTTTTTCGCCTATTTCCGATAAAAAATGCACATCTCTAAAGAAAGTGCGCATTGAAACATATGGCTGTCAAATGAATGTCGCTGACTCTGAAGTGGTTGCCGCACAAATGGCTTTGGCGGGCTACGAACCCTCCGACTCTGACTCCGACGCCGATGCCGTGCTGCTCAACACCTGCTCTATCCGCGATAATGCCGAACAGAAAATCTTCTCCCGTCTGGCATATTGGTCGGCGCTCCGAAAAAAGTCGGGACGACACATCATTATCGGTGTGATTGGATGCATGGCCGAACGCATGAAAGAGGAGCTGATAGAAAATCACGGCGTAAACCTGGTGGCAGGCCCCGACTCATATCTCGACCTGCCGAATCTCGTGGCTGCGGCTGAATTGGGACGTCCCGCAATAAATATCGATCTTTCCACTTCAGAAACATATCGCGACATTGTGCCCCGCCGCCTGGGCGGCCCCGGAAGTGTGGGTGGATTTATCTCCATAATGAGGGGCTGCAACAATTTTTGCTCCTACTGTATTGTGCCCTACACAAGAGGCCGCGAACGCTCGCGCGAGCCGCACAGCATCTTGCGCGAACTAGCCGACTTGAGAGCCAAAGGATTCAAAGAAGCCACTCTGTTGGGGCAGAATGTCAACAGTTATCATTTTGTCAGCCCCGACTCCAACGAAATCGTGGATTTCCCCGCATTGCTGCAAATGGTTGCCGATGCAGCTCCCGACATGAGAATACGCTTCACCACTTCCCACCCCAAGGATATGAGCGATGACACACTTCACACAATCGCACGCAACCCCAATCTCGCACGCCATATCCACCTCCCCGTGCAGAGCGGCTCAAACTCCGTCCTTAAGAACATGAACAGAAAATACACCCGGGAATGGTATCTCGACCGCGTGGCGGCAATCAGGCGGATTCTCCCTGATGCCGGACTCTCCACCGACATGTTTACCGGCTTCTACAATGAGTCGGAAGAAGATTTTCAGGAAACACTCTCTCTGATGAAAGAGGCGGCCTTCGACTCCGCATTTATGTTTAAATATTCCGAACGCCCCGGCACGCTTGCATCGCGCACCATGAAAGACAATGTGCCGGAAAATGTCAAAATCGACCGGCTCAACAGAATGATTGCTCTGCAAAACGAGCTTTCTCTTGAAAGCAACCGCCGCGACATCGGCAAGGAATTTGAAGTGCTTGTGGAGGGACGTTCAAAGCGCGACCCCAACGAATATTACGGACGCACTTCTCAAAATAAGGTTATTGTGTTTCCCCGCATGGATGCGCGCCCGGGACAGTTCAGACGCGTACGTGTGGAAGATGCCTCATCAGCCACACTCCGCGGCGCGCTCTCCGACATCTCACAAAGCAATACCTCAAAAGAATCCGCTTCATAATTGAAGCGATTCCATCCAGTCTGAATCATCAGCTTCTTCGCGCCGGCCGGCATTGTCAGGCCGGCGCTGTCTGTCGCAACCAACCCCGTTGGCCGGATTGGCCGACATATCTATCAGCCCGAGCTCATCATCGGTGCAGTCCGGCGACTGACGCTCCGACCGCATTTCCTTGATACAAGCTCGCAATCGGGATATTCTTGCCTCATATCGCCTCTTCATATCCTCCACTCCCTTGAGCATGGTTTCAAACGAACGCAATTGCTCATCAATGCTTGCCCTTTCCGCAATCTCTCTTTGCAGGCTTTTAATCGTTCCGGACTGTTTCTCCCGCGAGAGGCACAATTCTGAATTTTCCCAGCTCAATGAGGAATTTTCCTCTTCAAGAATGGAAATCCGTTCTTTATCCCTCTTTTCAGTTTCCTCAAATTTCTTCTCCAATTGTAACAGTTGCTGCTCAAGCTCCTCCATGGCAGAGCGGGCAACCCGGGGATGACAAAATATTTTCCACGATGAAAATGCCATCAGTCTTCACATTTACCGCTATCCCCGCCTGCACCCGGCTTCATCACCACACCCTTTGATTTCCTGCCATTCACGGCAATTGTAAGCGGATCCGGCATTTTAACCACACGCACAAACTCCGATTCCTCCTCGGCCGGAAGGGAATCAAGATATTCCGTGTTTACAAATCCGTTGCCCACACCGGGGTCCACAGTGAAATAGGCAGTGCCGAATGATGTGAGATTCTGGAAGAAATGAGTGCCTTGCGAAGGCTCTATGCGATATCCGGGCAAGGCGGTCTCCACAATCACCCTGGCGCCCGCCACTTGCGCCCATCTCACCGGTATCCCAAGCGAGGGATCGCTTGTGCCCCAACGGCCCGGACCCGTCAGAACATATCCCTCGCCGGCCGCTGTGAGACGCTCGTTGATTTCCCCTATCCGGGCTGCTATCTGCCGAGTGCGCATCCTGTCGAAATTCTGAGGCTTCACATATACCACATAGCGCACATTATCCATCATCCCGTGGCCAAGTGCAGTGTCGGAGCGTATGATGACATCCTCATCACACACATCGGTCACAGAGTCTGACAGCATCTCCTTGCTGTCAACTATCGGCCGAATCTGAAGCCAATATACCACACCTTTCCTGCCCGTCTCATCAGGCTGCGCATTTATATTGCCGGCAAATTCGATCTCTACCGGTCGTCCCATTTCATATTGTCCGGTGGCAAGCATGAAGCCGACAATCCGGGCAAGCGGGAATTTCCCGTGACGAAGCACATTAGCAAATGTCACCAGTTTGCGCCCTTTGCCGAATTCATTGTCGCGAATCACTCGATCATAAGCATCGAAGGTGGAGACAAGATATTTCAGAGCCCCGCTCTCAAACGCATCCTTCACCGGCAGCTTCACAATATTAAAACTGTCATCTGTGGTGAAATCCGTTTTCCCTTTGCTCTCGGCAGGAAGCGCATGAAGATATGTCTGGGTGTCGCGCAGGGCAAGCTCCATTGTGGATGTCTGAAGCACTTTGTCGGGATGCGCCGGCGAAAAGCGCAGAGCCTTCGAGCCATCAACTATATATGAACCAAGGCCGGCCGCCACCTCCACAATTCCCTCTTCTGTGGATTCATCTCCAATCGGATAATAATTCAGCGAACGCCCCACTCCCGCAAAACTCGGATAATAATATCCATTGTGATATTCGCCCGCCATTCCTTGCAATATCACTGCCATCTTCTCCTGGTCGATAACATTGCTTGTGGCATTCATGTAGGCCTTTGAATCCTTATAAAACACCGAGGCATATACAGCTTTCACTGCATCGCAAAGCATATTGAAAGAAGCCTCATCGCTGCCATACGGCACCATATATGTGGAATAAATTCCGGCAAAAGGCTGATAATGCGAGTCTTCAAGCAATGAAGAGCTGCGCACCGCCAGCGGCCTTTTCACAACATCATAGAACGCTCGGATATCTGATTTCACCTCCTCCTTGAAATCAGCCTCGAGAAATCTCCGCAATATCTCGCTGTCAGGAAGATCTGAGAGTCCGACTGCATAAAGATTGTTGGCATCCATGAATTCATCAAATATCCCGGTGCATATCACCAAAGTGTGGGGAATAGTGATTTGCACACCATCAAAGTTGTCGCATACCGGATTATGTTTGATTATCTGGTCGATAAAAGCAAGGCCGCGTCCTTTGCCACCCATCGAGCCCTCTCCCATTCGGGCGAAATTGCTGTAATCATCATAGAGCTCTTTATGGAATGTGGCCACCACTCCGCGGTTTTTCATGCGCCTGTATCGCACAATACACTCAAATACAAGCTGACGCACCTTCGGCGCATCTGCCATATCGTTGAATACAAACCTGCGCAACACATCTGCAATCGGGAAGAGAGCCCGGCTGTAAAGCCAGCGGCTGATGCAATTGGAGCTGCAATAATAAAAGAGAAGGTCATCGGGAATCTCGAAGATCTTATGTTGCAACTCTTTGAGATTATGAATGCGCATCTGCTCGCGTCCGTTGCCGGGATATTTCACAACAAAGTCGCCGAATCCGAACTGATGCGACACTGCTTTGCGCAAATCTATGGGAAGTGTTTTTGATGACTTGTCAAGAAATACATATCCGGCCTCCTCAGCAGGCGCACGGTTTTCACTCTCCTGACTCTCCATTATCACCGGCGCGTATGGCCGGCGCTTGTGAAGATAGCGCGCAAGCTTATGGCCTGCAACCGGGTCTTTCTCCCCCTCTCTCGGAAAACGGGAGTCGGTGACAAGCCCCATTATATTGTCGCCATATTTGTCGATAAGCGCGGTGGCTTCTTCATAATCGCGCGCAAACAACACCTTGCAGCGTCCGCGCATCCTCAGCATCGATTCATGTTCATTTAGAGCCTCAGTTGAGAAAAGCATCGACTGCTTCAGCAGGAATTTAAACAGATACGGCAATATTGCCGAATAAAATCTTATGGAATCTTCCACAAAAAGGATTGCCTGAACCCCGATTTCATTGATGTCGGTGTCGGCATTCATTCTGTCTTCTATCAGTTTGATAATGGCAAGAATCAGATCCACATTCCCCAGCCAGGAAAACACATAGTCCACCCCGCGCAGGTCCTCATTGGCTATGCGGCGGCGCACCTCTTTTGAGAATGGCGTGAGCACCACAAAGGGTATATGCGGATAAAGCCGGTCAATCTCTGCGGCCTCCCTGAAGGTCTCGCTCAAATCCACACCCGGCATGGCTATTATAAGGTCGTAATCCTTTCCGGAAAGCTCCATGTAAGCTTCCGAATAATTCGCCACTTTCGTGAAGCGCGGAGGTGACGACAGATTCAGCGACACATATTCGTTATACACCTGCTCCTCCACACGTCCGTCTTCTTCAAGCATGAACGCATCATAAGGGGTGGCAATTAGCAGAATATTAGACACACGCTTCTGCATTAAATCCTGAAAAGCCGTCTCTTTCATAAAGAGGCGGCCTATCATGGTGTCGTTTACACTTTTCATAAACGAAGTGTTTTTATGTCATTAAGACGTTATCCCTTTTTTTCTCCTTTCTCCTTCCTCTCCTTTTTCTCCTTCTCCTCCATTTCGGTCAGAAATGCATCAAGCGCCGCCGGCATGGATTTGTGAGTGTCTGTGGGGGCTGCAAGATCCACCCTCAGGTCGGCATCCTCTATCGCCTTCACAGCCGTCGGGCCGAACGCCCCGAGATAGATATGCTCTTTGTCTTGCTTGAAATCGGGGAAATTCTTCTTCAGAGAGTCGATTCCTGCCGGGCTGAAAAAGAGCAACATGTCATAGTCGAGTTTCTCTCCGGGCTGAAAATCATTGCTTACCGTGCGAAACATCACCACCTTTGTCACATCAAGCCCGTGAGCGTTGAGGGTTGACATATCCTCCTTGTGAACATCCGACACCGGGAAAAGCAATTTCTCATTCCTGTTTTTGTCGAGACTTGCCAGCATTGCCGCATCATCAAGCTTGCCGGTTGCCCCGAATGATATCTTTCTTTTGCGATACACAATATATTTCTGCAAATACAAGGCTATCGCCTCCGTGGTGCAGAAATAGCGCATTGAATCAGGCACCTTTACACGCATTTCCTCGCATAAGCGGAAAAAATTATCCACTGCTGCCCTTGATGTGAAGATTACACCCGTGTATTCGGCAAGATTCACTTTTGAATGGCGAAACTCTTTTGCAGTCAGCCCCTCTGTGCGGATAAAAGGCCTAAACACCATCTCTACATTGTGTTTCTTTGCTATGTCGTAATAAGGCGATTTATCTCCCGCAGGTTTAGGCTGCGACACAAGTATCTTCTTGATTTTCATGCGTTTTTCTTTTCTCAATATTTTAGAGTCTGCTTCATGAATGCTTTGCCGGCATGTTCTCCGATTTTGCCCGAAAGCTCACCAGCTCCGTGTGCATGCCATGAGCGTTATGACAAATGTCAGTATTAACGGAACTATTTCCAGACTGCAAAGGTAGTATAAAAATAGCAACCATGAAGAAATTTGACTGAAAAAAATGCGGAATCCTTTGAAAATAAAAACCGCTTTCCCCAATATGAACACAACTCCGGCAATTATCAGAAAGGTTTCTGCAAAGTTTTCATATATGAGACCGAGAAGCGCAAGCGGAAACATCAGGAAAGCCTCCAGCGCTGTTGAGGCCGCTGCCCCCTTTATCCAGAGTGATGTCTGCCGGCTCTCGGAAAACACGTTGCCCACCACCAAATAGGCAAGATACATCAGGGCAAGATAGATGCCACACGACAGCATGCATATTCCAATACCGGCCGCATTCTCCACCATTATTCCCATGGAGTTTTCCGGTGAATTTTTCACACTCAACCCTATACCCAACCATAGAAGCACCCCGGCGCTCGCTGTCCACATTATGTTGAGCAACACAAGGAGTGTGGTTTCTCTCACTGTGTCGTCAAACATATTGCTTCTCATCCTCGTTTCGCTCAGATCCGAAAACAGTGCCTTGAGATAGCGTGCACTGTTTTTAAACTGAATTCCCACAGCACAGAATATCATCACCATGCCGAGATATATCCACGACATGCCACCACCGGGCAACCCCGGTGCCGCCTGGCGCGCTGACTCTGCCTTCCGATATTCGGCAAGCGGATTTATCAGCACTATCCCCTGTTTCACCTCTCCGGGCCGTAGCCCCAACGAGTCAGGGTTGTTCACAATCGTGTCCGCGCTGTTTACCACCTCCCGATTATTTATTATCGTGTCCTGCTGCATACAATCTAAATCCGGTATTTTATCCTGGAGTTTGCCTCATACTCTCTTCAAAGCCAACCATGCCGCCTATACCATGCAACTGTTTTTTGAATGCCCTCACGCAGTGATGTGGAGGCCTCAAAACCGAAGCTCTTCCGGGCTTTCTCCCCGCTGCAATTCCAATTGCGCTGACGCATTATCTTGAATTTGTCGTTATTGAGAGTCATTGCCTTCATGTGGGCAACCCCCCATTTCTCGCTTATCGCTGAAACAATCCTCACTGCCCATAAAGGCAGCCGGAGCGGCATCACCACTCTCTTGCCAAGCGCCGACATCGCCAGCTTCCTGAATTCTTTTTGTGTATAAGCCCTTGACTCCGTGATGTTGTAAACTTCTCCTGAGGCACCCTTCTCAAGGGCATCAAACGCGGCTCGCGCCAAATCCTCCACATAAATGAAAGTAAGCACCTGTTTGCGAAAACCCACCGAGACATCAAGTCCGCGCGATATTGATTTGAACATCATATAGTAGTCCATGTCGTGAGGGCCATACACTCCCGTGGCGCGAAATATTATATAGGGAATGCCGCATGTGGCAAGCCATATTTCCGACTTGAGCTTGGAGGCGCCATATTTGGTGTTGGGGAGGGATATGACATCCTCGGTTATGGGCGAATATCCTCTCTCATCATATGGCCCCACAACCGACAGACTGCTCATATAAAGCAGCTTGTCGGGTATCCGGCCGGTGCTGTGCAATGCTCCGGTGAAATATCTCAGATAGTCATAATTAATACGTGAGAAATCGGCATAACGCATCACCTTCGTTGCGCCGAGATTATATATTATATAATCCCATCTTCCCCCGGGCATTGCTTCTCGCAAAGCCTCTGCAATCTGAGTTGGATCTTCAAAGTCAAATTCTATAAATCGAATCCGGTTGTCAGTGAGACTCCCGCGATTTGTAGTTGCCCTCACACCGGCCCATGTCTCATATCCGCGGCGCAAAGCCTCAGCCACCATAAAACCTCCCACGAAGCCCCCAGCACCCACTATCAACACCCGCTTCGGCGCATTGCTTAATTCCATTCCACCGCTCATTGCTGCTTCTCTATCCTTACACTCTTGGGTGGTATCACTCCCATCTCATATCCTTGATCCTTCAGCCATTTTATGCACGGCTCCAGCGACCCGCGCAGGCGCGGCAGACTTTTTAATGAGTCGTGAAACACTATTATAGAACCCGTACTTGCGTATTTCCTGACATTCTCCACAACATCTTCAGATGTCAATAACGAGCTGTAATCGCGCGTCACAATATCGTGCATCACAATCCGGTAATGCCGGTGCACCCATTCTGTCTGCGCGAAGCGCATCCAGCCATGGGGCGGGCGAAACAAATCGCTCTCGATATATTGCGCCGCCTCTTTCACATCATTGACAAAAGTTTTTGTGGATTTTCGCGAGCCGCGTGCATGATGCATCGTATGATTGCCAACAGCATGCCCTCTGCGCTTCACCTCCTCATAAAGTTCAGGATAGCGCCTCACATTGTCACCAACCATAAAGAAAGTGGCCTTTACATTATATTTGTCAAGCACATCAAGCACCCAAGGCGTAGATTCCGGAATCGGACCATCGTCGAAAGTGATATACACTCTCTTCACTCCGGGCGGCTCCTTGATCTTGAATAGTCCACGCCAATAGGCACGACGATAAAACGGGGGTGGATATTCAATCCACTTCCCCACTTTATCAAGTATTTTTTGCTTTATTGATGTCATGTTTATTGCATCGGAGAGAATTTCACAAGTTGCAGCAATTCCGGCGGCCGGCTCATCTGCGAGCCGCTGTGTAGGCATCAAAAAGCCTTTGGCTGCGCACCATATCCACTTTCGCTATTTCCGGATTTGCTTTCAGCTTTTCTTCTCCAACCACTGACGCGTACTGCTTATAGGCTTCAATGAAAATTGAATCGATATAACGGTCTTCCTCACTGCTCGCCGCATATTCATTGGCAGACAATGAAGCCAGCACATTCACGGTTGCAGCGGCTGAAGCAAGCTCTTCCACAAGATCCTCATCACTTGTCTCCGACATTGCCGGGAGCTCGCCGGCTCCTCCGTTGTAGGCGGCGTTGTAATTGTTGCGCAATTCTTCGCGGTTCATTCCATATTTCTTTAGCAGTGCCTCAAGTTTTTTCATATCGCCTCCGCCGGTTTCATAGAGTTCTATGAATCTGTAATATTGATACGGCATCAGTCTTGACTCAAGCGAGAGCGACACATTGCCGAAACGCTGCATTATTGAGCGGTTATATCTCACATATTGAGCCATGCGCTCCATCTGTTTATACAGCAAATCAACACCCTTCTTCGTAAGTTTTGCATCATTGAGTCGCTGACCGGCCCTGACATATACTTCCGGCAAGGTCAGTGCTGTTGCCACGTTGAATGTGCCCACACTTTCCGGCAAACGCTTCATCAGCAAATCGGCCACCTCCACAGCCTTTAGATATTTTTCGCGGGCTGCCGCTTCTTGCTTCATTCCCGCAAGCACATCGCCCTCATAAAGGAGCTCGGAGCTCACATCAAGCATTGAAGTGCGCGTGGATATCAGCATGCGCCGGGCTGTTTCATCAAAATAGGGGGCATCAGGATTGTCGGCGCCTCCCCAACGATATTTCTTTGTCACCACATCATAAGCACGGTCAGTGCGCGCGGGTAATCCCTCCTGCAAAGTGGGAACAAGCTGATGCGTCATGCCCACACCGCGCATATAATTGCTCATGCCGAGATGATACTCATCGCCCACAGTCATACACCAATAGATGGGACGCGGCCAGCCTTCCGCGGCATTGGTGGCAATGATGTCGAGCATCAGCAGTTCGCTGAGGCTCACATAGCCCTTACCTCTCACCGATGGCGCATTGCCCAGATCAATCACAATGTCGTTCACAATATCCGCCGTGTCTTTTGCCGCAACAAGGCCGCGCTTCACAACAGCCTCCTTATTTACCGGAATCGACACCACCGCAGAGGGCAACATCGGATAACCATACTCATTGTCGCGGCCACCGCCCCCGTAAAGATATTTCAGCGACTCTCTCAAATCGGCCGGCGCGCGGTCTGTGCCCGGCAATACAATGTCAAGATTGCCATATGCTATATCCTTCGGCTGAGCAGTGAAATGCACCGGCTCCGCACTATAGCTCTGTTTACGCATCTGATTAGCATACCAATCGGAAGCCAGGTAGCTGAGATTTATGATTTTCACATCCGGACGCACTCCCTCAACCTCCTGTACATACCATAGGGGGAATGTGTCATTGTCTCCATTGCAGAACACAATCGCATTCGGCTCAAGACTCTCCAGATAATTTATTGCAAAATCGCGAGCTGCATATCGTCCGCTGCGGTCATGGTCATCCCATGTCTGGCTCACCATCTGCAACGGCACTGCAATCCCCAGCACCACAGCCGCTATCGCAGCATATAGACCATGTTTCGGATTGCCCGTCTCTTCAATGCATTTCACATTATATTCATCACCTGCACCGGCATCTTCTGCCTTGGCCTCATGCAACACTTTTCCCTCCTTCTTCTCTTTTCTGTTGAGCATAAAGCGTATGCCATACCATAATGCGGCCACACCCATGCCAATCCATATAGCGAATGCATAGAAGCTGCCGGCATAAGCATAGTCACGTTCACGTGGCTGAAGCGGGGTTTGATTCAAATATAGCACAATAGCCAGACCGGTCATAAAGAAGAGGAAGAATATCACCCAAACCTGCTTTATGCCGCGCGCACCCGAGAATGCCTGCCATATCAAGCCGAGAAGACCGAGAATCAGCGGCAACATATAGAACTTGTTGTTGCCGGCATTATTCTTGCCCAGGTCATCGGGCAGAAGCGATTGATCGCCGAGTCGGGCGTTGTCTATAAAAGGTATGCCTGAAATCCAGTTACCCGCATCAAGCTCGCCCCCGGTATTCAACACATCATTCTGCCTTCCGGCAAAATTCCACATGAAATAGCGCATATACATGTGCACAATCTGATAATCAAAGAAATATTTCAGATTCTGCGAAAATGTTGGGCGATATCCCATCTTCTGGGGATAGTTCACCATATTTGTGGCCTGATTGAAATAGGGTTCACCCTGGAAGTCAACTTCCGGCACCTCATCTCCGGTTTGCTCATCAATTGCATAAATGGCATGCAGATTGTCGGGCAGAGTGTCGAGATTCACCCATGTCTTATAAGCCTCACGATGCATACGGCTGTAAATGCGGGGAAACAACATATTAAGTTCCGGATTCATCTTAACATCCGGTTTGTGGTCGCGCTTCACATAATAGTCTCCGCCGCGAGCGTCAAGCGAGGAATTATGCGCCTTCTCTCCCTCGTCAAGGAAGCCATATTCTGAATGCGGCACCGCACCGGCCACCCCTTTGGCATACATTGCCTGCCCCGGCTTCACAATCTGTCCGTACACCGGCTGCGACACAACCACCGGAACGCCATCTTCCGTATAAGAAACCGTATCATTCACCACTCCCTGCTGCAGACGCTGCTGACCCGAATATAGAGTCTCGCCATACATGAGAGGTGTCTCGCCATATTGTTCACGGCTCAGATATGCCGCAAGATCAAACACATTGTCGGGAGAATTTTGATTCATCGGCGTGTCCGCACTCGAACGTATCAATATAAGCGCGTAGCTCGAATATCCCACAAATATCACGGCTATGCTCCACATTATCACATTGAGCACCCTCACCGGCAAAGGATTGCAATATTTCGAGAAAAGGAACACTGCAAGTGCAGCATTCAGCACCAGTCCGAGCCACCATCCCGAGCCGAGCATGAGCATGCCCGATATCACAACTGAAAGAAAGAATGAGATTCTAATCCTTAAGGCCGAGTTCTGTGCACGCAATTCATAAAGCGTCCACACAAACACAGCCACCGTCACAATTGCATAAATAAGCGCTCCGGTGTTGAAGCTCATGTGGAATCCATTCACAAACAACAATTCAAACTGCTGAGCCATTTTGATGAAGCCCGGCACAAGACCGAACAACACCAACACAATTATGACAAACGACACCAGCAACGCCAGCAATGACTTCGTCAGATCCATGTTCTGCCATTTCCGATAACAGAACACCAGCACAATCGCGGGAATACACAACAAGTTGAGAAGATGCACCGCGATACTAACGCCAATGATGTATGCTATAAGAATCAGATATTTGTCAGACATCGGAGTGTCCGCCCGATTCTCCCACTTAAGAATCAGCCAGAACACAAGAGCCGTGCAGAACGACGAAAAGGCGTAAACTTCACCCTCTACCGCGGAAAACCAAAAGGTGTCGCTCCAGCAATATGCAAGTGCTCCTACAACACCCGAACCCATGATTACAATATATTTCTGCAAAGAAATATCTCCAATGCAATCATCTCGCACTATAAGACGGCGCACAAGATGCGTTATGGTCCAGAAAAGCAAAAGAATTGTCAAAGCACTCAGCAAGCCACTCATGGCATTCACCATAAGCGAAACTTTCTCAACACTTGGCGCTAAATTGGCAAAAAACCTTGCAGTCAGCATAAAAATAGGGTTGCCCGGCGGGTGACCCACCTCCAGCTTGTCAGCCTGGATTATAAACTCTCCGCAATCCCAATAAGAAGCGGTAGGTTCAAGCGTGAGCATATATGTCAGCAAAGCAACCACAAACACTGCCCAGCCAATTAAATTATTAACAAGATTATATCTTTTACTAATCATGGTCAGCAATTAGAAATAAATATAAAGAGAAAAATCACAACTAAAAAATGACAGGATTTCACCTGTTCAACTTACAAAATTAGTAAATACTTCTCTAACCTCAAACAACAAATCCAATTTACACCATAATTTTCAAACAAAGCACCGATAAGAAGCAAGAGAAACAAAGAGAGAAAGAGAGAAAGAGAGAATGAGAGAATGAGAGAATGAGAGAATGAGAGAATGAGAGAATGAGAGAATGAGAGTAGGGGGAGCATTAGATACCGGGAGAAGTTTCGGAAGCTTCGGAAGCTTTAGAGAATCCCCAATAAACAAAAGCCCGGGTGCCGGGCGTCCTGGATTTCTTCAAGGTGGCGATTACCTACTCTTCCGCTTTCGCCCGACTACAACAC
>JAMPDQ010000022.1 GCA_023665575.1 Candidatus Amulumruptor caecigallinarius | reverse complement strand
ACAATAATGGAACAACTTGCTACATTCGCACATTCCATAAAAAGTGTGATGGAAAAGACCCCCGATATTGAATGTTTTCGGGGCGAGAGAGATTGTGCGTTTACTCAATGAATTCCTTTTTACTACCCTTGAGGGTAATAGGCAAACAATTTTGCGGTGACCATTTGGCAATATTTAAATGTGATGAACAAGACCACGTTTTCCGCTGGCATAGTGGTCGCAACAAAACATGTCAAGTTTGCTATAAAAGAGGTCGGCGTAATATTAAAGCACATGTTATTGCTAAAGTTTGTCCATTCTCTCCTATATGCTCTGAATACAAATATCTAAATCTCCCTAAGTCAATCAGTATCAAAGGGCAAACCGGGTGGAAAACTACTTATGCTATTAAAGGCGAAGGCGAAGGCGGAGGTGGTTTGATGGCTTAATCTATATATTATGATAGTCCCATACTATAAATCAACTGATAGAGCTTTCACCCTACTCCATGGTGATTGCTTTGAATTGCTTCCGCAATTTGAGTTTAAGTTCGACATGATATTTGCAGACCCTCCATATTTTCTTTCTAATGGAGGCATAAGCTATCAGGCCGGAAAGGTTGTATGCGTTGATAAAGGCCAATGGGATAAGGGAGGAACACCGGAATCTATTATGGAGTTCAACCGTAAATGGCTCACATTATGCCGCAAAAAGTTGAAAGACAATGGAACAATTTGGATTTCTGGAACCCACCATAACATTTTCTCCATAGCCACACTCCTCACGGAACTTGGCTATAAAATCCTCAATGTTATTACTTGGGCGAAAACAAATCCTCCACCAAACATCTCATGTCGCTTCTTTACTTACTCGACAGAATTCATTGTATGGGCACGTAAATATCCCAAAGTTCCTCACAAATACAACTATGAGTTGATGAAGGCAATAAATGATGGAAAGCAAATGACTGACGTATGGCGTCTTCCAGCAATAGCACGATGGGAGAAATCATGCGGCAAACATCCTACCCAAAAACCACTTGCATTGCTCACGCGTATTATATTATCATGCACTGATGAACATGACTGGATTCTTGACCCATTTGCAGGTTCATCTACGACTGGGATAGCAGCCGCACTATGCGGAAGACGTTATTTAGGCATAGAACAAGACGAAGAATTTGCTTTCCTTTCCCGATCTCGTCGAATTGAGATTAACGACAACAAAATATTTCATGCATTTCAGAAGAAACTTCATGATATATCCTATAGTCTCAGCAATACTATTGTCAATGATTCTTTTTTTGATTATGGAGTTGATATACCTTTTTAACATTTCGCAATGAAACACCAATCTCCTCTAAGATATCCAGGTGGAAAAGCAAAAGTTGCTAATTTCGTTAAATCTTTGGTTATATACAATTCTCAAATGAATTGAACGCTCAATTAGAAAACCGGCTCGAGTATAGCCTGCGCTGCATGCGGGTCTGGTTGTGCTCTAGAGTGGCCTTTGCAAGAGCCTCGTTGAGTTGTTCTATGGAGTGGAATATCTGATGGCGCAGCTTGGCGTAGACGCGGTTATAGACACAGCGCACGGCCGGCTCCACCTGTGCCTTGTCCGTAGGCTTGCGCGGACGGCATGCCCGGGCCACAAAGTGATAATGGTTGCCCACGTCCTGAAGCGCCTTGTTGATGCCCAGCGTTATCGCTATCGCACAATTGGATTTGCCCTGCATTTTCAGCAGAATGGCCTGTTTGAAATTGCCATGGATATTATTTTTCATGCCATATGTATACCGATATTAGAGAGTTCTTCTACCATAGCATACACAAAATCCACGAAAAAATGAACGTATATGCTCCGGAATTTCATTGATTTGATGCGATGAAAATGCTGTAATTGCCACTTTCCGGACTGTTTTCCGGTCGAAAACAGTTAAAACCGGTGGCCTCTCTGGGATTTTTATACCCCCTCAAAAGATCTCAAAACTGAACGGCATGAAGCGGAATATGTACTAAAGGGCGCATGCCGCTATTTTTTTGATTACTGCTTGCGGAATATTGTCAACTTGTTTGTTAGAATTATGGGAGTATGCTCTGTTCACTGCTAAACAGAGAACCAAAATAATTTTTTGATTTTAAATTATAAAATATGATAAGACTTAATTGCAACATTTTGATTGAGAACAGCAACAATCGCGAAGCGCTTGTAGAGAAAGCTGTCGAATTGGTGGAATTATCATTGCGCGACAAGGGATGCATTGATTATGATGTATT
The DNA here is from genome assembly GCA_023665575.1 of Candidatus Amulumruptor caecigallinarius. Classification (GTDB taxonomy): domain Bacteria; phylum Bacteroidota; class Bacteroidia; order Bacteroidales; family Muribaculaceae; genus Lepagella. The sequence continues at coordinate 27,662 of JAMPDQ010000022.1, read as the reverse complement.
CGGTTCGCTTACCAATGATGATCATCTGCTGATATATGAAACATGGGAAAATGAGTCTGATCTCAAGTCTCATATGGAATCAGATCATTTTAAGCGTATTGTGCCGGAGCTTGAAAAGCTCGGGACACTCACACTCGAAAAATTCAATTTCTGATTCGGCTGTCGCAAGATAGTCGTATTGGATCTCGTTTCATATTTCCCGGCATATTTCGGCAAGAAACGAATACATAACTTATAACATTCACCTATTCTTGACAAGGGAAACAAATTCCAGAGTTTGTTTCATGAAAAAAATCAACATTAGGGTCGGATTGTTTTTGAGATAATTTATTCAGTCTCAGAGGGAGCAACTTCTCGATTGTGACCGGCGAGATTGTATGAAGCAGACCCAAAAGCCGGTCTAAAGTAATTTTTTCATTGATACATCAATATGTATTAAATAAACTTAAGTTTCTCAAGTTGTAAGCAACTTGAAGCCTTGAAGGTTAGAGACGGATAGATATGAAGTTTAGTGAGATAACCATTACAAAATTACAATGTAATTGTTGCTAAAAAACAACCTCTAACCTACTTGCTTTTCACAAGTTGCAAACTTGCAAAAGTTGAATAAATAAATTAACAATAAATCATATGTCTGTTTTATATTTAAATTACTATTGGCTTCGCATGCAAGGCCGACTATGACTCTTTGAATCAGTCACATATCCCGCTATGCTTCTGATTATGCAGAGCCAAACTCAGTTCATGCATGCGACCCCAAACGTTAATTTTTTTATGAAACATACACTAAAACTAATGCAATATGGAAATAAGCGAAATCATTGGAAAATTGAAAGACAAATTCGGTGACAAATTTGATGTATCGAAAGTAACAGAAAGGCTCAACGGAATGAATTTCAAAAGCATGAGCTTCAGTGATATTTCCGGCAAGGTGTCAGACCTTGTGGGAGACCTTGATGGAGATGGAGTGAAAGAGGGATTTTTTGACGAAATCAAAGGAAAGGCGGCCGGCATCTTTGGCGGCAATAAAAAATAGTTATAAATGAATTTGTGTGTGTGCTGAAATCTGATTAATTTAGCGGTAAAAAGCAAAACGATTTTTTACGTCTAAATGAGCAGTCCGATTCAGTTCACACACCTTCATGTTCACTCCCAATATAGTCTGCTTGACGGAAAAGCCTCTATTCCCGAGCTTGTTGACAAATGTATTGCCACCGGTATGCGCGGCATAGCTCTTACCGACCATGGCAACATGTTCGGAATAAAGGAATTTTTCAACTATGTGGAGAAGAAGAATGCAGACCTTCCTGACGACCGGAAGTTCAAGCCTATTCTCGGATGCGAAATGTATGTGGCACGCGACCATGCTTCCGACAAGAAAGACAAGCGCGACAACGGTTATCACCTGATTGTGCTTGCCAAAAACGAAAAGGGATATCACAATCTTGTAAAGCTTGTGAGCAAAGCATGGACGGAGGGCTATTATTATAAACCCCGCACCGACCGCTATGAGCTCGAGTCACACAAGGAGGGTCTGATTATATGCTCGGCATGCCTCGGAGGCGAAGTGCCGCAATTCATTATGCACGATGAGCTTGACAAGGCAGAAGAGCGAGTGAAATGGTATAAAGACACATTCGGAGATGACTATTATCTCGAACTGCAACGTCATCAGACATTCAAGCCCAATGCCAACCGTGATGTATATGCAGAGCAGGTAAAGGTGAACGAACAACTGCTGAAATTTGCAGAGAAATACAACATAAAGGTAATTGCCACTAATGATGTGCACTTCACCAATGAGGAGGATGCAGAGGCGCACGACCGATTGATATGCGTATCGATGCAGAAGAAATTCTCCGAGCCCCGATTGCACTATACAAAGCAAGAATGGCTCAAGACTCCCGAAGAGATGCTGGATATTTTCAAAGATATCCCCGAGGCACTTCTCAACACACAGGAGATTCTTGACAAGGTTGAGACATACTCAATCAACCACGCTCCTATCATGCCTTTCTTCGACATTCCTGCAGAATTCGGTTCGGAGCAGGAATATAGGAGACGCATCACAGAAGAAGACCTTTTCAACGAATTCACCCGTGATGAAAATGGCAATGTGGTGCTCAGCGAAGAGGATGCGAAAAAAAAGATAGCACGGCTTGGAGGCTACGACAAGCTTTACCGCATCAAATTTGAGGCTGACTATCTAGAAAAGCTGACAATGGAGGGTGCGAAAGAGAGATATGGCGACCCGATTCCCGAGGATGTGCGCGAGCGCCTCAAATTTGAGCTATACATAATGAAGACGATGGGATTCCCCGGCTACTTCCTTATTGTGCAGGATTTCATCAACACAGCCCGTAAGAAACTGGGGGTGAGCGTGGGGCCGGGGCGTGGCTCGGCAGCCGGAAGTGCAGCCGCCTATTGTCTTGGCATCACTCAGATTGACCCCATCAAATATGATTTGCTGTTTGAGCGATTTCTAAATCCCGACCGAATTTCTTTGCCTGATATCGATGTGGATTTCGATGATGACGGCCGCTACGAGGTGCTGAAATATGTGACACAAAAATATGGAGAGGAGAAAGTGGCCCATATTATCACTTTCGGCACAATGGCTACAAAAATGGCCATAAAAGATGTGGCAAAAGTGCTTGAAGTGCCACTTGCAGAATCCAACCGGCTGGCAAAGCTCGTGCCCGACCGCATGCCTGAAATCGATGGAAAAACGCCCAAAACCAATTTCAAGAACTGCGCAAAATATGTTAAGGAATTCGCGGCCGAGGTAAACAGTCCGGATGAAAAGATCCGCGAAACGATGAAATATGCCGAGCAGCTTGAGGGGAACATTCGCAACACCGGTGTGCACGCATGCGGTGTAATTATCAGCCGTGACGACATCACCGACTGGGTGCCCGTGTCAATGGCTGAAGAGGCCGGAGGGGGTGGCAAAGTGCTCACCACTCAATATGAGGGAAGCATTATTGAAGACACTGGGTTGATAAAGATGGACTTTCTTGGGCTGAAAACACTCTCCATCATCAAAGAAACACTTTACAATATAAAGCAGCGCCATGGATTCGACCTCGATATAGACCATATACCGCTTGACGATAAAGACACGTTCGACTTATATTGCAAAGGAAACACTACCAGCACATTTCAGTTTGAATCAACCGGCATGCAGGATTCATTGCGCAAACTTCAACCTTCCAAATTTGAGGATTTGATAGCAATGAATGCGCTTTACAGGCCCGGTCCGATGGACTACATTCCCACATTCATTGCCCGTAAACATGGGGAGCAGGAGATTGTCTATGACATTCCCTGCATGAAGCAGTATCTGGAAGAGACATATGGAGTAACCGTGTATCAGGAGCAGGTCATGCTGTTGTCGCGTTTGCTTGCCAACTTCACCCGCGGCGAATCGGACATGCTTCGCAAGGCCATGGGAAAGAAGCAGATTGACAAGATGCAGAAGCTCAAGAAGAAATTTATGGAGCAGGGAGTTGCCAACGGTCATCCTGATAGTGCGCTCAACAAGATTTGGGAAGACTGGGAGAAATTCGCATCATACGCATTCAACAAGAGTCATGCCACATGCTATTCCTGGGTGGCCTACCAGACAGCCTATCTGAAGGCTCATTATCCGGCAGAATACATGGCGGGAGTGTTGAGCCGGAATCTCTCACAGAACGACAAATTGCGGAAAGTGATGGATGAATGCAAACGCATGGGACTGACTGTGCTCGGCCCCGACATAAACGAATCATCAGAAAAATTCGGTGTGAACGCAGCCGGGGCCATTCGATTCGGACTCGGTGCGATAAAGGGCGTGGGGGTGAACGCTGTCAACGCAATCATATATGAGCGCGACAAAAATGGTCCGTTCAAGGATATATATGATTTTGTGGAGCGTGTGAATCTGAGCGCATGCAACAGATCATCGATAGAAAACCTCGCCATGGCCGGGGCATTCGACCAATGGGGTGTGGCGCGCGAGGCATATGTGCATGAGATGTTTGATTCAACATATACCGATTGTCTGGTGAAATATGGGCAGCGCATACAGAACGACAAAAACTCACTGCAACTATCGCTCTTCGGCGACCTTGAGCCGATAGAGACAGCAAAGCCCCCGGTGCCGGAGTTTACTCCCATGAGCCGCATGGCTCTGCTCGACAAAGAGAAAGAGCTGGTGACGATGTATCTCTCAGCCCATCCGCTTGATCCATATTATATGGAGTTGACTTATGGATGCAACACGAGTTGCGAGGATTTCAAAGACAAAGAGGCGGCTAACACCAATGTGTCGGTGGGAGGGCTTGTAACTAAGGTGCAGACAAAACTTTCGCGCAAGGGCACAGAATATAGTGTGATAGAGATAGAGGATTTCAGCGGCAAAGCAGAGATACGGCTGTTTGGCCGCATGCATGCGCAGTATCACGACAAATTTCATGAGGGAGAGCCGGTGATAGTAAGAATCAGCTACACAGCAAGGCGATTTGATCCATCTCGTGTCGATATGAACATAGAATCAATACTTCCGCTCGACACAATGAAAGGCAAAATTGCCAACAATGTCACTCTTGTGATGGATCTTCACTTTTCGAACCGGGATTTCTACAGCCGCATATCATCATTGAAAGCTGACGACCGTCCCGGCACACTCTATGTGGAGCTGGTTGACACCGCAACCAAGCAGACACTTCTTGTGAAATCGCGCAAAAAAATCGCGATGAATCGAGAATTAATCACGATATTGGAAGAGTCGGGCATACCCTTTAAAGTAGGCACAGAAGAACAATAACAATACATAATAAATAACTTTAAATCTAAACATTATGGCACTTCAATTTAGTGACAAGACAGCCCGTGAGGCTATTGAATCCGGCAAGCCGGTAGTGATTGATTTCTGGGCAACATGGTGCGGTCCCTGCATCAAGCTCGGCCCGGTAGTGGAGGAACTGGCAGAGAAATATGAGGGAAAGGCAATCATCGGCAAGCTCAATATCGATGAGGAATCGGAAATTGTGGCAGAGAATCGTGTGCGCAACATTCCTACAGTGCTTTTCTTCAAAAACGGTGAACTCCAGGCCCGTTCGGTTGGTCTTGTAAAGCTCTCCGACCTTGAAGCAAATCTGCTTCCTCTTCTCGACTAATCTTGAGGCTGCTGAAAAAAGGCCGGTGAAACCAATCACCGGCCTTTTTCAGCATACGTGCTATTATTTATTCAAAAATATGAGCTCGTCATTTTTACAATCAATCACGATAGGGTGTTCGCGATTCACTTTCTGCGAAAGGATATCCTTAGACAACTGATTGAGCACCATTCTCTGAATGGTACGCTTCACGGGACGCGCGCCGAATTCCGGGTCGTAGCCGTCATCAGCGAGCAGACCGAGCGCCTTTTCTGTTACCTCCAATGTGATTCCATTTGCCAACAGCATCTTTTTAACACTTTTAACCTGCAGGTTGACTATTTCGAGAATCTCCTTTTTGTCGAGCGGTGTAAACATCACCGTTTCATCAATACGGTTGAGGAATTCAGGACGGATAATCTGTTTAAGCCGATCCATAACATCCTGTTTGGTGGTGTCGATTATATTTTGCTTTTCATCGGCATTTTTGTCATTGAAGCCCTCAAAATTCTGACGGATAATATCGCTTCCCATATTGGAAGTCATGATTATTATCGTGTTTTTGAAATTAATGAAACGTCCCTTGTTATCGGTGAGTCGCCCGTCATCGAGCACCTGCAAAAGGATGTTGAATACATCAGGATTTGCCTTTTCAATTTCATCAAACAGCACCACGCTGTAGGGTTTTCTTCTCACAGCTTCTGTGAGCTGGCCACCCTCTTCATATCCAACATATCCCGGAGGAGCTCCTACGAGACGGGACACACTGTGCTTCTCCATATATTCCGACATGTCGATACGCGTCATCATATCCTCATCATCAAAAAGATATTCAGCAAGAGCCTTGGCGAGTTCGGTTTTGCCCACACCTGTGGTGCCGAGGAAAATGAATGAGCCTATAGGGCGTCTGGGGTCGTTTAGTCCGGCTCTTGAGCGACGCACGGCATCGGATACAGCACGAATCGCATCTTCCTGGCCGACAACACGTTTGTGGAGTTCTTCTTCAAGATGCAGGAGTTTTTCCTTCTCGCTCTGTGCCATTTTCTTTACAGGAATGCCGGTCCAACGGCTCACCACTTCTGCGATATCCTCAGAATCGACTTCTTCTTTTATCATGGCTCCCTCGCCCTGAAGCTGCTTAAGCCTTTTCTGAATCTCCTTATTCTCTTCCTCCTTTTGTTTGATTTTTGAATATCTGATTTCAGCCACCTTCGCATAGTCACCCTCACGCTCTGCGCGGTCAGCCTCATAATTCAGTTGTTCTATATCAATCTTATTTTGCTGAATCTTATTTATTTCAGTTTTTTCTGCCTGCCACTTTGCACGCAGAGATTTCTCGGTGTCGCGCAGATTGGCCAGTTTTTCATCTATTTCTTTCAGCTTATAAGTGTCATTTTCGCGTTTGATGGCCTCACGCTCAATTTCAAGCTGCTTGATGTTGCGCGAAGCTTCATCGAGAGCCTGAGGCTGCGAATCCATTTCAAGACGCAACTTTGATGCAGCCTCATCAATAAGGTCAATTGCCTTGTCGGGGAGGAATCGGTCAGTGATATATCTTACGCTGAGCTGCACAGCCGCTATGATAGCTTCATCTTTAATACGCACTTTGTGATGGTTTTCATATCTCTCCTTCAGACCGCGGAGAATTGATATTGCCGACATTTCATCGGGTTCATCCACCATCACTTTCTGGAAACGACGTTCGAGCGCCTTATCCTTTTCAAAATATTTCTGGAATTCATCGAGTGTGGTAGCACCGATAGATCGGAGTTCACCTCGAGCCAAAGCCGGCTTCAGAATATTTGCGGCATCCATGGCGCCTTCTCCTTTACCGGCTCCGACAAGGGTGTGGATTTCGTCGATAAAAAGAATAATCTCACCATCGCTTTTAGTGACTTCATTCACTATAGCTTTCAGACGCTCTTCAAACTCACCCTTGTATTTGGCACCAGCCACGAGTGCGCCCATATCGAGAGAATATATCTGTTTTGACTTCAGATTCTCCGGCACATCACCTCGCACAATACGCATAGCCAGACCCTCAGCAATGGCAGTTTTGCCGGTTCCTGGTTCTCCCACAAGCATGGGGTTGTTTTTTGTTCGGCGCGAAAGAATCTGCAACACACGCCGAATCTCTTCGTCACGGCCAATCACCGGATCAAGTTTGCCATCGCGGGCACGGTCGTTGAGATTGATTGCATATTTGCTGAGCGACTGATATGATTCCTCCGCACTCTGATCCTTCACAGTGTTGCCCTTGCGAAGTTCACGAATGGCCGATTTGAGCCCGTTATCGTCAAGCCCGTTATCCTTAAGTATCTGCGATGCCTTTGATTTGGAAAGGAAAATGCCCATGAGCATTGCTTCCACTGACACATACTCGTCGCCGAGCGACTTTGAGAAATCTATTGCTTTCTGCAGTGCATCATTAGATTCCCTGCTGAGAAACACTTCTCCCCCGCTTACTTTAGGGAGCACGGATATTTCCTTATCAGTGGCCATGCGCACACCATTCAGGTTGGCTCCCGTCTTCTGGAATATAAAATTCACGATTGTTTCCGCTTCGGAAATAATCGCCTTGAGGATATGCACAGGTTCAATCTGCTGCTGTCCTGCCTGACGCGCATAGTCGATAGCCTTTTGCACCACCTCTTGAGATTTGATTGTAAAATTGTTGAAATTCATAATATCTTCAAGGTTTTCTATTATTTTAACAATTCACAACGAATATGGTTAGAATTCGCCCACCAAAATTAAGGCCCCATTACCCTGCATTAACAATTTTTGGGAATGGAGCCTTAGCTCTAACTTTCAAGGTCAACAAGTTGCTTTCAACTTGCGAAAATTGAGTTACAATATTATTTCAAGATTCTTAACAGGTCATCTAAGGTGTGAGTGGTTTGCTCTCCTGTAGCCATGTTTTTCAGCACGATGGCATCTTTTCCAAGTTCCGATTCGCCGACGAAAGCCACGTAGGGAATTTTGTCGGCATCTGCCAATGACATTTGTTTTTTCATCTTGGCTGCATCAGGATAAAGTTGGGCGGAAATGCCGTGTTTACGCAATTCGCTGACATATTTCAAAGATTGCCCGGCCTCTTTTTTGCCGAAATTGACAAATAGCACCTTAACCGATTGTCCCACTTCGTCAGGAAAGAGTGAAAGCTGCGTCATCACATCGTATATTCTGTCAGCGCCAAAAGATATGCCCACCCCCGAAAGCCCCGGCAAGCCAAACACACCGGTAAGATTGTCGTAGCGGCCACCGCCGGTGATGCTTCCAATCTCCACATCTCGGGCCTTCACTTCTATGATTGTGCCGGTGTAATAATTGAGTCCGCGTGCAAGAGAGATATCCACCTGCATTTCACTGTTGTGTCCAAGCGAATCTATGCCTGCTAACACCTCCTGCATCTCCTCTATCCCCTTGAGGCCAATCTCGGAACTTTCGAGCATTTTTGTCATTACACCCAGCTTTTCATCATTGCTTCCGGACAATTCAAGCACCGGACGCAAAGCGGCCACTGCTCTCTCCGACAACCCTTTTTCAAGAAGCTCTGCATTTACATTGTCAATGCCGATTTTGTCAATTTTGTCGATAGCCACGGTTATGTCAACAATCTTGTCGGCCTCCCCAATCGACTCGGCAATGCCGGCGAGAATCTTGCGATTGTTAATCTTTACGCAGATGTTTATTCCGAGAGAGGAGAAAACACTGTCGATAAGCGACAGGAGCTCCACTTCATTAAGCAGCGAATCGGATCCCACCACATCGGCATCGCATTGATAAAACTCACGGTATCTTCCCTTCTGCGGGCGGTCGGCGCGCCACACCGGCTGAATCTGATAGCGCTTGAACGGCATCTGGAGGTCGTTGCGGTGCTGCACCACAAAGCGCGCGAACGGCACCGTGAGGTCATAGCGCAGCCCCTTCTCGCAAAGCTTGTTGATGAGCTTCGGCAGGCGGCGCTCCAGCAGATCCTCGTCGGAGGCCGACTTAAGGAAGTCGCCCGAATTCAGAATCTTGAATAGGAGCTTGTCGCCCTCCTCGCCATATTTGCCCATGAGGGTGGAGAGATTCTCCATGGCGGGCGTCTCGATCTGCTTGTAGCCGTAGAGCCTGAAAAATTTTTTGATTGTGTCGAAGATATAGTTGCGGCGCGCCATCTCCAGCGGAGAGAAATCGCGTGTGCCTTTGGGAACTGACGGTTTCTGAGCCATATTGCTGTGATATGTTGGTATATGTTAGAATTCCACTTTAAGATTCACGTTAAACTGCCGGCGGGTGAGATAATTCGGCACGGCATATTGGATGTTGTTGACATCTGTAACCCAATAATAGCTGCTGACATTCGCGATATCCAGAAGATTGAACACATCCACTCCGAGCACAATGCTTTTGAAATGACGCCAGAAATTTTTCGGGCGATTAGCGTCGGATGGAGCGCCTACAAACTGATAGCTGAATCCTATATCAACACGCTTATATGCCGGCGCACGGAAATAAGACACCGTGCGGTCAGTGTGGGGAGCAGTCATTGTGAGTCCATCTGAAAGCACACCACGCAGGCTGAACTTTAGTTTGGGGAATTTCGGGAAATAATCTGTGAAATAAAGATTGACGGCATATCGTTGGTCGCTCGGCAAAGGCACTTTTACTCCGTTGAGATTCTGCTGTGTTTTCATTAAGGAGAAACTTATCCAGGAGTCACTACCTTCCACAAACTGACCGAAAAGCTTCAGGTCGAGTCCCATTGTGTAGCCCTTCGAATCATTCATGCCCGAATACACAATCTTAAGATTGTCATATTCATAAGAGATCAGATTAGCAAGATTTTTATAATACACTTCACCGGTAAGCTTGAACGGGCGGTTCATGGCACGGAATGTATAGTCTGTGCCGAGAATCAGATGAATGCTTCGCGGGGACTTGATATCCTTGTTTAGCTCGATTGAACAGTTGCCGAGTGCGTCAGTGACTTGCCGACGATATTCTTTGTAGAAGGGTGACTGATAATAAAGTCCGGCACCGATGCGAAAATACCATGCAGAGAGATTCACCGGATTAAGAGAGAAATTTACACGCGGCGACACCAGGAATTCCTTGTTGAAATCATTATAAGAGAGTCGCAAGCCGCCATTGAGTGTCATGTAGGCAAAATCATTGCTCAGATATATGGCATCTTCAAGATAGGCGGAAAAACGGCTGATGTCGATATCCTGCTTGGAAGAAAGATTATACACAAGGTGCACACCGTCAGGAAGCGTTGGGAGCGAATATCCGGCGGAGTCGCGCCATTCCCACTCTTTTGTGCGGTCATGAAATTTTTCCATCTGATAAGCCAGACCATAGGTGAAATTGTTGGCGCGATATTTTGTGGTGCCCTTCAGAGACAACTGCATCACGGATGTTTTGAGCCGGTTGCGCGAATGCTCCATATATTTTCCCACTCCGAGCTCACCTCCTATACCGCCTTCACCGGTAGTTCCCGCCTGATCGAGCCAATATTCGCCGGATATATCATAAGTGACGAGCTCATTTGAAAGGAAACCTGACACCCCGAGCGAAAAAGATGTGGCGCGATTGAGCCGGTAAGTAGCCTGGAATGTGCCGAAATATGTTTCAAACTTATCTTTTTCCTCGCCATCGAAATATACCTTGAAGCTCTTGGCATCTTGCGATGTCCCGAACGTTGTTTCACGGTCAACAGGTCTGAAATTAAAATTATTTATGGCCACATTGCCGAGAAGGTTGAAAGTCCAACGGTCTGTGGGTTTATAATTGATGTTGGTCTGGAAATCTAAAAACGTAGGGTCATATTCACCCTTGGTGTCCATTGTGGAGAGAAGAGAATTGTTTTTCTTGAATCTGATTCCGGAAATTTGCGAGAACTTTCCCGTATTGTTTCCAATAGTGACAGATCCCCCCATTAGCGAGGCCATCACAGATCCTTCAAACGATTCAGGTTCGCGATAAGTGATATCAAGTGCCGACGACATCTTGTCGGCATATCTTGCCGGGAATCCACCGGAAGAAAACTTCAGATTTCCCACCATATCGGGGTTGATGATGCTCATGCCCTCCTGCTGACCGTTTCTTACGAGCTGCGGACGATAAATCTCCACGCCGTTGATATATACGGAGTTTTCATCAAAAGAGCCGCCACGCACAGAATATTGCGAACTCATCTCGTTTGAAGAATTCACACCCGGCATGGTGGTGATCATAGCCTCCACACTTCCGCCTGACACATCAGGCGAAAGTTTGAACGATTCTGTGTCGAACGTTTGCATTCCGTTGGCATTCTGCCTATAGCCCACTACCTCTATTTCACGCAAGTCAATATCATTGGGATAAAGGCGGACATTCAGAGTGAGATCGCCTTTTGGATTAACAAGCTTATGTTGCACGGATTTAAACCCCACGCAACTGTAAATAAGTTCTATAGTGTCTTTCTGAGCAATTGTCAGAGAATACAGACCCTTAAGGTTGGTATTGGTGCCTATGGCGGAATTTGCCATTCTCACGGTTGCAAACTCCACGGGATTGTCTTCGGCATCAACCACCTTGCCTGATATTTTCACATTATCGGCAAGAGCCGCGGCCGGAACAATAAATGCGGCCGCAATTGAAAAGATAAGCGCTTTATTCATTACTGAATTAACGCGTGTCCTCTGCGGATATTGCATTTTTCGACATTGTTGCAACAGATGAAAATGAAATTATGAAATCTTTGCAAGATTTATTATTTTTGCAATTCATTGCCCGAACAGCTGTGAGTGCGTTTTATAAAATATTTGGCACGACGATTGTTAATACTATAATATGACCGGAGAAAAAACAAACATACTTGGCCCCGCCATAGTGGAGGCCATTCAAGACAGAAAAGGCAAAAAGATTGTTGATATTGATTTGAGTGCGATTGAGACTGCACCGGCACACAGATTCATTGTGTGTCAAGGAAATTCCACATCGCAAGTGTCGGCAATTGCTGACAATATTCGCGAGGATATTCGCTGCAAGCTGGGCATCAAACCTTATAATTACGATGGATATCGCAATTCGCAATGGATTGTGATTGATTATGGCGAGGTGATGGTGCATGTGTTTTTGCGAGACATACGCGAATTCTACAATATCGAGGACTTGTGGAGTGATGGTAAATTCCATGAGATACCGGATTTGGATTGAACATCCAGACTTCTACCATTTCAATAATCACTTCAACGGAAAATCCGCAAAGATATGAATATGCTTCAGCCCAACAGGGGAAAAAACAATAACAAGAGACCTTTGTTCAACATGTATTGGATGTATGGTCTCATAATCTTGTGTATCATCGCGCTCTATTATTTTCAGGACGGCTCTGAAGTGAAAGAGGTGAACTGGTCTGATTTTGAGAAGGCCTGTGTCAGCGGGCAGGTAGACAAGATGGTGATATTCACACAAAATGGCACCGCAGAAGGGTTTCTCACCGAACAGGGTGCCAAAGCACAGCATTTTGACACAGATCCGCGCATCAACGGCGACAAGAAAATAAAGACATTTATTCCCTCCACAGATAAGATACAAGACAAGATTGACTCCTGGAATGCAGCACTCACCCAAGCCGGGAAGCCGGAGATAAAGGTGACTTACGAAAAAGGGAGTGATTTTATGCGGCTTGTATGGTATCTGGGTCCGCTGGTGCTGATAATCGGCTTCATGGTGTTTATGTCGCGAAGGATGTCCGGCGGAGCAGGAGGATCCGGAGGAATATTCAATGTTGGAAAATCACGTGCCACCGTATTTGACAAAAACAACGGCACAAATGTGACATTCAAGGATGTGGCCGGACTTGCCGAAGCGAAAGTGGAGATTGAGGAGATTGTGGAATTTCTCAAGAATCCGGGACGCTACACGGAGCTTGGAGCCAAGATTCCGAAAGGTGCGCTTCTTGTGGGGCCTCCGGGAACGGGCAAGACGCTGCTCGCAAAGGCTGTTGCCGGCGAGGCTGATGTGCCATTCCTTTCTATGTCGGGCTCTGACTTCGTGGAGATGTTTGTGGGTGTGGGCGCTGCGCGGGTGCGCGATCTCTTCAAACAGGCAAAAGAGAAAGCACCATGCATCGTATTTATTGATGAAATAGATGCTGTGGGCAGGGCACGCGGAAAAAATCCCAACATGGGGAGCAACGATGAACGCGAGAACACGCTCAACCAGCTACTCACCGCCATGGACGGATTTCAGAGCAACAACGGTGTGATATGCCTTGCAGCCACCAACCGTGCCGACATGCTTGACAAGGCATTGCTGCGTCCCGGTCGCTTTGACCGCCAGATATATGTGGATCTTCCCGAGCTCAACGATCGTGTGGAGATTTTTCAGGTGCATTTGCGCAATATAAAAGTGAATAGCAAGCTCGATGTAGAGCAGCTTGCACGCCAGACACAAGGATTCTCCGGCGCAGATATCGCCAACGTGTGCAATGAGGCGGCACTAATTGCAGCGCGCAATAATAGCAAGATGGTGAGCTGGGACGATTTCATGGCCGCAATCGACAGAATTGTGGGTGGGCTTGAGAAAAAATCAAGAATCATTACCGATGATGAGAAACTGAGCATCGCCACTCACGAAGCGGGTCATGCCACCATCTCATGGATGACAAAATATGGCAATCCTCTTGTTAAAGTGACGATTGTGCCTCGCGGGCGCGCACTTGGCGCGGCATGGTATGCTCCGGAAGAGCGACAGATAATCCCCACTCAGGCACTTCTTGACACTATGTGCGGACTTCTTGCCGGACGCGCTGCCGAGGAATTATTTCTGGGTCAGATTGGCACCGGGGCAAGCGATGACCTGGAGAAATGCACCAAGATAGCCCGTTCGCTGGTGATGGTGTATGGAATGAGCGACAAACTTCCCAATCTCAATTACAACGACTCCACCGGACAGGAAATGGGATTCACCAAGCCATTTTCTGAAAAAACAGCCGAAGTGATTGATGCAGAAGTGACAAGGATTGTCAGCGAGCAATATGAACGCGCAAAAGAGATTTTGCGCAAATATGCCAAAGAACACAATCAAATCCGCAATCTGCTTGTGGAAAAAGAAGTGATTTTCCACGATGATGTAGAGAAAATCCTTGGCAAGCGACGCTGGAAATCGCGCACGGATGAGATAATAGAACTCAACAATCGCAATAGAATCGGCATGTCTGCTCCCAATGCAGGCGGCGCTTCCAAAGATGCCGGAGATGCCGGAGATGCCGGAGAAAATAAAGGGGGAAATGACACTAACAACCGACACGATGTTGAAAATGATGACGCGGGCACTCCTCCTCCATTCAAGGGAGCAGCATCCTGATAATTTTCACATACAGAATCAATGGACTTTAAATTAGAAGCCACGGCTCCGGGCACGGATGCAAGAGCCGGAATAATCACCACCTGTCATGGAGAAATTCCCACTCCGATTTTCATGCCCGTGGGCACGGTGGGAAGTGTGAAGGCAGTGCACCAGCACGAACTTCTCAACGATATAGATGCAAAAATAATACTTGGCAATACATATCATCTTTATCTGCGGCCGGGTCTTGAAATATTGAAGGCGGCCGGGGGGCTACACAAATTCAACAGCTGGAACCGCCCTATTCTCACCGACTCAGGAGGCTTTCAGGTGTTTTCACTTGCATCACGCCGAAAGCTTCACGAGGAGGGGGCATGGTTTCGCAGTCATATTGACGGAAGCAAACATCTCTTCACACCGGAGGGAGTGGTAGACATAGAGCGTGTGATAGGCGCCGACATAATGATGGCACTCGATGAATGTCCGCCCGGCACGTCGGATTATGATTATGCAAAAAATTCCCTCGGACTCACACGCAGATGGCTTGAGAGAGGGTGGAAGAGGTATCAGGAAACAGAAGGGCTTTATGGTTACAAACAGGCTTATTTCCCGATTGTCCAGGGGTGTGTGTATCCGGATTTGAGGAGAGAGGCTGCCAAACATGTGGCCGATCTCGGAGCAGACGGTAACGCCATAGGAGGCCTGGCAGTGGGAGAACCCACTGAGAAAATGTATGAGATGATTGAAATTGTGAATGAGATTCTTCCGAAAGAGAAGCCGCGATATCTGATGGGAGTGGGCACTCCCGCCAACATTTTGGAGGCGATAGACCGCGGTGTGGATATGATGGACTGTGTGATGCCCACGCGCAATGGTCGTAACGGAATGATTTTTACACGCAAAGGCATAATAAATCTTAAAAACAAGAAATGGGCTGACGACTTCTCCCCTCTTGATCCCGACGGAACATCAATTGTGGATCATGAATATTCCCGGGCCTATGTGCGCCATTTGTTCAATGGACATGAGATTCTCGGCATGCAGATTGCATCAATTCACAATTTGGCATTCTATCTTCAGCTTGTCAGAGAGGCGCGTCAACATATCATTGCCGGAGACTTCAAAACCTGGAAAAAGGAGATGGTAACAAATGTGACACGCCGGCTTTAGCCCCTGTTTATAAAGAGAGACAACGTGAGAAATAAATTCAAAAAACTGACAAAAAACAGCTTGCCGGGAAAACTCGGGATTCATTTCAACCGCAACATGTTCGGCTTGAAAATACTCGACATATTCATTCTGAAGAAATTTCTCGGCACATATTTTTTTGCCACACTGCTGATTCTCGCAGTGATTTCAATGTTTGATATCACAGAGAAACTTGATGCCTTTCTGACAGCGCCGCTTTCGGAAACACTGTTCGATTATTTCATGTCGTTTCTCCCCTATTTTGCGAACCAGCTTGCTCCTCTTTTCACTTTCATCGCAGTGATATTTTTCACCACCAAGCTTGCCGGAAATTCTGAGATAATTGCCATATTATCAAGTGGAGTAAGCTTCAACCGGCTGATGAGGCCTTACATGATAGGCGCGGCTGTGATAGCGGCGCTCACCTTTGCGCTCAGCAACTATCTGATTCCTCCCACCAATGTGAAGCGTATCGAATACACCAACAAATACGTGCGCAACAAGAAAGTGAACACAGGAGTGGACATTCAGATGATGGCGCGTCCGGGAGAGGTAGTGTATATCGGCAGATTTGAGAATTCCACAAAAACCGGCTATCGCTTCTCATTCGATAAATTCCAGGGCAAGGAGCTTGTGTCTCGACTCACGGCACAGACAATCACATATGATTCAACACGCCAATATCACTGGACTGTATATAACTACATGATTCGCAACTTCGACGGCATGACCGAGAAGATTGTGACCGGCCAAAACAAAGACACAGTGATTCCGATTGAGCCAAAAGATTTTCTCATCTCCGTAAACGACCAGGAAACAATGACAACCCCGCAGCTTGCAAGATTTATCAATCAGCAGAAGAAGCGCGGAGTGGCCAATATAAAGGCATTTGAGATAGAGAAAGAAAAACGCTATTCCACCACAGCGGCAGCATTTATTCTGACACTTATCGGAGTTTCGCTCTCGGCGAAAAAGGTGAAGGGGGGCATGGGCATCAACATCGGCATAGGTCTTGTGCTCAGCTTCAGCTATATCCTTTTCTCAACGGTGACGAGTCAATTTGCCATTTCAGGCATGACATCACCCTGGGTGGCTATGTGGATACCCAATTTCGTATATCTCGCAATAGGCCTATTCCTCTACAATCGCGCCAGAAAATTCTAAGCCGTATAAATGTGCAGTATCCGGAGATGTTTTTAATGTGCAGAGGATTTCGTCATATCCTATCCGGAAGAAAGAGTGGGAGAAATCACGCGGGCGCAGAATTTCCAATTCTTCATTCCCGGCCATAACGAGGTCGATATCCACCGGCACTATTCCGTTGCGACGCGCATTCTCATCGCGCCCCGCCTCAATCTCATAAAGCTTGAGACGCTTGTTGAGAGAATCAGGCGTAAGGTGTGTCACTCCGGCCAACACCGCATTGAGATATGGAGCGCCGAGACCATGCAATTCCGGAGTTTCATAAATTTCCGAAACAATCATATCTTCCATTATGCTGCCAAGCCATTCAATAGCAGCTCTTATTCTCTTGTCTCGCGGATACAAATTGCTCCCGAGCGACAACACAACATTCATTTTAATAGCATTCTGAATTATAAGCGTTGTGAAACTGATTCTTAGGCGCCTTAATTGCTCTGTTCGAGGCTGAAAAGTGTTAATTCCGGATATGCGATCCCGATTCTTGCAGGGAAACCCACCTCACCACTGCCGATATTTACATATAGATTCATCGGGGTGCCATCCGCACTTTCTTCAATGTATAGCCCTCCCCACCTGGAATATCTGAATTTAGCCGGCGACCATTTCCATTTTCCCACACCTATCATGGATTGCATGGCATGCGTGTGTCCGGCCAACGAAAGATTTATATTGCTGGTTTTAGTGGCCACCTGCCCCCAATGCTCCGGATTATGTGTTAACAATATTTTATAATTGGAATCGTAGAGAGATTCTCCGGTTTTATCATCCGGACGATATGCCGCGCTCAGATTTCCACGTTGGTTAAAGGGGGGTTCGCCCCAATTTTCCACACCAATAACAGCTATTGAATCTGTGCCGACGCGGATAAAATCTGTTTTATTGTTCAGCACTTTCCATCCCATATTCTCCATCATTCCCACGAGTTTGCGAGTGTCGGCCTCAGCATCTCCGGGGTTATCCCATTTTACATACTGGCCATAATCATGATTGCCAAGCACGGCATAAACACCATGAGGGGCGTAAATTCTCGACAGTACTTTTCTGAAGGGGAGCAACTCATCGCTTTTCCGATTCACAATATCACCTGTGAACATCACCACATCCGGCCGGCATGCATTTATACTGTCAACCAGTTGCGATATAAAAGTTGTGTCGTTGCCCCAGGTGCCTACATGAGCATCGCTGAATTGCAACACTTTGAATCCATGAAAAGCAGCCGGAAGCTTATCAGATTCAATTTTCACATTGTTCACACGGATTTCATGGCGTGTGAAAGCCACGCCCCACCACATCACAGCAAACAGGGCTGCTCCGAGAGACATTCCAAAATAGATACCATAGTTAATGTGGCGGTTTTTCCGAACGAACATTCGGCCGACCAATGAGCTTAAACAGTAAATTAGCTTTGCTATATATACAGAGATAAAAGAATAGAGAATCCACATCAAAGGGAGAATGGAATTCTCGCCATTTTTCAACGGATAAAACAGAATTACGCACAACGCCGCCCAACATAATGCGGTGAGGATGCCATAAATTATGGAGTTCCGGCGTTGGCAACCTGCACGCGAATATTGCCTTATGTCGCGAAAGATATAGCAATCAACAAATAATGTCAATAATATCAGAGCAATCGCTCCGGCAAAGGGTATTCTCATGGCAAAGACACTTTAACATTAATAATCAGGACCTTTTGAAATATAATTTTATCATTCCATACCTCCGAGTATGGTTTTGAGCTTGTTTTTCAGCGGGTTTGCATACATCACATGCATCATCTCCATCATAAAATCCCTCTCCTCGGAAGTAAGATTCTCCACATCGGCCTTTTCGAGCTGATTATTCAGATATTCCACTGTTTCTTCCTTCTGACGGGCGGTATATTTAGAGCTGAATCTTGTGGTGCGATGCAGCATGTCGAAAGCCACATAATTTATCGGAAATATTTCATAGCTCCGGTGGATTGCCTGGTCAATCAGGCATCCCACATATTTGGCAGAGGTGTTGTTGTCACCAAACTCACCTATCTGGTCGAGTTTGTTGTTGATTCTGGGGGTAAGCTGGAAATGCACATGCCCTTTGAATTGCAGCAGCCCCGTTTCCATGCTGAAAAGATCGTCGCGCTGCGACTTTTTAAATTCCGGATTGCGGCGTTTCATCAGGAATTCCTTGGCTTTCAGATAGTCATTTGGATCATATTCATAAGATATTGACACAGGCATCAGGTTGATTTCCTTAAGATGATCCATAAAGGTTCCCTCTCCTGCAATTGCGAGCATTTTCACGAGAGCCTCCTGCGTATGGTCGGAGCTGTCTTTAGCCCGCCCTTCCCTTTGAGCAATCCATACAGATTCCTTTTTGTCAAGGATACAGTAATGGATATATGCCGACAGCTTTCTTGCGGCAAGAAGGCCTTCACGCAATCCGGTGTTACGTTTCACAATAAACGACTTATTTAGCCTTACGAGATCATTTATCCAGTCGAACACAAGCAGATTGTTGCCGATAGCCACTTCGGAGGTGGGCATTCCCCTTCTCATGAACGCGAGATTGAGAAAAGATGCATCCAGCACAATGTCGCGGTGATTCGTAATGAAGACATAATTGAGAGCAGGATTGTAATATTTCACTCCGCCGATGCTGATTCCGGCAGTTGTGGTTTTCGCCAGCATTTCAAGAAAAGGGAACATTATTTCATGCTGGAAATCGTAACTGTTGTCAATCTTCAAGAGTTCCTCCACAAGTGCGGGCACATCCTCTTCGGGCATGGTGTAATTAACAGCATGCAGGAATCCGGGGTCCTTTACAAGTCTCTGCATTTTCTCTTTGAAAAGAGAATCATCAAACGGAGCAATATCTGAAAAATCCATATCCTGAGTCATATCATTCTAATTCTTATAACGCAACAAATTTAAATCTGTTGCACATTTGCGTTAAGGCCATCGCGATACGCACGCCATTTTCCAAACAGCGACTCCATATCTTGAGGGAGCGGGGCTTCAAAATCCATTTCCTCGCCGGTGTGCGGATGCCGGAAACCAAGTGTGCGCGCATGAAGAGCCTGACGCGGGCACGCTTTGAAACAGTTTTCAATAAACCTTGCATATGAAGATGATTTGTTACCCTTCAGAACCTTGTCGCCTCCATATCTTTCATCGTTAAATAGCGGGTGACCCTTATGAAGCATATGCACACGGATTTGATGTGTTCTTCCCGTTTCGAGCACACATTTCACCATTGTGACATATCCAAAACGCTCAATCACTTTATAATGGGTAACAGCATGCTTTCCCATTGAAGGGTCGGGCATTACAGCCATTTTCAATTTGTCGCGTGGATTTCTTGCGATACTCCCCGTGATTGTGCCGGAATCATCGCTGAAATCGCCCCACACGAGAGCAATATATTCCCGGCGTGTGGTTTTGTTGAAAAACTGCAGCCCGAGATCCGTTTTGGCCTCCGGCGTTTTGGCCACCACGAGAAGACCTGATGTGTCTTTGTCTATACGATGCACAAGTCCGAGGCGCGGGTCATTTACATCATAGTCAGGATTCTCCTTAAAATGATATGCAAGAGCATTCACAAGAGTGCCAGAATAATTGCCATGGCCGGGATGCACCACCATGCCGGGAGGCTTGTTCACTACAAGGAGATATTCATCTTCATACACAATATCAAGCGGAATGTTCTGGGCAATTATTTCGAAATCATATCGCGGGCGATCCATGACAATGCTCACCACATCATCCGGCTTCACCTTATAGCTTGATTTCACCGGGCGGCCGTTAACAAGGATGCATCCGGCATCAGCAGCCTGCTGAATTCGATTGCGCGATGTTTTCTCCATACGCTCCACAAGGAATTTGTCGACGCGCAGGAGCTTCTGCCCCTTGTCGGCCACAAATCTGAAATGCTCATATAGTTCGCGACCGTCATCAAGCACATACGAAGGCTGTGTCGCATCTTCGGAGAAAGGTGTGGTATCGTCCATCAGAAATACATATTGTTTTCCTCCTGATTCTCCGGCTCGGCATATTGATGCGAGGGAGATTCAGATTGTGCGGGATATTCCGAAGACTCATATTCAGAAGATGAAGTGCCGCCGTAAGACTCCACATTCTCATTATATTCACGCAAATACTCTAGATTCCGGAGAGAATCCTGAATATCGGCAAGACGGCCATCAGACACTTCGAGCACAATTGATGCATTGACAGGCACCTTCTGCATTTTTCTCACAGGCCTGCCATTGGCAAGCACTTTCACCACTCGGTCGGTGGCTCCGAGCACTTTGACAACACGCACATTTTTGAATCCGAGCTCCTCAAATTTAGCAATTGCAGTGCGATGGGAAACACCCTTAAGAGCATAATCATTGGGATGATTGTCGTCATCGAGAATCACTTCCTTGGGATGCACGGCGTTGATATAGAGAAAGATTTTACGGCCGGGCTTAACAATGGAATTTGCCTTTGGGAATTGCTCGATTACAAAACCGGGGCGCACATTATCCCGATAGAGAGAATCGCGAATATCCACCATCAGTCCGGCATCATGCAGACGCTCAACAGCTTGTGTATATGAGATATTTTCCACTCCCGGCACGGTGACACTGCGGCCATGCTTTGTGAAAAGCGCGGCCGCAAGATAAGCGGCATATATGCCGAGCGTGGATATGATAAGAATAATGGCAAAATTTGCGAAGACGGGATGTCTGTCAACAAACTTGCTTCCCCAGCTGTATGGATGGTCGTTACTGTTTCGTTTAGCCATAACAAATTAAGAAACGGGCTTTTAGACCGACCCATTTAAAGAGAGTCAAAGCCCGCTGAATACACAGACTACAAATTTAATAAATTTTACCGAATTCCTACATATTTTGGATCAGGGCACATTTATTTTTTCAAAACCGCATTCCATAACAATATTTTTATTATATTTGCATGTTTGAAAATGCCGGGTTTAGACTGCCGGCCATAATATGCCGTCCCTGCGGTGATTAGACATTTTTCTTAAGATTTATGCGAAAACTGCCATATCTGATTTCGATGGTGATTCTTTTGGGGTCATGCACGGAATACACGAAAGTGATGAAAAGTCGGGATGTCGACTATAAATTTGATTATGCCAAGCGGGCATATGATCAGAAAAAATATGTTCAGGCATCAACGATTCTGACTGATATCTACACCCCGCTGCGCGGCACATCCAAGGGAGAAGAAGCACTGTTTCTTCTGGCGATGTCATATTATCAGAATCAGGACTACACCAACTCCAACCTGTTTTTCAAAACCTACTACAGCCGGTATCCAAAAGGTAAATTCGCAGAGTTGTCACGATTTTATTCAGGTTATGGCTTCTATCTTGATTCGCCCGATCCTCAGCTTGACCAGTCATATACTGTAAAAGCCATAGAAGAGCTTTCCAATTTTCTTGAGCTTTATCCTAAAAGCGAAAAGGCGTCAGAAGCGCAAAATGCTGTGTTTGAACTTCAAGACAAACTCACTCTCAAGGAGCTTCAGAATGCACAATTATATTACAACCTCGGCAATTTTATGGGCAATAACTATGAATCTGCCATAATAGTTGCACAAAATGCTTTAAAAGATTATCCCTATTCAAAATATCGCGAAGATTTTGAGCTGTTGATTCTCAAATCCAAATATCAACAAGCCAAACACAGCGTTGCGGAGAAAATGGCCGACAGATATCGCGATGTGGTGGATGAGTATTATTCATTCCGCACCAATTTCCCCGAATCAAAACATATGAATGAAGCAGAAACTATTTTCAGGCTCTCGGAGAAAAAAGCAGCTAAATGATCTGTAAAATCCGAAGAGCCGGATCAGTTCACCTTGCAGCATACATTATTATATATTCAAAATTTGACCAATTACTTAATAGCATAATGGATTATAAGAAGACAAACGCGCCTCTCACCACGGTGACCCGCGACATGATTGCGATGGCTGAGCAAACCGGGAATGTGTATGAAACCGTATGCATAATCGGCAAACGTGCTAACCAGATATCGGCGGAACTGAAGAAAGAGCTCGAAACAAAACTTAAGGAATTTGCATCAACCGACACAATGGAGGAAGTGTCGGAGAATCGCGAACAGATAGAAATTTCACGCTTCTACGAAAAATTACCGAAACCCACATTGCTTGCAACCCAGGAATATGTGGAGCATAAGCTGTATTTCTCAAATCCTCTCAAGGAAAAGGAACATCTTGACGATTAAGAGTCTGTTTCATAAAAAAATTTAACATTAGGGGTCGCACGCATGGCCTATTTTGACTATTTGAATCAGTCATTTATCTCGCTATGCTCCTGATTATGCAGAGCCAAACACGGCTCATGCATGCGCCCCCTAATGTTAAATTTTTTATGAAACAGACTCAAAGGCTTCATTCCTCCAAAAATGTTAAAGCAGTGGCGGCTCATTTTTGCGCTAATTTGCTTTATCTCTGAGGGAGCACAGTGGACTATGTGACCGAGGGAATGGGAAACCTAAGGTCTAGGTGTTGATTATTTTCTTAGAGTCTGTTTTTTCATGTCAGCAATTCATTATTTTAATCCCGACACTGACTATGCGCTTGCTGCAAATTCGGAATTCTACACTGCTCCGGCAAGCGTAATTGCGCTCAAACGGAAAATGGCCTTGCTTCCGGCACTTTATGCACATCGGGGAGACATAATTCTGATTGATGACAATTCCGACGACCCTTCCCTTTCATCGCTCTCTTTCTATGATACAGCTATAAGCAAAGGTGTGAGAATTCTGACAGTCACCGAGCTGTCTGATTTAGCGGATATCTCCGGGCTTATACCCGAGCCGTGGGGATGGAACAGACAAGTAAGAAAAATTTTCACCGACTGCAATTCCGGCTTAAGAGTGCCCGATGACACCACACTTGACATGATTAGAATGTTGTCGCATCGGCGCACAGGCATCAAGATGTTTCAGGAAATGGAAGACGTGATTTCCGAAGAAATAGATGCCCCCGAAGAGATATTTACAGTGGAAGCCGGTGTGAAAGCATTTGAGAAAGATTGCAACCGCTTCTTCAAGGCCCCATGGAGCAGTTCAGGCAGAGGCGTGATGCTGACCGATGACCTTGAACGCAAACATGTGGAGCCGTGGCTGAGAGGAATAATCAGACGCCAGGGTTCGGTTATGATGGAAAAGGCCTATTGCCGCAAGCTTGATTTTGCCACCGAATGGAGATGTCGGGAGGGAGAAGCTGTTTTCCTAGGATATTCAGTATTCACCACATCAAGGCGAGGAAAATACAGAAGAAACACAATCGCATCTCAAAAGGAACTGGAACAGATTATAATTGATGCATCATCGCCGGCACACACGCTTACAGAAAAGTCACCACGCTGGAATCATGACATGCTTATGCGCCAGAAGCTGGCAATAGAAAAGATTATTACAACCGGCTATAACGGGCCTTTGGGTGTGGACATGCTTGTAACGGAATCAGGAAATGTGAATCCGTGCGTAGAGATGAATTTCAGGCACACTATGGGAATGGCGCCATTGACGGAATCTTATAATCCATACTCTTTAAATTATGAAGAATAATCCCGTCATTGACATAATTGGCAGCGGAAATGTGGCTACTCACCTTATTGAGGCATTTTCGGGCAAGGCCGATGTGAATCATGTGCGGGCTCGCTCACTTGACGGTCTTCGCAATGACTGTGATCTATACATCATTTGTGTGCCCGACGCATATATCGCGGATGTTTCAAAGCGTATGCCGAAGGTGTCGGGAATTACAGCACACACATCGGGCTCCATACCAATAGAAGGAATTGATGGGAAACACAGTCGCAGAGGTGTGTTTTATCCGTTGCAAACTTTCACAAAAAATATTGATACTGATATCACCGAGGTGCCATTTCTAATCGAGGGGGAAAGCCGGGCAACAACCGAGAAGCTTAAACAATTTGCGTCACTTGTCAGTTCAAAGATATATGATGCTGACTCCGAGACCCGCAAGCATATACATGTGGCTTCAGTGATAGGCTGCAATTTTGTGAACCACCTTTGGAGACTAGCAGCAGATTATCTCAGACAACATGGGCTTGAATTCGGGCTTATTCATCCGTTGATGAAAGAGACACTGCGCAAAGCCATGATGAATAATCCGGCAGATGTGCAGACAGGGCCGGCAGCGAGAAAAGATTTCAATGTGATAAAGGAGCATGAAAAATTGCTCGCATACGATAGTGAACTTTATGACATATATAAAAAGATTACAGAATCTATAATCTCAAAAAGCAAATGAGTGGAATAAATTATGATTTGAGAAAGATTAAGGGATTTGCATTTGATGTCGACGGAGTTTTATCGCCATCAACTATACCGATGTCGGCAAATGGCGAGCCGATGCGCATGGTAAATATTAAAGATGGATATGCGTTGCAGCTTGCAGCCGGACTTGGATATCCCATAGCTATAATAACGGGAGGGAAGACAGAATCCGTGCGTCAGCGATATGAGGCATTGCGAATACGCGACATATATCTGGGCGCATCGGAAAAAATCATGATTTTCCACACATGGATGAAGAAGGAGGGGCTTAGACCTGAAGAAGTGCTTTACATGGGGGATGACATTCCGGATTTGAAATGCCTGATGGAGGCGGGCTTGCCTTGTTGTCCGTGTGATGCGGCTGCTGAGGTTCGTGCGGAATGTGATTATATCACTACTATGCCGGGAGGATATGGATGTGTACGCGATGTGATTGAGCAAGTAATGAAAGCCAAGGGAGAGTGGCTTAACGAGGCCAACGCCTTCGGATGGTAGCAAAAGGAGCAAGATTTGATTATGTTGAGCAATTTAAAAGGTTACAAAATATATCTGGCGAGTAAATCGCCACGCCGTCGCCAACTTTTATCGGAACTTCGGATTCCATTCAGTGTAATCAACAAGGGAGGAGCAGACGAAAGTTATCCGAACGACATGCCTGTAGAAGATGTGCCCCAATATCTGTCGCTGAAGAAAGCTGAGCAGTATCTGGCTTCTCTTACAGACAAAGATTTGCTAATCACTGCCGACACTCTTGTGATATGCGAGGGCAAGATATTGGGAAAGCCGCGCAATCATGAAGATGCAGTGAATATGTTGGGATTGTTGTCGGGAAAATCGCATCATGTGATAAGCGGAGTTACGATTTGTAGCAACAATCGGAAGGTGTCGTTCAGTTGCGACACCGAGGTGAAATTTGCAGAAATCACAGAAGATGAGGCGCGTTACTATGTGGAAAACTATTCGCCCATGGACAAGGCGGGAGCATATGGCATTCAGGAGTGGATAGGCTGCGTGGCTGTGGAATGGATTAATGGAAGTTTCTATAATGTCATGGGGTTGCCGGTGCACCAGCTCTATATGGAGCTGAAACAATTTCAGGCTCCGTCCTCAATATAAAAAACGAAACCTAAGGCTCCATTCCCCAAAAATTGTTAATGTAGGGAAATGGAGCCTGAGTAAATGAAGCCCTGTGAAGCGGTGCCGGAATGAATGTTGCGTCACTCCGCTGATTCTGTTTCCACTTTATCGGCAAGAGGATTCACATATTTATATTTTGCTTCCCAACCGAGAGCCGATGCTCCAAGCACAGCAGCATCGCTTTCCTTAAGCTCGGAGAGGATTATCTTTGTGTGGCCTCTGAATATCGGCATTACACTTCTCTCAAAGGCATCACGGATAGGCTTGAGAAGCAGGTCACCGCTCTTGGTGAGACCGCCGAAAAGCACGATAGCCTGCGGGCTGGAGAAAGCCACCATGTCTGCCATGGCCTCGCCGAGGATTTCACCAGTGTAATTAAAGATATCCTTGGCGAGTTTGTCGCCTGCCATAGCGGCATCATATACATCTTTGGAAGTGATATCCTCCACTTGGAGATTACGGAGCAGAGAGGGCTCTGACCTTACTTCAAGGAATTCGCGGGCTGTGCGCGCAACGCCTGTGGCGGAGCAATAAGCCTCAAGACATCCGGTGCGTCCGCAACCGCATATGCGTCCGTTGTTGCGCTTCATTATGAGATGACCGAGCTCACCGGCGAAACCATCCGAACCATATACAAGCTGACCATTAATCACAATGCCCGAGCCCACACCGGTGCCAAGTGTAATCATGATAAAATCCTTCATACCTCTTGCGGCGCCATAAGTCATCTCTCCTAATGCGGCTGCATTTGCGTCGTTGGTTATTGCAACGGGAATGCCATTGAAAATTTTGCTTACCTTCTCGGCAAGAGGGATTACCGGCCCCCAAGGGAGATTTGGCGGGTTCTGGATTTCACCGGTGTAATAATTTGCATTAGGTGCGCCGATACCGATTCCCTGAATAAGGTCTTCGGCATCGTTAGCCTTAAGCAGACGGGAAATACCATCATGAAGCTCCTCGATATAGCTGTCGAAATCTACATGTTTTTTAGTTTTCACAGAGTCACATGCCACAACATGACCGCGGGCATCCACGATACCGAACACAGTGTTTGTGCCACCTATATCGATACCGACTACATATGGTTTGCTCATTTTTAAATATTTTAAGGTTAATTGTTTTTCATTGTAATTGCGGCATCAGTCAAAATAGAATCGTTGCTGAATTCGCTGTTGCATCCTATCGTTATTTACAAATATATAATAAAAGCCACATAAATGCAAGCAATTTTTTGACTCCGCATCATAAAAATAAAGGTCGCCCTACGAGCGACCTTAAGTGATTCCTACAGGATTCAAACCTGTAACCTTCTGATCCGTAGTCAGATGCTCTATTCA
>JAMPDQ010000021.1 GCA_023665575.1 Candidatus Amulumruptor caecigallinarius | reverse complement strand
GGTGGCCGAACTCGAGCAGAAGAAATATGATCAGACGCATAATGCGGACGGCACAGAAAAGAATCTTGGCGCGGAGCTTGATAAAAACAAACTGTTGACGAAAGGGATGAAGCAGGGCATGGTTAATCTTGACAATGCCATAACAGGAGCGCTCGACAAGGGGATTGCAGCGCGTCAGTCACAGCTTCAAACCCTTTACAAAGAGATGGGCGAGAACTCCGCAGCGATGAAGAGCGGAGGCTCATCTTCCACGACATCACCGAAGGGTGGAGGTGCTCACCATGCCGCACAGTCACAACAGAAAACCATTCTCGAGGAAATTGAGGCGCAAATCAAAGCGAATCAGGATAAGGCGCTCACGGCATCCGCAACGGAGGTTGACGCCTTGAGAAAGGAGACACTCGCACTAGTGGCGAAGCGCGACAAGTTGAGGGAAATTCAAGAATCGCTTGTCGTGACGAAACAACCGGAATACACACCTCCGGCAATCGCGGAGATTAAGACTTATGAGGAACTTGATAATGCGGTGCAGTATTATTCCGATAAACTGAAGAAATCGGAAAGCGAGGGGCGTGTTGAAATCAACCGGACGATAAAGAAACTGGAAGAATTGCGCGACAGCTGGGATAATGCCCTTAACCCACAGGCCAAGGAATCGGGGCTTGACACCTACATTAACGGCATATTGTCGGGATCTAAGTCAGAATTCAAATCGCAAAAATCGCCGCTCGCCGGCATGGGATTCGATGATTTAAAATCGCGTTATGACGAGATTCAGAGCATTCTCAGCGGAGTGGATGGGGATATAACGGCAGAACAGCGCAAATCACTGAAGGAAGCAGCGGCTGAATATGCGAGGTATGCAAAGAAGTCCATTGCAAGCATGCAGCAGGTGAGGGGGGCATGGGGCAATGTGCAGGGCATTGTCGGTGGCATCACTTCAATAAAGGATGCCGCTGAATCGCAAGGATCGGCATGGGAGAAGATGAGCGGAATAATCAATGGCGCATTTCAGGTGTTTGACGGCATCCGGGGGATTATCTCTCTATTTCAACTCCTATCAACCGTTCAGCAGATACAGTCTGCCACCACTGTGGCCGGAGCGGCGGCAGAGCAAGGAGCGGCGGCGGCAAAAGTGCAGGCCGCACAGCAGGTGACAACAGCAAACATGCAGGAGGCCGGTTCGGCAATGATTAAGGCGCATGCGGGAATTCCGTTTGTCGGGGTCGCTCTTGCAACGGCAGGCATCGCGGCATTGGTTGCGCTGTTGGCAAGTTTGCCGAAGTTTGCCGAAGGCGGTATCGCTTATGGGCCGACACTTGGTATATTTGGCGAATATGCGGGGGCAAGGAATAATCCGGAGGTCGTGGCCCCGCTTGACAAACTCCGAAGCATGATTGGCGGTGGTGGCGCCGAGCGCCTCACCTGTGAAATCTCCATGAGAAAATTAAAATTCCATCTCGACAAGAGAAGTAGATACATGTCGCGAATATGAAAAGATGTCTCACATATCAAGGTGCATTCGCGGGACGCGGTGTGAAGCCCGGCACTGACACATGCTGGAGGGTGGAGTTATGGTGCCCGTTTGAAGACGGCACCCCGACACCGACACCGAAGCAGCTTGTGTTTTCCGGCGATTCCCCACTTACAATTGAATGGGAAGATTGGCTCCCCGAACAGGCCGTGCAGGGGTCGATGTGCACGATTAGTGTAATCAGCATGAAAGACCGCGAATTTATCAACTATTACTCCACACGCGCAGCAGAAATATGGATAAAGGTTTTCAGGCGTGAATGGGGGGAGCGCGACTATAAGCTGATATGGAGGGGGTCTCTTGATTCAGAATTTTATGAAGAACCTTATGAGACGGAATCCGGCTATGAGGTAACAATGTCATTCTCTGATTTCGGGGCGCTTGAAAATATTGACTTTTTGCCGCAGAATATGAATCCGGATGCAGCCTATACGATGACCGGGCAAATGAAGGTCACGAAGATAATATCAAGCATACTGACCTCCGGTGGATTGATTGACACTCCGGATGATTTCAAATTCACCGGCATTGATGATAAAAATCGATGTTTCTTTCCCGAGTCCTTCCTGGTGAATTACAATAAAGCCGGCATAGATGTAAGTTTCTCATTTGACAAACTTCTTGTCTCCACATCCAATTTCTTTAACGAAGATGGGGAACCGTCAACAATGCGAGATGTGCTTGAAGCGGTGCTTCTGCCGCTGTCATTCCATATTGTGCAGAGAGCCGGACGCGTGATGATTTACGACTTTGGCTCAAGATTCGGGCGCGAGGCGCCGACAATGATAAATTGGGCGGGGGATTCGCAGACACTCTCCACGGCTGAAACGTATAACCGTGTTAATCTCCGATTCTCACCCTATTGTCAGGCCGATTTGCTCAATGTGGAGATAAAGGCCGAAAGCGAGGGGAAGGAATATCGCGTTATCCCTAATAAGTTTACCGGTGACCGTTGGGCTGGTCCGGGGGCATTCCCATCCTTTAAAATATGGGAGGGGCTCGAGGGTGAAGGATTCTCTTATGTATACGGCCATTATTTCAAGATTGAGCCGATGATGGGAAGCACCGCGGAGTGTGCAGGGGCAGACTTAGGCGGGAAGAGCGCATATAAATGCACTGTGGAGGATATCCCGGGGAGAGGGGTTAGACTTCCTCCTATATATATCCCCCCATGCACAAGCTATACCTCAAAGTTAAATGGGGAGAGAGTGCAAATTCCAGGATTCAAGATTGTCTTCTCATTCGATATGCTATTTGATCCGCGTCCGAATCCGTTTGAAACAGCTCATCCGGAAGGAGACGCCACAAACGGGGGGACGGCTTATGATGACTTTACAAAATATGCGAAGTTTGTGCTTGTGCCGCTTCAAATAATTTTGCGCAACTATAAGGGGGAACCTGTTTATTATTATACCAATGCCAAACATTTCAAGAAAGAAACGAGCGGGCAGATTATCCCCTTCGGGGAATACGCCGATTTGGAAAGATTGGGAGAGTGGGAAGCCCTGAAAGACGAGAGCGAGATGCCGAGGGATTGGGCTTCCGAATGCTTCGCACAATTCTATCCGGATGACCTTGATACGAGTAACGAGGGCGCATTAAACGGATGGACTGCAAACAGGCCGATTATCCGTATGGGTGACGGCACGGGCAAAATCCCTGATATTGTCAAGAAGATGGGGGATGGCATGTCAATTCCATATCCCCCGGTTGATGGGTGGCTTGACATAACAATCATGCGGGCCGCCTATGTGTATCACCACTCGCTCGAGGCTATGGCGGGCGATATATATAACAAGGGTTTGCCGGAGCACGGGCCATGGGATGGCGGTCCCGAGAAGGGGATGTCGATGTGGGGGATGGATGTGCTGAAGCATATCCAATGGTGGATGATCAAATCTCCAAAGGTGGAGATCTGCAAAAATAACATAGAAAGACAAAATCCGGATGATGATGATATTGAGACGGTGGCCTATGCCGAGAATGGGGCGGCAGAGCCTCTTGATATAGAAACAAAATGCGGATCTTGCAAATATCCGTCTCCGGCTCAAAGGGGATTATTTTGGATTGGAAAATATCCGGTATGGCTGAAGAAGGACTCGACAGAGAACAGCAGCAATTATATGGAGCGGTTTCTGATCACCGACATAATTTCCCAATATTCCAAACGGCGGGCGGTGCTGTCGGGGGAGGCAACGGAATCGGTGTCGAATGTGCCACTTTTTACCGACCACAATATGAGCGGCACATTCATCATGCGGAACTCTATGTTTGACGCATTGGCGGGAATCGAGGATTTGAGCGTTGTAGAGCTTATGCCTGTTAAATATGACGGAGTGGAAATTGCCGATTTGTCGAAGTCGACTCATTATTCATATGAGGAGGATTGGCGGCCTAATGAGCAGCATGAGCCGGATGACACCGGCGGCTCCGGCTGTGATGATGATGACCGAGATCCGGATGATTACGACCCGTGGACGGACGATAACGGTTGGGAGGATTGGTATGATGACCGCGACGACTATAGAGATGATTATTGATTATGGCAGATAAGATTTACATGCAGACACGCGGCGTTCCGGCATTGTGCCGGAGTCCGAGATTGAGGGCAGAGGGATTCCGGCCGAGTGAGGTGCGCGGCATCAGTGCACTCGAGGTGCGTGCCGGGGAGGCCCCCGGATATGGAGGCACTCCGATATGGAGCTATATCCCCGGCAACAATCCGTCTCATGCCGTGCGGGTGGACATCGGGCTGTGGACTCCGAGAAAAACATATTTCAACCGCTCATATAATCCGAGGACACATCGATATGAATTGCATCTTTGCTGGTGGCGGGGTGCAAGGTGGGAATGTGCATATGATGAAACGGACGAAGAGCCGGGCAAGGGATTCGGGTGGCAGCGTGTCGGCACATACGAGGAGTTGGAAGCGGAGATTGTTCCAAGCAGGAACATAATATATGTTTATCGCGGTTATGGGATAACATTCCGTGTAAGGGTGATGCTCCATGGGGAAGATGTGTCGGCATTCGTGCCGCTCAAATATGAATGGCATATGGAGCTATTCCCTGAAGGATGTGCCGGCAATGCCGAAGAATGGAACGCCGGCAATGCCCTTGCGGGGGCGGAGGTGTCTCCATCGGGAGATGTTATGGGCGTGAATCAGTATAATGAGCCCAATCCTCCTTCAGGCATCGCCATGACGGCTTGCGGCATCTGGGTTGACGGAGGCGCGAATGGCGAAACACTCCGCACCCTGAGAGCAACAATTTCAGAGCCTCTTCAGGATGTGAATGGGGAAACAATCCAAGATGCGAACGGAGATGTGATCTATGCAGACGGCATGATAAAAGTAGAGAAATAGCATATGGGAAAATTAAAGGAGACAATCACGGAGGTTGAATTGCTATTCAACGATTTGCGGCAGATAAAGGGGAGGATAGAAGGAATCCAGGAGCAGATAAATGACTGTGCGGATGGTGAGGAATTCTATCACTTCAAAAAAGACACCCTCGACAAGATTGAATGGCTTGAGGGAGATTATTCGCAGAGTGACAGCGTGGTGAAATCAGAACTCCGCAGGGAGATGGCCGGCGCTGCGGATCAGTTGCGGATGGAGCTGTGCGGGTTTGTAGAGTTTGAAGCAATAACGAGTTTGCCGGTGGAGACGACCTTCATGGGGAGGGATGATACGGAAACGCCGTTTGTGATGTTTGACAGGAGGTCACAGAAGTTTTTCTCTCAGACTAGGCGGGGGGAATCGGTGCATAATTTCACCGATTTCAATGGGTCTCAGAAATTCGGCACGGTGACGGCATCGGGGGTAAAGCCGCGACGCACATGCCTTTATCTGTCGAGAAACAATCCGGGGTTGTGGTGGTTCAACGGAGAGCATCTTGTGGATATTTCAACCACTGCATCCCTTGGTATGCTTGATGAAACTGAATAAAATTTGCAACGATGAAGAGGATAAATTATAAAAGCGACTTCGATTTTATTTTGCAACTGAAAGACAGCTCCGGGAAAGATATGGGCTGGCCGGGGTTTGATTGGCGTGCGCTTCTTTACACCAAGTCGAAACATGACGGATATGAGGCTTCATGTATAGGTGGAAAGTGCGTGAATTGCTTCAACGACAATGGGCAAATCCACATTGTGGCCGATTGCCATAACCTGGGGATAGGAGCGTTGAAAGTTGACCTTTTCGCATCACTCCCCGACAAAACATTCGCAGACGGTTGGCGCGATGTGTGTCTGCCGCGTGAGCTGGGTATAGAACTTGTGCCGGGTTCGGGAGAGGATGCGCCGGAGATGGGGGCGGTGATAGTGCTCCCGTTTGTGAGCGAGGATGCAGACTCCCAAGCATTCACGCCTGAAGAAATCGATGAGCTGATAGAGAATATCGGCGACAAATACACACCTGCGGGGGATGGTGAGGAATCTCCCGAATAGTATTAACCTTTTTAATTTCTTTTAAAAAATGGCAGAAACAACTGTTAAGAAGTATCTGGATCTTGAGGGTTTGCAGCATTTGATTGAAAAGCTGTACAGCCGTGGTTTCAAGGGCATGGGTCTCTCAAAAAACGACTTCACCGATGCATTGCTTGCGAAGTTGAACTCGACAGCGACCACAGAGGGCATGGAGGAAATAAACACCCGCCTTGCCACACTTGAAACTTTGATTAACGCTGACAAAGACGGCACAATCAACAAGTTTAACGAGATTGTTGCATTCCTTGCCGGCATAGCCGACTCTTCCACACTGGAGGGGATTCTTTCGGCCAAGGCCAACAAGAGCGATGTGTACACAAAGAGTGAGGCCGAAGGAACGTTTGTGACTCCGGCACAGCAGAGCGAAGCGCTTGCCCCTTATGCCAAGACAGAGGCGGTGAACACAGGCCTTGCGAAGAAGCTCGACATCACCGATTACAACAAAGGGATTGAGGCCAAGGCAGACAAGGCCACAACGCTTGCCGGCTATGGCATCACTGATGCGAAGATTGCGAACGGCGTGATTACGCTGGGCGGTGCGTCAATCACCCCCCTCACACAGCACCAAAGTCTTTCCGACTATGCGAAGACGGCTGATGTGAACGCATCTCTTGCCGACAAGGTGAATGCGGCTGACATTGTGGCACTGACCAACACTGAGATTGATGCTATCATTAACGCGTGAGAGTTGATGGGTTGATGAGTTGCCGGGGCGGCGCTTTTTTTCAGAGAGTCGCCGCTCCACACTCATCCGCTCATTCATTCACAACTCATATACTCATAACACATAAACTCGAATATGAAATATCTTAGCAAGGAGGGATTGGCGCATTTGTGGAGCAAGGTGGGGAGTGTGGGGAAGATTTTGGCGGCTGATATAGCGGCTGATGCCAAGTCGGCAGAGCTGAGAGTGACGCAGGATGCGGGCAACGGTGGCACGCATCAAACAAAGGTGAGCATCCCTACTGTGTCGACCACACGCACAGGGATGCTGAAATCGGAAGATTACAACCAGTTTATCAGCAATGATAATGATATGGCGCAAGGATTCCGCAAGCTAAGGGCATTTGCGGAGAATTTCGCCCAGATTGCGGAGTATCGGGGGAACACGAACAATTCCACACTTGTGGAGGGTGTCGATGATGCGCCCACACCGTGGGTGATGTATGACCGGGGGCTTGCCCGGTTTGTGTCGGAGCGCAACAACAACGGCGTAAAGATGCGGTACGGAGAGTTTTCGGGGTGGGAGAAATTCGGCACGAAGACGGCGACCGGGGTTGCCCCGGCATCGGACAGGCTTTATTGCATCACGGATTATCCGGGGCTGCTGTGGTGGAATGGCTCAGAGCTTATAGCCCTCAATATATCGGAGAAATCGGCCATGGCAATCGCAGAGCTTGTCGGGAAGGTGAATGCGAACACCTCTACGCTGGAAAAACAAGCGGCGAAGCTTCAGAAAGTAGGGGATCTCGCACTTAACAACGAACGTATCGCCGACTATTGCAATGAACAAATAGGACAGCTTTTAACGGAGAGCGTGCCGTTGCTGAACCGCCAGCCGCAGCTGCTGGCGTTTGTGCGGACACGCGGAACGATGGTGCAGATTTTTCCGGCGGTCGGCACGGGGGTAACGGTGGAGGCGGTGACGAAGAAACCGACAAGCATTGTGAAGATAGCTTGCGAGCAGTGGGGCGAGCTTGCGAATTTTTCGCTTCGCGCCTTTGTGGTCGGCACGAATGTGCCGGAGGGTATCGGTGTGGAGCCGCCGCAGGTGTTCAACTGCACGGCCAATGACGCAGGGAGTGTATCAATCAATTTTTATGACAGAGCCGGGGCGCGGGCGCATGTCGGCAACTGGCGCTTCGCCATTTATTATGTGCCGGAGACGCTTTCGCCCAAGGTGATAAATCTGTAGTGCATCATGGAGTGGACGACGATAATAACAACGGTGTTGTCGGGGCTTTTCGGGCTTACGACAATCGCGGGGTTTTTCCTCTATCCGCGTGCGCTGAAGCGCGAGAAGACAGCCGAGGCTCGACTGAAGGAGGTGGAGGCAGCCGACAAGGAGGATGAACGCCTTGACAAGCGGCTTGCGAATCTGCATGAGGATATTGACACGCTCAATCGGCAGCTGTCGGAGGCTTACAAGGGGCGGGCACGGTGTGAGGAAATCATCGCGGACAAGACGCGGCTCATCCGCGAGCTTCAGGATGAAAAGAGCAACCTTCTGAAGGAGACCGGACGCAAGGATTTGATTATTCAGTGGCTGAAATGGTGGCACTGCGGACGACCGAAAGGCGATCCGAAGTGTGACCCCGAGAGCTGCGGGAGGCGCAAGCCGCAACAACCGTTTGCCATTCCGTATGATCCGCCGGATGAGCTGAAGTCGGATAAATGGTTAAGCGGACGTGCGGAGGCATGAAAGAAAGCCCTTCGGCACGGCAATGCCGAAGGGTAAATTCAAATAAATCTTTCTATGACGGATGGGAATTGCTGCAAATCCACATGCAAAGGTAGTGAATTTTCATCAGGTCGGCAAACAAGGTCGGCAGAATTGTAAAAACAGAGGATATGAAGAGACAGACAGCTATTGACACTATAATGTTTCACTGCACGGCAACACCCGAAGGGCGAGAAGTGAGCGTGAAAGAGCTTGACGCGTGGCACAAGGCGCGGAATTTTGAACCTTATGTAGCACCGGACGGACGCAAGGTATATGCCGGGTATCATATTCTTGTGCATCTTGACGGCACATATGAGCGCATTCGCCCTGACAGCGAGCGCGGGCAGCATTGCCCGCAGCAGAATATGAACAACAGGGCGGTCAGCATTGTGTATGCCGGAGGTGTGGCTCGAGACGGCAAGACTCCGAAAGACACGCGGACGGATGCGCAGAAGAGAACGCTGCTTACGCTTGCACGGACGATGAAGGCTCGCTATCCGAACGCGCACATCATAGGCCATCGCGACATTGCCCCGAAGGCATGCCCGAGCTTTGATGCGAAAAAGGAATATTCAAACATTTAACAAAAACGCATTGCGTAAAGAGATATGGCAGAAAATCCGAGAGAGACTGATAAGCTGGAGGGGTGGCGATGGTGGCTGTGGCTTGTGCTGATGCTCATGATGGGGGCGGCTTGTGTGTGGCTTCCTTCATGCACTAAACGAGTGTATGTGCCGGTGGAGACGGTGAGCGTTCGCACGGACACGGTGATTGTACGGCAGACCAAAGCGGATTCGGTGAGAGTGTCAGAGCACACGGAGATGTATGATACGCAGCGCGATTCGGTTGCGCCTATAATGGATTCGCTAAACCGTGTAATTGGCATAGAGCGGTGGCATTGGCGAGAGACGGTGCGCACGAACGACACGGAGCGGGCGCGGCTCATGGCACGAATAGATTCACTCAAAGAGGTGAAGATAGATTCGGTGATGGTAGAGCGACCGATAGTGGTGGAGAAAATAAAGGAGGTGAACCGCTTGCATTGGTGGCAGTATGCTCTGATGCTGGGGGGTGTGATTGCCCTGTCGTGGCTTGCGCACCGTGCATGGATGAAGTATGGGATAAGGGGATAAAGAGATAAAGATGTAATTTAAGTGTAAATATTCTTGAGTTGACGGCCTTGCAAGGTAGACGAGCCGGCAGTGTGTGACGCATAGCCGGCTTATCTTTTTTCATACAGCACCCAATCAAGTATCTTGCGATTTGCCACATCCACCTTTTTTATTTCCTTATCAAGATATATGTCAGTCACGTCATTTTTCCCGTGTCCGAGACCTTGTGCGATTGTGTCTTTTGGAATATCCAAATCGTTATAAGCGATTGTAGCCCATGAATGTCGAGACCAATATCCGGTTATATCAGGCCAGAAAGATTTGATTTCCTTTTTCCCTCCTCTTCCTACACGTTTCATCTCTCCAATCCTTTTAAGAGCATGATTCATCCATTTTGTAAAATCTTTATGGTTCTTCCATCTGTCGGCAAGGCAGAGAAGATTCTTCTCACCTCTGTATCTCTCGATTATCTCCATTGCTTCAGGTTCTACCTTTATGGAATAAAGGCGATGTGTTTTTGCGCGTTTATACTCTATTCTCTTGTCATAGGTAATATCTTTTAAATTGAATAAATCTACTGCGTTTATCCCGCACAGCATAAACATCAGTTTGAATAAATCACGGAACATTACCTGATAATCCTCCACTTCGCAAGTAAACAACTTCCGCAGTTCCTCCACGGGGAGATTGCGCTTGCGAGTCGCTTCGGGGCGAATCTTGAACCGTCTGAACGGATATTTATCGGTCAGCTCTTCATCAATGGCACGGTTGATTACCGTGCGAATATTCTTGAAGTGGATGTTGCGCGAGTTTTGCTTCAAATCTCGGCTCTGCATCCATTCGTCAAAGTGGTTGAGCCATTTGAGGTCAATATCATCAAACATGAGTTTGTCGGCATTAGGGTCATACTCAAATATCTTTCTGTATGTGTATTCCCGGCTCTCCTTATATCCCCCATCTTTTTTTGCTTCAATGCAGCGTTTGAAAAATGGCATAAACAATTTGGATTCGTCAAAGCCTGCATCCTCTTCAAAAAGGATTACTGCTTTGATTTTATCACGCAATTGTTTTACAGACATTCCGGCATGAATGCCGAATTGAGCCATGTCAAGGCGCATGGATTCAATTCTTGTCACAACCCCTCGGATATAGCTTGCGATTCGTTGTTTGCTTGATGTTGACGAAAGCACCATGGCATCTTCAAATTCTTTCGGAGTAGTGGTAATGCCCAAGGCAAACTCTGCTTTTTGTCGGTTCTTGATAATACGGACAAATAATAACCCCGAATCGGGTTTTCTCAAAATTTTAAAACTAAACATATATTTTCTCATAGTGCTTCATTTCGTGTTTCATTTGTTTCATTTGAGTGAAACAAATTCCTCAAAAAACATCAAAAAACATCAAAATCCACCAAAATATCAGGATGTTTACAACTATACATATAGAACTATACCTAAGATATGGGATAATAAAAGGTTCGGAATTTGGTTTGTAATCACCTAATTCCAAAAACAATAACACTTTTGGCGATGTGGGTTTATTTTTGTGGAGCATACGAGACTCGAACTCGTCACCTCTTGACTGCCAGGGTTATTAGTGTTAATGTAACAATTGGAATTTCAGTGATTTGTTGCTTCTGGGGTAGTTTGAAGTGAAACAAAAATGAAGCGGGTTAGATTTCCGTGACTTTTAGTCTAATTTTTATTTTAAAATTATATGGTCTGAATTTCTGTTTCCATCCACTTCCGGACAGCTTCGACCATTGCCATTGTTTTGGGATTGTCTTGCACACTTGCTTCTATTGTGTGCAATAATTCAAGAGCATCATCTTTTGATTTGCATTTGAACCCCCGATAGGGAGCTTGTGAATGACGGAGCTGGCGTTTTGCCCCTTCTATCTGCATTCCCTTGTCGTGCATCATCACTTTGATTTGCT
The DNA here is from genome assembly GCA_023665575.1 of Candidatus Amulumruptor caecigallinarius. GTDB lineage: Bacteria > Bacteroidota > Bacteroidia > Bacteroidales > Muribaculaceae > Lepagella. The sequence continues at coordinate 19,432 of JAMPDQ010000021.1, read as the reverse complement.
TGATAAGCTCGATGTCTTCGGGGCGATAGCGTCTGTGGCCGCCCTTTGTGGTAGGTGGGTCAAGCTCGTCAAATGTATATACCCAGTAATTGATAGTGCTTGACGGGACGTTGAGCATTGTAGAGACTTCGCTTAAGCGATAGTATTGCTTGGTGTAAGTTGCCATATTAATATCCAAAAGGGGTTTTATTTTTTGGCTCGCCAGTCCATTCGTTGAAATCCTTACTTGCGTGTGGAGAAGGCTTCATGCAACTTTCCATACATCCATCCATGCCAATCAAATAGACAAGGGAATATACAATCATTATTAGTATCGGCTTAAGTTTAGACTTCTTTTGCTCTTTATATGTTGCATACATATATAATCCGGCAAAGATTCCCGCGAAAGCTAATAAAGCTAATATTAGATACCACATATCTTAATCAAGATTTTCTTTGTTCATCATTCTTGCTATCAGCTCTTCTCGTTCTTCTTCTGAAAGAGTTGGCTGAATTTTCTGTACAAATAAGTTTGATAACAGAGCATCAGCAAACTTCTTAAACATATCTTTTGCATTAAGCGGATTGCTTGGCACGTGACCGACAACTTCCGCCACTCCAATATCTTCTTTAGGAATGCTAAAATCTTTGTATTTGGGATTTTCAGAATGCAAGCGAATAAGAGATTTTGTTTCAGATAGATATGTTTTGACAACCGCACCGTCTGTTTTAGTATCAAATACATATATATTCCCAGGTATCAATTCGTCACCACGATTAAGATTCCGACAAGCGAGCGTATCACCGTCAAACAACACGGGATTCATTGAGTCTCCTTGCACATTAATAGTAAAGTCGTAATCCTTGTGTATTTGGGCGATTTTTGGCAGCATTTCGACATCTGCTTCTGTCACGGTACTAACATCACCTAAGAATCCGGCAGACACCGTAGCAGGGTAGTGTGGGCGCATATCTTTGCTTGGCTTCTCCATTCTTCCCTCGCCCGTCAGCAGCCAATCTTTATTGAGGAGGTCGGAATAAGCATCGGCAAATCGGCGGAGAAAATTCTCTGTTAGACGTTTCGCATCCCCTCGTAAAGCTGAAGAAACATGAGGTTGTAACACTCCTATCAGCTCAGCAATTTCCGACTGATTTCGCGCTTTGCCGTTATCTTTCAGATATTCAACGGCTTTTGTTAATCTTGCAAAGGCTTGTTGTTTATCCATTTGTTAAAGAATGTTAAAGTGGAATAATTTTATGCCATTTATTTTGTGGTATAGTTTTATTCCATTACCTTTGCAAATGTATTTCGGAAACAAAATAATAATACAATGCAAAGGAAGGTCGGCCAACCAAGCCAACTACATACACCATCAATCGCAAAGTTAGCCGAATTCCCTTGCATTTCCAAATTTCTAAACCAATAATTTTGGGAAGATGATGAAATTGACTAAGGAACAAGTTGAAAAGATGCTACCGGGGCAAACGCTAACTATCGTATGCAATGATACGCCCGAACTAAACTCGGCCTATGAGATTGCCAAGCGTACAAGGAGAGAGATGGGTATAGATGCCGAGAACTTCCCTATTGCGTGTTCGGGTAAAACGATGACAGTAACACTAAGAAGGATTGAGAAGTAACTATGAACGAATTGGCAACAATCACAAGGAGCAGACCTTATTAAAGAATCATGAGCCATGAATAAGAATCACGAACATCCGAACTTTAAAGAGAATAGTTGGTATCCTATTGGAGATGCGGCCAAGATGCTCGGAATTGACCGCAGTACGTTGAGAGCTGCTGCTGAACGGGGTCGCAGAGCCGGGGGTGTTGATTGGAAAATTGGGCGCAATGGACGTAAGAAATTTTCCGGCAAGGAATTGAACAGATACTATAACGAGATGTAATTATGAATATCTTATGCAAATTAGGCTCATCGATATATCTGTGTATCGCCTATGTGGGTGCAGTGGTTGTCGGAGAGGATTATGGAAGGATAAACCGCAGTATAAAAGCGATATGGACTAAGTAAGACTTCAATAAGAACAAAAATATGAGTATATTCAAAAAACCATCAGAACTACAACCCAAATATGCTATTGCGGCATTGATTTACGGGTCTCCCGGTTCGGGCAAGCTCTCATAAAGAGGCTGAAATAACATTAACGGTAACAAAAAAACAGAAACTGCAATGGGAACGATAATCAAAGGCAACAGAGGACTTGCGGAAGCCTTGAATGTGCATTACAACACAATCGGCAGGTGGCGCAAAGAGGGTTTGCTCAGCTCCGCGATTGTGGTGGAGCTGGGGCGAACGGTGAGATATGACCTTGACTTGGTGAAACAAGCATTAACATACAGGAAAAATAACATGATTTAAGGAGTAGTTGTTAGATAATCTCAATTGCAACAATGTCTGTACATTAATAATTCAATGTGAATTTGCCAATAGAGATTTACCCTTCCCGCCGGTTCGGGAGAATAGACGGGATTTTATTTATCATAACAAAAACCGAAGGAATGATGAAGACAGAAGATATTATCAAAGGGGTAGGAATAGCAATGGCGGCGCTTGGAGCGCTGATGGTGATGGATGAAACCGAGCGCGCAAATTGGGTGTTTGTGGCTGAAAAAATAGCGGGCGCAGCGGTGTTTGTGACAGGGGTAAAAACCTATAAAAACGGAGGGTGCGCTTTTTCGCAAATTTGCGATATGTTTAAAACACTGTCACGCAAGGCATTCCAACTTGTTAATCTAATAAATTAACAAGTTGTAACTTGCTGATTCCCAATAAGCGGAGAGGGTTAAAAAATATGCGTTTTTCAGAGCTTTTTGAAGAGTGGTTTGAATCCCTGAAGGTGGAGGGGGTGAAAGACTCCACAAGGGAGCAATACCGGCATCGCTGGCACTCCATGGAGGGGAGTTTGGGAACGCGGTTCATCAGGGGGTTCGGTCAGGCGGCAGCGCGTGAGCAACTGATGAGGATGCTCAACCGGGGATATGGTGTTGACTCATGCCGCAAGCGGATGCAGATGTTGCGTCAGATGTTGCGGTTTGCCGCTCAGGAATTGGGGGAAGATACAGAGCCAACGTCATGGCGGCTGAAATATCCATTGCACCATACGCGGGATGTGCAGTGCATGAGCGCACGCGATGCGGTTACGCTGGTGACGGCGGTTGCATCACAATTTCAAAGGGGGGATTTCTCACAGGTGGCTCCGTTGGTGGCGCTGCTTGCCGGATTGCGGATTGGGGAAGTATGCGGATTGAGGTGGGAGGATATCGACCGCAAGCGGCATATGTTGCTTGTGAGGCGAACGGTGACAGAGATAAACAGGGGCGGCCATACAGAGGTAAGGGTGACACCCCCGAAGACAGAAGCCGGCTGGAGGTCGGTGCCGATGCTCCCGCAGCTTGAAAGAGCATTGAAAAAGGTCGGAGGAGCGTCACCCCGAAGGGAACGGTATATAGTGGGGGGTGGTGAAGAGCCGGTGCGCATTGAGCTTGTGAGGCAGGCATGGGTTCGGCTGGTGAACCGAATCCCGATAAAAGACAAGGTGAACTTTCACGGTTTGCGTCACACGTTCGGCACAATGATGGTGGAATGTGGCAACGAAGTGAAGACCGTCTCCACGATCATGGGGCATGCGGATGTTACCACAACTATGCGGTTATATGTGCATCCGTCGGCAGAAAAGAAATCGGAAGCGATAAAGAAGGCATTCCGCAAGATTGCCAAAATAAAATTTTAGGATGAGAAAGGTGAGCAAATATGGTAACGTAAAAATGCGCGGCCACGACTCGATGAAAGAGCACAGGCGCGCGGTGACGTTGCGAATCATGGAAAAGGCCGGGCTTATTTCCGGACTTCGCGAGCAGGTGCCTTTTATCCTAATCCCCCATCAGCGGGACCGAAGCGGGAAGCTGATAGAGAGGGCATGCACCTATGTGGCCGACTTCACCTACAAAGTGACGGCGACCGGGGAAATGGTGGTGGAAGATGTGAAAGGTTTCCGCACTCCTGAATACAGAATAAAAAGGAAACTCATGCTGCATGTGTATGGGGTTCGAATAAAAGAAACATAAATTGTGAAAATATGAAAACAGACAGAACCTAAACGAAACAACAATGCCAAAAGAAAAGAACTATTTCCTTTTCAATTATGAATGGGCAGAGGTGCTTTCGGAGTATTCTGCGGAGGTCAGACTTGAGGTGTACGATGCGATAATTCGGTATGCGCAATCGGGGACACTGTCCGAGCTGAAACCGCAAGCTAAAATGGCATTCTCATTCATAAAAAAGGAAATAGACCGCAACGAAACAAAATATGAGGAATCGGTCAGTAATGGGAAGAAGGGAGGCAATCCCAATTTCAGGAAAGGGGAACGGAATATCTATTATGGGAAAAAGATAACCCAAGATAACCCCACATTAGGGGAGATAACCCAAGATAACCCCACATTACCCCCCGATAACCTTAATGATAGTGATTATGTATATGATAATGTTTCGGAAGATAAATCTTCCTCAACCCCCCATACCCCCCAAGGGGGATCGGCGGCTGTGGATGTGGCTGAAGCAAGAAAAAAAATTATTTCCGGATTTTTCGCAAAGCAGAAGTCGCTTGAAAGTTTCTGCATGAAAAACCGGATAACTCCCGACAAACTGCGGGGGCTTGCGGAAGAAGTGTTTGACGAATGGGAACTTGTGAACGAAAAAGACATCACAGAGCGGCATCTTCTGAACACAATCAGGGTAAAATTAAACTTCGAAAAAAATGCAGACAGCAGGAAGCATACTCAAACGGCATGGAGTGGCCGGGATGGTGTGCAATACAAGGGAGCGGTTGATTACGACTGCGGACTTATTGAAGATTAGCGGGCAATTGAAATTCAGCTTCATGGGAGTGGCAAAGGAGATTTGCCCGGGATTCATGATTGATGATAGCAACCGCTCACAGATTATCGACATCTTCAACTGGTGCTGCACATTGCCGGGGCGGCTTGACCTGAAAAAGGGTCTGTTTCTATACGGCAATGTAGGCACGGGGAAATCAACGTTGCTAATGGTGGTAAAAGAATTCACCAAACGGCTTGGTATCAAACGACACAACGGATTCTCTTCATTCGGGGTGAATAAGGTTGCGGGAGATGTATGCCCGGAATTTGCCTCAAGCGGGTACAAGGGGATAGAGCGCTTCATCAGCGCTCCTGCACAGGCATTTGACGAGGTGGGAGCTGAAACTATTCCAACCGCTCACTTTGGAGAGAACTGCAATGTGATGAAAAACATCCTCATGGCGCGGTATGACCGAAGATTCAGCAATCTTACGCATATAACTCTTAACCTGAGTGAGGAAGGATTTAGAAAGGCGTATGGCGACAGGGTATATGACCGAAGCAAAGAGATGTTCAACTTTGTGGAATTCGGAGGCCCGACAAGAAGAAAGAAATGAGCAACGGTAATAATCCGGCAATCAACCATGACATTCATAGAACGACAGAAACAGGCACTTGCGAAGCTCGAGATGAAGCGCGGTATATTGCTCCGAAGCGGGCAATATGGACGGCTCCAGCAGCTTGATGAAGACTTAGAGAGAGTGAGGGATTTGATAAAGCAAGCCGAAAAAGAAGCAGAAGAGAGAGCTTCTCGCCCGGCCAGAGACCTCATGAACGATGAAAAAATTTTAGAGTCAGGACTTATTCCGGCAGTCATAGAATCGCACCTTGCCGCCGACTATTTAGCGGCATGCTGCTACAACATCGAGGATATAATTGATAACCTGGGTTACAGAGCCACATCGATTGTGCCGGAGCTTAAAAAGCTGATAAAAGATGCGAATGATTTCGCGGCTTACATGCTTGACAAGAACCCCAACCTCGATGACCTGCTGATAGAAGATGAAACGCTCATACAGGCGCTTCACAAAAAGACACTCAACACGATTAAACAACGTCTTGGGAAAAAGAAAAAGGGCAATCCGTGAGGACTCCTCGCCGCAAGAGTGCGGGAAAATCACTAAGAAACTTACAGTTATTCAGATTAACCACGTCGCGGGGGCAACGACTACACCCCCGTGACAAATGGGAATCCCCGGGGGCGCATGAAGCAATGTCATGAATAGGTTTTTGGGTTATTAGTTTTAAGTTCTTTTCTGTTTTTATTGAGCTTCATGCGTGTCGGTTCGACTCCGACAATTCCCACCATCAGGGGTGAAGGGGGGGTGACTCTCTGCATCTCACGAAGTATTAAGAAAAACTTAAGAGTTATGAAGATTTACATTTCAGTGCCGATAACAGGGCGCGAGCGAAAGGATTTCACCGGCCATTCCGACAGAGTCAAGGCCGCATTATCAAGGCAAGGGCATGTGCCCGTTTCCCCGCTTGACGTATATGCCGGGAGAAAACCGTCATATGAGGATTATATCTGTTGCGACTTGCGGGCGATGCTCGACTGCGATGCCGTTTTCTTCTGCGAAGGGTGGGAGCAGTCATGCGGGTGCAACATCGAACATGATGTGGCGATGCGCTTCAAGGCACACGGGAAAAAAGATTTTCGGATAATGTATGAATAAAAAGCAAAAATACTGCGGGGAATGCCGCAACTTCCTGTATGAGGATACAAGCGGCTATGGCATATGCTCGCTTGACAACGAGTTATATTCATGCACCGAGCAATGTATATACGGCAATGCCACATCTAAAAAAGAGAAATAAAACGCAAATAAGATGGAACAACAATCAAGCAAACTTCACGACTCATCATCCTCGATGCTGATGGTGATATTCAACACCAATGAAGAGCTGACAACATCCGAACAAAAGAAAAACAACCGCATGTGGCTACGCAAGCTGTACAACGAGCTTGCGAATGCCGAGATATGCGAAGTAAGCAGACTCTAACCTCTTAAAAGCAGAAACAACAATGGAAATAGAAGGAACAATCATACGGAGGGGAGAATACCTTAATGGTGTGTCACGTGGCGGCAACGAATGGCAGAAACAAGAATGGATAATGGAGACCGTGGGGAAATATCCGAAACAGGTTCAATTCAGCACCTTTGGAGACCACTGCAATACACTAAAATTCGAGATAGGCCGGCGCTATAGAATCAGCATGGATATAGAGAGTAAAGAATATGCCGGCAGATGGTATACAAACCTTACGGCATACAATGCGCAACTTCTGCAAGACTGACCGAACAATCAAATAATTACTGAGGATGTGAGCGAGTGTGAAACGAAAGAAGAACGTGATGAAAAGGCGCAAATAACACGCAATAATTAGTAATAATGAGCCTAAACGCCACATTAGACCGCCTGAAAGCGGAGCGGGAAGCGAGAGAAGCAAGAATGCTTGTCGGCACGGCTCCCGCATATGATGTTAAAACCGAATGTGAGGAAATTGACGCGGATTTCAGGGCCGCTACAATCGCTTCCCTCGCCGAGCGCATCTTCTTCCAGCGTATGCTCAAAGACATCAACCCCGGCTTGTCCGAGGGTAAGATTGACGCGATGATTGAGCGGAGCGTGATGATAGCAACCAAGTTATACAAACGACTTTATGAGTAACAACCTATTATCCCAATGGCTTGAAGGTTGTCTGCAATGCAACATCCCTGCCATAAGCACGGACAAATCTGCAAAGATTTTGGCTATGGTATATGTGCTTGGTGGCTCGCATAGCAGTTATACTTACTCCACACATCTACGAGCAGCATTGGAATATATCAAGAAAAGATTTCATATAGACGGAGGAGAAACGCCCGATGCCAATATAATACCTCTTATTCGGCAATACTCACAAGAACTTGAAACCGCTTATTCCAATGCGACAGAAAGATCAGAAGTTGGATTGAAAATAAACTGGTATCCCGAATGGGCGATTGAGATTGCAAAAGAATATACCTTACCCACAAACAATTCAATATGATATACGGATATTTAAGAGTAAGTTCTGACGAACAGGATGTAAACTCGCAGAAACAGGGCGTTGAGCAGTTTGCCAAAGACAAAAGGTGGACTATTGACGAGTTTATCACGGACGAGGGCGTGAGCGGGGGGAAAGACCCCGACAAGCGCAATCTTGGCCCGTTATTGAAGAAACTGCAAAAAGACGATGTTCTTATCGCTTCGGAGATAAGCCGCTTGGGGCGCGACCTATATATGGTGATGGATATACTTCACTTCGCTATGGAACGTGGTTGTATAATCCACACCGTCAAAGACCGCTTTACTCTTGGCGATGATATTCAAAGCAAGGTATTGGCTTTTGCCTTTGGCTTGTCGGCAGAGATTGAGCGTCAGATGATACGTCAACGCACCAAAGAGGGGTTGAGGTTGAGAATGAAGATGGGGGTGCTTGTCGGTCGGCCTTTAGGGACTAAAAGTGAACCTAAATGTTCTGCGGAAACTAAGGCTAAAATCATCGAACAATATAAATGGGGCGTCCCTCTTCGCAGACTCGCAGAGAACTTCAACGTTGACCGAAATACGATTGACCGATGGCTCACACGTTGGGGCTGTAAGTCGGGGCGAAACTTCAAAAAAGAAGAAGAACAACGCCGCAAGCGAGAGATAGAACACCGCAAAACCTTATATAAAGACGAGGGAGAGTATTGTAATGTCGAACTACCGCGAGAAGTGGTGTCAGGGCTGATAATCCAAGACATGACAATCCCTCAAATAGCGGAGAAACTCCCTCAATACACCTATGAGCAAATTTATGACACAATATTGTGTGATGCGGAGTTCAACGCCCTCTACCGCAAGCACGGACAATTAAAAATCAAGAAACGCAAATGATAGCGACCAAACTTTATAACAGACTATACAAATGAAGACAATTCAAGTCAGCCTTGAAACTTTGACGGAGGATCTGATAGACGAGTGCCCATTTGTGGTAAAATCCGACAGCGGAGCGAGATATTGTCGAAAGAAGCTGATAAAGAGATTTAAGATATAACATCAAGTAGGTAGGAACTCCCCTAAAATCGCCAATGACACATCGGAAAGACGATGGGAGTCTGCGAAAGTCCACGATTCGGAAGCCGTGGAAGCAACATTCTCACTGCAAGAGGGTTCGACTCCCTCCGCAGACACAAATAGAAATAAAATTTAATCACCCTAACGAAAGAACTGATAACTTATATCCCAACCACCATGAGAATCTACATTTCACAATCTATCATCAGCGACATGATGAGACAATGCAAGGCGATGGCCATGGATTTGGAGTTTGTTGGTCCACTAAAAAATTATTAACTTTGTATGAATCAAATGAGAAGAGGATGGCTTCTGTTAAAATGAGTGTGCGAATCCCACAGCGAGAACATCATGAGCTAAATGCCATAGCACGTGATGCAGGCTATGCGAGCGCGTGCCAGTTGGCGCGAAGCATCCTTATTCAGTTTCTGCGGCAGCGCGACAGAGTGAGAGAACAGCTCACATGCAATGCCGCATGGATTGACGATTTCATTGAAGAAGATACAACTCCGATGACTGCACGCACGCGCGATGCGATAAAGCACCGAACATCATGAGCAGGAATGGCAGTGAATATCACCGGATGCTGAACACCCCCGAATGGCGCAGGCTCAGACGCGGGCAGCTTGACAAGCATCCCTTCTGTGAGGATTGTCTTGCAGAGGGGATATACACTCCGGCTGAAGAGGTGCATCATGTAATTCCGGTGGAGAGTGTGGCGGATGCTGAATCGATGCGACGCGTGGCGTTCGACAGAAACAACCTGGTGTCGCTGTGTGTGGCGTGTCACCATAAGCGCCACGAAGCGTTGCGCAGTCATTCGCGCGAAGAGAATGAAAGAAGAAGCAAAGAACGCGCCTCCATGTTCTGGGAAAAGATAGAGGGGGGGTGCTTTTTTGAGAGGGGGGGAGGGCCCTAATATCCAACCCCTGAGATTTTTTCACGCGCGAATGATTTTCAAATCCGTGGGGGTGTGTCTAATGTGTGTGTCCAATGTGTCCAATGAATAAAGATGATGGAGATAAAATAGAGTTTCTGCATTGGCTTGGGAAATGCTCAGGAAATGTGAAGGAGGCGTGCTCCAGATCCGGGGTGGCGCGGTCATCTTATTATCACTGGCGAAAGACTGATGAGGAATTTGCAATGCAGGCCGACATAATAATCGGGAGTCACAAGCAAAGAAACATGCCCGACCGAGCTGAGGATAACACCTCCACATCCGGGGTGAGCGACCAACACTCAGATGAGCCGATGCTCGAGCCCGGGCATTACGTCGGCACAAAGGCGAGCATGCTTGCGAGAGAACATGAAGAATTCCTCATGAAAGCGATGGAGACAGCCGGCATATGGGATGAATGTTACCGGCCACAAATAAGGATTGCCGCAAAGCTGCACGCATCCATCGACATTCTTTTCTCACAACTTGATGAGTATCTGCCGTTGCAGACGGAGCTCAGCCGAGAGGGGAATCCTCGATTAGTAAGCAACCCGATTCATGAGATGATCCGCAAACAAAGCGACACATATACGAGCATATTGAAGAGTCTTGGACTTAACTTCGATGCGAAAGTGAAGGCAAAAGAGGGCGACGGCCTTGAAACATTCCTTAACGCCATGAACGATGACTGATGAAGAGATAAAGCGCGATAGGAGGCTGAAGCGGGATATTGCGGGGAAACTCCCCGAAAAGGTTGCTGAGTGGGAATGCTTACACCGGAAGAAACTCGATAACACGGACCCCCGGATATGGGATTATTGCGGCATGGTGTGCGATTCGCCTGACGAACACAATTTATATGAGATATTGGGGGTATGTCGGTTTTTTGAGTTGCTAAAGGAGTATGAATGGAACAGGAAGCGTGTCAGAAGATTCTTCCGATTTTATGAGATGCTGAAATTTAACGGACAGAATGGGCGACAAAGTTACAAGCTCACCCCGGTGCAGGCGTTTCAGTTTGGCAATATATTCGGATTTGATGACCGCGAGGGGCTAAGGCTGTGTCAGCTTGCCTATATATTTGTGCCGCGGAAATTTTCAAAGACCACATCTGCGGCATCGCTGGCCGTGAATGACCTCCTTTTCGGCGACAACAATTCGCAGGCATATGTGGGGGCTAACTCTTATCAGCAGGCAAAAATATGCTTTGATGAGATTCGCAACATTGTATATGGCATCGACCGAGGGGGGAAACATCTGAAGGTGAATCGTGAGCTTATCTGTTTCACAGACGGCAGCAGGGATTCAAAAGCAGAATGTCTTGCTGCGAATGCGAGAACGCGCGATGGTCTGAACGCATCTCTTGTGATCATGGATGAATATGCGCAGGCGCGCAACACAGCCGGGGCGAACGGAGCAGACCTCAAGAACGTGTTGACCTCCTCCATGGGGACAAGGCGCGAGCCTCTGACAGTGGTTATCACTACGGCATCCGATATTGTGGATGGTCCGTTTGCCCATGAGCTGGAGGGGGCGCGAGGCGTGCTCCGAGGAGAATTGCACAACGACCGCATGTTTGCATCAATATTTCAGCCGGATGTGGATGACGCGGAAGATGACCCCCGGACATGGAGGAAGGTGCAGCCGCATATGGGGGTGACAGTGAGGGAGGATTTCTATGAGCGCGAATATGCAAATGCGCAGTTGTCTCCCGATAACATGCTTGCATTCCGCACAAAGCTGCTGAATATCTTCTGTGTGAACGATACGCGATCATGGCTCGACGATGAATGCCTTGAACATGCAACACGGCATGTGGATATAGAGAAATTCCGGGGGCGCTTCGACTCAACGATTGCAATCGATTTGTCGGTGCGCGATGACTTTTCGGCAGTGTCAATGGGTGTGTTTGACTCCATGCAGAAGAAATTCTTCTATAAAACATATTATTTCATGCCTGAAGTGGCACTTGAGACGCATGCCAACCGCAGATTATACAGAAGATGGGCTGAATCGGGGCATCTGATACTCACAAAGGGGGAAGTGATAGATTACAGGTATATCATGAACCTGATATTGTCGCTTAACGGGCCGACACGCACAATCGCGATAGGTTATGACCCGGCAAAGAGTCGGGAACTTATAAACATGCTCATTACATCGGGAGCAGAGAATGTCATCCGCACCGTGCCGCAAAGATATATGGATTTCACATCGGCATCGGAGAGTTTTGAGGTAGGAATCCGAACAGGGAGAATCTATATAGATGATAACCCCATCAACCGGTTCTGTTTCCTGAATTCCTATCTAGATGAAGACCGGATGCGCAATAAGAAACCGCAGAAAAAATTCCAGAATGGGAAGATTGATGGGGTGATCACGATGCTGATGTGCCACAAACTGTTTGCACAGGAGTGGCAAATACCTATGTAACAATGGATAGTTGAATTTTTTTGAATATTTTTCGTTTTTGTCGTTATTATATTTGCTTAATGCAGGATGGAGGCGGTGCGCTGTGAGGCGTGCCGCTTTGTGTTAAATATGTTAACAATTGACGCCAATTGACGCCAAAAGGGGTAAAATTCGCTTAAATATGAGTAGGCACGAAGGGTTATCATAAATGGTTAGGTTGTTTGATTTCTTAAGATCGAGGAAGCGGAGCGCGGAACTTCATACGAATTTCGAAAGCTCCGGGATTGGTATGAGCGGAGGCGAGGCTGTTTCAGCAGTTGCGCCTCCGCTTGCACTCCGCATTGCCACGGTGTATCGCTGTGTATCGCTTATATCGGAGAGTGTGGCAACGCTTCCCTTGCGGCATGAGATGAAAGTCGGGGGGATTTTCACTCCGAAAGAGGATTCATTGACGCGGTTGCTGTCATTGCAGCCTAACGAATGGACGAGTGCATATGACTTTTGGAACGCGGCACAATCCTATGTGACACTATATGGGGAATCCTACATTGTGCCGCAATATGATGTATTCAACGAGCTTAAACGGCTCATTCTGATACGTCCCGGCATGGCTTCCCCGACAACTCGCATCGGCGAATATCAAGTATCTGACACGGAGCAGGGAGTAAAAGGCATATTCAGAGAAGAAGACATCATCCGGCTGAAAGGGATGTCGCTTGATGGGGTGAATTGTGTATCGGTGTTGAGATATGCGGCGAATGTCACATCAATCGCGGCCACATCGGATAGGAATGTGCTCCAGAACTTCGCAAATGGAGGCGCTCCGCTTGGAATATTGACAAACGAGAAAGGCACCCCCGGATATGGAGAGCTTCAAACAGCAGTGCTTGAAGGGGCAGCGCAAAGAATATCGAGGGCGCTCCATTCAGGAGACCGGCTTACGGCATTGGGCGGCAAATGGGATTATATCCCCTTTACCATGACGGCGGCAGACATGCAATTCCTCGAGAGTCGCAAATTTACAGTGCAGGAGATATGCAGATTCTTTGGGGTAGACCCGATATATGTGTTTGAGCAATCGGCTCAGAATTACAAATCGGTGGAGATGGCCAATGTTGCATTCTTCTCGCACACCATAAAGCCGAAACTACGGCAGATAGAGAACGAGCTGAATCGCAAACTTCATGTGCCGGGGAGAGTGCGGTTTGATCTTGACGGCATATATGACACAGATCTCAACGGTCGTATGGCGTACATAGAGAAACGCGTGCAGACCGGCACAATGACCCCCAATGAGGCACGCGCACTCATGGGGTTACAGCCGGTGGAGGGTGGCGACAAAATCTATCTCTCCGCGAATCTGAAATCAATGAATGAATTTATTGGAAATGGAGAAAAACAGGATTGAAAGGGAAATCCCCGGCGGATGTCTGCGGCTCAGAGCCGCAGGAGAGGGGGAGAACCCCAATAAGATTGAGGGGCTTGCGGTGGTATTCAACAGTGAGAGTGTGCCGCTGTATTCCGATGAAAAGATTGAGATACGTGAGATAATATCACCTGATGCCATAACCCCCGGGCTGATAGCCAAAAGTGATATACTCGCCACACTCTATCATGATGATACACGCATCCTTGCGCGTTCGATGCGCGGTGCAGGGTCATTGAGCCTTGATAAGAGTGAATCAGGGCTTGAATTTTCATTTGAAGCCCCCGATACTGAAGACGGACGCACTGCCCTTGAACTTGTGAAGCGCGGCGACATCAACGGATGCTCATTCAAATATATGATAGACATGAGCGACCCGGAAGCACAGAAAAAAACGGAGGAGAAGCGCGATGGGAAGCGGATAATAACGTATACAGTGAAACGCATTCATTCATTGCTCGATGTTACACTCACACCGCATCCGGCCTATCCCGATACATATGTGAAAGCGCGCATGCGCGATGTGGAGAGTGCAGAGAGCACCGCAGAGCCTATAAAACCGGACAACAGCACGGATTTAGCATATGTGGAGACGCTGATAAAAAGATAAGAGACATATTACTAACTTTTTTATAAATATAGAGGATGAAAAAGATTCAAAAAAGACTTGTGGAGATAAAGGAAAGATTCCGCGAACTCGACAAGACACTGAAGGAGGAGCAGAGAGGATTCTCCGAAGCAGAGAAAGAGGAGGTGAAATCATTGGAAAGAGAGCAGGATTTGCTGATTCTCCAGGCGCGCTCAGAGAGTGTAGTCCCTGAGACAAAGCGCACCTATAAGGAGGGCTTCCGCAGCATCGTGGAGAGCGGCGTTTCTCACATTGAAATGCGCTTGCGCGATGGTGGTGCAGAAGCTACATCCCCGGCTGTAGCCCCCATGATGACCGAAGATATTAAAAACGGCGGCCTTATGCCTGTCACCATCGGGGAAATTGTGAATCCGCTCAGAGAGAACCTTATTTTCGACAAAATCGGCATCAGAATGCCTGTAGGTTGTCAGGGCATGTATGAATGGCCTGTAGTGGAAGCAGTAAAAGCCACAATCGCCGGAGAAGGTGTGAAGGTGGATGCAAAGAAGATTGACCTCAGCAAGGTGGCTGTATCATCACAGCGCATCGCTGTGGGAGTTTCAGCCACACGAGAGTCAATGTTTAACTCCGAGGGGAAACTCGAGGGTATCATCCGTGAGCAACTCCCCCTCGCTATTGCCGAGACTCTCAATGAAGTGATTTGCTCTCCGAAAAAGGTGACGGAGAATTGCGCGATTGCCGGCCCGTTTGTCGGCTTGACCCCCACTGCCATCGGGTTCACCTATAAGGAACTCAACAAAGAGAAAGCGAAACTTCTCGCGAAGGGTGTAAAATCCTCGAATATGGTGTGGATTATGAGCGAAGCAACAAAAGCAGAGCTTGAGGCCCTCCCCAAAGACACCGGTTCCGGCATCATGGTTGTGGAGAACGACAAGCTATGCGGACTCCCCATATTCTGCTCATCGGCAATCGGAGAAGATACTATCGGGTTGGGCGATTTCACCTATCAGGTGTGCAACCAATTCGGCGACTTCTATCTTACAGTAGACCCCTACACCGGAGCGGATTCAAATGACGTGAAATTCTGGCTTAATGCAAACTTCGGCACTGCCACACTCCGCAAAGAGGTGTTTGCACTGCTTAAGAAAAAAGCCTGAAACGTTGAGGAGCCATGATTACGGATTTAACAGATGTAAAGCGGCAATGTCGGGCGGATGATTACGACTACGATGACAATCTTCTCTCATCGCTTTGCGAGGCCGCTGAAGAGGAAGTTGTCCGGATCACCGGCAGAACCCTTGAGGAACTTGTCGAGATGGGAGGGGGACGCTTCCCCGCTCCCATCCGTCAGGCGATTTTGACACGGACGGCACAGTTTTACAGAGATGCGGAAGGGACAGATAAGCCGAACGCACTGTTTATATCACTAATCAGACCCTATCAGATAATATGAACGCCGGAGGATTGCGCGGAATGTTGATTCCGCTGGAGCTTCAGAGCTTCAAGAACCCCATGACGGGAGAAACAATCGAGGAATGGGTGGAGCATCCCCCCATGAGGGCGCAGCGTATCAAGATAGTGGGGAAAGCGGTTGTGTCGGGCAAAGAGTCGGTTATCGAGCAGAACACCGCATATTATGTAAGACTGAAACATCCGATTTCAAGCGGTTGGCGCGTGAAAGACAAGGACGGCATTCTTTATGATGTGATTGTCGAGCCGAACGATGAGAAACAATTAAAGGTGCTTGAATGCAAAAAGGTGAATGAATGATAGATTTTGAATGCAATGCAGATAACTTCTGGGGGTTGGTGGGGGCAATGGCGCCACGAGAGCGCATGCGTCACATGAAAGGGGCGATGCGCACCACTGCCAACAGCCTGAAGAGACGCGCATCGGAATTATTCATATCGGGGCTTAATCATGTGCGAAGCACATCAGAGCTGAAGAAGACTATATGGATAAAGGTGTATGACCGCATTTCGGGGTTTCGCGTGTCGGTGGCCGGGAATAAGCATCCATACATGAGCGCCGGATTCCGCAATGGGAGGAAGGTGCCCCTCGCAAGATGGATGGAGGAGGGCACAGGCGAACGAACCACAGGAAGCGGAGCGATCCGCGGTCGGTTGCGTCCGATGAAATTCCTTGCACGTGCCAATGAAGAGATGGAAGCCAATATTTCACAAACATTGAGCGACAACTTCCTGAAGGGAGTTGCACGAACTGCAAAGAAGTATGGATGCATATAATTCAATTATATCATGCGGCCCGAGGTTGCGCATGGCACTGATGACAGACGGACGGCTCGAAGCGGTGGGAGACAGAGTCTTTCCCGTAGTGAGCCGAAGCAATGAGCAACTGCCTTTTATCGCATTCGCACGCACCGACACATTTGAGGATTCAGTGAAAGGGGCGCGCGGCCCGATGGCGGCAATCTATGAGTTTCAGATCTATTCCGAAACATGGGAAGAGGGGCTGAGAATTGCGGATGCAGTGGCAGATGTGCTTGACGGATTCCGCGATGATGCAATAAGGGCATGCCGTCTTATGGCATCCAATGAAGAA
The DNA here is from genome assembly GCA_023665575.1 of Candidatus Amulumruptor caecigallinarius. Taxonomy (GTDB): domain Bacteria; phylum Bacteroidota; class Bacteroidia; order Bacteroidales; family Muribaculaceae; genus Lepagella. The sequence goes on along the minus strand of JAMPDQ010000021.1, from coordinate 2,541 downwards.
TTTTTCGCACCGGCCAAAGCATATGTGCAGTCGGTGAGCTTTAAAGTAAAAACCAACAATTAGGATTTATTATGGGATATATCAATGGGTCAGACATGCTTCTCGCAGTAGCCGGCAAATGCATCGGCCATGCAACGGAGCATACTGTGAATTATGAAACAGAGACAAAAGATCGGGCGGTAAAAGCCCCGGAAACGGTGGGCATATCAGTGTCGATGTTTAAAGAAACATCCGTAACAGGGCTTGGAATCACAATTTCCTTCAAAGGGTTGCAGACGGATGATGAAACCGAACTTTCCGCAGAAACTCTGAAGGCTCTATGGAAAGAGGCGAAACCGGTTGTGGCCGAATGCTTCAAGCGCAAGAAGACAGGTGGCACGGCCGAAACGCGCGATCCCTATCTGAAGGCAAATTTTGTGATTACAAAATTAAGTGAGTCCCTCACAGCCGAGGATGACGCATCTTTCGACGGGGAATTGAAAATGACAGGCGCCCCGCTTGTGTGGACTCCGTCGACAGTAGAGAAAGTGGAGGGGGGTAAAGCATGAAAACCCACGAATTCATTCTGAACGGCGAGCCATTGCCGGCTCGCATCTCCATGGGAGCGTTGCGCCGCTTCAAGAATGAGACCGGTAAAGACTTGGTGAAAGACCTGAAAGGCGAGCCCGATGGAGTTGAAATGGCTATTTTGTTGTGGTGTGCCATTAAGTCGGGATGCAGAGCCGAGGGGAGAGAGTTTGACATGGATGCTGACACTCTATTGGACCAGGTGACAGCGGATGAGGTGGCGGCATGGTATGTCGGCTCTCTTACCTCCGATGCGGCAAGGGCTGATGCTGATGACTCAAAAAAAAAGAATTAGTCGGCATTGACACTTTATTCGGGAAGGCGGTCGGAGTAATCGGGATGAGTATCGATGATTTCGACCGCCTTTTACCTGAAGAACTGAATGCGGTTCTGATGGAGCATCACAAATATGAGGAATCGCGATATTCCGGATGGCTGATGGGGGTGCGGCTGCATGCGGCCATTACCATTCAACCTTATTGCAAGGGGACAGTAAGGCCGAAAGAATTGTTTAAAATCCCCGGCATTGACACAGAGGCGGGATGGGGAGGAAACCACGAACCCCCCATGACAAAGGAGGAAAGGCGCCGACGACTTCATGAATTAAAGAAAGCGAGAGGATATGGCTAACAATACGCTGTCAATTACATATAAATTCAAGGGAGACACATCCGGTCTGAAAGACATGGTGAAGGATGTGGAGCGGATGCAGGCCGCTTTTAGAGAGGGCGTGCAACCGGCTGAACAGTTGCGCACATCGCTGATTAACATGAATCAGGTGGCGCAGTCGTTTCAGCAAATCGGCGATTCGGTGACTGCACTCAGCAATGTGGTGCAGGATTTGTCGAACGCATACGCTGTGCAGATGGAAGCCGAAACGAAGCTCGAAACTGTGATGCGGCAGCGCATGGGAGCGACTGATGAGCAGATTCGGGGGATAAAGGATCTATGCTCCGCACAACAAGAGCTGGGAGTGATTGGCGATGAAGTGCAGCTCGCGGGAGCGCAACAGATAGCCACATTCCTTACCACCGATGAAGCATTGCGCACGCTTATCCCGGCCATGAATAATCTTGTGGCGCAGCAGAAAGGGTTGAACGCCACATCCGGAGACTGTGTCACTGTTGCCAATCTTATGGGGAAAGCGATGATGGGGCAGGCATCGGCATTAAGACGTGTCGGCATTACATTCTCCGAATCGGAGGAAGCGATGCTGAAGAACGGCAATGAGCAGGAACGCGCAGCCATGCTTGCAAAAATCATCACGCAGAATGTGGGGGAAATGAACTCCGCACTTGCGGCCACGGATGCAGGCAAAGCGAAGCAGGTATCAAATGCCATGGGCGACATAAAAGAGCAGTTGGGGTCTGTAGTCGCATCGATGGCGCCATTCACATCGATTGCATCTCAGTTAATCGCCGTTGCGGCCAATGCCGGAAGAGCAATGACGGCCATGCGCGGTCTATATACAGCCACACTTGGGGCGAATGGGGCATTTAAATTTCTAACCCCGGCATTGGTGGCATCGGCCACGGGCATGAATGCCGCAGGCGTTTCGGCTCGATTTCTCGCAGCCGGGCTGAGGGCGGTGCTCGCCGCCACTGGCGTGGGGCTTGTGCTTGCCGGAATATCCATGGCCGTGGAGCATTTCACCGGGAAAACCAATGAAGCTGCGGATGCTGTCAAAGGGTTGAGTGATGCAGAAGAAAAAGAAAAACTTGCAAAGCAACAGGAATCGCAATATATCGAGCAACACCGTGCACAACTCGCAGCCGATATTGCGATGCTCAAATCCTATAAGGGGACAAAGCAACAGGAACAGAAAGTTGTCAGCGACCTCAATGCCCGTTATGGAGAAACGATGGGTTACTTCTCATCCGTATCGGCATGGTATCAGACGTTGACAAAGAATTCCGAGACATATGCACGGCAGATGGTGCTCGAGGCGCGCGCAAGGAATCTTGCAAATCAGGT
>JAMPDQ010000020.1 GCA_023665575.1 Candidatus Amulumruptor caecigallinarius | reverse complement strand
CAGCATTCCACTTCAAAGGATGTGGTGGCTTTGGCCTGATAGCATTGATTATTCTTGTTGGACAGATTCTCATCGTGACATTCGGTGGAGAGTTCTTCAATGTCGAGCCTCTCAAACTCGTTGACTGGGCAATCATCATCGGCGGCACATCCATAGTCCTCTGGATTGGAGAATTGATCCGACTCTTCAAAAAGTAACTGATAACCACACAACAATTCGATGAAGTTTCGGTCGTTGTGGCCGACACTTCATTATTTAAGGCTCCATTCCCCTACTTTAACAATTTTTGGGGAATGGAGCCTTTGGCCCCGTTTTATAAAAAAATCAGGATCTAAAAATCTGTGAGGCACGCATTGAGGGAGGCTGTGATAGCGGCCTTGTCCATGTTACGGCCTATGAATACCAATTTTTGCATTCTGTCGCCATATTCGGAATCCCAGTCGCGCATCAGTGCCGGGTCACGAGCCAACAGCACTTCCAAATCTTCTTCCGGGGCGGTGGCATACCATTTTCCGGCCTCAATCAGGCGCTTCTGCGTGCCGGCCTGTTCAAACAGATAGCTCATGTCGGGATTCTCCTTAAAATAGCATATTCCCTTGCAGCGGATCACGCTTTCTGGCCATTTCTTTGCGCAAAACCAATCGAATTTGTTAAGCGAAAATGGCTTGCGCGTATAATACACGAACGTGCCAATGCCATATTCTTCAGCTTCTCCATCATCATGGTGATGATGATGATGATGGTGGTGCTCATGATGATGCTCATGCTCATGCTCATGCTCATGCTCATGTTCATATTCATAATCATGATGATGATCTTCTGATATGGGTTTCTCAATTTCCTTTATCCATGTGGCAGATGTAGCGACCTTTTCAAAGTCAAATTTGTCAGTGTTGAGCAGTAGGTCGAGGTCTACGTCACACCAGTCGCACTCTATAATCTCAGCCGAAGGTTGCAACGCACGCACAACACTCCTGATATGGGCAGCTTCCACCTTTGTCACTTCAGAAATCTTGTTGAGAAGGATGATGTTGCAGAATTCTATTTGCTGAATGATAAGATTCTCAATATCTTCTTCTTCAATGCCGGATTTCGTAAGGTTGTCTCCGGCACCGAATTCATCGCGCAAGCGCAAGGCATCCACCACCGTGGTGATGCAGTCCAGACGCAACACAGCATGCTTGTTAAACTCCTCCCCCATTCCGGGAATTGAGACTATTGTTTGGGCGATTGGTTCGGGCTCGCATATTCCGCTGGCCTCAATCACGATATAATCGAAGCGGCCGGTGTCGGCAAGATCGCACAGCTGCTTCACAAGATCCATTTTCAGAGTGCAGCAAATGCAACCATTCTGTAAAGGCACGAGATTCTCATCTGTTTGACCCACCACACCTCCTTTGGCAATAAGGTCGGCATCGATGTTGACTTCGCCAATGTCGTTAACGATAACGGCGAAGCGGATTCCACGTCGGTTGTTGAGTATACGATTCAGGAGCGTGGTCTTGCCACTTCCAAGATATCCGGTGAGCAGAAGCACCGGCAGGGACAATTTAAGATTTTCCATAGATTATAATTGATAGTGCTGGCTGAAAATCAGATGATGTATATGTAACTGTGAGTAGAATGCTAACTCGGGTTCTCCAGACCAATTAACGAAGGCGACACACCTTTGCGGGGGGTGGTTTTCGCGCCGAGCTTCACAAGCTTGCGACAAGTGACAGGGATGCTTACGCCCGAGTCTTTCAGTTTGCCAAAAGCATCATCATAATTTTTTTGCGCATCTTCCAGTTTCTTTCCCAAAGATACAAATTTCTCCATGAAAATGTTGACTCTGTCGAGCATTTCATCGGCAAGTTTGTAAACTTTTTCATGGTTCTCGGCCTGTTGAATCTGCCTCCATGTGAGCGATATGATTTTCAAGGCTGCATACAGAGTTTGCTCATCAGCTATATATACACCCTTTTCCATAGCTTTGCGCCAGAGGTCGGGCTTGCGGCGGGTGGCAGCGTAAAGAGCAGCGGTGTTGGGCACAAACATTATCACATAATCAACAGATGTATGGCCGGGGCTGACATAAGCGGCATAATTTTTCTTTGCGAGTTCGTTGACGTGTGTTTCCACGCTCCGCACATGTGCGGCGAGAGCTGCGTCGCGTTTCTCATCGGAGTCAGCCTGCACGAAATCGAGATAAGCAGAGAGTGACACTTTGGCGTCAATCACCACATCGCGGTCACGGTCGAGATGAAGCACAACATCAGGGCGCATAATGCGCTCGGAGCCGGACGTTATCACATTACCGGCACTGTCGCGAATCACAGTTTGTGTTTCGAAATGCACACCCTCACTAAGACCCTGCGACTCAAGGAGCTCGGCGAGCACAGTCTCGCCCCATTCGCCTTGCACGCTATTGCTGCCACGCAGAGCGTCAGCGAGACGCTCCGCACTTCTACGGGCGGCATCGCTATGCTCAAGCACCATGCGAATGTTGGCTGAGAGCAGGCCGCCGAATTCAGAATGTTTCAGCGTGTTGTCAGCCACAGTGCGACGCATCTGCTCAATGGTGGTGTTGAGGGGCTCTAAGATTTTGCCGACGCTTTGCCGGCTTGATTCCTCAAACTCATTTTGCCGGCGTTTGAGCATCTCAGAAGTGAGATTTTCAATTTCCATTTTCATTTTTGCAACAGTCTCATCAAAGCGTCCCTGAAGCGTCTCGAGAGAGTCTTTATGGGCGACATCCTGACGGCGTAAAGATTCGGCAAACCCCCGCTCTTTTTCGGCGGCCATCTCACGATATGTTTTTTCCTTATCGGCAATAACAATGCTGTGCGCTTTTTCTTGCTCCGAAAGCCTGTTTTTAAGCAGCTCGTTATCGAGCCTTAATTTTCCGGTTTTTCGACCTGCAATGAGCCATCCGGCCAGCAGACCCGCAATAAGAGTGAGAAAGGGGATTAAAATCATAGATTCGAGTGGATAATCGGATGAATTAAGAAGACGTAAAGATAGCAATTTTTTGATGAAAATGCGTTATATAATTGGTAGCGCTTCCGGGAGCAGGCGCAGAAGCATTTTTGAAAGGATTTGAAAATGAGGAATATCAGCATAAAAGGAGCCAGAGTGAATAATCTTAAAAATATTGACCTGGAGATTCCTATAAATAAATTTACCGTAATTACAGGTGTGAGCGGTTCAGGAAAGTCAAGTCTTGCTTTTGACACACTGTATGCCGAAGGGAGGCGCAGATATGTGGAGAGTCTGTCGGCTTACGCGCGACAATTTCTCGGGCGAATGGCAAAACCGGAATGCGATTACATCAAGGGACTGCCTCCTGCCATAGCCGTGGAGCAGAAAGTCAACACGCGCAATCCGCGGAGCACTGTGGGCACCTCGACGGAAATCTACGACTATATGCGCATGCTTTTTGCCCGAGTCGGACGCACGTATTCGCCGGTGAGCGGCAACGAGGTGAAGCAGCACACAATAGAGGATGCTGTGAAAGAGATGCTCGGCTATCCGGAGGGCACACGCATTGCCGTGCTGATTGATTTTCGTGTGCCCGAAGGGCGCACGGATGCCCAGCAACTTGACATATACCTGAAAGAGGGATTTTCGCGTCTTGAACATAACGGGGAAATCATCCCCATCACCGAATTGATTGAGACCGGCAGAACAGGGCTCTCCGATGGTTACCGGCTTCTGATTGACCGGCTCACAGTCTCATCAGACAAAGATGAAATTTCCCGGCTCACCGACTCCATTGAGACAGCTTATTTTGAGGGACACAACGAGGCCATACTGAAGGTGTGGGGAGCTGATGGCCCTCACGAACATATTTTTTCTAAAAAATTCTCAGCTGACGGCATCGACTTCAGAGTGCCTTCTGACCTGATGTTTAATTTCAACAATCCTTATGGAGCGTGTCCTGAATGCGAGGGTTTTGGCCGTGTGCTCGGGATCAGCGAAGACTTGGTGATACCCGACAAGACACTGTCTGTGTATCAAGGAGCCGTAAGGTGCTGGAACGGAGAGGTGATGGGCGAATGGAAGAAGCGTCTTCTGCATCTTGCACAGCGTTTTGACTTCCCGGTGCATACACCCTACAACAAGCTTACCGACCGCCAGCGCGACTTTTTATGGAACGGCAACAGCATGTGGGAAGGCATAAACGGATTTTTTCGCTGGATTGACATGCGTCAGGACAAGATTCAATATCGTGTGCTGAAAGCCCGCTACCGCGGCAAGACCATCTGCCCTGCATGCCACGGGTCGCGCTTGCGCAAGGATGTGGAATATGTGAAAGTCGGGGGAAAAAGTATAGTTGATCTTGTGAGAATGCCCATTGACCGACTCGAAAAATTTTTCAACAACCTGGAGCTGTCGGAAAGCGATTCGAAGATTGCGGCTCGTCTTCTCACAGAGATTCGCCAGCGTCTTGGATTCCTCAACGAGGTGGGATTGTCATATCTAACACTTGACCGACTGTCATCTACACTTTCAGGCGGAGAAAGCCAGAGAATCAACCTTGCCACATCGCTTGGCAGCTCACTGGTGGGATCACTCTACATACTTGATGAGCCGAGCATCGGTCTGCATCCCCGCGACACAAAGCGACTTATCAACGTGATTCGCCGCCTGCAGCAGATTGGCAACACGGTGGTGGTGGTGGAGCACGATGAGGAGATTATGCTTGCCGCCGATGAGATTGTGGACATCGGGCGTGATGCGGGGCGCAACGGAGGCAATGTGGTGTTTCGGGGCAATCTGAAGGAAGCCGTTGCTTCTAAGGAGCCGACACAATCATACACTCTTGAATATCTGCGTGGCGACCGCAGAATAGAGGTGCCCCGCCTGCGCCGCAAATGGAAACAATATATAGAAGTGAAAGGGGCATCGGAGAATAATCTGAAGGATATAGATGTGAAATTTCCGCTGGGAGTGATGACAGTAGTGAGCGGTGTGAGCGGGTCCGGGAAATCCACACTTGTGAAGGAAATTCTCTACAAGGGTCTGATGCGGCGCATCGGCGAGGGGGGAGATCTGCCCGGAGCACACAAAGACATCACAGGCGACATCAAGGAGCTGAAAGCTGTGGAATTTGTCGACCAGAATCCTATCGGCACATCCACGCGCAGCAACCCGGCAACATATCTTAAAGCCTACGATGAGATTCGCAAACTATTTGCTGACCTGCAATTGTCACAACAAATGGGGTTTACACCGGCATATTTTTCATTCAACACTGAGGGGGGCCGGTGTGAGGAATGCAAGGGAGAAGGCACAATCACCATCCCGATGCAGTTTATGGCCGACATCGAGGTGGAATGCGAGGCATGCCACGGCAAGCGCTTCAAAAAAGATGTGCTGGATGTGGAATATCGCGGAAAAAACATTTATGACTTTCTTGACATGACAGTTGACCAGGCCATCGAATTTCTCACGGAGCAGCCGGGAACACAAGAAAAGCGAATAGTGGCACGGCTCAGACCGTTGCAGGAAGTCGGACTCGGTTATATCAAGCTCGGACAATCATCCTCCACTCTGTCGGGGGGAGAAAACCAACGCGTAAAGCTTGCCTATTATATAGCGCGAGAGAAAGAAAGCAACACGCTATTCATATTCGACGAGCCAACCACCGGATTGCATTTCCATGACATACATGTGTTGCTGAAATCACTCAACAGACTCGTGGAGCAGGGAAACACCGTGCTTATAATAGAGCATAATACTGACATAATCAAATCAGCAGACTGGGTGATTGACATAGGCCCCGAGGGGGGCGACAAAGGAGGAGAAGTGGTTGTGGCCGGCACACCGGAGACTGTGGCGTCTTGCCCCGCATCTTACACCGGCAAGTTTTTGAAGTTGATGAGTTGATGAGATTTTAGATTATGGGCATGTTTTTAAAGTATGGAGTGGGGATGGTTAGTGTGTTTTTTGCAATGGGAATGTTGGTGTGTTGTGGAAGTGAGAGCAGAAGTAAGCGTCCCGGCGAAGCCCGGCAGCTTTATCTTAAAAGCGTGCAACTCACGGAAAAATATACCGATAGCCTTAAGCTTGCGAAAGACTCCGCGGAGGTGCTAAGGCTCAGCGCGAATTATGAGGATGCCATGACAAAGCTGAATTTCTCTTTTCCCTCCGATATCGACCAAAAGATGTCGGAAGGTGAGAATGACACAATCAAGCGGGCAAGCATGAATTTTGTTGCTTTACGCGACTCCTTGCTCATTATCTTGTCAGGACGCACTGCACAGGTTGCAGATTCATTAGCTGCGGGGAGAAGTGTGGAATCCGGAGAAGGCAAGTGGTCAGTCGGTGGTGCTGACGGTCATTTCGCAGGTGGTGCAGTCAAAGTCAAGCCGGAATGAATGAGTGCCCGTTGATATGGTGAGTGGCGGCACAAATTTTCTCCGTTTGGATTTTGACACATTCGGATTGCGCAGACAGCATCCCATCTCTCTTCGCAGACAATAACGCGTGGTCATGACCGGCCTTCCTCCCGTTTTTGCCACGGACTTTTCTGCAGCTTTTCCGAGGGTTGCCACTTCATTGGCCTTTTCTATGCGGCGCACGCCATGATCGCGATAAAATGCTTCAGCCAGAGAGTTTGCCACATTGTCGCGTGCATCAAGCGTGACGGTTGGATATCGGCAAGCGCGTTCTTCTACACGACGGCGATCGAAAGGATATGTGTCAAGGTTTGCCTTGTCAAGCGCGGCAATGAGACGTCGTCTCACCTCCGTAAGCTGCGAGGCAGGCATGAACACATCAGAGCCGAGATCATTGCGAAATTCACGCAGAGTATATACAGTGCCTCCCAGTTTTTCAAATATTCTTTTCACATCCATCGGCTTTCTGGCGGGCTGCATGTCAGCATCGAGCAATACCCTGGCGAAGCATCCGCGCGCATCCACGGCACTCACTCCGTGCCTGTCGATAGAAATGTCAACAGGAATCAGCCTGCGTGCGGTGTCCGACTCCATTTTAGAGCGCCATTCCACATCAAGAGTGCGGTGGATTGTGGCTCCGGGAGGCAACTTGAAAGGCCGGGAGCCGATGATGTGGCCCTTCTCAATTCTGTTTACACCCACTCCCACATATTCACCGGAAGAATTAAAAAAGCTGATTCCGTCGCCGTTATGCAATTCGGCAATATTTTTCACCACCTCCCCCATCGACTTGGGTGTGGCCAAAGAAGCCATTTGCACATCTTGCCTTCCCTGAAGAAAATATGGCGTGAATCCGCGGTTGAAACTCTTTTCAATGCAGGGGCTGAACGATAATTTTGAGCTGCCGTAAGAACTTCTGCAATATTTATCGGGGTAACGTGCAATTATGTCATCGAGCAGACGCCGATAATAAGCGGTTACATTCTTCACATATCCGGCATCCTTAAGTCTTCCCTCTATCTTGAAGGAAGACACACCGGCTCTGACCATATCAATCAGATGCGGCGAAGCGTTGAAATCACGAAGAGAGAGAAGATATCTGTCGGATTCAACAACCTCTCCCCTGCCGTTGCGGAGAGTGTATGGCATGCGGCACATCTGAGCGCACTCGCCGCGGTTGGCCGATCTGCCAAGTGTGATCTCACTGGCCGCACAGCGACCCGAATAGCACACACACAAAGCCCCATGAACAAAACATTCCACCGGCACATTCACAGCAGACGTCACATCACGAATCTCCGCAAGCGAAAGCTCCCTTGCCAACACAATCTGCGAAAAGCCGGCTTTCTCAAGAAACTCAGCCTTCTTAGGTGTGCGTGTGTCACATTGTGTGCTCGCATGCAATGCAATCGGAGGAAGATTCAGACGGAGAAGCGACATATCCTGCACAATAATTGCATCCACTCCCGCCTTATATAGATCCCATACAAGAGCTTCTACATGTTGCAACTCATTTTCATACACTATGGTGTTGACAGTTACATACACACGGACACGAAATTGGCGGGCAAACTGCACAAAACGCCTGATATCAGCTACCGAATTGGCAGCCTTTTTTCTTGCTCCATGGCTTGAAGCACCAATATACACGGCATCAGCGCCATGCAAAACAGCTTGCATAGCGATATCAACATTAGCGGCAGGTGCTAATAATTCGAGGGGGCGAGGATTGCGAGGAGTTGCCAAAGGCATTACTTTTTAAACATTCTGTTGATAGAGCGCTTGTCTTCGCGTTCCCGAATGGCCTGGCGCTTGTCGTATTGCTTTTTACCGCGTCCCACACCTATTTGCATTTTGGCAAGTCCGCGATCGTTTATAAACACTTTAAGAGGCACAATTGTGAAGCCGACATCATCAGCAGCCTTGGCGAGCTTGTCTATTTCCTTGCGGTTTAGCAGCAGCTTTCTGTCGCGGCGCGCCACATGGTTATTGTAAGAACCATAGAAATATTCGGAGATATTCATACCTTTCACCCACACTTCACCATTTTCCACCATGCAATATGTGTCGACAAGGGAAGCCTTGCCATCGCGTATCGACTTGATTTCAGTGCCGGTGAGCACTATTCCCGCAATGTATGTGTCGAAGATTTCATAATCGAATCTCGCTTTTTTGTTTTTTATGTTGACTTCGTTGGCTTTCATATTAGAGTGAATGAGTGAATGAGTGAATGAGTGGGGACTCAGAAAAGGAATTCTGTGAATACCCAGTTCAGGAGAATCGGTGCACCCACTATCAGCACACTCAGCAGTGATGTTGTGATATTTTCTTTATCTTTTGGAACGCGTAAAATCCTTATTCCCTTAAACACAAGATAAATTGTCCATATCGGCAAAAACACCAGTATCGGGTCTGCCATAGGCAAAACACGTCCGAGGGTATAAAAGATTGCAAGAGTAGACATATTTAGCAAAACGAAAAGTTTGCCTATAGGCTTTTTCATCACCTCCTTCGCTTCAGGGGGCAGCATAATGCCGCCAAACAAAAGCACTGTGAAATATCCGAAGAAGAACGATACAAAGGTCGTGATTCCGGCATACACCAGGTCGGTATACGTGAAATTAGCTTCATATAAGAATGAAGTTGCCTCCGACGCAGTGGAAAGAGCAACAAGAGGATAAAAACAACGCGAGGCAAAATCTTCGGGCTTAATGCGCGAGCGCTTCAATGCTTTCCATCCCTCCACCGGGGTGAACATCGTTTTCAGCATCAGCCCGAAAGGAGATGCTTTTGCGGCAGAATCCGAGTCAGCTTGTTTATCGCTGCTTCCCCCGCGATAAGCCAAAGGCTGGTCGGAATCTATTTCCTCAAAATTCTCAACGCCGCATGAATCATCGCGGATCACGTCATCTGCCCCATCTTCTTCGGAGCCGCCTACCGGATTGTCATTCAGAGCATAGAGAGGAGCGTCATCTTCAACACATTCACTAATATCGTAGATTGGTGTATCTTCTTTTTTATTCAACTTAGCAGTTTTTAAGAACATTATAAAAGTTATGCCGCATTGTAACGGCCAGGCGATGCAAACCGGGCAAAAATCAGCCTTTATTAATGCATATTCATCTTTAACTAATACGCAATTCACGGAAAAATATTGTGGCAAACATAAGGCTCCATTCCCCAAAAAATGTTATTCATCATGCAAACAGGCATTAACAAGGGCGTACTCCTTGCGGAATACGCCCCTGCATATATAATTATGAAGTCGTGTAGTTATCAGTTCTCGGCTCTATCCTCGTTAAGGAGTCGGATCATTTCGATTGCGCTCTTCGGGATGCGGGTGCCGGGACCAAAGATGGCGGCAACACCGGCCTTGTAGAGGAAGTCATAGTCCTGCGCGGGGATCACACCTCCGGCAGTTACGAGGATATCCTCGCGACCAAGTTTCTTGAGTTCCTCAATCACCTGAGGTATGAGAGTTTTATGGCCGGCAGCAAGCGAAGACACACCGAGAATGTGCACATCGTTTTCCACGGCCTGACGGGCAGACTCTGCGGGGGTCTGGAAGAGAGGCCCCATGTCAACATCGAAACCACAGTCAGCATAACCGGTGGCAACCACTTTGGCACCGCGGTCGTGGCCATCCTGACCCATTTTTGCAATCATGATACGCGGCTGACGTCCTTCGCGCTTTGCAAAGTCAGCCACCACGCGGCGAGCCTCTTCGAATTCGGGATCGCCTTTTTCTTCATTTGAATACACGCCTGAAATTGTTTTGATCACAGCTTTATAACGTCCTACCACAGCCTCGCAGGCATCGGAGATTTCACCAAGGGAAGCACGAAGCCCTGCGGCTTTCACAGCAAGGTCAAGAAGGTTGCCCTTCGAGGGATCCTTCACAGCCTCGGTGATAGCCTCAAGAGCGGCTTTCACGGCAGCCTCATCGCGACCTTTGCGGAGGTCATCGAGACGTGCACACTGCTCCTTGCGCACCTCCGTATTGTCGACCTCGAGGATATCAATGGGATCCTCATGATCAAGACGGAACTTGTTGATACCGACGATGGTTTGCTTACCGGAGTCGATATGAGCCTGTGTGCGTGCGGCAGCCTCCTCGATGCGAAGCTTGGGAAGACCTGTTTCAATGGCTTTAGCCATGCCGCCGAGCTTCTCGATTTCCTGGATATGCTCCCATGCGCGGTGAGCGATCTCGTTAGTGAGGCTTTCTACATAATAGCTTCCTCCCCAGGGGTCAACCTGCTTGCAGACGTAAGTTTCCTCCTGAATATAAATCTGGGTGTTACGTGCGATACGTGCCGAGAAGTCGGTAGGAAGGGCAATAGCCTCATCGAGAGCATTGGTGTGGAGCGACTGTGTGTGGCCGAGCACGGCGCCCATTGCTTCCACACAGGTGCGACCCACATTGTTGAAAGGATCCTGCTCTGTAAGCGACCATCCGGAAGTCTGACAATGTGTGCGGAGAGCGAGAGATTTAGGATTCTTCGGGTTGAACTGTTTCACTATTCTTGCCCAGAGCATGCGTGCGGCGCGCATCTTGGCGATTTCCATGAAATAATTCATTGATATGCCCCAGAAGAAAGAGAGACGGGGTGCGAACGAATCGATATCCATGCCGGCATTGACACCTGCGCGGAGATATTCAAGACCATCCGCAAGAGTGTAGGCGAGCTCGATATCGGCTGTCGCACCGGCCTCCTGCATGTGATATCCGGAGATTGAAATGGAATTGAACTTCGGCATGTTCTTTGAAGTGTATTCAAAGATATCGGCGATAATCTTCATTGAGAATGCCGGCGGATAAATATATGTGTTGCGCACCATGAATTCCTTGAGGATGTCGTTCTGGATTGTGCCGGCCATTTCCTCAAGTTTTGCGCCCTGCTCGAGACCCGCATTGATATAGAAAGCGAGCACAGGGAGCACGGCGCCATTCATTGTCATTGACACAGACATTTTATTCAAGGGTATGCCATCGAAGAGCACTTTCATGTCTTCAATAGAGCATATAGACACACCGGCTTTGCCGACATCACCGACAACACGCTCATGATCGGCATCATAACCGCGGTGAGTGGGGAGGTCGAACGCCACTGACAGGCCCTTCTGGCCTGAAGCGAGGTTGCGGCGATAGAAAGCGTTGGATTCGGCGGCTGTGGAGAATCCGGCATACTGGCGGATAGTCCAGGGGCGCATGGGATACATCGCGCTGTAGGGTCCGCGGAGGAAGGGGGGAAGACCTGACACATAGTCAAGATGTTCGAGTCCCTCGAGATCTTCTTTGGTATATACCGGTTTAACAGAAATCAGCTCGGCGGTGAGCCATTCCTCGCCCGCAGCCGGCTTGTGGCCGTTGGGTGCCACTATATTGTTGATATTTATATCTTTGAAATTCGGTCTCATATCAATCGGTTATTTGAGGAGTTTGGCATTGAAACCAACGAGCGTGTCGAGCACGTTGACTTTTACGTGAATAAAGTTTTCGATTCCCTGAGTCTTCAAATCCTCCATGCATGCGGGAGCGCCGGCAACAACAAAGAGAGCCTTGTCGCCAAGAGCCTTGAACGCTTCGGGTGCATATTGGGCATATTCATCATCGCTTGAGCAGAGCACAACTACGTCGGCCTTTTTCTCAATGGCTGCATCTATGCCTTCCTGCACGGTGTTGAAGCCGATATTATCGATAATCTCGTATCCGGCGCATCCGAAGAAGTTTGATGAGAATTGTGCACGAGCGAGGCGCATTGCGAGATTGCCGATAGTGAGCATAAACACTTTCGGGCGATTGGCAGCACGCTCTGTGTCGAGACGGAGCTGTTCAAACTGTGATGCCGCACGGTCGAAATTCAGATATGCCACAGCTCCATCGGCGGCTTCGCCACATCCGCAGCCGCATGAACATTCGCACTCCTTCACCTTGTCGAGCGCCATTTCGTTGAAATTGGGGAATTGGTTTGTGCCAAGGAGGCTTTCCTTGCGGCGGGCCACATCAAGATGACGCTTCACGCCAGACTCATTCACCTTTCCCTGGATTTCACCCTTCTTGAGGAGGACATAGAAACCACCGTTGTCTTCCACCTCATTAAACACTTTCCAAGCCTGAGCGGCAATGGAGCTTGTGAGAGTCTCGATATAATAAGAGCCGCCGGCCGGGTCAACCACCTTGTTGAGGTGCGACTCGTCGCGGAGCAGAATCTGCTGGTTTCTTGCTATTCTCTCGCTGAACTCATCGGGACGTGCGTAGCAGTCATCGAATGGAAGGGTCTCTATTGAGTCGACACCGGCGAGAGCTGCGCTCATGGTTTCGGTCATGGAGCGGAGCAGGTTCACATGCGAGTCATAGAGAGTCTGGTTGAAACGGCTTGTCACGGCATGCACATGCATTTTGCAGGCATCCTCGCTAGCGGGATTATAGGCTTTCACGATTTCTGCCCAAAGCATGCGTCCTGCACGGAATTTGGCCAGCTCCATGAAATAATTGGAAGAGATTCCCATGTTGAACTTAACTCGGCCTGCCACCTCGTCGATGGTCATGCCGGCCTCGGTCATCATAGTGAGCCATTCGGCGCCCCAGGCGAGGGCATAACCGAGTTCCTGAGAGATGTAAGCTCCGGCGTTATTAAACATGCAGCTGTCAACAGCGAAGCATTTCATTCCGGGAATATTCTTTACTGCCTCATACACAGCCTTGCCCTGTTCGGCGGCATCCTTCGGAAACTCCAAGCCATGCTTCAGGAGGCGCTTGAAGGGGTTGTAGCCCACGGAGCCCTTGAATTCCTTTTCTGCGCCGGCAGCTTTTACGAGTTTTGCCAATTCTGTGGCAACCTCGGCAGCCATTCCGGGGCAGCAATCAATATTAATCTCTATTTTCTTAAGATCGATATCCTTGAGAATCACTGCAAGGTCGGCTGCAGCCATTTTCTTGCAGAGCTTGATACCGAGCGATTCAACGCCGCGGTTAAGGATGTGGAGAGCATGATTGTTAAGCTGTTCGGGAGTGTCGCCTGTCACAGACTGGCGAATCACCCAGTCATTGTTGTTGCGTGTGCCGCGCAGATAAGGGAACTCACCCGGCAAAGTGTTGATTGCCGGCAGACCCTCGATATCCTCGCGACGATAAAACGGTTGCACGTTAAAGCCTTCATTGGTGCGCCACACAAGCTTGCGGTCAAAGTCGGCACCTTTCAAATCGGCTGTGATTTTCGCCTTCCACTCCTCAGTGGTCACCGGCGGAAACATGTCAAACAATTTTTCTTTTTTTTCTGCCATTATTGAGCTTTTTTATTGGTATTAGTCTCTTTCCAACATTTTATGACATCACATCACACATGAGACTGGATTTGTGCCATCATGCGGAGCGATGTTAAACTGTTTTACATCACAAATATAAGAAAATTTCGCAACTTTGGCGTGCGAAACATAAAAAATTTATCAGTTGTATTCCTCAAGCATTTTATCATGGCAACGAAGCACACGTGCCGGGAAATCTTCCACCATCTGCATGTTGTGGGTGGCCATCAATATTGCCGTTCCCTCCGATGAAAGCCGGTGAAGCAGATTCACAATCTGATACCCTGTTTGGGGGTCAAGATTTCCTGTGGGCTCATCTGCAAGGATAAGCCCGGGGCTGTTAAGCAAGGCACGTGCAATCACGATTCTCTGCTGCTCGCCTCCGGAGAGTTCGTAAGGCATTTTGTATCCTTTGTTTTCCATTCCCACTTCTTTCAGCACCTCCTCTATTCTGTCGTCTATCTCCGATTTCACTTTCCAGCCTGTAGCCTCGAGCACGAAGCGAAGATTTGACATGGCTGATCGATCCTGAAGAAGCTGAAAATCCTGGAACACTATTCCCATTTTGCGCCGCAGATATGGCACCTTTTTCTTTCTGATTGAGAGAAGATCGAAACCAAGCACTTCAGCCTTTTCCCCCTCCGGCACCGGCACTTCGGCATACATTGTTTTCAGCAGTGAGCTTTTTCCACTTCCCACTTTCCCGACAAGATAGCAGAATTCTCCTGGCTGAAGCCGGAATGTGACATTTTTCAACACCATACGCTCTGCCCGGTCAATCTGCACATTTTTATATTCTACCATTGAACTCATATGGATTCATTTCATTCAAACATATCGCGAAACATGTCGTGCACCTTCGACACCTCCACGATTTTTATTTTATAATTACTTTTCACCCCCTTGAGGTTACCCCGGGGGATGTAGATTGTTTCAAATCCTAATTTTTCGGCTTCCGACACACGCTGTTCCATGCGGGTGACAGTGCGGATTTCGCCCGACAGTCCCACCTCCCCGGCAAACGCGGTGTTGCGCGGGATTGTGACATCAAAATTCGATGACATCACCGATGCCACCACCGCAAGATCAATTGCCGGGTCAACCACTTTCAGGCCGCCGGCCATATTAAGAAACACATCCTTCTGGGCGAGTTTGAACCGTGCACGCTTCTCCAACACGGCAAGCAGCATGTTGAGCCTGCGCTGGTCGAAGCCCGTAACGGCGCGCTGCGGAGTGCCGTATGCGGCGGAGGACACGAGAGCCTGCACTTCCACGAGAAAAGGGCGCCCACCCTCCACCGTAACGCCTATGGCAATGCCGCTCATCTCATCATCACGATTTTCAGAAAGGAGTATTTCCGACGGATTCTTCACTTCGCGCAGCCCTCTCTCAACCATTTCATAGATGCCGATTTCATTGGTGGAGCCAAAACGATTCTTCACACTTCTCAGAATCCGATAGAGATATTGCCTGTCGCCTTCAAACTGCAACACCGTGTCAACAATATGCTCGAGCACCTTCGGGCCGGCGATTGCCCCGTCCTTATTGATATGCCCCACAAGAATCACCGGCACATCCGATTCCTTTGCATAGCGTAGAAGCCGGGCGGCACATTCCCGCACTTGCGACACACTTCCCGCCGCCGATTCAATGCTTTCTGAAAAGACGGTCTGGATAGAGTCCACCACAAGTATATCAGGCCTGAGGTTTTCAATTTGTGTAAAAATGGAGTCAAGGCGTGTTTCGCACAAAATAAATGTATTGTCAGCCACCTTGCCGAGCCGGTTGGCACGCAGCTTCAACTGCGAAGCACTCTCCTCGCCCGATACGTATAGAATCTTCCGTCCCCGAATAGACAGGATGTTCTGAAGCAGCAGCGTTGATTTTCCTATACCCGGCTCGCCGCCGATAAGCGTAAGGCTGCCTGTGACCAGACCGCCTCCGAGCACACGATTGAATTCTGACGATGGCATGCGGAGACGCTGCTCGTCAGACACCACAATATCAGAGAGTTTCACCGGAGCTGCGCTCTTCACCAGCCCCCGGCGGCCGGCACTCCCCGAAGAAGACTTGGAAGCCGGAACACGCTCCTCCACATATGTGTTCCATTCGCCGCAGGCCGGGCATTTGCCGAGCCATTTGGGGGATTCATTTCCGCAATTACCACAAAAAAACACACTTTTCGTCTTCATTTCACAAGTGTTCAGCCTGACAAACTCCGTGCATCCCGCAAATCAGGGCATTAAAAAATTTTATTTAATTCACCAACAAATATAATAAATATTGTTGAAAAAATCTTTATATTTGCAATCGGAAAGAACCAAAAGAATCATATATGATTCTATATAATGAATATTGCGGAAAAGCATCCTCTTTTCAAGAGTCAGCTTCGCAAAAACGATAGAAAAAACAGACAACTCAAAATTTATAAACATTTATAAACAGTTATGAAATACTTAACAGACGAAAAGCTGCTCATTGTCGGAGCGGCCGGAATGATTGGTTCAAACATGGCCCAGACAGCCATCATGATGGGACTCACTCCCAACATCTGCCTTTACGACCCCTACGCCAAGGGGCTCGAGGGTGTGGCAGAAGAGCTGCTCCAGTGCGGCTTTGAAGGCCTTAACCTGACATTCACAGATGATATCGAGAAAGCATTCACAGGTGCCAAATATATTGTGAGCTCAGGCGGCGCTCCGCGTAAAGCCGGCATGACCCGTGAAGACCTTCTTCGCGGCAACTCACAGATTGCAGAAGATTTCGGCAAAAATGTACGCAAATACTGCCCCGATGTAAAGCACATCGTTGTGATTTTCAACCCCGCTGACATCACCGGCCTTGTAACTCTTCTATATTCAGGCGTTAAGCCTTCATGTGTCACCACATTGGCAGCACTCGACAGCACACGTCTGCGCAACGAGCTTGCAAAATATCTCAAGATTAACCCCGACAAGATTGTCAACGCCCGCACATATGGCGGCCACGGCGAGCAAATGGCTGTGTTTGCATCAACAGTAATGGTAGACGGCAAGCCTCTCACCGAGCTTATAGAAACAGGCGTAATTCCCGAAAAGGATTGGGAAGACCTGAAAGTGCGTGTGATTCAGGGCGGAAAGAACATCATCGACCTTCGTGGCCGCAGCTCATTCCAGAGCCCGGCATATCTCTCAATCGAAATGATTGCAGCTGCCATGGGCGGCCCGGCATTCCGCTGGCCTGCAGGCGTATATGTAAACGACTCCAAATTCCACAACATCATGATGGCCATGGAAACCACCATCACCAAAGATGGCGTTTCATTCAAGCCCGTTGCCGGAAATGCAAAAGAGCAGGCTGAGCTTGAGCAAAGCTACAAGCACCTCTGCGCGCTCCGCGATGAAGTGATTTCTCTCGGCATCATGCCTCCTGTTGAGAAATGGGGCGAACTCAATCCCTACATGCTCGAAGAGACAAAATAAACAACTCTCATAAACTCAATTTTCGCAAGTTGCGGGCAACTTGCGAAAATTGAACTCGAAATATTAACAGACAGTGGCATTAACCAAAATGCCGCTGTCTTTTTTCACATATTTTAAGAAATAAAGACTAAAACATTTTTACCTTATCGCACGTTATATTCAAAAATGCGGAGTAGGTTTCCGCAACTATATCCATATTCAAGATTCAAGACCTCAATATTAGAGACCTTTCAAAAACAAGACTTTGGTATGAAACACGCCATCATCTACACGATTATTCTTCTCTCCATTCTGGGACTAACATCCTGCAGCGATGATAACGACGGACCGGATGTCGACATCACAATAGCCTACGACAACGTGGTTGAAGAGGGGTCGCGAATATATGTGGTGGAAGGAACTCCCCTTATTATAAAAGGAATATATGTGGAGAGCGCCAACGGCAGCGCGGCTGCTATATCGGGAGTGAACTATTATTGGAATTATTGTAACGTAGGATTCTCCAACACAGCGCCCTTCTCATTCAATTTTGACACATCTTACCTTCGTCCCGGCAATTATATTCTGGGAATGAAATTCAATGTGCTGCAAGTTGACAAGTCGATTGCCGTGGCTTCAATCGTGCAGAATGTCACAGTGGTGGCATCAGCCGAAGACCTTCCGGGCGAACTCCCCGGAGAGAGCACACAGAATTTCCACACACACACAAGTTTGTAAGACACTTCATATTTTTATATATTATGAAACATCTCTAATGTCGTTGCAATGGCGGCATTTTATTTTTTAATTCAGCCAAAATAAAGATGAAACAAGACAACATTAATAGAGAGTATGAATACAAAGGATTATGTGTGAATGGATTTCTGATGATTCTTTTTACATTCATTCTGATTCCCGCGCTGATAATCGCAGCAATAGTGATTGGAGGAGAAGATAATCCCGGCATATCCATCGGTGTGAGCCTGCCGCTTCTTGTTATTTTCATACTCGGATGTGTGGGCTATTTTGTGCAAGAGCCGAATGTGGCGCGTGTCATGATATTTTTCGGAAAATACAAGGGCACCTGCAAAAAGGTAGGGTATTATTGGGTGAATCCCTTTTTAAGCCGCAAGAAACTGTCATTGCGTATCCGCAACATGGATATCGACCCAATCAAGGTGAACGACAAGATTGGCAATCCGGTGCTGATTGGCATGGTGCTGGTGTGGAAAATCAAAGACACATATAAAGTAGTGTTCGACCTTGATTCGCAGAGCCTCGGCGTGCAAGGGGGGATTAATAATACGGCACTCTCCAATTTTGTTAGAATCCAAAGCGATGCGGCTCTGCGCGAAGTGACGGGCAATTTCGCTTATGACAACACTGACAGTGGCAGCACTGACGAACTCACCCTTCGCGACAGCGGCAAAGAGATAAGCGACCTGCTTGAAGACAAAATCAACGAGCGCCTTGCCATGGCCGGGATCGAGGTTGTGGAGGCACGCATTAACTATCTGGCCTATGCTCCGGAGATTGCCGCAGTGATGTTGCGCCGCCAACAGGCATCGGCAATCATCACCGCCCGCGAAAAGATTGTGGAAGGGGCTGTATCAATGGTAGAGATGGCACTCCGCACACTTCAGGAAAAGGAGATTGTGCAGTTGTCAAATGAACAAAAGGCTTCAATGGTGGGAAATCTTCTCGCCGTGCTTTGCGCTGACGAACCACTGACCCCCACCCTCAACGCAAACGTCTAACCCGTTGCATTATCATTATTATCACTGTCGGCACTCCTGCCGGCAACATTCTTGTCAGTCACCTGTGCATCAGCCGGGTGATTTTTTATGTACGCACGGTATGCTCCGATAAGGTCACCGTTATTGTTTTTCACTCCATTTGCATGGTGATGATGCAGCATGTTGGTGATATACACCGTGAAAATCGGGAACATCATCATTCCCAAGGCTGCAAGCACAACCGCCAGCACTCTGCCGATGTTTGTGACAGGATTGATGCTTGAGCCAACAGTAGTCATGTCCATAAATGCCCACCACAGAGCATCCGAATATTTATTTACGCCCGGATTAACCTGATATTCAAAAAGAAAGAAAGTGAGACTCGCGAAATATACGCTCGAAATCAATGTAATCAGATAGGTGAAGAAAAGCCCCGTGGTCTTGTTTGATGTGAACCATCCCACCACAATAGCCATAGCATATCCCCCTCTCACAAGCGGCATATATCTGATTACATACGCAAGTTCCTGCGAAAGATGCCATCCATTATGATAAATTATGGCTTGATAAGGAATGGATACAAGAAAAAACAGTATATGCGACCGCAGATATTGCCATTTGTTTTCAGAAAGCAAGAGTTCGGCAAAAAAATCAAGCAGGAACACCACACAAATCCAAAACTGACCCTTCTGAAATTCACGCTCTTCATAAAAAGAAACATTATGAAAAGTGTCAATTGAAATCATCACAATCAGCAGAATGGAAAGCAACAGTATTATGACATGGAGAATAATGAATATTCCCCTTTTGCGAAAAAATCCCTGAATCTGATTTATAGTTGCCATAATTTCACAAAGGGCTGTTCGGAGCCGGACTCTTAATATTATTCCACCAAATCCAATCTCTTCTCATTCTCTGCAGCAACACCTTCGGAGGGTGAACTTTCCCTGACCTGATTCTTCACGAGAGAATGAAACACGCTGTTTTCAGTGATAACGTCATCCTCGCTGACCACTTCCCGCCTCAACTCTTCAGTCTTTACATATTCAGAATTGAAATCGGTTGTAAAAAGTCTTTTCACACTTAAAAGAATCATCACCATCACGGCGAGGATTATCACAACGGCAACAGCGCTTAACACGGAAAATGTCATATCTTCAACACAATTTTTTTACTAATCATTTATTACTGTGACTAAGAAATATAACTTCATTCAGAGTCTGCTTTATAAAAGCCTATACATACTCTTGACCTATCAAAGCCACCTACCTGTTCAACTCTTTTAAACTTCAAACAATTCTAAAAGCAAAATGTTAATAAAATAAAGAAATGAATTAAATTTTTACATTATGAAAAATTCAATATTGCTTTTATCCTTTCTGTTTGCTTTCTCATCAATAGGCGCAGCTCAGAATCTCAACAAAAATGAGACAAAGGCTCTCCAGAAAATATTCGCTCAGACTTCAGCCAAAGGCACCACCAACGGAGCTGAAGTTGGAGCTGCGGGCAACAACTTCAGCAATGTGAAAGGGCTTAAAATTGCCGATGGTCATGTTGTGGAAATAGATTTCCGCAATAAGAATCTTGCGGGAGACTTCTCCCTCTCGAATTTTCCGATGCTTTCCAGAATTGACATTTCCGGCAATAAGCTCACCACCCTTGAGCTTGTCAATAACCCGGAACTGACATATGTTGACGCCGGCAAAAACCTGCTGACCGATGTGACTCTGACAAATTGTAACCAGCTGCAGAATTTACGGCTGTATCACAACCGTCTTTCCGAGTTAAATCTGCAAGGCACACCCTTCCTTAAAAAACTGAATATACAGGGCAACTTCTTTGAAGACCTCGACGTGTCGAATGCGTTCAATCTCGAACACCTCAACTGCATAGGCAACAGGCTTCAGAATCTTAATGTGTCGGGATGCACCAATCTGAAATCAATCTATGCCGGTTATAACGAGCTGACACAGCTTGAACTTTCGGGACTTGTGAATCTGATCAATCTGAATGTAAACGGCAACCGGCTGCAACAGCTGTATATCCAGAATCTTCCCGCACTTTCGTCACTGCTTTGCAGCGACAATCACATGAGCTCGCTCACTGTGAAAAATTGCCGTAATTTATCAGAAGTATGGGCACCCTACAACGATTTGACAGCATTCAACGTCACTGATGTTCCAACCCTTGCATTTGTAAATCTTGAATGGAACGACCTCACAGATGTCAACCTGTCAAACATGAATTTCCTGCAACGTGTAAATCTTGCCAACAACCAGCTGATTACTTGCAATGTATCGTTTGATCCGGTGCTGACCACTGTGATTCTCACCAACAACTCAATGTTGCAGAATCTTATGGTTGAAGCCACCCCTATGCTCCGCAACGTAGTTGGATATAGTGGATTCGATCCCATCGACCAGTTCTGAACCGTCAATTGCCGCACACAGAGCCTGCACACTCCGCAACCAGACAACACCGGGAATGTATAATTGCATTTCCGGTGTATTATTATGCACAAATTATAATCGGCAATCACAACGGGGCACCAGTCATGGCAAGCAATGCGACAATATGTGTAAATTCACCTAAAAAATTTAATCAAATGCGTTAATAATTTTTTGCATATTTTGAGAATATTCTATATTTTTGTCAACTGCAATTGTATGCGCAATATAAAACCCTGTTTTCGCATGTAATAATCAGCAGAAAACTACGCGAAATTTGAAATTAACATCATGTTTCAGAAGATGAAATATAATATCATCGCAGATGCCGGTTCCACAAAAATCGAATGGGTGGTGACAGATGCGGAATGGAATGAGACACAACGACTCACCACCTCCGGACTTAACGCACTTTTGGCCGGTGAGGAGGAAATTTCCGGGCTGCTGTCAGAGCTAAAATCGGCTCTGCCGGAAGATGCGGAATATGGAGAGGTGCACTATTACGGTGCCGGCTGCGCCACGCCCGCCATATGCGTGAAGGCGGAGAATGCCATCCGCGCCTCGCTCGGTGGCGGAGAAGTGCACGCATATACGGATTTGCTTGGGGCAGCACGCAGTCTGCACGGCACCCAACGCGGCATCGCATGCATCCTCGGCACAGGGAGCAACTCCTGTCTCTACAATGGGCGGAGCATTGAGCAGAATGTTCCATCGCTTGGATTCATCCTCGGAGATGAAGGAAGCGGAGCCGCTCTGGGCAAACGCCTTGTATCGGATGCATTTAAAGGACATCTGCCGCCCGTGATTCGCGAAAAATTTCTCGCCACCTACGAGCTGTCGCTGGCCGAAATTCTTGAAAAGGTGTATCGTCAGCCGTCCCCCAACAGATACTTGGCCTCACTTGTGCCCTTCATAAAAGAGCATCTGTGGAACCCATATATCTACTCACTTGTAAGAAAAGAATTTGAATCATTTCTTAACAGAAATGTTCAATTCTATGAAGGTGCAAGAACCCTGCCGATAGCATTCACCGGCTCGATAGCAAGCAATTTCTCAGACATATTGAAGACAGCTGCCGCAAATCTCGGGTACAAGACAGGGAAAATAACAGCCCACCCAATCAACGGGCTTGTGGAATACCACAGAAACCGGGCAAGAATTTAGAACCCTATTCCATGAAACTCAATATAAACAGAACCATAAAAGCAATGATGCTGGCAATTGCGGCAGTTTCCTCAACTCCGCTTGCTACAGCCGATGAATATTGGGACAGAAAAACAAGTCTGTTTGAGCTTTTGCCGATAAAAAGCGACGACATAGTGTTTCTGGGCAATTCCATCACCGATGGAGGGGAATTCAACGAACTCTTCGGAATGGACAACATAAAGAACCGCGGCATTTCATCCGACATCATCACCGGAGTGGAGAAACGCATCAATCAAATCACACCCGGACAGCCACGCAAAATATTCCTTCTAATTGGAATCAACGATGTGTCGCACGGACACAATGTTGCAAAGCTTGCGGAGCGCTACGAACGACTTGTGAAGAAAATACGCGAGCAATCTCCTGAAACGCAACTTTATGTGCAGTCAGTGATGCCGGTCAACAACAGCTTCAACCGCTACAAATCGTTGCGCAACAAAGAGAACACCTTGAAACAATTCAACAAAGAGATAGAAAGCATCGCTGCACGCAACGGCGCGACATATATCGACCTATGGCCATTTCTCAGCGATGCAAACGGAAATATGAAGCGGGAATACACCAACGATGGTCTTCATCTCAACGGCAATGGCTACAAGGCATGGGCTGCCGGCATTGAAAAATTTGTGAAAAAATGAAATTGAATATAAATTACATAAAGCGGACTGTTTACACGGCAGCACTGGCTACGCTGTCAGCAACAGCGTCAAACGCGTCAGAGCCGATTGTGATTCCTCCTCTTTTCGAATATGCGGAGGCTCCCGACACCATGCAAAATCTGCAGGACAGGTCGAATTATCTGGTACGGAATTTTTGGAGCAAAATGGATTTCAAAAGCAAGAAAGCCGTTGACCAGAATGCGCTCAATGATGCAATGACACGCTTCACCGCTCCAATGAGATATGCCGATAGTGAAGTGGCGGAAGAGGCAGTCACAAATCTTTTTGCATCATTGAAAGGCAATCCGGTTCTCACCCTCCAGATCACCAAAGCGGCAGAGGAAGCCCTCTACAGTCCGCGAGCCACCTTCTGGAACGATGAATTATATTTAAGATTTATCGACAATCTGCTGAGCAACAAGACTCTGAAAAAAGAGCGCAAACTGCGCTACGAACGTCACAAAAAACTGATTGCTGATTGCACACCAGGCAATCCTCTTCCGGAATTCAAATATATGACAGCCAACGGGAAGGAGGAAACATTCGCACCTTCCGGACAGATTACGGTGATTGAATTTGGCAATCCCGACTGCGATGACTGTCGTCATGCCAAGCTAAAAATGGAGACAAACGTGCGGTTTGACAGACTTGTGACAGATGGGAAGATAAAGGTATATTTCATCGACACAAATGCCGAAGAAGGGTGGCAAAAAGCGCTGTCTGAGTATCCCGCCAACTGGACCTCGGGCGCCTGCGCCGATGCCGATGACATATTTGACCTGCGCTTCACACCCTCATTTTATGTACTTGACCGCAATGGGAACCTGGTGGTAAAAAATGCCGATTCGGCAACAGCCATGGCAATAGCAGTGGGAGGAGCCGGCACAATTGGCAACGAGCCTCAGCAAAACTCTAATTGACACATCCATGACAAATATATTCAAACAAATATATATACGCACAACCGGATACAGCTACACCAACATGGGGCGTCTTTTTCTGCGTCTTTTTGCGGGTGTGATGCTGATGCAATTCGGATTGCGGCAGATTTACCATTATTCGCAAGAGCTGTCATCATTTCCGTCAATCATGGGGCTACAGCCCGAGACAGGCATGACACTGATGATAATAGTGGAGATTGCATGCTCATTATTCATTATGGCGGGATTCTGCACCCGGATTATGTGCATTCCCCCCATGGTGGCAATGACATTTGCAGAATATTATCTGCTTGAAACCGCCCGTGAGGCATCATATCTCACATCCTGGACACAAAACACATATCTGCCCGTGATGTTTCTGGGGATATATTTCTTCATTATGCTTGTGGGGCCCGGGAAAATTTCTGTTGACTATTTTTTGTCATTGCATTTCATCCATTCAGACAATCAAAGCGAGGAGGAGCTTGAAGAGGTATGAAGATAGCAGTGTTAGTGTCGGGAGGCGTTGACAGCGCCGTAGTGGTTGACCTGCTCCACAAGCAGGGGCACGAGCTTCATCTTTTCTATATCAGAATTGGTGGGGAAAATGGAGAGGGAGACTGTTCGGCAGAAGAGGATATAGAGATGTGCACACTCATTGCACATAAATATAATCTTCCGCTGCAAGTAGTATCACTGCACGAGGAATATTGGGAAAGTGTGATGGGATACACACTTCGCACAGTGAAGGAGGGTCTCACCCCCCACCCCGATATGATGTGCAACAAGCTAATAAAATTCGGATATTTTGAAGAGCGGTGGGGACACGAATTTGACAAAACAGCCACCGGACATTACGCATCAATCAAAGAACGCAACGGCAAGCTTTATCTTGCCACAGCTGCCGACCCGGTGAAAGACCAGACCGACTTCCTTGCACAGATATCTTACGAACAATTAAGCCGTCTGATGTTTCCGCTCGGCAATATTCCCAAAAGCGAGGTGCGACGGCTCGCCGCGGAGGCATCACTGCCCAACGCCGTGAGAAAAGACTCACAAGGGATATGCTTTTTAGGAAAAATTAATTATGCCGACTTTATTGAGCGTCACCTCGGCATAAGAAAGGGCTCGGTGATTGAAATTGAAACCGGGAAGAAAATAGGCGAACACCGCGGTTATTGGTTCTACACCATCGGCCAGCGCAAGGGGCTCGGGCTGAGTGGCGGCCCATGGTTTGTGGTGCGTAAAAATGTGCGCGACAATGTGATTTATGTGTCAAACGGATATGACACGCGCAAACAATATGGCCGACGCATAGCCATCGAAGAGATGCACTGGATTACAGAGAATCCTATTTTGGAAGAATCCGGTTCGATGAGCATCACATTCAAAACACGCCACACACCGGAATTCATATCCGGCAAAATGGAGAGTGTGGGCAACGGCAGCTATGTGGTGCATTCCGATGCAGACGTGCAGGGAATTGCACCGGGACAATTTGCCATAATCTATACCCCCGACAAAGAGCTGTGTCTCGGCTCGGGAATGATATCCACACCCGCACCCGAAAACAGAAAAACAAAACAAACAACACATTGACCTACGGATAAAGATGGAAAAATGTAAACTTGAACTCATAGGAATCACATACAATCAGATAGAGTCGGGAGTATACGCAGTGATACTTCAGCAGGAGGGAGGCACCCGGCGGATTCCGATTATCATCGGATACCCCGAGGCACAGGCAATAGAATGCAAGCTACAGGAGGTGCTGACTCCGCGTCCGCTCACTCATGATCTGATGGTCAGCATGATGTCGACATTCGGCATATCGCTCCGCGAGGTCAACATCTATAAGCTTCCGAATGGTGTGTTTGCGGCCGAGTTGGTGCTTCAGGATGGCGAGTCGACACATGTGATAGACTCGCGCTCATCAGATGGCATCGCACTCGCAATCAGGGTGGGGGCCCCAATTTACACCACACCCCAAGTGCTTGCCGAGGCCGGATTTGAACCGGGAGAAAAAAACACCTGTAAGAAATCCACAAGTGCCAGAATTTCGCAGTCGACACCCAACAAGGTGACATTCAAGGCAGACATGGATATAAAGAGCATAGAAGAGCTTCGCGCCGACATGCAGAAAGCATCCGAGGCTGAAAATTATGAGGAGGCGGCAAGGATAAAAGAAGAGATTGACAGACGCCTGGATTCACAGCAAGGCGTGTGAATCGGGAGATATAATATAATGTGAAATTTAGAATTTAAAATTAAAATAGAAAAGTAAACACTGATAACAAGAACGCAGATACCCTGCATTAGACACGTAATTTCCAATGAAAAACAGAAAGCAAAGAATTGAACTGATGATAGACCTGATAAAAAACAGGTGTATCGCAAGTCAGGAAGAATTATCAAAAAAACTGCAGGAAAAAGGATATAACGTGACACAAGCAACCTTATCCCGCGATTTAAAAATGTTGAAAACCACAAAGGTGCCCACTGACCGCGGCACATACATGTATGTTCTTCCCGACAGCAACACATTAAAAGACAAACTTATTGCAAAAGGCGGCCTCGGCCTGCATGCAAATTTCCAGAGTGGATTTCTGTCATTGTCGATATCAGGACACATCGCAGTAATCAAGACACGCAACGGATACGCGTCGGGCCTCGCTTATGACATCGACATGAGCAACTCGCCTGAAATTCTGGGAACCATCCCCGGAAGCGACACCATCCTGGCTGTGCTTCGCGAAGATGTGACTCAGGAAGATGCGAAGAAGGTTCTGTCGAAAATACTTCCTTTATAAATGATAAATACAGGCATAATAGGAGCCGGGAGCCGTGACGCCGGAGAATTGATACGTCTTTTGGCCATGCACCCGGAGATTGACATCAAAACGGCTTATGAGAAGGGGCTTGAAGGCAAGCCTCTTCCCTCTCATCACCACGGACTGATCGGGGAGACTGACCTGTCGTTCTCAACGACAGTGGATCTCCGCGGTCTTGACGTGCTTTTCATATGCGACAACAACATCGGCGCTGAGCAGCTGAAAGTTCTGGCCGACACCCACCCGGAGCTCAAGACAATCTACATGGCCTACAGGCCGGGGATTGATGAAGAGTCGAACGGCATGGTTTACGGTCTTCCCGAAATTAACCGCAAAGCATTGGTAAGGGGTGCTGTGAGGGCGTGCGTGCCAAGTTCGTTCGCATCAATGGCTCTTGTGGCTCTCTATCCGCTTGCCCTTCATTTGTTGCTTCAGGATGATATCACATTGAACATTTCCGCTCCCGAACCGCTTATTCTCAAATATGATCTGAAGATTGTGTCGGAAGAAATCAGCCGGCAGTTGCGAAAAGTGCAGCAGAGTTTCAACTCCGATATAAAGATTAGCGCCACGCCTTCAGCATCGCGCAGAAGCGCAGTAATGCAGATTGACTTCAAATGCGGCGTGTCGCGTGAGCAATTGGAAAAACTCTATGAAATGTATGACGACCACAACTTCGCCTTTCTGGTGCAAAATCCGCCCGGGGTTTCGGAAGTTGCCGGCACCAACCGCTGCATATTGTCTGTGAGTTCGCCGGAGGAAAACCGCATTGCCATAAGTGTGGCGGCCGACTGTCGGCTTCGCGGGGCGGCCGGTGAAGCAGTGCACATCATGAACCTCATGTTCGGACTGCATGAAAAGACCGGACTCTCTCTGAAAGCAATTGATTTCGATCCGATATAAAAATATTCCGTTTCATAAAATCATGTCAGTAAACAAAGTCATATTACTCGGATATGTAGGAGCCGATCCGGAAATCAGGTATCCGGAAAAAGATCGTCCCATCGCATTCGTATCGCTGGCCACCAACGACAAATATGCCAATTCTCCGGCAGAAATCACCGAATGGCACAAGCTTGTGATGGGGGGCGAAAACGCATTGCTTGCGGAGAGATATATCCGCAAAGGCACGCGCCTTTATGTGGAAGGGCGTCTCAAAAGCCGCGAATATGAAGATAAATTCAAGGTGAGACGCAGAGTCACTGAAATAATTGTTGATAAAATAGAAATGCTGGGGCGACGCGACTAACCCGGCTTTGCATGTGAAAATCAAAATAGAAAAAACTGTATCGGAAATGAGAAAATGGAGAATTGAAGATTCCGCCGAGCTCTACAACATATCGGGATGGGGCAGGAATTACTTTTCAATCAATGAGAAAGGACATGTGCAGGTCACTCCGAAAGAGGGATGTACACCTGTGGATATAAAGGAGGTGATGGATGAGCTTCAGCTGCGCGATGTAGACGCTCCTCTGTTGCTCCGCTTCCCCGATATCCTTGACGACAGAATCCGCAAAATCTCCAGTTGCTTCAAGCGCGCGGCCGAAGAATATCAGTATGAGGCAAAAAATTTCATAGTCTATCCCATCAAGGTGAACCAGATGCGCCCGGTGGTGGAAGAGATAGTGAGCCATGGCAACAAGTATGATATCGGCCTGGAGGCAGGCTCAAAGCCGGAACTTCATGCCGTTCTGGCAGTGAACACTCATGAGAACTCTATTGTGGTGTGCAACGGCTATAAGGATGAAGACTATGTGGAGTTGGCTTTGCTCGCCCAGAAAATGGGACGACGCATCTTTCTGGTGGTGGAAAAAATCAATGAGCTGAAGCTTATAGTGAATGTGGCCAAACGTCTTGGCATACGCCCCAATATCGGCATTCGCATCAAGCTGTCTTCTTCGGGCAGCGGAAAGTGGGAAGAGTCGGGAGGAGATGTCAGCAAATTCGGTTTGAATTCAAGCGAGCTTCTCGATGCCCTTTCATTCATGGAGAAGGCAAAGATTGCTGATTGCCTCAAGCTTATCCATTTCCACATCGGGAGTCAGATCACAAAGATCAGACGCATCAAAAACGCTCTTCGCGAGGCGATGCAATTCTATGTGCAATTGTGCAAGATGGGCTTCAACATAGATTTTGTTGACATAGGGGGAGGTCTTGGCGTTGACTACGACGGCACCCGCAGCTCTTCAGGAGAGAACTCCATGAACTATTCCATACAGGAATATGTCAACGATTCAGTGTCATCGCTTGTAGACGCATGCCGGAAAAACGGGCTGAAACATCCCAACATCATCACCGAGAGCGGACGCTCGCTCACCGCCCATCATTCAGTGCTGATTATACAGGTGCTTGAAACCACCCAGCTCCCAATCTGGAAAGATGATGACGAGCTTGGCGATAATCCTCATGAGCTGGCGTCGGATCTATATAATATCTGGGACAAGATTGACCCCTCACGCGTGTTTGAAGACTGGCATGACGCTCTCCAGATTCGCGAAGAGGCTCTTGAGCTCTTCAGCCTCGGGCTGCTCGACCTGCGCACACGCGCTCAAATTGAGAAGCTGTTCTGGTCAGTGGCACGCGATGTGCGCGACATGACCCGCTCCATGAAGCATCCGCCCGAAGAGCTTCGCAAAGCCGCGAGGATGTTGCCGGAGAAATATTTCTGCAACTTTTCACTTTTCCAGTCGCTTCCCGACTCCTGGGCAATCGACCAGATGTTCCCGATAATGCCTGTGACACGTCTTGATGAAAAGCCGTCACACGAATGCACAATCCAGGATGTAACATGCGATTCCGACGGAAAGATTGCCCATTTCGTGGCTCCGCAAGGGAGTGCCCGCTCCCTGCATGTGCATGATCTCAAGCCCAACGAGCCTTATTATATCGGAGTTTTCCTCGTTGGCGCATATCAGGAAATCCTCGGCGACCTTCACAACCTTTTCGGCGATACCAACGCAGTGCATATAGCGCTCACAAAAGATGGTTATGAGATTGCTCAGGTGATTGATGGTGAAGCCGTGGCCGATGTGCTCGACTATGTGGAATACAATCCCAAAAAGCTTGTAAGAAACCTTGAGTCGTGGGTCACCGCCTCGATGAAGCGAGGAGCAATCACTCCGGAGGAGGGACGTCAATTTCTCAACATTTACCGTTCCGGGCTTTACGGAAGCACATATCTCGAATATGATTGATTTTACTGCAAGGCAGTCAGTCAGAACTCTATATAAGCCGCCCCTAATGTTGAAATCTTTATGAAACAGACTCTAATACATGCGATATTTCATAAGGCTGTCATATAACGGCAAGTTGTTTCACGGCTGGCAGTCGCAACCCAACGCAAAGAGTGT
The DNA here is from genome assembly GCA_023665575.1 of Candidatus Amulumruptor caecigallinarius. GTDB lineage: Bacteria > Bacteroidota > Bacteroidia > Bacteroidales > Muribaculaceae > Lepagella. The sequence goes on along the minus strand of JAMPDQ010000020.1, from coordinate 919 downwards.
GCAGCAGACACTTGAGGAAGCCTTGCAGACTGTGCTCCGCAACCCCACTCCCATTGTTGGGGCCGGGAGAACAGATGCGGGGGTCAATGCCCGTGTGATGTATGCCCATTTTGACACGGCAGCTGAAATCTCCGGCAATAAACGTCTGATTGTCGGGCTCAACAGGCTCTGCGGTAAGGGCATTGCGGTGGAAAACATATTCCGTGTTCCTGACACCGCCCACGCCAGATTTGATGCCGTGAAGCGCACCTACAAATATTTTGTGACATTCGCCAAAAGCCCCTTCCTGAGAGATTTTTCATGGCATTCGCCTTCTGCACTGGATGTGGAAGGCATGAACGAAGCTGCACAAACACTTCTTCACACCGATGATTTCACATCGTTTGCAAAATTGCATTCTGATGCAAAAACCAACATCTGCCGTGTGACAGAAGCCCGGTGGAAAAAATGGGAAAACAATTATGCCACCCCCGGCATAGTGTTCACAATCAGTGCCGACAGATTCTTGCGCAACATGGTCAGATCAGTGGTTGGAACACTTGTGGATGTGGGCCGCGGAAAGCTGACGTCAGCCGACTTTAAAGAAATAATCGAAAAGCGCAATCGCTGCGCGGCAGGCACATCAATGCCAGCAGAGGCACTGTTTCTTTGGGATATCGAATATCCCGAGAATTATGTGCCGTAACATATCGCGGAGGATAGATACAAGACGGGGGACATTACTCAGAGTCTGTTACAAAAAAAATTTAACATTAGGGGGCGCATGCATAAGCCCGGGTTTGGCTCTGCAGAATCAGGCGCATAGCGAGCTATATGACTTAATCAAAAGGATAAAGATGTCCAAATTTGCGAGACAGAGGTGACTTTAAAAGCAGAATAATTTTACAAACTCAAGTTTCGCAAGTTGCAAGCAACTTGA
>JAMPDQ010000001.1:255481-289648 GCA_023665575.1 Candidatus Amulumruptor caecigallinarius | reverse complement strand
CATATTCCGCCGCATATTTGTCGAGACGGAATGTGAGGAAGCGGATCACGCGTTCGTCGCGGCGGAAAGCGGTTTCAAGACGCTTTACGATTGTGGGCTCTGCCTCGAAGTCTACCAGGCAATAAAAGCCTGTTGATTTTTTCTGAATGGGATATGCAAGCTTGCGAAGACCCCAGAGCTCTTCATTGATGATTTTGGCATCATTCTGCTTGAGCACATCCTTGAATTTTTCTACCGCTTCCTTCATCTGGTCGTCAGACAAAACGGGAGTCAAAATGAAAACGGTTTCGTAACGATTCATAATGTGTGATTTGAATTTTTGTTATGACACTTCGCGCCGCGGGCGCGCAAGCATCTGATTTACTTATAAAAATGCGGGCAATGCGAACACTGCCCGCATTTTTGCGGTGCAAAGTTAATATTTTATTTTCACATATCCAAATTTGCGGTTTTCACAGCAAAATAATCTTTCATTTGGTCGGGCATGAAATTGCTGATAAAGTCTGCGTGTTTTGCCACTTCCGCCTGAGCATATTTCACAAACACATTGAGCGATGTGCGGAATTCATCATTGCGTGTGGCATCCTCAAGAAGGAGACAGCCCATCACGGTGTAGCCGGCCATCTCCACGAGACGACGCGCCATAAAATCAAGATATTCGGGATCATTCGCCTCTGTCACAGCCTTAAGTGAGTCGGCGAACATTCCGGCCATCGACTCGAGTGTCACTTTGGCCTGTTGGTCGGCATGCTTGCATTCTCCGGCAAGCTGCGCATTAATCCAGTTGAGATATGTGCCGGTTGTGACGTGGCGTATGGCTGCCACCACCTGTAGCTGGGTGGTTCCCTCGTAAATTGAGGTGATGCGGGCATCGCGATATATTCTCTCGCATGCGTAATCCTTCATGAAGCCGGAGCCGCCATGAATCTGAATTGCATCATATGCATTCTGGTTGCAGAATTCCGATGTCATTCCCTTTGCCAAAGGTGTGAATGCATCGGCCAGACGTGAATATTCCTTGGCTTCCTTCTTCTCTTCGGGTTCGAGTTTGCGCTCTTTGGCAATATCGTCGTAAGCCTTGTAGATATCCACAAAGCGTGTGCAGGCATAGAGCAGCGCGCGTGATGCATCAAGCTTGGCCTTCATCACAGAGAGGATTTCTGCCACAGCCGGGAAGTCAATGATTGCTTTGCCAAACTGCTTGCGGTCCATAGAATAAGCGAGGGCTTCGCGATATGCATTTTCACTTAGACCTACGCTTTGCGCCGCTATTCCGAGGCGCGCTCCATTCATCAGAGCCATCACATATTTTATGAGTCCGAGCCTACGGCTGCCCACGAGTTCGGCGGGAGCATCCTTATATGTAAGCTCGCATGTGGGGCTGCCTTTGATACCCATCTTATTCTCGATGCGGCGCACATTCACTCCGCCGTTGCGCTTGTCGTAGATAAACATCGAGAGGCCGCGGCCATCTTTTGTGCCCTCTTCCGAGCGGGCGAGCACAAGATGAATATCGCTGTCGCCGTTGGTGATAAAGCGTTTCACGCCGTTGAGCACCCATGATCCGTCGGGCTTCTGCGAAGCCTTCAGCATCACCGACTGCAGGTCAGAACCCGCATCGGGCTCGGTGAGGTCCATCGACATCGTTTCGCCTGCACATACGCGCGGAATATATTTCTGTTTTTGCTCCTCATCGGCAAACTCATATATTGTTTCGGCGCAATCCTGCAGACCCCAAAGGTTTTCGAACCCGGCATCAGCGCGGCTCACTATGTCAGCGGCCATGATATAGGGAGTGATGGGAAAATTAAGGCCTCCGAGGCGGCGCGGCATCGACATTCCCATAAGCCCGGCCTTGCGGCAGGCATCGAGATTGCGGGCTGTGCCCGGAGCATATGTTACCCGGCCATTTTCAACGGTGGGGCCGACATGATCCACCTCCTCAGCGTTGGGCGCAATCACATCGCCGCAGATTTCACCGACAATTTCAAGCACCTTGTCATAGCTGTCCTGTGCATCGGCATAATCCATCGGTGCATAATCATATTTGTCGGCGTCAGCAAAATTGCGTTCCTTCAGGCTCACAATCTTCTCCATCTGCGGATGGGTAAGATAATGTTTCAGAGCCGGATTATCGTTATAAAAATTAGCCATTGTTATTTCGAATTCTTTTTATAATACTTGATTAATTTGGGGATGACATCCTCCACATTGCCGGTGATTACATAATCGGCAATCGTATTAATGGGGGCATTGGGGTCATTGTTCACCGATATGATAATCGATGACTCCTGCATGCCGGCGATGTGCTGGATCTGGCCGGACACTCCGCATGCTATATAGAGTTTGGGGCGCACTGTGACACCGGTTTGTCCGATCTGACGGTCATGGTCGGCCCATCCGGCATCTACAGCGGCGCGGCTTGCACCCACTTCGCCGCCGAGGGCATCGGCAAGGTCGTGTAGCAACTGAAAATTCTCCTTGCTTCCCATGCCGTAGCCACCACACACAACAATCGGGCTTCCTTTGAGATTTACTTTTGATTTCTCCACATGGCGATTGATCACCTCCACCACATAGTCTTCAGACTTTGTATAATCGTCGGCATTCAGATTCACCACCTCACCCTTGTAGTTTGCATCGCGAATCTCCTTCTTCATTACACCCTCGCGCACTGTGGCCATCTGGGGGCGACATTCGGGATTAACGATTGTGGCAACGATATTGCCGCCAAAAGCGGGGCGTATCTGCAGGAGCAGGTCTCTGAATTCCTCACCGGTGCGTGCATCCTTGTGGTCGCCTATTTCAAGCTGGGTGCAGTCGGCAGTCAGACCGCTGTGAAGCGCCGATGACACTCGCGGGCCAAGGTCGCGGCCGATTGATGTAGCTCCCATGAATGCGATTCTCGGCTCCTTCTCCTTGAAGAGATTGATGAGAATTGATGAATGAGGGAGAGAAGTGTAAGGATAAAGCCTGCGGTCCTCCACCTTATAAAGAGTGTCGACACCATAAGGCATAACCTGCTTTTCAATATTTTCGAGGTTGTCGCCGGCGACAATTGCTTCGAGCTTGATGCCGAGTTTGTCGGCGAGCTGGCGACCTTTTGTGAGAAGCTCAAGACTGACGTCAGCCACTTTGCCGTCTTCAAACTCGCAATATACTATAAGATTGTGCTTGTCCGTTGCCATAATTAGCCGATTGTGTGGTTAGTGATTAATTCCTTGACAAGGATTTCGATATCCTCGTCAGTGTTTTCAACTTTGCGTGCATCCTTTGCGGTGAACACCACATTTTCGATGCCCTTCACCTTTGTGGGAGAGCCGGCGAGACCACATTGCTGCAGGTCGGCATTGACCATTTCTGCAGTCCATTCGCCAATATTCAGATAGGGGCGCTTCTCGGCGAGAGCTTTTTTCACCTCGTCGCCGGCAGCTTCCGAAGGCACTGTGGCATATTTATACTTCTGCACAAACTTTGCGTTGCGCGGGCGGCATTCCGCAGCTGAGCCGTTAACGGTGACAACAAGAGGCATAGGCGCTGACACGGTCTCCACTCCGCTTTCGATGCGGCGTTTCACAATTGCGCGGCCATCCTTGATTTCCATGATATCCTCAGCGTAAGTCACCTGCGGAAGTCCAAGTTTTTCGGCAATCTGCGGGCCCACCTGGGCAGTGTCACCGTCAATGGCCTGGCGGCCGCCTATTATAATGTCATAGTTTCCTATTTTACGCACAGCCGCACTAAGGGCGTATGAAGTGGCGAGGGTGTCGCTTCCGGCAAATGCACGGTCGGAGAGCACGATACCGCCGTCGGCACCTCTATACATACCTTCGCGCACAATTTCCGCCGCACGCGCCGGGCCCATGGTGAGCACAGTCACTTTGGAGCCGGGATACATCTCTTTCAGCTTGAGAGCCTGCTCAAGCGCGTTAAGGTCCTCCGGATTGAAAATTGCCGGGAGCACCGCACGATTGATTGTGCCGTCTTCCTTCATGGCATCCTTGCCCACATTGCGGGTGTCGGGCACCTGTTTGGCCAATACAATTATATTCAAACTCATACTTGTATTATGTTATGATTTTTCTTTCAAACATGGTCAGTGTATGCACACTTTGCCGCAAATATAATAAAAAATTCTCAATTATTCTAAGACATCGTTTCATAATAGCGGTCGCCGGAGCGGCTTTGGGCGAGCAACACCGCTCATGCCATGCATATGGAATCCATATCATTTTTATGAATCATGCATCGAAAAACTTGCAAAAGTTGCGTTATTTTGTTTAAATTTGCATATACGAGATACATATGACACACAAACACATTTTTTTCAGTTTCTGCATGGCATTGTCGGGAATTCTGTTTTCGCACGAATGCTCCGCACAGACCGCTGCCGAGCTGTTGGCCCGGGGGCGTGAAGCCTACATGAATTATGATTTCAACACAGCCCGCAAAGACTATGCCGCCGCCCACCGCAAGGTAAAAAAGGAAGACAGCGAATTCAGCGAACTTTACAATCAATACACTCGCGAACTCAACACTGCCTCGAATTTTCTGGAGCGTGTGGAGCGCATTGCCATAATCGACAGCATCACCGTGCCCCGTGATGATTTCTTCAAGGCCTATCACATACCGGCATCTTCCGGTTCGCTTGGAGATTCAAAGGCACTTCCATTCCGCAATCCGGGAGTGAATTATGTATTCACCAACGAAGGCGACGACTATAAGCTTTGGGCTCAGGCCGATGTCGACTCCACAGGCTACAGCAGGCTGTTGGAATCATCACGCCTCACCGATGGCAGCTGGAGCACCCCCGCCCCGCTCCCAAACCTCGCGGAGGAGAGTGACGCTATCTTCCCGTTCATGATGTCAGACGGTGTGACTCTTTATTTTGCCGACAATGGTGACGACTCAATCGGTGGCTACGATATCATGGTGGCTACAAGAGATGCTGCAGACGGCTCGTTTCTCCAGCCTCAGAATCTCGGATTCCCCTACAATTCGCCCTACGATGATTATATGCTTGCCATAGACGAATTGAATGGTGTAGGCTGGTGGGCCACCGACAGAAACCGACTTGACGACCTCATCACCATATATGTGTTTGTCACCAACGACCTTAGACAGAATTATCCCGCAGATCAAGAGAATCTTTGCGACTTCGCCCGAATCACCGACTATATAGAATCACAGCCCGAAGATGCCGATTATGACGAACTGCTCGCCACAATTCGCTCCATAAATCCGTTTGAGCGGAAAAAAGAGGCCGAGTTCATATTTCCAATAGGCGGAGGCTCTATTCTCACAAGATATGATGAAATTGAAAATGCCGCATTGCGCAGCGAAATGAGAGCATTTCAAACAGCCAAATCCGACCTTGAAAGTGCGGAGAAAGAGCTCGACAAACTGCGTCGGGAATATCACGCGTCACATTCAGCCTCAATTGAGCCTGCCATAGAGAGGCTTGAGGAGAAAGTGAGCGGCATGAGGAAAGAGTTGGCAACAAAAAAGAGCAGTCTCTATCGCCTCATGTCAACTCGATAACGCTGATTTTCACCGCACGGTCAACGTCTGCCCGAGCAACAGACTGTTGATAAATTTCACAATAAAACAACACCAACCTTAAATAAAGAGCTAACCTTAAATAAAATATGATAACTTTCACAATTGCCTTATTTCTTCTTGTGGCAGGCTATTTCACATATGGCAAATTCGCTTCGCGCGTATTCGGCCAGGATGAGTCGCGTCCCACTCCGGTGCATTCACATGCCGACGGTGTAGACTATGTGATGCTTCCCTCATGGAAAATATTTTTGATTCAATTTCTCAACATAGCCGGTCTCGGCCCCATATTCGGAGCTATAATGGGCATAATGTATGGTCCGGCCGCATTCCTATGGATTGTATTCGGCACCATTCTCGCCGGCGCGGTGCACGACTACATGTCGGGCATGCTTTCATTGCGCAACGACGGCGCGTCGCTCCCTGAGATAGTAGGCAAATATCTCGGTGGCGGTATAAAGGGTGTGATGCGTGTGTTCTCACTGCTACTGATGATATTGGTGGGGGCTGTGTTTGTGTATAATCCCGCCGACCTTCTTGCCATGCTCACACCACAGAGCCTTGACAAAATGTTCTGGATAGCCGTAATATTCGTGTATTACATGCTTGCCACGCTGCTTCCTATTGACAAACTTATCGGCAAGCTTTATCCGTTGTTTGGCATAGCCCTTCTGTTCATGGCCGTGGGGATAATGGCAATGCTTTATGCCAACCATGATGCGATGCCCGAAATATGGGAAGGATTTGGCAATCACAGTGCAAATCCCGACGAGACGCCGATATTCCCGATGATGTTCGTGTCGATAGCATGCGGCGCGATATCCGGTTTTCACGCCACACAATCGCCCATGATGGCGCGTTGTCTCAAGAATGAGAAGCACGCGCGTCCCGTGTTCTACGGAGCTATGGTGACAGAAGGAATTGTTGCGCTTATATGGGCGGCTGCGGCAATCACCTTCACCGGCGGATATGACAATCTGCAGGCAGCGTTGAGCGGAGGCGCCACACCCGCTATCCTTGTGAACAACATATCCCGCACATGGCTTGGCGCCGTGGGAGGTGTGCTTGCCATACTCGGAGTGGTGGCTGCTCCCATCACATCGGGCGACACTGCGTTACGCTCTGCCCGCCTCATAGCCGCCGACTTCATGGGCACCGAACAAAAAACAATCAGAAAGCGGCTTCTTATCTCCATACCTATTTTTGCAATCTGCTTTGTGATAATGCTGATTCCCTACCAGGCATTGTGGCGCTATTTCGCATGGTGCAATCAAGTGCTGTCAGTGTTCACACTCTGGGCAATCACGGTGTATCTGGCAAAAGAACACAAGTTTTATATGCTCACTCTCCTGCCGGCAATGTTCATGACAATGGTGACAGTGACATATATATTCTTTGCGCCTGAAGGGATGAGCTCACTCACCATGGCACTTGGTGATGTCAGCGTGCCGTATGAATTGGCATGCGCAGCCGGCATTGCTGCCGCCGGATGCTTTCTGGCTCTCTTTATGCGCTATCTCAAAACATTGGCAACACCTATTGCTGCCGACAAAGATATTCAATGACACAATCGGAACTGACTTCACCGGCACAGCACATCTCCGGGATTATATCCGCCACGGAGATGTGCAATTTTCATTCACACACGCAATATTGCGACGGGCATAATTCAATCCGCGAGATGGTGGCAGCAGCCCGCGATGCAGGGTTCATGGCATGGGGGATTACGCCTCACAGCCCGGTATGCATTGATTCCCCCTGCAACATGCACGCCTCCGATGTCAGTGCATATCTTGATGAGATGAACTCCATAAAAGATGAGTTCCGGGGGGAAACAGAGGTGTTCACCTCGATGGAGATTGACTTTCTGGGACGCGATTTCGGGCCTCATATCGATTATTTTCAAAACATTCCGCTCGACTACAGGCTCGGCTCGGTGCATTTTGTGCCGACACAGGATGGAATTCCGGTAGACTGCGACGGGAGTTTCAACCGGTTTGCCGACAATCTTCGGCGTGCTTACGCCGGAGATTTAAGATATGTGGTGGAGAAATATTTCGAGCAGGTGCTCATTATGCTTGAACTTGGAGGAATCGACATGCTGGGCCATTTTGACAAAATAATCGGGAATGCATCTCAAATCGATTCCGAACTGGAGGAGCAGCAATGGTATGCCGCATTGATTGAGGATGTAATCATTCATGCCGCAACTGCCGGTGTGGTTGTGGAAATTAACACAAAGGCAATAAACGACCGCAAACGTTACTATCCTGCCGAAAGATGGTGGAATCAAATAATAAGAGCCGGACTTCCGATAGCGGTAAATTCCGATGCCCACTATAAGGAAAAAGTGAACCTCGGCCGCCCGGAAGCCCTGCGCAAAATTTCGGTGTTACGAAAATCCGGTGCTCAATAATAAATTTCGCCCATAGAGATTTCACAATCATCGGTTGTTGATTTTGAAGAGCCGGATGTGATAATTCTCCAATCCTCAAAGAAAGGATGACGTAAAAGCGTTTCGCGAAAACTGTTGCAAACATTTACGATTTGCGAGTAAGGAAAATAAGTGTTCATTGCGTTGAAATTTTGGTTATTGACACGTCATCAATCGACGTTTCACAGATTATTGAATTAATAACAACGCAGGCGCAAAAAAGTTCACTCATCTTCCGGTTGCGGCTCTTTGGGCAGTGTGAAATGCAACAAAGCCCAGCCAAGAATTCCAGCAAGCAGGGAGCCGATGAGTATGCCGAGTTTTGCATCATTGAGCAATTCAGCCATAAAGGGGTCGGCTGAACCAAACGACAGATTTGCGATAAAAAGAGACACAGTAAACCCGATTCCGCCAAGCACCGACACGGAAGCCAGACGCGACCAGTTGGCGCCTTCGGGCATCGGGGCAAGCTTCAGCCTGATAGTGAGCCAGGAAAAAAGAAATATGCCGAGAAATTTTCCGACCACCAGAGAGACAATGATTGCCGGTGCAATTCCGTTGAACATCTGCGCGAAATTCATATCACCGAAAAAAATTCCGGCATTCGCAAAAGCAAAAAGAGGCACAATAATATAATTCACGAGCGGATGAAGCGTATCCTCCATATCCTGCAACGGAGAGATCACCTTGTCAGAAGCCGTTTCTATCTCCTTCAGCCAGTTCATCTGGTCTTTATTAAGGATCGTTCTTGTATTCAGAGCCTCATCATCTTCACGCGAGAAGAAGCCGATGTTTTTGCGGATAGTCTTCACATAATTTTTCGGTGCGAACACAGGCTTCGCCGGGATTGTAAAGGCCACTATCACACCGGCGATTGTGGGATGAATTCCGGCATTGAGGAAAAAGAACCATACAAACGTGCCGATAAATCCATAGAAAAGTTTGCTCTGGATTCCGCACAATGCCCCCGCAATAAGGGCAACAATGCAACAGGCCGCCCAAATCAGAAGCATGAAATCGATTGAAGAACTGTAAAAGATAGCGATTACGAGGATTCCACCGATATCATCTACCACGGCCAGAGTGGTGAGAAACACTTTCAGTCCGATGGGCACACGTTTGCCCAGCATAGCCAACACACCGAGCGAGAATGCTATATCGGTGGCCATCGGTATTGCCGCGCCGCCGGCATAAGGGGTGTCACCGGCCATCAGCCAATAAATAAGCACCGGCACGCCCATGCCACCCACAGCGGCAACAATCGGAAGCAGCGCGTTGCGGAAAGAGGAAAGCTCCCCCACCAGCACCTCTCGCTTTATTTCAAGTCCGACCGAAAAAAAGAACACAGCCATCAGAGCATCGTTGATAAACGCCATGATTGACATAGGCTCGCCATGATGGCTGAAAAGATTAAACGAGCCAACCCGCAATTCAATCTCGTGTGTCCAGAGATTATTGTAGAAATCGGTGAAAAACGGAATATTCACAATTATAAGCGCCAAGGCGGTCGCCACAATAAGCACATTTCCGCCATTGGCATAATTCTTTATCGTTTTTCGCGCTGTGAAAAATACAGGTGCCATCTCAGAAACAAATTAGGGCAAGCATTCAACTTGCAATCCGTATAAATTTCAAAGTTTTAAAAATTGGATGAAACGGAGTTTTGCCGACTCCGGGGCTTCATGCCGGATTTGGATTGTCACGATTGTCGAGCAGAGAGAAGAGCTGTTCGGCCGCCGTGCGGGTCTTCACTTTGTCAATTTTGTCGGTCACCACACCATTCTCATCAGTGACAAATGTGGTGCGCACAATACCCATATAAGCTTTGCCGGCCATCACTTTAGGCTGCCACACCCCGGCAAGTTCGCACAGCTTTAGGTCTGTGTCAGCTATCAGCGGGAATGGAAGAGAATGCTTCTCGGCAAATCTGCAATGACTCGCCGCCGAATCCTTGCTGACACCAATCACCTGATAACCCATATCAAGAAACGACTGATAATTGTCGCGTATGCTTACAGCCTCAAGCGTGCAGCCCGAGGTGTTGTCTTTCGGATAGAAATAAATAATAAACTTCTTTCCCGGGAAATCTGTGAGTTTCACCTCTTTTCCGTCGGAATCCACACCCAAAACAACAGGGAATTTATCGCCAATATTCATAGAAACTAAAGTTTACAGTGATTAATAGTCTATTATAATTTATTATAATATATACGTTGCAGGGGGCAAAACTGTTCGTTCTGCCCCCTGCGAATTATCATTCTCATACCATATTCGAAAATCAGTCGAGCTTAAGCACGGCGAGGAATGCCTTTTGCGGCACTTCAACCGAACCGATTTGCTTCATTCTTTTCTTTCCGGCCTTTTGCTTCTCAAGCAGTTTTCTTTTGCGAGATATGTCGCCGCCATAACATTTGGCAGTCACATCCTTGCGCACAGCCTTCACCGTTTCGCGCGCTATAATTTTTGCTCCTATGGCAGCCTGAATTGCGATGTCAAATTGCTGACGCGGAATCAGCTCCTTAAGCTTTTCGCACATGCGCCGGCCAAACTTCACGGAGTTTGCCTCATGAGTGAGCGTGGAGAGAGCGTCCACGCTTTCGCCGTTGAGCAATATGTCGAGCTTCACGAGCTTTGATTCTCTGAAATCATGAATATGATAATCAAAGCTGGCATAGCCTTTCGATATTGATTTGAGTTTGTCGTAGAAGTCTATCACTATCTCGCCCAAGGGCATGTCGAAAGTAAGCTCCATGCGGTTGCCCGAAATATATTCTTGCTTCACCAATTCCCCGCGTTTGCCCAGGCACAGTGTCATAATCGGCCCTATATAATCGGATTGGGTTATAATGGTGGCGCGGATATATGGTTCTTCTATATGGTCGATCAATGTAGGCTCCGGCAGTCCGGAGGGATTGTGCACTTCAATCGTGTTTCCCTTCTTGTCGGTGACCAGATAAGAGACATTGGGCACAGTGGTGATTACATCCATATCAAACTCACGACCAAGGCGCTCCTGCACAATCTCCATGTGGAGAAGGCCGAGGAATCCGCATCGGAAACCGAATCCGAGAGCCGCCGATGATTCGGGCTGGAATGTGAGTGATGCATCGTTAAGCTGCAGTTTCTCAAGCGATGCACGAAGGTTTTCGAAATCTTCAGTATCAATGGGATATACGCCGGCAAAAACCATAGGCTTCACCTCCTCGAATCCGGAGATTGCCTGTTCGCAAGGTTTTGCCACATGTGTGATTGTGTCTCCCACACGCACCTCTTTGGATGTTTTTATGCCTGAAATTATATATCCCACATTGCCTGCCGAAAGCTCCTTGCGGGGCGACATTTCGAGCTTGAGCACACCCACTTCGTCTGCATGATATTCCTTGCCGGTCGACACGAATTTCACAAAATCATCCTTCCGGATAGTACCGTTTACAATCTTATAATATGCAATGATTCCGCGAAACGGATTGAACACAGAGTCGAAAATGAGAGCCTGTAGTGGAGCATCCGGGTCGCCCTGTGGAGCGGGGATTCTTTTCACAATCGCCTCCAGCACCTCGTCAACACCCATACCGGTTTTTCCGCTGGCGCGAATCACTTCATCACGGCTGCATCCCAAAAGATCCACAATCTGATCCTCCACTTCATCAGGCTTTGCGCTGTCGAGGTCGCACTTGTTGATCACCGGAATGATTTCAAGATTATTGTCGATTGCCATGTAAAGATTGGAAATCGTCTGAGCCTGTATTCCCTGCGATGCATCTACAATCAGGAGCGCTCCCTCGCATGCAGCGATTGAACGCGACACCTCATAAGAGAAGTCAACGTGTCCCGGAGTGTCAATCAGGTTAAGAACATACTTGTCTCCGTCAAGGGCGTAATCCATCTGAATGGCGTGGCTTTTGATTGTGATGCCGCGCTCACGCTCAAGGTCCATGTCATCGAGCACCTGCGCCTCCATATCCTTCCCCACCACTGTGCCCGTGCGCTCAAGCAAGCGGTCGGCAAGTGTGGATTTTCCATGGTCGATATGCGCTATTATGCAGAAATTTCTGATATTTTTCATATGGGTGCAAATTTACAAAAAAAATCATACACAAAAAAACGGGGACACGCACAATGCACGTGTCCCGCAGGGTGTTTAAGAAAAAACGATATAAATATTGTCACAAATTTCTATGCCATGGGGCAGCGGGGCTTTATTTGCTTGAAGAAGTCGTTGCCCTTGTTGTCCACAAGGATGAAAGCGGGGAAATTCTCCACTTCGATTTTCCAGATAGCCTCCATGCCGAGTTCCGGATATTCAAGGAGCTCTACATTCTTGATGGAATTTTTCGCAAGAATGGCAGCCGGGCCGCCAATAGAGCCGAGATAGAAGCCTCCGTGTTTGTGGCAAGCATCAGTGACTTGCTGCGAGCGATTGCCCTTGGCAATCATTACCATGGAACCGCCGGCGGCCTGGAATTGGTCAACATAAGGATCCATGCGTCCGGCGGTGGTGGGTCCGAAAGAGCCTGAAGGCATGCCGTCGGGCTTTTTGGCGGGGCCGGCATAATAGATGGGATGATCTTTCAGATACTGCGGCATCGGCTCGCCGGCATCGAGGCGTTCCTTGATTTTGGCATGGGCGATATCGCGTCCCACAATGATTGTGCCGTTGAGCGAAAGGCGTGTCGACACGGGATATTTGTCGAGAGTGGCAAGGATTTCCGGCATGGGGCGGTTGAGGTCGATTTTCACCACTTCCCCCTCGCCGGCATTCCTCATCTCCTCCGGAATCAGTTCACCGGGGAATTCATCAAGCTTCTCAATCCAGAGTCCGTCGCGATTGATTTTTGCCTTTACATTTCTGTCGGCCGAGCAGCTCACACCCATACCCACCGGGCAAGATGCGCCGTGGCGCGGCATGCGGATCACACGAATGTCATGAGCGAAATATTTGCCACCGAATTGTGCGCCGAGCCCGATGCAATGGGCGGCCTCGAGAAGTTCTTTCTCAAGCTCCACATCGCGGAAGGCGTGTCCATATTCGTTGCCCTTTGTGGGGAGATTATCATAATATTTCACCGATGCTTTCTTCACTGCGGCAAGATTAGCCTCAGCCGATGTTCCACCGATTACAAATGCAATGTGATATGGAGGACACGCGGCTGTGCCGAGAGTCTTCATCTTTTCAATCAGGAAAGGCACGAGAGTTTTTTTGTTAAGTATGGCCTTTGTTTCCTGATAGAGATAAGTTTTGTTGGCAGAGCCGCCACCCTTTGCAACGAAGAGGAATTTATATTCGTCGCCCTCCGTGGCATGGATTTCAATCTGTGCGGGGAGGTTGCAGCCGGTGTTCACTTCGTCATACATGTTTAGGGGAGCATTCTGCGAATAGCGAAGATTGTTTTCTGTATATGTTTTATACACGCCGAGAGAAATCTTCTCCTCGTCGTCGCATCCTGTCCAGACCTGCTGGCCTTTGTATGCGGCGCAGATAGAGGTGCCGGTGTCCTGGCAGAAAGGGAGCACACCTTTGGAGGCCACCTCCGCATTTCTAAGCATGGTCAGGGCCACATACTTGTCGTTTTCAGAAGCTTCCGGGTCATGCAGAATTTTTGCCACCAGTTCGTTGTGCTCTCTGCGGAGCATAAACGAGCAATTGTGGGAGGCAACGTTGGCAATCACTGTGAGAGCCTCGGGGTCAACCACGAGCATTTCGTGGCCATTCCAATTCTCCACTTTTACATAATCCTTTGTGATAAGCTGATACTCGGTTGTGTCAGGTCCGAGTGGAAACATTTCCTGGTAATGAAAAGGTTTTGTGGGCATTTTCTTGAATATATTTGAATATATGGTTATATGCGAATCAACACAACGCGCCATGCGCATATACGCCGCGCCTTGCACGTGCAAATATAATAATAAAGAATGAATTTTCACCCAAAATTATTTTTTGTTGCACAGTTAATTGAATTTGTGTAATTTTGTAGTTGCAAAATTCGTCAACACAGACAATCCCCGTTAAACTATAATAACGATAAAACAACGAAACATATAATAATGGAAGTTAAACATCTCATCAAGGCCGCATTATGCAGCGGCTTAATCCTTGTGACGGGTGCCTGTTCGTCAACAAAAGACATCACATATTTTCAGGATTTATATCCCGGAGCTGAAACAGCAATCAACAATGCTGCGCCGCTGAGACTCCAGCCCAACGATAAAATCACAATCATAGTGAGCACCTCCGATCCGAGGCTCAACACACTGTTCAACCTGCCTGTGTCGAGAAATCAGGTTGGCCAGCAAACCACCACATCATCCGGCAACGGAGATGTTGCGCCCTACACCATCGACCATGAGGGAGATATCTATTTCCCCGTTCTCGGCAAACTGCATATCGGCGGCATGACCCGCGAACAGGTTGCGGAATTCATCCGCCGCCAACTCATCAGTCGTGAACTCGCCAAAGACCCTATTGTCACTGTAGACTATCTCAACCTGAGCGTGTCTGTGATGGGAGAAGTAACAAACCCCGGAAGAGTGCCTATTAACCGCGAAGATTTCACCATCCTCGATGCCTTGAGTTCTGCCGGCGACCTCACCATCTATGGCAAACGCGACAAGGTGATGGTGCTCCGCGAAGAAAACGGCATGCAGAAAACATATGTGGTAAATCTGAACTCCGGCAAAGACCTCACACAGTCACCGGTGTATTACATGCAGCAGAACGATGTGATTTATGTGGAGCCCAACCAAACAAAAGCCCGTCAGAGCACACCCAACGGCAACGTATGGTCCACCCCCACCCTCTGGATTTCCATGGCTTCTCTCGCACTCACCATCGCATTGTGTTTCATAAAATAAACCGGCTGAAATTGCACACGTTGCAAACAACGTGAAAACCTGAAGACAACATTGTTATTCAATCACTTGACTTTCCTGAAGTTTGCAACTTGCGGAAAGAAAAGACACAGATTATTACAGACAAGAATAATATGGCAAATGCTATAGACAGGCAGAATCTGTCAACAACCAATATCCGGCGCAAACAAAACAAGCTGTCGCTAAGCAATCTGGAATTTTTTCATGTTTGTCTGGCCAACTGGCCATGGTTTGTCGTGTCGGTGATTGTGTGTGTGGGAGTGGCACTGCTCTATCTCGCCCACACCACCCCGATGTATATGCAATCGGCTTCTATTGTGATTCAGACTGACTTGACGGGACGCTCCGTGTCGAGCTCCTCGGCCATGTTTGATGACCTTGGCATCAATTCGCAAAACAGCTTTGTAGTTGAGGAAGTGGCATTCATCAAATCTCCCGACCTGATGCGCGATGTGGTGAAGAAACTGAATCTCAACATCAGCTACTCCATTGACAAAGGACTTCGCAACGAGAATCTTTATGGCAAAAATCTGCCCATAAGCGTATCCTTGCCGGATGTGCCCGACAACAAGACTGCATCATTCAAACTCTCTCTTGGCAAAGAGGGAGAATTCAGCATCAGCGACCTCAGGCTTGACAACCGCAAATTCGAGCGTGCACCCATAAAAGGAAGCATAGGCACCCCGCTGAAGACACCCATAGGCAACATCGTGGTATTGCCCGGGGAAGGATATGCCAACAGCAAAGGGATGGAAATAAATGTTGCGAAAACAAGCATCAAGAATGCCGCTTCAGCCTTCAGCGGAGGTCTCTCGGTGGAAATTGATGAAAAAGCCGAGCTGATAGTGAATCTCTCAGAAGTGACATTCTCTCCTGAGT
The DNA here is from genome assembly GCA_023665575.1 of Candidatus Amulumruptor caecigallinarius. Taxonomy (GTDB): domain Bacteria; phylum Bacteroidota; class Bacteroidia; order Bacteroidales; family Muribaculaceae; genus Lepagella. The sequence goes on along the minus strand of JAMPDQ010000001.1, from coordinate 273,906 downwards.
TGTCAAAAGATGTGCTCAACGCCCTCATCACATGCTACAACGAAAGCTGGGTGAGAGAGAAACGCGCCATTGCCGACAACTCCAGCAAATTCATTGATGAGCGCGTGCAGCTGCTTCAGGAAGAGCTTGGCTCGGTCGACAACGACATCTCCTCTTTCAAAAGCGCCAATATGGTGCCCGACATCGATGCCGCCGCCTCAATCTATATGAGCCAGGCCACGCAGGGAAGCATGGCTCTCAAAGACCTGCGCAACCAGGAATATATGGCCAAATATATTCGCAACTATCTGCGCAACACCGATAACAACAACAAGCTTCTACCCTCTAACGCAGGGCTTACAAGCGCAAGCATATCAAGTCAGATAGCCCAATACAACAGCAAGATTCTGGAGCGCAACAGTCTTGTGTCGCAAAGTAGCGCCTCCAACCCGCTTGTTGCTGAAATGGACGCTGCGCTCTCGGCAATGCGTGGTGCCCTTATTGCCTCAATCGACAATGAGGTGATTGCCCTCGGTGAGCAAATCAGAAGCCAGGAGGGAATCACCGGAAGCGCGCAATCGAAGATTGCATCCAATCCGCGCCAAGCAAAATATTTGCTGAGCGTGGAGCGTCAGCAGAAAGTGAAGGAGTCACTCTATCTTTACCTTCTTCAGAAGCGCGAGGAGAATCAGCTTAACCAGGCTTTCACCACCTATAACACGCGAATAATCCGCGAGGCCGACGGCCCGGTCACACCGGTGTCGCCCAACCGCAACAACACTCTTCTCATTGCATTCCTGATAGGCCTCGTGTTGCCTGCCGGAGTGATCTACGCCAGGGAGTCGATGGTGCATGTGGTGCGCGGACGCCGCGATATCCGGGATTTGAAAGTGCCCTTCGCCGGCGAGCTTCCACAGCACAACATCGTAGAAGCAAAGAGGAAAAACTTCAAGAAGAAAATTCCACTCATTGCAGTGAAGGAAAACAGCCGCGACTCTATCAACGAGGCTTTCCGTGTGCTCCGCACAAATGTGGAATTCATGTATGGCAATTCATCCTCCGCCACTGTCACGGAAGTGACTTCAGTATGCTCGGGTTGCGGCAAAACATTCGTCACCTACAACCTTGCAAAGAGCTTTGCCATCAAAAACAAGAAGACACTGATGATCGACCTTGACATGCGCAAGGCTTCGCTAAGCAAATATATCGACAACAAAGGCTATGGTGTCTCCGACTATCTGGCCAACCGGGTTGACAATATCAAGAGCATCATCTGCGAGGTGGAAGGCAATCCCAATCTTGACATGATTCCCGTGGGCACGATCCCGCCCAACCCGACGGAGCTTCTTTTCTCCGACAAGCTTAGAGATCTGATTGAATATGCACGTGTGCATTATGACCTTGTGTTCCTTGACTGTCCTCCGGTGGAGATGGTTGCCGACACATCAATCATCAGCAAAATGAGCGACTACACTCTCTTTGTGATCAGAGCCGGACTTGTGGATCTGCAGATGCTTCCCATAATCGAGAAATATTATGACGAAAACAAGTATCCCAACATGTCGGTGATTCTGAACGGCACAGCCAACCCCCGCAACAAATATTCAAAAGGTTATGGCAGCCCCTTCAGCTATGGCTATGGTTACGGCTATGGCTATAACTACGAAGACAAATGACCGGGGAAGCCTGCTGCAGGAAAATGAATAATAATAAGTCCCGGTTGGCATGAAAATGTCGGTCGGGACATTATTGCAAAAACTAAGGCTTCATTCCCCAAAAAGGCAGCACCGGATGTTGATTTTTTATAAAACAGACTCTTAAACAAATGAAAGGAATAATTCTGGCCGGAGGCTCCGGCACACGTCTTTATCCGATAACAAAAGGTGTAAGCAAACAGCTGCTCCCGATATTCGACAAGCCGATGGTGTATTATCCCATGTCGGTGCTTATGAATGCCGGCATCCGCGATATACTTCTGATTTCCACACCGACCGACCTTCCGGGGTTCAGACGTCTTTTCGGTGATGGCTCCGACTTTGGCATAAACATATCCTATGCCGAACAGCCCTCGCCCGATGGCCTTGCACAGGCTTTCATAATCGGTCGCGAGTTTATCGGCGGTGACGCCGCCTGCCTTGTGCTCGGCGACAACATCTTCCATGGCGCCGGCTTTGAGCAGCTCCTCGCCGAGGCAGTGGAGGCCGCCGAAAAAGAGAACAAGGCCACAGTGTTCGGATATTGGGTAGACGACCCCGAGAGATATGGCGTGGCCGACTTCGACAAGTCAGGCAGATGTCTCTCTATTGAGGAGAAACCGGCAAAACCGAAATCAAATTATGCAGTGGTGGGATTATATTTCTATCCCAACAGTGTGGTTGACATAGCGGCATCCATCAAGCCTTCCGCCCGCGGAGAGCTCGAAATAACAACGATAAATCAGGAATATCTGCAACAGGGAAACCTGCAGGTGAAGGTATTGCCGCGGGGATTCGCATGGCTCGACACCGGCACGCACGATTCCCTTGCCGAAGCCTCGATTTATGTGGAGGTGCTTGAAAAGCGCCAGGGACTCAAGATTGCGTGCCTTGAAGGCATTGCTTACCGAAAGGGATGGATATCTCGGGAGAAAATGATTGGGCTGGCCCGGCCAATGCTCAAGAACGGCTACGGACAATATCTGCTGAAAGTGGTGGATGAATTAGACCGTGACAAAGATTAACCACACTGACCCCTCAACTCCAGACCTTTCAATTCCTGACCATTCAACTCCCGGCTTCTAATCCTAACTCCTAAACAGATGAATGTAATAAAAACTGATATAGAGGGCGTCCTGATATTGGAGCCCAAGGTGTTTTTTGATGATCGCGGCTACTTTTTCGAGAGCTATAACCGGCAGGTTTTTGAAAAAGAGGCGGGCCACATTGATTTTGTGCAAGACAACGAATCATGCTCAAGCTATGGTGTGATGCGCGGCCTGCATTTCCAACGCCCCCCCTTCTCCCAGGCAAAGCTGGTGAGATGCGTTAGAGGCAAGGTGCTTGATGTGGCTGTGGATATTCGCAACGGATCTCCCACTTACGGAATGCATGTGGCTGTGGAACTCAGCGAAGACAACCATCGCCAATTCTTTATTCCGCGCGGATTCGCACACGGATTCGCAGTGCTGAGCGAGAAAGCGGTGTTTCAATATAAATGCGACAATTATTATGCGCCGGAAGCTGACGGAGGCATCTCCATAGTCGACCCTTCGCTCGGCATAGACTGGCACATCGACCCCTCAAGAGCCATTCTTTCACCAAAAGACATGAAGCATCCCCTCTTCAAGGATTTTGAGTCGCCGTTTGAGTTGATGAGTTGATGAGTGCAGCGGTTGATAACCGGGGCAGATTCCGGCAAAGATCCGGGCAGAATTCCCGGAGCAAGGCGCTTGTAGTGACAATGGCGGGGCTTATATTGTTGTGCATAAACCCGGCAATCACCCAGGGAAGCGACAACAAGAATCTCCTTCTTGCCGCTGTGATGTGTCTCTCCCCCCTTGTTTTGCTTTTCAGAGATGCAAGGGTGTTTATTCCGCGCATCGATATCCCGCTTACAATTTTGTGTCTCAGCATTGTTTCCACTCCCCTGCTGTTTCATTCTGAATCCATAAGGGCTGTCACAATGCTGTTCACCCTGGCGTGCTCCATATATTTCATGATGCTGGCACGTGTCATCAGAATTGCCCGGATGAGTTCCGGCGAGCTGCTGGCGCTGATCAGATGGATTGTATATGCTTTTTTCATTATGCTTGTGATTCAGCAAGTGTGCGTGGTGGCGGAATGGCCGGTGATAAATGTGTCGCATTATTTCCCCGACCGTGGAGGTCTGAGCCGGTTCAAGCTAAACTCCCTCTCAGCCGAAGCTTCACACACATCTTTCACGCTCGGCATACTGATGTATTTCTACACACAGATATTCATTACGGCATATCCGGGCAATGCCGGGAAATGTTTCACCCGGCAAATCGGGATGTGGGCAGCCTATTTCTGGGTGATATTCTCCACTGTGAATGCCTCTGCATATGTGTTCGGCCTGCTCTTTTTAATTCCGCTCATCAATCGCAAAACAGCAGCTCCGATAGCAGGCATCACAATCTGCTGTATGATGATTTTTCTTGTGTGCACACCGGTGATGCAAAACAAAAGCTTTATGCGCGTACAGAAACTGATGTTTGCTTTGCCCACGCTCGATGAGCAAAAAATAATGGATGCCGATCTCAGTGCTTCATGTCGCATTGTGCCTTCTATCAGAGGATGCAAAGCACTCGCAGCCGAACCCGACAAACTTCTGACCGGCCATGGAGTGGATGCAGATTCAAGAGACATACCTGTTGTTGCATACGGAGTGAGATCGGGTGCCGGAATATTCAAAGCGGCATACAATTACGGGCTGATTGCTGCGTTATCCATATGGAGTCTTATTGCAATCGTGACAATAGTGCCCGGAAAGCCGGTGAGCTGGCTCACAGCTCTTATTGCATTGACAATGTCAGGAGAATACAACCTGCAACTCTTCTGGGTTGTGCTTGCATTCGCAATGGCATACAAAAGCTCAGCAGTGAGAAAATCCGGCTTGTTCAGCTCTTAGGCAAGGCTCATGCAACATCCCCGACTATGAAATGCAAAAGAAAACGTGTTGCCATAATAGGGTCGCAAGGTGTGCCCGCCAAATATGGCGGGTTTGAAACACTTGTAGACAACATTCTGTCAGCAAGAAGGCCGGAGCTTGTGGATTACACCGTGTTCTGCAGCTCACCCGACATGGACACCACCATGCGCACATACCGCGGCTGTCGCCTTAAATATGTGAAATTGCGGGCACACGGCATCTTGAGCGTGCCATATGACATCGTATCAATGCTTAGGGCGATTTCCGGATATGATGCAGTGCTGATGCTCGGCGTGTCGGGGGGATTGTTTATTCCCGTTTTCAGGCTTTTCTCACGGGCCAAGGTCATTGTAAACATCGACGGGCTGGAATATATGCGCGACAAATGGAGCAAACGGGCCAAACGCTTTTTGAGATGGTCGCTTAAAAGCAGCATTTTCTGGGCACACGAAATTGTGAGCGACAACAAAGGAATCCGCGATTTTGTGAAAAACCATTATAACCGGGAGGCAACCCTCATAGCCTACGGCGGCGACCATACAATTCGGAAAGTCAACAACCGCCGCCAGCTGGCAATCCTCGATTTCTATAATCTTGAAAGCGGAAATTATGATTTGAGCATCTGCCGGATAGAGCCTGAAAATAATTGCCACATCACCTTGCAGGCTTACGATGAAACAGAACGCAACATTGTGTTTGTCGGCAATTGGAATCACAGCGAATATTCAAGAAAACTTTATAAGCAATATTCACATAAAGACAATATCCGGCTAATAAGATCTACCTACGACCTGGATATACTCTACGCCATTCGCAACCATGCCCGCTATTATGTGCACGGCCACAAAGCCGGCGGCACCAATCCTTCGCTGGTAGAGGCAATGTTCATCGGAAAGCCGATTCTATGGTATGACGTGCTTTACAATCGCGAAACCATGCAGAACACCGGATATAGCTTCAACTCTGCCGAGCAACTCAAGAAGCTTATACTCACCGACAATCTCAGCGGTGAAGCGTCAAAAAAGATAGCCCGTCGCGACTACACCTGGCATAAAATAGCCGAAGCCTACGAGAGTCTTTATTGAGAGTCTGTCCTGACTCCAAACTCCATGCTCCAAGCACCAACCTCCTTACTTTTCGCAAGTTGCAAACTTGCGAAACTTGATTTATTTTATTAATTTTGCGTAAACAGATTTTTTATGAAACCACACAGAATCCTCAATATATTCCTCTCTATATTAATTTTATTTACAGCTGTTCAGACTCCTCTCTACATGGAGGCGAAAAAATCTAAAGCCAAAACAGCACAGACCTCAAAGAAAAAATCCGCAAAGAAGAAAAGGAAAAAATCTGTCAACGCCAAAGGAAAATCCTCAAAAAAATCTGCCAAAGGAAAAAAATCAAGAAATTCAAAAAAGAAAAAAAATTCAGGTCGCAAAAATGTGGCCCGCAGTGTATACAAGGCTCCCCCGAAAGAGCAGCCCCAGAATGACTCTCTTACTCTCACTGTGAACAGCGCCCTGCTCGCATGGGTGCCCAAACAGCTTGACCCCGGCGGCCTGCGTGTGAATAGCGTGAGGCCCGACAAAAAATCGCGCATCGCTTCGGTGCATCTCAATGAGAATTTCACATATCTTCCGGTCACCAACCAAATGATTGAAAACATTTCACGCGAAGTGAAACGTTCTCTCCCCGACTCCCTGTCTGACTATCGTGTAACACTGAGCGTGGGCAATAAGTCGCTTGCCTACTATATTGCGCATATCGACAAGCTCCCGCCGGAGCATCGCAAGAATCCCCCTTTTGTAGAAGAAGTGAATCCCCTTGTGCATGCCACAAAAGGGATGGACAACGACATTGTGGCTCTCTGGCATTCCCACGGACGATATTTCAAGAACGGCTCCTGGCAATGGCAACGCCCACTGCTGTTTCAATCGATTGAAGACACCTATACCATGAGCTATATATTGCCTTACGTGGTGCCGATGCTTGAAAATGCCGGAGCCTACGTGCTCCTCCCCAGAGAGAGAGACACCAACCGTAACGAGGTGATTGTCGACAACGACACCAATCCCGAAGGGCAGCTGTTCTCACAGACAACCTATAAGGAAATGAGCGGCTCCACAAAGTGGGAAACCGGCGAAGAGGAAGGATTTATATATGACCTGCCCGATTTCCGCGACACTGAAAACCCCTTTGAAAACGGCACATACCGCCAGACAAAAACCGTGAAAGGAGGCACTCCGGCCGTGGCTGCATGGTATGCCGACATACCCGAAGATGGCGAATATGCCGTATATGTCAGCTACAAGACCCTGCCCAACTCCACCACGGATGCCCGCTACACAGTGAATTATTCCGGTGGCTCGAAAGAATTCAAGGTAAACCAGACCATGGGGGGCAGCACATGGACATATCTTGGCACATTCCCATTCGAAAGCGGCTACAGCGATGTTGAGCCGGTGGTGACCCTCACCAATCAAACCGCCGGCGCCGCGGGCACCATTGTAACCGCCGATGCCATCAAAATCGGAGGCGGCATGGGCAACATTGCCCGAAGCCCGCATCGCTCAGATGTATATTACGACCCCTCAACCCCGGAGGAATCAAAAGATGCCCCGGAATCGGAGGAGGAAGCCGAAACTGACGAGGAAACTGATGAAACAACCGCCGAGTCCGGCGATGACATAGCCGACTCTGCCGACAACACTCCGGCCGAAACTCCCAAAGAGGAGCCGGCGAAAAAGGGAGTGGCCCCCACATTCCGCACTTCAGGAATGCCCAGGTTTCTTGAGGGCGCGCGCTATTGGCTGCATTGGGCCGGATTCCCGGAATATGTATATTCTCCCTATCACGGCCGCGATGATTACAAGGACGACTACACCGGCCGCGGCCACTGGGTGAACTATCTTGCCGGAGGCTCCCGCGTGCTCCCGGGGCGTGAAGGACTCAATATCCCTGTGGATGCAGCCTTCGCCCTGCATTCCGATGCCGGCAAAAGAAGCGATGACTCGTTTGTGGGCACACTCGGAATATATTTCAGCCAGAACGGAGACTCATATCAGGATGGCACTCCCAGAATCAACTCACGCATGCTCACCGACATGGTGATGCAACAAATCACCCGCGACATACGCCAGACCTACGAACCGAAATGGACTCGCCGCTCCATGTGGGACAAATCATATGTGGAGGCGCGTGTACCCGAGGTGCCCACCACTCTGATTGAGTTGATGAGCCACCAGAATTTCGCCGACATGAAATATGGCCTTGACCCGGCTTTCAAATTCACCGTGGGTCGCGCCATATACAAGGGAATCGCCCGATTCATTTCAGAACGCAAAGACCGCAAGCTTGTGATTCAGCCCCTTCCCGTCGGCGACTTTCACATCAGGCAGCTGAAGCGCGACCACTACCGGCTGAGCTGGGCTCCCACTCCCGATCCGCTGGAACCCACCGCAATGCCCGACCGCTATATTATTATGGAGCGTTCGGGAGATGACCTCGGTTTCCACAAAATCGGAGAAACGAAGTCAACTCATTTCGACATCCGTGTCACCGACCATGATGTGCACAGCTTCCGCATCATCGCTGCCAATGAGGGCGGCGTGGCATTCCCCTCTGAAACGCTGGCGCTGCGCGAAGGCTCGGCCAACTCCCGCCCGGCACTTATAGTGAACGGCTTCACAAGAGTGAGCGGCCCGGGAAATTTCTCAGCCGACGGCCAGGCAGGATTCACCGCTGAAAGCGATTTCGGTGTGCCTTATATCAAAGATATTTCATTCACCGGTTATCAGACGGAATTCCGCCGCTCGGCCGGCGAGGGCTTCGGACGAAGCAACCGGAATTATATCACTCAAATAATCGCCGGAAACACCTTCGACTACATTGCAGAGCATGGCGAGGCTCTCGGACTTCAGGATGAGGGATTCGTGTCATCGTCGGTTGCCGCCGTTGAGAAGGGGGAAGTGAAGCTCTCCGACTATCAACTTGTTGACCTCATTCTGGGCAAACAGAAACGCACCGTTGTTGGCAACGGCCACAGCGGTGTGAAATTTGCTGCCTTCCCCGAAGAATTGCAAGACAAACTCACTGCATACGTAAAGAAAGGGGGCGACCTGATTGTAAGCGGTGAATATGTGATTTCCGACCTCACCGACATGCGCAGCTCCGGAAAAGACCGCATTTTTGCATCCGAATTCCTCGGCTCGGAAGGTGGAGCGCAGGAAACTTCAAAATCAGGACACCTCACAAACAGACTCAACGGCCGGACTCTCGAATATTCCGCCACACTCAATGAAGACCGGTATATAGTGGAACTCCCGGATGCCATTGTGCCCGCGGAAGGAGTAAGCACCACAGAACTGCTCACCTTCCCCGACACCGGGCACCGCGCCGGCCAGATTGTGGAATATGGAAAAGGAAAAGTGGCGGTGCTGACTGTGCCGGTGGAGGCCATGACCAACAATGACAACCGCAACGACCTCATGCGTCAAATAGTTAAAATGCTTAAGAAATGAACATCATAAGATTCACTAACGTAATAAACCTCAGAGAGCACATTCTCCGCGCCCCGCTGGAGCAGTATGTGCTGGTGAAACTCTGCGACAAGGAGCTGATTTTTGACGATCATTGTGTGCACCGGCTCACGGAAGTGGCTCACGATATAGATTCCACAATCACCTACAGCTACTTCCGCGATCTGAATCCCGACGGGAGCATCAGCAATCACCCCGTCAACGATTATCAGCCCGGATCTTTGCGCGATGATTTCGATTTCGGGCCGCTGGTGTTGCTTAACGCAGCCGATGTGCTTACCGCCACCGAAACAGAGGCACGGCATGATGCTAAATACAGCGATGGAGGATGGTATGCGTTGCGTCTGCGAATGACAATGGGACGCATTGTGGCCATGATTCCCGAATATCTCTACACCGCTTCAAAAACAGACATGCGCGCCAGCGGCAGTAAGCAGCACGACTATGTCGACCCGCGCAACCGCACTTATCAGATTGATATGGAGACAGTGCTTACCCGCCACCTTGAAGATGTGGGGGGACTGATTGATATGGTGAGGGAAAACATCAACTATGATGCCGAGCATTTCGATGTGGAGGCGAGTGTGATAATACCGGTGAGAAACCGTGTGCGCACAATCATGGATGCAGTGAATTCCGCATTATCGCAAAAGACTGAATTCCCGATGAATGTAATTGTGGTTGACAACGATTCAACCGACGGCACTCGTGAAGCCCTTCATTCAGTGAGCGACCCGCGTCTCGTGGTGATTGAAGTGAGCGAATCGGAGCATCTCGGCATAGGTGGTTGCTGGAATCGCGCCTTGCTCCACCCTCTTTGCGGACGCTTTGCAATCCAACTCGACAGCGACGACCTCTACAACTCTGAAAATGTAGTAAGCCGCATCGTGGGGAAGTTCAGATCGGGAAATTTCGGAATGGTGATTGGCAGCTACACCCTGGTGAACTTTGAAGGGGAAGAGATTCCCCCCGGCAACATATGCCATGATGAATGGACTGACATCAACGGGCCGAACAATGCCTTGCGCATCAACGGGCTCGGCGCCCCGCGTGCATTCTTCACACCTCTGGCACGCAAATATTTGTTTCCCAATGTGAGCTATGGCGAGGATTATGCAATGGCGCTCAGAATGTGTCGCGAACATGCTATCGGGCGCATTTTTCAGCCGATATATCTCTGCAGACGCTGGGAGGGAAACTCAGATGCCAACCTTTCGCAAGAGAAAATCAATGCCAACAACGCTTATAAAGATTGTGTGCGCTCTTTTGAATTCATGGCAAGAATGCGCATGAATTATGAGCGCGACATGGAAGACAACTTTGCGCAAGAGTAAATAAGCTTCATAAAGAAAGACCTTCGGATGAACACTGAAGATATCAACTCCTATGTGGAGGAACAGCTGAAAAGGTGGCCGCTTGCCCGAGAAAACTTCTTTCGTCTCGGCGAGTCGCTACGCAAGCCGATGCAGCTTGGCCATCTCAATTGCGCCGTGCAGCTGAATCCGGCAAGAATCGTGTCGACGGGAGCAAAAACAGACAGCAAGAGCATCGCGGAGCGCCCCTGTTTCCTCTGTGCGGCCAATCGACCGGCTGAACAGCTGTGTGTGGAATGGCCTGCGAGATGGGAATTCCTTGTGAACCCTTACCCGATTCTTCCGATACATTTCACAATTGCCTCACGCAGCCACACGCCGCAGGCATCCATTCCGCTTGACATGGTGGAAATGGCCGAGAATGCCCCCGACCTGGTGTTTTTCTTCAACGGTGCTCATGCCGGGGCCTCCGCCCCCGATCATCTGCATGTGCAGGCGGTGCTCAAAAGCGAGCTTCCTCTATGCCGCTTCACCGAGGAGCATCACCCCGCTTCAGAGCCGGGATTTGTTGATTCTGCGGGCTTCGGTGGTGAGCTCCCCTTCCGGTTTGTCAGCGCAGTGATCACGCCCGACCTTACAGGGATGCGCAATCTGCTTAAGATTGAGGGGGCATTCGGCATAGATGCCGAAACCGGTGAAAAAGACATCGGCCTTCTCAATGCGTTTTTCTGGATTGGAGATGACGGCTACCTGCGCTCAATAATCGTGCCGAGACGCCGGCACAGGCCCGGCCGCTATTTTCAAGGCGGTGACAGCGGGTTTATGGTCAGTCCCGGAGCCATTGATATGGCGGGGTTGGTGATTACACCGCGGCGTGAGGATTTCAACCGCATAACCCCTGAAATTGTAAAAGAGATATATGCGGATGTGGCATTTGCCGATTCATTGCCCGAAAGCGTAAAAAATCATTTCTTCTTGCCGAATTGAGGATCTATCTTCACTGCCATGCACACGCCGAAAGTGGCCACGCAGCAGAGCATCACCCACCAGAAGAAATTCACAAAACCTTGCGGCCCGCCTGTTCCGAAGAGATTCAGATGCATGAATGTGTCGTGAATCCATCCGGCAGCCATTCCCGGAATCATCATGCCAAGCGCCATGAATGCCGTGCAGAAGGCATAATGTGATGTCCGGTTTTCTCCCCTGCTGAAATAAATAAGATAGAGCATAAACGCCGTGAAGCCGAAGCCATATCCAAACTGCTCCACACCCACGGCAGCACATATCACGGCGAAATTCTGCGGTTGCCACATAGCTAATGCGCAATAGAAGATGCAGGGAAGCGTAAGACTCAGAGCCATGGGCCACAGCCATTTCTTCAAGCCGTCCGCGGCAATCGCCAATCCTCCGAGAATCCCTCCCGCCAGCAGCGCGAGCACACCCACAGTGCCGTTGACAAATCCAATCTCCGATGTGGAAAGCCCGAGCCCTCCGGCCTCGCGCGAAGCCTTCATGAAGGGCTGCACGAGCTTTATGCACATCGCCTCCGGCAGCCGGTAAAGCAGCATGAAGGCGAGCGCCGTGCATATATTTTTTTTTCGAAAAAAAGTCACAAACGTCATGGCGAAATCGCGCAATATCGTGGCCGCAGTGACTCCGGGTGTCGGCTTGTCGCTCTGAGGGCGCGGCATGACAAATGAATGATACAAAAAAAGCAGCAGAAACAGCAGGCTCACAGCCGCGAACACAATGCTCCATGCTGCAGACACATTGCCGCACGCCACCTCCATATATCCGGCAAGCATCACAAGCCCTCCCTGCCCTATTACACTCGCTATCCTGTAGAATGTGGAGCGCACCCCCACATATTTTGCCTGGTCGTGATCGCTGAGTTCGAGCATGTAATATCCATCTGCTGCAATGTCGTGAGTGGCCGAACATAATGCCATAAGCCAGAAGCAGGCCAGTGTGCCCGAGAAATAAATGTCGGTTGGCAAAAGAAATGCCAGAGCGGCAAATGCCACCGCAATCAGCAGCTGCATCGCGATTGTCCAGATGCGCTTGGTGAGAAAAAGATCTATAAACGGACTCCAGAACGGCTTCACTACCCACGGCAGATAAAGCCATCCTGTGTAAAACGCCATATCCGCCAGCCCTACACCAAGATTCGTGTACATCAGCACTGAGAGTGTGTTGACCGCAAAATATGGCAACCCCTCCGCCACATACAACGTGGGAATCCATGCCCATGGCGACCTTCCACCCTTTCCCTTATCCATCTCCCTATTCAGCGCTCTCTCTGCTTTCATATTTTCATATTTTCCCAATTGTTGTGCCGGGGTAATAAAATCCCAATATATCACGATAAGACGCCCCCTCGGCCGCCATTCTCGCCGCCCCCGTCTGGCAAAGTCCCACTCCATGCCCCCAGCCTTGCCCGCTAAGATGCACCATTTCCCCCCGCTCCTCCGCTTCAAAGCAGGAACTCGGGAGATGCGTTGCATCAAGCACGCGCCTTATCATCAACTCCTTCCCTATCTCCACGCTCCCGGTTGTCCCCGATATTCTCATGAGTGTGATTCTTCCGGAAGGACCGCGAAGCATTGGTGTCACATTCTGCACTTCTCCAATATCCATGCCAAACTTTTCCCGAAGATGCCTCTTGATTTCACTCTTGGAAACAGTTTTCTCCCATGAGTAAAGTGCGTTGTCAGTAAGGTCGTAAGATTTCAGGATTGAACCCAGAAGCGATTTTCGCGCTTCCGGCCGCATATCCGACAGATTGCAATATGGGTCGGCAAATGATTTCAGATATGGATAATCCCTGTCGGCCCAACATGATGAGAAAATCTCTGTGACGCCGCCGCAGCATTTTGAGAAGCGAGCATCCGCCACATTCCCATCCTCATCGAGGAGCACTTCTCCGGCTGTAGCCGCAACAGCTGCGGCGCATGCCTCCGGAATTTTGGCGCCCACGCCCTGGTAGCGCTGGCAATGGTCGTCGCTGCACACATGAAAACCGGCATGGCAATCAGATTCATCCCAATTGACATATCTGCCGTTTCCGGCCAAATGCCTCTCATTTGCCTCATCCGACTCTCCGCGAATCTTTCGCAAAGCCCAGCTGCGCGAAATCACGGCATGAGCCTTGAGAAATTCAAGCGGTGAACGCGGACTCATCTCGCTGCCTGTCACCGACACCAGATATCTCTCCAGCGGCAACACATTAACTGCGCGGATATTTCCTTGCGGCTCTATATATTCAATTTCACCTTCGAAAGCAGCCTCAATCACGCGCTGCCAGTGGAAGTCGGCCCCTATCAGCAGATTTTGCAAATGCACGAGATTTCCATTGCGCCTGAATTCCGGCGCTCCGTCAGTGATCAGACCCACACGAATCATTATTTCTGAATCCGGACATTTCATAATTCACCGGGCATCACAATCCTGCGAGGCTTATAATTTCCGCCGGGTTCGACACAATATGGTCGGCATAGGCCGAGGTCAGCTCCGACACCGGGCGGAAACCCCATGTCACACCCACTGATTCCACGCATGCACGGCGCGCTGTCTCAATGTCAACCGCCGAATCCCCCACCATCAGCACATCATTCTTGGGTGTCGGAACCGCGTTCAGCACGGCAAATACCACTGACGGGTCGGGCTTTTTCGGCATCTCCGGCCGCTCGCCACACACAGCGGCAAACTTTATATCCGGGAAATAATGGCCTATTATCTTGTCTACCCCCTGCTGATACTTGTTGGAGGCTACCGCAAGCCTTATATCGTTATCGGAGAGTGTGCGCAGCAATTCCGGTATGCCGGGATAAGGCTTCGTAAAATCAGTGCAATGACTGCCGTAATATTCAAGAAAATATCCCAGCAACTCCTCCAGCCTCGCGGCATCCGCATCAGGCGCAGCCCTCTCTATGAGTTTGCGCACCCCATTGCCTACCATATAATTATAAGCCGAAAGCGTATGCGTGGCCATGGAGCACTTCCGAAGAGCATAGTTGCACGCACTCCCCAGGTCATCTATCGTGTTGAGAAGAGTGCCGTCGAGGTCGAATATAATCAGTTTCTTCATAATCTTACATTAGGAGTCTGCTTCATAAAAATTCAACATTAGGCCGGCTTATTTTTGAGATAATTTATTCAATCTCTGAGAGAGCAACCTCTCGGTTGTGATTGACGGGATTGGACAAATCTGCAAAAAAAGCCGGGCTAAAGTAATTCTCTTCAAATTTAAGCTATTCCCTTTAAATTTCAAAATGGTTGATGTTTTGACGCTTTTTGAGTAATTTTGCACAATGCAAACCCTATTTCCGCTATCACTTCGATATTATATAGCTGCAGTTCTTTGTGCATGCATGCTTTGCGCATGTTCCTCCACGCGCTTTGTGCCCGACGGGAAATATCTGCTTGATGACATTGACTTGAAGATCAATGATTCCACAAAAACAATGTCATCCACAGAGATGTTCACCTATATTCACCAACGCCCCAACAACCGCTTTCTGCACATGTCGCGTCTGCGCCTTGGCGTGTATAATCTCAGCGGCACAGATTCCACCAAATGGTGGAACAAATGGGTGAGAAAGCTCGGCGAGCCTCCCGTGATTTACGACGCGAAAGCCGCACGCACCGATTCGCTGCAACTTCTCAAGGCTATGAACAACGCCGGATTTCTCGATGCCGAAGTGCGTCTCGACTCTTTTCCCAACCACCGCGACAAGAAAATCAAACTCAAATATATTGTAGATGCCGGTTCGCCACATTATATCGATAGCATCACTTATGAATTCCCCAACGACACTCTGCGCACGCTTATCATGCGCGACTCGGCGATTTTCCCTGTGAAAAGGGGTGAACGCCTCGACAGAAGCATACTCGATGCACAGCGCGACCTGATTGTGGGCCGCATGCAAAACCGCGGATACTGGGCCTTCTCAAAAGAATTTATCACTTTCAATGCCGACACAACTATCGACTCCGATGCCGTTGACCTCACCATGACCGTGCATCCCCCTTATGAATCCGACGGCAATTCCCGCACATTTGACACTCACGCCACATACATGGTGAGAAATGTATATTATATCACACATTATGACGCGATGCTGTCTCCGGCTGAAGCCCTCAAGGGCGACACCATCAGATATAAAGGGATATACATCATAAATCATGGAAATGATTATCTGAGGCCATCGGTGCTTTATGAAAATTGTTTCATCCGCCCCGAAGAGCCTTTCAGCCGGAGGAGTGTGGACCGCACTTATAATGCCCTCGGACGATTGCCTATCTTGAAATTCATTCAAATCCGCATGGTGCCCGCCGGAAAAATCGCCGGCATAAATATGCTTGATGCATATATCATGCTCACTCCGGCGCGCTCACAGTTTGTCTCTTTTGAAGTGGAGGGCACCAACTCGGAAGGCGACCTCGGTGTGGCCCTCGGCATAAACTATACCCACCGCAACATCGGGCACGGATCCGAAACGCTCAACTTGAAATTGCGGGGAAGCTACGAAGCTGTCAATGGCAATCTCGACGGATTCATCCACGACCGGTTCATGGAATATTCGCTTGAAACGAGCCTTACATTCCCCAAATTCAAGGCCCCGTTTCTCAAGGAATCCTTCAAACGGCGCGTTAACGCCAACACGGAGCTGCATTTCATGCTCAATTATCAGGAAAGACCGGAATACACACGCATCATCTCCACCGCCGGATGGAGCTATAAATGGAGCAGACGCAACAACCGGCATCAATACACCTTCACACCCATTGATGTGAATTATGTGTATCTGCCGCAAAGCACAAATGATTTCATCAACCAGATAGCACCCGACAACCCTCTGCTCAGATACAGTTATGAAGATCACTTCATAATGCGCACGGGCTTCAATTTCTATTACACCAACAAGCGGCGCACATCTCCCTGGTATGCTTCCCCGCAGCGCGATGTAATCAGTCTTCGCGCTGCTGTGGAAACAGCCGGCAACCTCCTTTTCGCCATTAGCGAAATAAGCCACCATGGCCGCAATTTCCATGAAGACCCCTACAGTGTGTTCGGAATAAATTATTCCCAATATGTTCGCGGCGACATTGATTTCAGCTATCTGCATACCTTCAGCCGCCGCACTTCGCTGGCCTGCTATGCAGGGTTCGGCATCGGTGTGCCCTATGGCAACAGCAGCATTCTCCCCTTCGAAAAGCGCTTCTATGGCGGCGGCGCCAATGGTGTGAGAGGCTGGGATGTGCGCACCCTCGGGCCGGGACGCTTCCCGGGAACCAACTCGGTGAGCGATTTTATATATCAATGCGGTGACATCCGCCTTAATCTCAGCGCCGAATTCCGAGCCAAACTTTTCTGGATTGTGGAGGGAGGGCTATTTGTGGATATGGGCAATATATGGACAATCCGCGATTATCCAAGCCAGCCTTACGGGGAGTTTCAATTCAATTCCTTCTATAAGGAGCTGGCGGCGGCCTATGGAGCCGGACTGCGCCTTGACTTCACATATTTTCTTGTGCGGCTCGACCTCGGCATGAAGGCCCACAATCCGGCAATCGGAGCCGACCCCTGGCCGCTCATGCATCCCCGCTGGCACCGCGACAGCTCGCTTCACTTCTCAATCGGCTATCCCTTCTGAGTATTGCGAAACATGCCGGGAAAAACAAGAGTCGGTTTCAAACGAAGCCTAAAAAAACCTTGTGAGTTTCACACTCACAAGGTTTTTTCGCAGATGTGCCATTGTGCACATCCGGATATAGCGATTTAAGTTACTTCACGATTTTGGAGACTTTGCCACCCTGGCGAACGATATATATCCCCTTTTCGGGATTCTGAACGCGGCGGCCTTGAAGGTCATAATACTCCTTGACAGCATTGTCAGCATCATCAATAATACCATCAACGCCTCCCTGACTCTTGTTTACATAGAAGTAAATTATATTCTCTTCTCCACCGAGAACAGTGTTAATCGAGAATTCGGAATCAATGAGTGCGAGAGTATCCATTGTTTCTTCATCTCCAAGTTCTATTGCAAGCTCAATCTGCATGTCCACCGCTTTCCCTTCCTCTTTGGTAACAAAACCTGTCTTGCTGATTTGCTGATTCGGTAATACAGATTGGCATTGATCATCCAGGGAACAAAACTGGACGGACATGTCGGCACCCTTAACCCAATCATTATCACGCGGAGGGGTATTGTTTTTAAAGAAATCACATGTCACCGTGCATGTTCCAGTTATAGAGGGAATCATTGTTAAATGAGGCTGCCATTGCATAGCCGTTTCATTCCAGTAAGGAGTGAGATCTACACGGGTGCCGTTGGCCACCGGCTCTCCTTTTACATAGTATTGAACGGTTGCTGCGCTTGCGCAGAAGGCCATGGCTGCCGCCATGAATGATAGGATAAGTTTTTTCATGTATTATTCGTTTTAATTTGTTGATGTTTTATTAATCTGATTCAGTGCAACTTATCATCACAATGCTGTCAATATGCAAATCACACCTAAAGGCAGCCAATGCTCCCTCAACTGCAAATATAGAAAAAATATCAATATAATTCAAATCCCCACCCACTTTTTCAAACAGGCAAACCCCGCCCCCCACAACCTAAAAAAGGGGGAATGTCATAATTGATGGCGCACCCTCCTGCTTCATCCCTTTCGTCAACAGTTTGTTTTTATCAAGCTCCGCCCCAAGATCCTTTTGTGTGCCGTCCGCATTATGCGTCTGATCATATTTCTTCTGCTCGAGTTCGGCCACCTGATTTGCAAGATTCCTTGCGCGCGCCTCGAGCACCATCTGCCGTGCATATGCCTCGGAATTCTTTGTCAGCGTCTGATACCATGCCGATACGGATGAGAAGTAACCCATCGTTTCTCTATCTTTTCCCAGAACATGGAGGCGCGTTCTTTGCTTCTTCTTTCATTCTCT
>JAMPDQ010000001.1:236229-255381 GCA_023665575.1 Candidatus Amulumruptor caecigallinarius | reverse complement strand
ATGCTATGGAAGCCGAATTGCAGTCTTATCTCATCGGTGAAGCCATCAAACAAGCAAGAAAGGAATGACATCCCGGGCTTACCGGGATGTCATTTTTGTGATGGTCAGGTGGTCGATCAGAGCGTGGTTGGTGTGAGGGTTCATGTTGGCGTCTTCGGGATGGTATTCTATCGTCAGCTCATGGCGTCCGGGGCTGAGGCTCACCACCGTCGAATTTGACATGCCCCAGTCGGCCCAGTTGCCCACGCCGCGCTGCGGCATCACCACCGTGCCGGCCTTCTCGCCGTCAACAAGCAGCGTGCGCACCGCCGCCTTGTTCTCAGTGTTGACCGGTCCGTTGCCGTTGGCATACCTGGCGGCCACCGAATAATCGCCCCCCTCGGCAATGTCCACCGTCAGCGTCACCGGCCCGCTCTCTCTGTCGAGTTCCACGAATCCCGCGCCGTGGAATCCCTCCATATTGCCCCTGGCCGGATATGAAATCTCCTTGGAAACGGCGGTATCGGTTTCGCCCGGAAACTCCACATTGAACGATAAACGGTTGGACCTCGGCTCCGAGGCAAAGCCCGGCACACCGTCGCCCGACACACCCATCACCTGCCATTCGCCCGGCTCCACGGCCGGGAATTCAGTCTGATGCGTGCGCCCCGCTTCCTTTCCGTCTTTCAGCACAACATATTCGCCGATATATTCTATCGGATTCCATCTCAGCAGATTCGCGCCATCGCCCGAAAGCTCCGCCGAATGCTCAAGCCATGCAGCCGGCGTGACGGGGGTCTTCAGATTGCTCACCCTGTTAAGCTTCATCGGAGCTATGGGTTCGTTGGCCATCTCAACCACAATGTCTCCGCCCTTGGAAAGCATCCGAGCCGGAATCACCTTGTCGATGGGAAGCGATTTGCCGTTGAGCGTAAGCGACTTCACCCTGTCGCCATATCCATTCACCGTGATGCTCAGGCGAGCCCCGCGATATGGAAAATTCGAAAGCGTGCGCTCCGCTTCAAACACCTTTGGCACAAAGGGGGCAATCCGGAGTCCATCCTTCTCGAAATGCACACCGAAGAGCATCTGCTGCGTCAGAGCGATGTTTCCGGCAAGACACCAGAGCATATTGGAAGAATTCAGCTCCGTGAATATATCGCCGTTATCCAGATTAAGATTCTCCTTGTTTGTGCAAAAGAGAGCTGCCGGACGGAACACGGAGCCGATTCCCTGCAACACACCGGCCTCATTCCCGGCCTTGGCTTGCGCCAGTGTCCAGTAAGAAGCCACCCAAGGCCACAAGGCATTATTGTGATAATTCGGGATATCCGGAATCTGCGGATAAAACACCGGGGGACCGAAGGGGGTGACAGGAGTATTCTCCGATATTTCCTTCTGCCTATCGGCCGGTGCTATGTCAAACAGAATTGCGAGAGACTCACCAAGCGATTCGGCACGCGGATTCAATATCATATTGTCGCGTCCATAGGTATACATCCCATAATATCCTTTGTCGGGCATATAGAATGTTTTGTCGATTGCGGCGGCAAGGCTGTCAGCTTTCGCGGCATAATTCGCGGCTTCATTCTTTTTACCGAGCACCGCGGCCATCTCCGCGACAGCCTTTAGGGCGGCCGCATACATCACATTTGTGCCCATTGCCTCGCTGCGGGCTATATCAGCGGTCTGCATCCACCGCGGATAGCTCTGCTCGCGCCAATCGATAAATGAGGTCTCCCCCTTTACAAGTCCATCGGGACTGAAAACGGTGGCCTCATCCTTCGCCAGGCTCTTCACGGCTATGGGATACACCTTCTCGAGCCATGCGCGGTCTCCGGTGACTTTATATATTTCCCAGGCAGCGAGCACCCACACCATTCTGTCGGTGGAGATTGGCCACGCACCGCCCGAGCCGGTGTCTTGCACAATCTGGCCCGAAGGGAGCACCTTCTTCATCAGCGAAATCATGGATGCCTCGGGCTGCAAAGCGGCCATGGACAATATGATGGAATAGCTGACATCGCGTGTCCACACACCGGCCCATTCCTTTCCGGTGCGAAGTGTTGTGTCAGGCTCGACAGCGTTCACCATTTCATCAAGTGCCATGTTGTAGACGGCCCGATGCAGCATGTTTCCGCCGCTAAGGCGCGGATAGGCATCAAGGTTGTTCTTCAGCCTCCACTCCTGCGAAATCGGCATGAAATATCCGGGACGGCCCTTGTAGGTGGACCTCAGATACTCCGGGCTTTCCGCCCATGCCTTGAATTCATTTTGATAAATGGTGTCGCCCTGCCAGCGATAGGCATCGGTGGCAACCACAACTCCGTCGGTGCCGGCGGCACACACCGCCGACGACGCGGCCATCACCGCGCCCGCTATTATCCTTATCTCCTTCATCAGAGTCATTCCTTATGTTTTTTGTTTCTTCCCTTGCGGCGGGCCTCGTGGCGTTTGCCCGGCTTGCGGTTCTGTATGGGTTTGTTGGGGTTACCCTTGTCATCAATCAGCGCGAAATCGAGCTGCTTTCTGTCGAGGTCGGCCCTCGCCACCTGCACCTTCACCATGTCGCCGAGCGTGTAGCGTGTGCCGTGCCTGCGCCCGATGAGGCAATAGTTCTTCTCATCAAGGTCGTAATAATCGTCCGCGAGGTCGCGGATAGGCACAAGCCCTTCACACTTGCTGTCGGTGAGTTCCACATAGAATCCCCACTCCGTGACACCGGATATTACGCCTTCAAACACTTCTCCGAGCCTGTCGCGCATGAATTCCACCTGTTTGTATCTGATAGACGCGCGCTCCGCATTGGCGGCAAGCTGCTCCATGTCGGAATCATGCCGGCATTCCTCTTCGAGTTTCAGCTTGTCAACACTTCTACCGCCATCGGCATATCTTGCCAGCAGACGATGCACCATCATATCGGGATAACGCCGGATAGGAGATGTGAAGTGTGTGTAATAAGGCATCGCAAGCCCGTAGTGACCGATATTGTCGGTGGTATAGACGGCTTTAGCCATCGACCTTATTGCCAGGATGGACAGCATGTTGGATTCTCCTTTCCCCTTCACATCGCGAAGGAGTCTGTTGACACTGCGGTTTACCTCGCGGCTGCTCCCTTCAGTGGCAAGCTTATATCCGAATCTTGATGCAATCAGCGAAAGGTTGCTCAGTTTTTCAGGGTCGGGGTTGTCGTGCACACGATATACAAACGATTTCGCCTTCTTCTTTCCGGCCACCTTGCCCACCGATTCGGCAACGGTGAGATTGGCGAGCAGCATAAACTCCTCAATCAGCTTGTTGGCATCTTTCGACTCTTTGAAATAAACGCTGACGGGCTTGCCGGTTTCATCAATTTCAAATCTCACTTCAGCACGGTCAAACTCAAGGGCTCCCTGCTGATAGCGGCGGCGACGCAGCTCTTTGGCCAGAGAATTCAACACTCCCAGTTCGGCGGCATAATCTCCCCTCCCGGTCTCTATTATTTCCTGAGCCTCCTCGTAGGTGAACCGGCGATTGCTCTTTATTGCCGTGCGGCCAATCCGGCTGGTGAGCACATTGGCCCTGGAGTCGAGCTCGAATATGGCAGAGAATGTCAGCTTCTCTTCATTGGGGCGCAGGGAGCATATGCCGTTTGAGAGGCGCTCGGGGAGCATCGGAATTGTGCGGTCAACAAGATACACACTTGTGGCTCTTTTCCGGGCCTCCTTATCTATTATTGACCCCGGGCGGACATAATGAGTCACATCCGCGATATGCACACCCACCTCCCAATTGCCGTTAGCAAGCTGACGGATTGAAAGGGCATCATCGAAATCTTTTGCATCGCGGGGATCGATTGTAAATGTTGTGACATTGCGGAAATCTTCGCGCCTCGAGATCTCCTCCTCTTCGATTGTGTCGGGAATGCCTGCGGCTGCCTTCTCCACATTTTCAGGATATTTATAGGGGAGGCCGAACTCCGCCAGGATAGCGTGCATCTCTGCATTGTTCTCACCGGTCTGGCCGAGGATATCCACGATTTCGCCGCGCGGGTTCATCTCGTCATCGCGCCAATGGGTGATGCGGGCCACGGCCTTGTCGCCGTTTTTGCCCCCTTTGAGACGTGTGCGCGGCAGAATGATGTCGGCAGCGAGGAATTTGGAGTCGGTGACAAGCGCGGCATAATTCTTCTCAATCTTAAGCGTGCCGACAAACTGCTGCTCCTTTGCCTCCAGGATTTCCGTCACAATGGCCTCGGGATCCTGACCCTTGCGGGCCGCCGACACAACCACGCGCACCCTGTCGCCGTTGAGCGCGTGCATCGAATTGCGCTCGGCCACCATGATCTGCTCGTCGTCGACCACAACGGCATTCCTCCCGTTGCTGCGGCGTATGAAACAGCCCTCGCTCTCCGTGCCTCGGTTTGACTTCGCCTTGTATTTGCCCAGATCCACCTCGGTGATGTCATCGGCGGCCACAAGCTCGTCGAGGGCATTCAGCACATGCACACGCTGGGTGTGGCCGTCAAGGTCAAGACCATGAGATATTTGTTTGTAATTAAAGCTTTGCTTGCGGTGTTCCTGAAGAAACACCACTATGTTTTTCATAAGCTCCTGCTTTCGCATTCGCTTCACACCCTTAGTGAATTTACCCATATCTATCGTCTTAGAGTCTGTTATTTTATTCATTATCCGCAATCATGCGGCAGCCATTGTCACTTCTTCTGCATTATGTGATAATAACGGTTGAGCACTTCATGTGCCGCCGTAAATGAGGATTGCTCATTATTGAGCACCCTCAATTCCTTCTGCTCGAGCATTGCCTGAATTTCAGGACGCCTATAGAAATCATGGCGCAACTGCTCGTTGATTGTTTCAAGCATCCAATATTTGGCCTGCTCGTTGCGTTTGCGTTCGAAATAGCCGGTTTCCTTTACATAGGCGAAGTAGCGGTTAATCATATCCCACACCCTGTCGATATGGAGTTCGAAATATCCGCTGTAGCACACCACTTCCGGGCGCCACCGACTCGGTGTAGGAGGGAAAAGATGCAATGCGTTGCGAAACTGTGCGGCTGCAAGATTTGCCCGCTCTATATTGTCACCGTCGGCTTTGTTTATGGCTATGCCGTCAGACATCTCCATGATGCCACGCTTGATTCCCTGGAGTTCGTCGCCGGTGCCGGCAAGCTGTATCAGCAGGAAAAAATCCACCATGGAATGCACGGCGGTTTCGCTTTGTCCCACACCCACGGTCTCCACGAAAATATTGTTATAGCCGGCGGCCTCGCAGAGCACAATTGTTTCGCGTGTTTTTCGCGCCACACCGCCCAGCGAACCGGCCGAGGGGGAAGGGCGAATAAAGGCCGCCGGATGCTGCGAGAGCTTCTCCATTCGTGTTTTGTCGCCGAGGATGCTTCCCTTTGTGCGCTCGCTTGACGGGTCGATGGCAAGCACCGCCAGCTTGCCCCCGTCTTTCAGCACATGGAGCCCGAAAACATCTATCGAGGTAGACTTCCCGGCTCCCGGCACACCGGTTATGCCTATTCTGCGTGAATTGCCGGAATAGGGCAGACACTTCTCTATCACTTCCTGGGCGAGTTGCTGATGCGCATCCACCGTGCTTTCAACGAGTGTAACCGCCCGGCCGAGGATGCTTACATCTCCCTTCAGGATTCCCTCCACATATTCAGTTGCCGTGAGCTCCCTGCGCCGAGACTGATGCGGGCGTCTGTAGGGATTTACTATCGGCTGCGAACTTACACCGGAGTTCACCTGCAATCCTTTGTATTGATTTTCATTCTCTGGATGTTCCATGGTTAAGGTTTTTTTAGCGATGCCACCCGTGCCTGCATTTTCACACGCTGAGGGTCATCTGTAAGAATATAAATCTGATTTTGAGAAGGGCCGGCGGGCAAGAGAGCCGCATCAGCCGTTATTTCTATCGCTTTTCTTTTTCCTTTCTTTATTTCCGCGGGCAACTTGCTGAAGCTGAATGCTTCCGAATTGGAATATGCTTTCAATATATGAAGCGGCGCATTACCTGAATTTTCCACCTCAATTGAGAATGTGATGTTTCCTGATTCAGGCACATTCCCAAGGTCGGTGAAATCAGCTGTAAGATTCGCAACGGGCGACTTCCCTTTTTGCATTATTGAGAGCATGCGCGCATCGGGAATTACTTCCGCCTTCACGCTGACAGTTGCTCCCGGCTCCGAGGGGGATGCACTGAATTGCACGGGGATTTGCACCGGACCATAATTCTTGGCCGCCCCCGTGTCATACACCAGGGAATATGTCACGATGTCGCCCGGACCCGCCTTGCCGACAGAGGGCGTCACTGTCAGCCCTTCCCGTGGAATTGTCACCACCGGTTGAACTGAATCGGGCGAGAGCACATAGGCGTTGACAAAATGTGTGGCTGTTCTGCCCATGTTCAGCACACCGAAATCAACCATATAGTCAGTGAGCCGCAGCCGGCCGGCATCCACAGGATAAAGCACCTGCAATGATTCCGGAGTGCCGAGCACATTTCCGGAGATATACACTGTTTTTCGGCTGTTGTCGCTAAACAGTATCTTGACGCTCTTTAGGAATCGTCCGGGACGCATGGCGGGATCATAAGTGAAAGATATCCGCGCAGTGTCGCCGGGAGCCATCGGGGCTTCGGGGAATCCGGCACTTGTGCAGCCGCAACTCGGCTTCACATCGAGCACGGATATGGTGTCAGGCCCGGCATTATACAGACGCGCATACCCGGTGATCGGGCCGGCGACTTCCTTCATCAGCCCGAAATCATATTCCTTATCGAGCAATATCACGTCAGCGCCTGCGGAGACGGCACTCATGGCGAGTGTCAGGGCTGCCGCAAACGGGCATATAAGCGCAACACCCTTTCTCATATGAATGCTATTTGCTGGCGGGCGTGACAGTGCCTGTGATTTTCACACGTGCCTTCTTCGGCTTGGCGTTGGTGCGCACAGTCACAACCTTTGTGAAGCTGCCCGGACGGTAAAGCGGATTGTATGTCACCTTAATCTTTCCTTTTTTGCCCGGGGCAATCGGCTTTGCCGGATATTCAGGCACCGTGCACCCGCAATCGGCCGTGGCATCTATTATCACAAGGTTTGCATCGCCTGTGTTGACAAACTCAAACTCATGACTTACTTTACCACCCTTTTCAGGGATAGTGCCGAAATTATATGTCTGTTCGGTGAATTTTATTTCTGCCCGTTTCCCTTTTGCGCACACCGCCACGGGAATAAACAGCAACACCGTAAATAACAATATTATAATTTTTTTCATAACATTAAATGTTTTATACTTGAGATGAGATGCTTTCAAACATCTTCATAATATTAACGCAAAAAATTATGGGTTTGCTCCATTCGTGAATCAAATATAACTAAATTTTTATTAATTTTGCGCAAATTTTGTTATAAAGTAAACATACTGTGTGGAGCCGTTATCCTGAAATATTACAACGGCAATCGGTTTGCAACAAAATAGAGTATGAAGAATCTTGTGATTGTAGAGTCGCCCGCGAAGGCGAAGACGATAGAAAAGTTTTTGGGTCCAGATTATAAGGTGATGTCAAGCTTCGGACACATCCGCGACCTTAAGAAAAAGGGGATGAGCGTGGATATTGAAGGGGATTTTTCGCCTCAATATGAGATACCCTCTGATAAGAAAGAGCTTGTAAAGAATCTGAAAAGAGCTGCCGCGGATGCCGACAAAGTGTGGCTCGCTTCCGATGAAGACCGGGAGGGGGAGGCAATTGCATGGCATCTTTACGAGGTGCTCGGACTAAAGCCGGAGAATACGGAGCGCATCGTGTTTCACGAAATCACAAAGCCGGCCATACTTCATGCCATTGAAAACCCGCGCAAAATTGATATCGACCGCGTCAATGCCCAGCAGGCACGCCGGGTGCTCGACAGAATTGTAGGCTTTGAGCTGAGCCCGGTGCTGTGGAAAAAAATAAAGCCATCGCTTTCAGCGGGTCGCGTGCAAAGTGTTGCCGTAAGGCTTATCTGCGAGCGAGAGAAAGAGATTGCTGATTTCCGGCCTGAGCCGTATTTCCGCATCACTGCTACAATGGCCTCACCTTCGGGCCTCGCTTTCAAAGCGGAATATCCCTTACAGATTCCCTCTGAAAACGAAGCGAAACTCATGCTCGATAAATGCAAGGGGGCGCATTTCAGAGTGCAAGCCGTCACTTCGAAGCCTGTGTCGCGCAAACCGGCACCCCCCTTCACCACCTCCACTCTGCAGCAAGAGGCAGGCAGAAAACTGGGTTTTTCCGTCAACACCACCATGCGTATCGCGCAGAAACTTTATGAAGAGGGATTCATCACATACATGCGAACCGACTCCACCAATCTCTCATCTCTTGCTCGGAATGATATTAAAAGAGTGGTGACCTCCGAATTCGGTGAAAAATACTCTGTGCCCCGCAACTACCACACAAACTCAAAAGGGGCTCAGGAAGCTCATGAGGCCATCCGCCCCACATATGTTGACAAAAATTTAATCAGCGGAACACCCTGGGAGCAGAAACTATATGCATTGATATGGAAACGCGCCGTAGCCTCACAAATGGCGGATGCCATTCTTGAGAAAACCAACGTGGAAATATCTTCCGATGCCACCGAAAATAATTTCAAGGCCTCGGGTGAAATTCTGAAATTCGACGGGTTTCTGAAGGTTTACGGACTCTCTGATTCGGAAAGCGCAACCGATGCGGATCGCGGCATTCTGCCGCCTCTGAAAGAGGGAGACAGCCTTGATGCCGAAAAAATCATGGCCACGGAGCGCTTCTCTCTCCCCCCGGCAAGATATTCGGAGGCCACACTTGTAAAAAAAATGGAAGACCTTGGAATCGGACGCCCCTCCACTTATGCCCCGACCATCTCCACAATCCAGAACCGCGAATATATCCGCCACGGCGATAACGACGGCACTCCACGCGAATACACCGTCATTACTCTGGAAAACAACAATATCACCACCTCGAAACTTTCTGAAAAGACCGGCTCTACACGCGGCAAACTTGTGCCTACCGACACCGGTATGGTGGTGAATGAATTCCTCACGATGAATTTCCCGGACATCCTTGATTACAACTTCACAGCAAAAGTTGAGGAAAAATTCGATGAGATTGCCGAAGGCTCGCTGCAATGGCAAAAGGAGATTTCCGATTTCTATGGTGATTTCCACCCCTTCATCGACAAGGTGAACGCCATGCGGCTCGAGCACAAAGTGGGGGAAAGAGTGTTGGGCACCGACCCGTCAACCGGCAGACGCGTGTCGGTGAAAATCGGCAGATTCGGCCCGGTGGTGCAAATCGGTGAAGCCTCTGAAGATGAAAAGCCCCTTTTCGCCAGTCTCACCGACGGACAAAGCATACAGTCGATTACTCTGGAAGAAGCTCTCAAGCTTTTTGAATTGCCCAGGAAAGTGGGTGAATTTGAGGGAGAAGATATAACTGCTGCAATCGGCCGCTTCGGGCCATACATCCGCCATGCCGGAATGTTTGTGTCGATTCCCGCTGAAATGGCTCCGCAATCCATTACGAAAGAGGAGGCTGTGGCGCTGATTGAAAAGAAGCGCGAGGAAGAGGCAAACCGACTTATAAAGACATTCGATGAACTGCCGGGGGTGGAAGTGCTCCGCGGAAGATTCGGCCCCTATATCGCCTTCAAAAAAGAGGGAATGAAGAAGGCCGTCAATTATAAGATTCCAAAGGGTAGGGATCCGGAAATGCTTTCGGCTGAAGAGGTGACCAAACTGATGGAAAGTCAGGACGCATCACCCAAAAAGAAAGCTTCCACCCGCAGAACCGCGAGGAAATAGCGGGCAAACTGCATGAAAGCGAACATGAAAGCATATAAAATATCGGGGCGCATATCGAAAGATATCGCGCCCCGGTTGTTATATTTGTGTGAAGACCGGGCTCAAACATATTGCAAAAAGGATTTCACTCACATTGCTTTGGACTTTGGTGGGGGGCGTGACGCTGATTGTATTGTTTTTGGCGGCAGCCACCCTGTGGCTTTCCCCGGAAAGGCTGACCGCGCTTGCCAACAAAGAGCTGTCGGAAGAAGTGAATGCCGATGTAAGATTTCACAATCTGCATTTCACACTTTGGTCGTCATTCCCGAGAGTATGCCTTGAAGCCGACAGCGTGAGCGTGTTTAGCCGGAACTTTGACGGTATTCCCGGCAACCTGCGTGCCCTCCTTCCCGGCAACCCCGATTTTCTGCTTTCAGCAAATCGGCTTAAAGGGGCAATCAACATAATCAAACTTTTCAACCGCGAATTATATATCTCCGACGTTAATGTTGATTCGCTGCGGCTGAATCTCGTGTCGGCCACACCGGAAATCAACAATTATGACATTTTCCCGACAGACACCACTTCCACACCTATCCCCTATTTCAAAGTGTCTCATCTGGAGGTGGGCAAAGGTGGTGAAATAAGCTATTACAGTGTTCCATCTAATTCATCAGCGAAAATCAGCCTTTTCTCATCGGCAATTCTCGATAACAATCACGACAACGACTATTCCATGAAGCTAAAAGGAAGAGTTTCCGCTGTGAGCGGAAATATGTCGCTGCTCCGGGATTTTCCATTTGAGCTGGATGGCGACATGCACCTGAAGTTCAACCCCTTCGGCATATCCACCACAAATTATGACGTAAAGCTCGGCTCTATAAAGGGGCATATGTCTCTCAACATGGACATGGAAAACAGCATGCATCTTCACAATCTCTCATATAATCTGCAAGATTGCACCATGCGCGACCTGCTGAGTCTGTTCCCCTCATCGTCTTTCCCGGTGCTTGAACGCATCAATGCCGATATGGACGTGTTTGCCACCGCAAGACTCATTTCTCCATACGACTTCAGCTCTGCATTCTTCCCCTCGTTTGAGGTGGATTTCAAGGCGCCCGAAGGGCATCTGGCATACACACTCTCCGATAGGGAGCGATATGAGTTGCAACATGTGGGATTCAACGGCAAATTCGTGTTCAACGGCAGAATGCCTGCCAATTCATATCTGCTCATTCCCTTTCTCTCGGCATGTAGCGCAGGAGCAGACATAAAACTGGCCGCAGTTGTGAGAAAAATCACCTCATCTCCCGAGATTTCCGGCATCGCTACGGCCCGGATCAACCTCGCTGAAGCGGGAAAACGGATTAAGGCCCTCAACCGATATCATTTGTCGGGGAATGCAAGCATAAACGCACGTGTGAATCTTAACACTGACAACGGGAATCTTACTTATGGCATCCCAAATCTGGAAATCAGCGGCCGACACGCCGGAGCATCTTTTGGCAAATTCTCCATTGCGCTGGCCAATTTCAGAATCAATTGCAACGACAGTATCTCCTCTCCAGACCATATCAATGCCCGTCTGAGGGGCGATGCTGTGGAATTAAAATCGCCCGGGCTATTGGCAAAAGTGCACGGGGTTGACACAAAGCTCAGTCTCGACAAAAAAGCTGTTGCGGCAGTCATCCCCGAATATGCAATGCCCCGGCAATGGATGGCCGACAGTGCCACCCTGTCGAGAGTTTCACACTCCCCTTATCTTTTAAAAGCTGAAACCTCCCCCTCTGTAAAAAAGTTTCTGAAGGAATGGGATTGCAATCTGTTGCTCGACATTAAATCGGGAATACTTTTGTCGAACGCATTTTCCACACCGATAAAAATGTCAGGGGCAAGCATCCTTGCAAACACTGATTCCATCAATATCCGGCAAATGTCGCTTTATACGGAGGGCACACTACTGCGCTTGAGCGGCTACGTCTCGAATATGAAGCAATTCCTCGTATCGCAGACTCCCTCCCCTCTGCGCACCGGCATTCATGCCGATTTTGACACCATACAATTTAACCGCATCGCCCGCGCTTACTCGAAAGTACACCCTGAGCATGGCGTTAGCAACCCCGGAAATGCCATCCCGAAAACCATGGGGAACACCCTGTCTGACACAACCACGATGCTGCTTCCCCGCAATATCGAGGCTACGGTGAGCATCTCAGCCATGCAGACTCGCTATATCAATCTCCACCTCTACGACCTCGCCGCATATGTCAAGGCTGCCAATGGCAATCTTGATGTAAGCTCTCTGCAGATATCTTCAGATTTCGGACATGCCATAGCCGGAGCAGCTTATCACACAAGCGATATCAACAATATGAATCTTGGGCTTTCTCTGGGGCTGGAGGGTCTTAATGTGGTTAACTTTTTTAAAAATTTCCACACATTGCTGCTCATGATGCCACAGATGAGAAATCTGTCAGGCACGCTGTCGGCCACGTGCGAGGGCAATATCCGCATTTTCCCGAACATGTATCTTAACATCCCCTCCACCCGCTCAAAGATTCATGTGCGGAGCGACAGCATCAGACTTCATCAAAACAAGTTTATCCGCAAAATCAGGAGAATGCTGCTGATTCCGGTGCGCGGCGACTTGCATTTCTCCAATCTTGACATACTGGCTTCGGTTCATAACAATCTGCTTGAAATCTACCCATTCAGCTTCGAGGTGAGCAATTACAAACTCCTGATGGAGGGGCTTAACAACTTCAACGGCGACATGTTTTATCATATCGCCGTTGAGAAATGGCCGCTGAAGATTCCGTTTGGCCTTAATATTCACGGAAATTTCCACAATCCGGATGTAACGTTCGGAGGGAGCCGGTGGAAAAACGTGAAAGGCACTAAGATTTCAGCCGGTGTGATGGATTATAATATGATTAACATGGTGAAGGAGGCGCGCAGGTATATGAAGAAATTTGTGCGTACAGCCGCCGAATATAGCGAAGACTGACACCTCCTCCCCGGAGCTGCGTGCCGCGTGTGGCGTTATCCCACTTGTGAGCCGGGTGCAACATCTTTTGAGGGAGATAGCAGTGTGAGCGAACCATCAGGATTCACCGCGCTCAATATCATTCCCTGGGACTCTATTCCCATCATCTTGCGGGGTTCGAAGTTGGCAATAAAGCACACTTCGCGGCCAACAAGCTCTTCCGGATCAGGATAGCTTGCTGCAATGCCGCTCAGGATGATGCGCTTTTCCATACCGTCGTCTATCAGGAATTGCAGAAGCTTCTTTGACTTCTTCACCTTGGAACATTCCAGAATTTTACCAACACGGATGTCGATTTTCTCGAAGTCGTCATAGGAGCATGTCTGTTTCACCGGTGCGGGCTTCCAGGCTTTCAGCTCATTTGCCTTTTTGGTGTCAAGAAGTTTTTGCACCTGCGCCTCAATCGGGGCATCATCAATTTTTTCGAAGAGAAGGTGCGGCTCGGCGATTTCATCTCCCTCCTTAAGCAGGTCGAACCGGCCGGCCATATCCCATTTGAGACTGCCGAGACCGAGCATTGAGCAGAGATCAGCACTCATGAAAGGTGTGAACGGCTCGAACACTACTGCAATATTTGCACAAATCTGCATAGCGATGTTAAGCACGGTGCCCACACGCGCGGGGTCGGTTTTCCAGAGCTTCCAAGGCTCGCAGTCGGCAAGATATTTATTGCCGGTGCGGGCCACATTCATCGCATTCTTAAGCGCCTCTCGGAATTTGAAATTGTCGAGGTCGGCTGCTGTGGCCTTTACCGATTCTTCCACCTCTGCCATTGCCTTGCGGTCAATTTCCACAAGTTCACCCGCAGCAGGCACCTTTCCATTGAAATATTTATGCACAAGCACCATGGCCCTATTTACAAAATTGCCCAGAATTGCAACCAGCTCACTATTGTTGCGCGACTGAAAGTCGCGCCACGTGAAGTTGTTATCCTTTGTTTCGGGGGCATTGGCAGTCAGCACATATCGGAGCACATCCTGCTTGCCCGGAAAGTCGCGTAAATATTCATGAAGCCACACCGCCCAATTGCGCGAGGTGGATATTTTGTCGTCTTCAAGGTTGAGGAATTCATTGGCGGGCACATTGTCGGGAAGATTGTATGTGCCATCGGCCATGAGCATTGCCGGGAACACGATGCAATGAAACACGATGTTGTCTTTTCCAATGAAATGAAGCATGCGTGTGTCGGAGTCCTTCCACCATTTTTCGTAGTCGTCGCCAACGAGATCGATTGTGTTGGATATATATCCTATCGGGGCATCAAACCATACATAGAGCACTTTCCCATCGGCGCCCTCCACGGGCACGGGAATTCCCCAGTCGAGGTCGCGGCTCACGGCGCGGGGCTGCAGGCCGAGGTCGAGCCATGATTTGCACTGGCCGTAGACATTGGGTTTCCACTCCTTATGTTCCTCAAGGATCCATTTCTCGAGCGGCTTCTGCCACTTGTCGAGGGGAAGATAGAAGTGGGTGGTCTCGCGCATCACGGGCACAGAGCCCGTGATGGCGCTTTTTGGATTAATCAGATCGGTGGCGTTGAGCGATGTGCCGCAGGCCTCGCACTGGTCGCCATAGGCATGCTCGTTGCCGCAGTGGGGGCAGGTGCCGGTGACATAGCGGTCGGCGAGAAACTGACCGGCCTCCTCATCATAGAGCTGCTCGGATGTCTTCTTTATGAATTCCCCCTTGTCGTATAGACGGCGGAAGAAGTCGGAGGCTGTGCGGCGGTGTGTCTCGGATGTGGTGCGGCCGTACACATCGAAGGATATTCCAAGCTCCTTGAAAGAGTCGCGAATCAGAGTGTGGTAGCGGTCCACGATATCCTGGGGCGTGACGCCCTCGTTGCGCGCCTTGATTGTGATGGGCACACCATGTTCGTCGCTTCCTCCGATCAGCAGCACCTCCTGCCCGCGCATTCGCAGATAGCGGGCATAGATGTCGGCCGGAACATACACTCCGGCGAGGTGGCCAATATGCACTGGACCATTGGCATAGGGAAGTGCGGTGGTGATCAGTGTTCGTTTAAACTCTTTCATATGTTCTACCTTTAATTTTTTTGTAACGGACTCTTTTAAACGTACTCCGGATTGCATAAACGAACTCCGGACCCGGCAAATAAGATAGAGGCCGGGGCAACCTTGCGGTAACTCCGGCCTCCTGTCGGGGTGAGGCGACTCGAACGCCCGACCTCTACGTCCCGAACGTAGCGCGCTAACCAACTGTGCTACACCCCGATTTTCTTTGCGGTTGCAAATTTACAAATTTTTTTCGAATAATAACAGCCTTTTCG
Source organism: Candidatus Amulumruptor caecigallinarius (assembly GCA_023665575.1). GTDB lineage: Bacteria > Bacteroidota > Bacteroidia > Bacteroidales > Muribaculaceae > Lepagella. The sequence goes on along the minus strand of JAMPDQ010000001.1, from coordinate 240,255 downwards.
CAAAAAAATATATTCCCTTCCCATTTTTTCGAATATATTTTCGCCGGTTTGCCCTTAACCGAAAAAGAGGAGCATGCCGCACGGCACGCCCCGCTTCGGATTTATCTGATATGCGGATTTTGTTATCTCTCTATCACTTTGGCAGTTCTACTTCCGATGCGCACTATGTAGACACCCGCAGATGCCGGTATGCGCACGTTGCCAACCACTTCACCGCTGTAAACGCAGACTGCATCGGAACTCCACACGGTCACAGTCTCCGACTCGCAGACTATGTCGATATGGCCTTTGCCGGCCGAGACACCGACTCCGTATCCGATTGATTCCACGCCGGAATCGCCGATGCTCGCATGCTTCGCCACAGACTCGCCGCGCGTGTAGACAGCGCTGACGCTGTAGCGCGTGTCATCGCTCGCTTCTAAACATCCCTGCACCCCACGCTTCAGTTGCCAAGCCAATAAGTGGCGCATATCTGAGCCACAGATTCCGTGGAGTTGCGATGAAGAAAGATGTCTTCACGAGGCATGGAATTCAGTCCAAGATTGCCTGTTATGTTCACAGAAAATGTTTTGTCGATTTCAAACGCAACCCCGAAAGTGGCGGCTACATTGAATCGGCGCCACACACCGTTACTGCCGTAGAGTGTATAATCAGGCAACCCGTCGGGAGTGTCCAGTTTTCCCGACAAACCCACTGAAAACGCGGGTCCCGCAAACACGCTCATCCACATTGCAAAATCTCAAACACAAAACAACAAACATTAGCACTTGCGGGATGAACTATCCCTTCACCGGGGGCGTTTTAACTGAGATGAAAAATTTACCAGCTATTATTGTCATGTTTGTCGCTGCCGCATGCGCCCCTGTTCTTTCAAGGATTAACGGCATTGCCCAAAACGAAACTGTGACAGAAGAAACCACGGCCGAAAACCGGTTTGAGAAGGCTGTGGAAATTATCAAGAAATATGAAACTCTCCATAAGCCGAAGCACTGGCCTCTTGTAGGATACGGCCACAAAGTGCTCCCCGGAGAAAAATTTAGCCGCTCCAAGGCTCTGTCGGAGGCTGAAGCAGACAAACTTCTGAGAAAAGATTTGCTTAAAAACTGCGCTGTTTTCAGGAAATTCGGCGCTGACTCTCTTTTGCTCGGCGTGCTTGCATATAATATCGGCTCCGGCGCCGCGCTGCGCAGCTCTGTGGCCAGAAAACTTGCCGAAGGCAACCGCGACATACGCGACAGCTATCTTGCCCATTCACGCTACAGGGGCAAAGTGCATCAACAAATCCGCAAAAGAAGAATCGAAGAATTTGACGCAATATTTATCAGCGACATCACTGACAAAAAAGAGGAAAGTAAAAATATTGTTTCCTCAATTCAATCCGTTAATCAATTTATATCGTCCAACCTAAGACCACTTACGAAATTATGTTTGCTCTGATTGACATATCCCCTCTTCTTTTCACACTTTCGGTTGTTGCCTTCTGCTCATGTTCCGGAAATTCGGGAGCAGAGACTCGCATGGGAACAGACACTGACACAGACACAATCCCCTATGCTGTGAAAGAACTGATGAGAAGCGTTACCGACAACGACAGCGCCGCCTTCGCCAGGATTGTGTCATATCCGCTGGAACGCCCCTACCCCTTGCGCGACATTGAAGACTCTGTGCAAATGAAGTCATATTACAGCACACTCGTTGATGACTCCTTGCACAGCGTAATCTCCAAAGCATCTTCAGGCGACTGGGAATCTGCCGGATGGCGCGGATGGAGCATGAGAAAAGGCGACTATGTGTGGGTGGATGAAAGTGTGTATGAAATTCCCTATATGTCGAAAAAGGAGATGAGCGACCGCCACAAGCTCGCGGCTCTGGAGATTAAAAGCCTGTCGCCCGACCTGCGCGGCCCCTGGATTCCGGAAGGCTGCCTGATTGACAACAACAACGGAACAATCTATCGCATCGATTCCGACTCTACCATTACCGATGATGGTGTGGCAGAAAAACCGATGTATCGACTCGCAATCTATAGAAAGGGGGACAATTTGCGCAAACGCCCGGCAAAAGTGCTCAAAGGGCACAAACACACCGAAGGCTCTGCAGGCGGATTTTCATATATTTTCAGCGAAGCCGGCATCGCCCAATCAGATTCAGCCACATATATGATTGAGGCCTACGGAGAAGAGGATGGTCGCCCGAGCCTCTACCACCGCAAGCAGAAACATCCGCTAAGCCGTATCTACTGGCTTGATGAAATCTCAAAAGACTCTATGACAAACAAAGCCTTGAAAACAGAAAAACGTCATAAAACAAACAAGGCTCAGAAGTAAGCTCCAGTAAGCAGGATGTATAAAATTATTAATTCAATTTTCACAAGCATGCAACTTGCGAAAAGCAATGAGGTTAGAGGTTAGAGTTTGTTTTTTAGCAACCATTGCATTGTAATTTTACAATGATTATCTCACTAACCTTTCTAGCCACACAGCTCCAACCTTCAAGGTTCCAAGTTGCTTGCAACTTGCGAACCTTGAGTTATTAAATAAGCATCCCTCAGGATTCCAATATGCATGTAAACTGCGGAACTTGAATAAAAAAATCCGGAGTTCAAACCAAAATTCCATATCTCGTGTTTTAATATAAAACATCACTCTCCGGCTGCAAGCCGGTACTTAGTGACTGTTGGTCTCGCATGCATGTATGATTTTGACTCTTTAAATCAGTCACATATCCAGCTATGGATTTGATTCTGTAAAGCCACACTCTGCTCATGCATCCGAACCTTAATATTATTATTTTATAAAACAGACTCTTAAAAACATTTGATATGGACATTTTCAGACCTGTAAGAAATATTTCAAAATACTGGTGGTTGCCACTGGTCACCGGTATAGTAGCCATAGGGCTCGGCATATGGACACTTGTATGCCCTGCAGAATCAATTGAAGTGCTGGCATATATCTTCGCCGGATGTTTATGTGCGGCCGGGGTGCTGAATCTTGCATATGCCATTCTCTCGCCCGGAATCAAGTCGAATTGGGGCTGGGCCATGGCAATCGGATTGCTCGACTTGATAGCCGGCATATGGATGTTCTGTTTGCCACCCGCATCGATGACAGTCACATTTATGTTTATAGCCGGCATATGGCTGCTGGTGGTGATCATCAATTCCATTTGCGAGGCATGCGCCATTTCTGCCTACGCCAACAATTGGCTGATATGGATGCTTCTGGTGCTGTTCGCATCGCTGGTGCTCTGCGTGTTCTTCCTCAGCGGTCCGATAGCCGACGGCGTGGCAGTGTGGTTATGGTTAGGCTTCTCGCTGATAGTGTTTGGAATATATAGAGTAATACTATCGCTCAAGATAAAAAAGATTAACGACTTCATGTCGCATTAAAGAAATCACATCTTCGAAAAGTCCGAGTTCTAATTCTAATTGCACAGGAGTTTGCCACGTGGCAGACTCCTGTTTCGTTTCGCTGCCACAGACAGAATGCCAAAGCGTTGCCACGCAAGCAGTCACTCCGGCAAGACGACATCATACGACAGCACGGCAAAGATGCTGTTGCATAAAAAATGAAAAGAAAGGCTGCAAGAATAATTGGTGAATATTTTGAAAAAAGAAAAAAAAATATTAGCTTTGCAACACTTTCGGGGCGTAGCGCAGTCCGGTTAGCGCACCTGCTTTGGGAGCAGGGGGTCGAAGGTTCGAATCCTTTCACCCCGACAACAAGAGATTATAACTTGTGCAGAGCACAGTTAAAACAGCAGACAGCCCGGGTGGCGGAATGGTAGACGCGCTCGTTTCAGGTGCGAGTGCTGCGAGGCGTGCAGGTTCGAGTCCTGTTCCGGGCACAAAATCAGCGAGTTAACAATCAGACAGACTGAAAGTTGACTCGCTGATTTTCATTTCAATAGTCAAATTACATGCAAAATCGGGTCAGTTCCCCTTCCCATTCTTGCTGGAATGAAGACATTGATTTTATGAAATTCTCACAGTGGATTTCGTGGAATTTTTTTATATTTGCAGCA
>JAMPDQ010000001.1:205780-236129 GCA_023665575.1 Candidatus Amulumruptor caecigallinarius | reverse complement strand
GATTATCGTTCCCATTGCAGTTTCTGTTTTTTTGTTACCGTTAATGTTATTTCAGTCTCTTTATGAGAGCTTGCTCGTTGCTTGTCAAGTCCGATATGAAATCAAACCCTTTTTTGTCCAAATCGCAGATTGCCTTCCGGATGTGACGCACCGAACAAACCTTGTATGGCACTGCCAGCGTTTCACCCGGTTCAAGCGCCGCAAGTTCCCTTGTGAGCACCTCTCTCGCCCTCATCACACGCGGAATCACTTCATTTGTATTGCTCATATCTTTTGTTATATTTGCTATTACATTTGTTACACGGTTGCAAATATATAGTTGTTAACTCTATTTTCAACATATTTTATAGTTGTTGCAGATATATTTAACATATATTAACATATAAAATATAGTTATTATGATTACGCCACATCAAAGACTTGAAAAGATTCTTAATTATTTAGATATTAAAGCAGCTACTTTTGCTAAAAATATAGGGGTCACCCCTACACAGATATATGACTTACTATCCGGGAAAACAAAAACCATATCGGTATCAATGGCTGCCAAGATTCACGCCCGATATGAAAGAATTAACATCTCCTGGCTGATAACCGGTGAAGGGGAAATGCTCCTCGATGATAATATGGAGGAGAATGACATTGCTCCGGATGATAAGAATTATATCCCCTTTTATGATTCGATTACTTCCGGCAGTTTTAACGGACGTGTCGGCAATGCCGATCGCCCCGCCACTCTCATCGGCCATATCGAAGCCGGAGGATGGTTTGCCGGACGCGCCACAGCCGCAATACGCCATATCGGAGATTCAATGGTGGAATATCCAAGCGGCTGCATCCTCGCCGTGCGCGAAGTCCTCGACCGCTCGCTCATTATTCCCGGCAAAAATTATGTGGTGGAAACTTCCGAATTCCGCGTTACAAAAAGAATCCAGTCCGGCTCGCGCCCCGGTTTTATGGCTCTCTATTCTTCCAACACTGAAACATACCTCGACGGACGCCTCATCCATGAGCCGTTCGAAGTCCCCATCGAATCAATCCGACGCATTTATGATGTGCTCGGCTTTATCGTGAACGAAACAGGAGAAATCAAGATTATCAATTAACTCCCCTCTCTCACCCCCTCACACTCTCACATGACCCCTATCAAATACTCAATCCGATATAAGTGCCGCTCTGATGGGATGCTTCGTGCCGTTGTCTCATGGAAAAACAATAAAATCTACATTACCACCGGCCACCGCATCAACCTCTCCAAATGGAATAACCCCAGATGCGCAAAAGGCTCTTTCCATGGCGCGCGAAAAGTTCCCGCCGCTGTCATCAACAACGCCCTTAACGATCTTGAAAGCAAGATAGAGCTTCTCTTCTACAATGCCGCCCTCAATAATGAGGAGCTAACCCCGGATGATTTGCGCAACGCCATAAACGGAGCAGAGCCCCCACGCTCGCAAAAATGCATCACCGCATGGACACAATTCGCAACCGATGGAGAAATCCACAACCAATGGAGCTACAACACCATCCGTTCTGTGTATCAGGTGCGGAATCTCCTCGCCAAATTCAACCCGGACATAACATTCTCCGAAATCAACCGCGAATTCATTGACAGCTTCATCGCATTCCAGATGAACTCAAAACTTAACAATGCCGACTACTCCAACCGACAAAAGGGGTATTCCAATGAGACAATTAAAAAGAATTGCGCCGTGCTCCGATGGTTCCTCCGATGGGCATTCGATAAAGGTCTTATTAAAGAAAATCTCGCTGACAGAATTCACCCCAAAATAAAAACCACCGACAAAAAAATAATTTTTCTCACATGGCCGGAACTGATGCGCGTATACTCCCACCCCTTTGAACCGGGAGACACCCTCGACCGCATCCGCGACTTCTTCTGCTTCTGTTGCTTCACATCCCTGCGGTTCTCCGATGCGCTCGCGCTCCGTAAATCAGATGTAAAAGCCGACTGCATAGAAGTGGTGACGAAAAAAACATCCCGCCGCCTTGTCATCGACCTCAATGACTACTCGCGTGAAATTTTGAGCAAATACGCCGACACCCCCGGAGAAAAAGCACTTCCTCCCACCGACAGCAGCTCAATCAACCGATACATCAAACGTATCGGGAGAGAATGCGGCATCGACACTCCCACCTCCACCGCCAGATACTATAACGCGAACCTTATAGAAACCACCGGCCCCAAATGGCAATTCCTCACATCCCACTGCGCGCGACGCACATTCATATGCAACGCCCTCAGCCTCGGCATCGCTCCAAACATCGTCATGAAATGGACCTGACACAGCGAATACTCCGCAATGAAACCATATATCGACATAGCCGACAACATCCGCGCCCGAAGCATGGAACTCTTCAACCGCCTCCCCCGGCTCGACACCGAAAAGAAGTAGATTTGAATGATGATTGGATAATAAAAAAGCACGAATGGCTTTTGAGGGTCAATCGTGCCGGGGGATGGGGATATACGCATTGCTACTCTTCAGCAGCATCTATAGCGTCGGCATACTCATTGAGGCGGTTGGCTATGTCGCGGAGAGCGTTGGATAAACGTGCGTACTCTTCTGACGTAAAAGAACGCTCTTTGTTGCAAACGCTCATGCCCGATACTTTCTGAGCAAACCAACTCTGAGATTTATGGAAATACTCCTTGGCCAATTTGGAGACATTGATAAGTCCGGCCAATTCAGCGAATGTGACCCAAACGGCCTCCGATTTCACTTTCATCTGCTCAGCACGTCTGAATGCCGGGTCATTGAATTGTTCGTATGTGATTTTTTTCTTTCCCATAAGTTTGTTAAATTTGCTCCCCGTCTGTCACCCGGGGAGCTTTTGTCAGGATTCTAAGAGTTCAAACAGAAGTCCTTTGATTTGATTGACGATTGGTTGATTTTTCCGATTCTCTATCATCGCTAAAAGGTCGAGGATTCGATAAATCAACCATTTTGTCTGTTCATTCCATTTTTACACCTCCTTTCTTTGTTGTTTTGTTTTACATTACAAATATAGTAATAAATTTATTAATGCCAAAATTTTCAGATACTTCTTCAGAAATAAATCAGACTTTTTTCTGAGGAAACGACACGCCAACCTCATCGAGACCACCGGCCCCAAATGGCAATTCCTCACATCCCACTGCGCGCGACGCACATTCATATGCAACGCCCTCAGCCTCGGCATCGCTCCAAACATCGCCATGAAGCAGACCTCGACGCCTCCGAATAAACAACCGACCCGCATGCCTGCACCGCAACCGACCCGCATCGACACGGCCGGAGCAAACATAACAAGTTAGCAAAAATTGGCACCAAAATTGGCACCAAAAACGTAGTTATTCTTGATTGCGCATAGTGACTATTAGTGGCACGAAAAAGAAGCAAACCGATAAATCTCCCGAATCCAACTCCAACTCCTCCAAATCCTTACAACGCCAACCCCCTGACCCACAGACAAAAGGGGGAATGCTCACGCACTCCCCCTTCGGATTCCACTATAAACTATATCTAACTAAACTTTCCACATCTTTACTTTCTCACGAAACCTTGGATGTGCTATCCATATTGCTTTGTAACTTAGAAACGTATGTTTGCCTTATTGGTTGTTTTTTTTTATCTTATTTGATTTGTTTTAATACTTATTTAGAGTATGTTTCATAAAAAATTCAACATTAGGAGCGGCATGTTTCTGTGATACTTTATTCAATCTCAGAGGGAGCATAGCGGGTTATGTGACCGAGGAGATGATGCAAATTAGCGCAAAACAAGCCGCCCCTGCTTTAACTTTTTTGGGGAATGGAGTCTTAGTCAATTTCACTTTGTGTTTCGCGGAATCTTTTACTCCGATCGGAAAGATACATGCCGTCAATGATACCATCGGCAACACCTATCGTAGGAACAATTATCCTGCGTGCCTTTATCAGAGAGGCGATGTTGAGGAAGATTTCGGCAGCAGGTATTATTACATCCGCACGGTCGCTGCGAAGATTATATATATCCATTCGCTTCTCCATGCTCAAGGGCTCTATGGCATGATATAGCCTTCCCAACTCCTCCACTGAAAATGAACTGTTTTTCAAATCTTTTGTTTCGGCGAGTTTATATAATTTGTTTATGTTTCCTCCGGATCCTATTATATTTAGGTCGCCATTCTGACGGTGAATGTCGGTGAGGAATTCATTCATGCGTGCCCATTCAGATTCTTTCACCTTGCCGGTGATGATCCTGACTGTGCCAATATTGAATGAGCAACTCGCTTTCAATTCCCCACTTGAGAGCAGGTTGAGTTCAGTGCTTCCACCGCCTACATCCACATAAAGGAAATCGCCGTCGTCGAGTCCGGCCCTTTCGAAGTGATTGTTATATACTATGCGGGCTTCCTCCTCTCCGGGGATTATTTCGATATCTATATCGCATTCTTTTTTAATTTTCTTAATAAGTTCGGAGCCGTTGGCGGCATCGCGCATGGCAGATGTTGCGCATGCGCGCAGCCTGTCAACATCATATATTCTGATGAGTTGCTTGTAGGCCTTCATCAGCCGGATAAGATTCTCACTCTTTTTATCCGACACCTCCCCCTTCTGGAAAACATCGAAGCCGAGACGCAGAGGCACGCGCAGAAGCAATTGCTTCTTCAGCGCGAACTTCAGCTCCGAAGCCTCATCATCTACTTTCTTTATTAGCAGTCGCACAGCATTCGAACCGATATCAATTGCTGCATATACTTTTTCTTTCATTTTTCTGAAGAATAATATTCATAAAGTTTTTCTTGACTGCGGAAGGGCTCCGACTCGCCCGGAATCACTCTGATATTGTTATCGTCGGAGCCATCCACGACTCGGGCCGACACATTGTCGCGCAGACCATAATCCAGGGTTCGCAACAAATCCTTCTGCAATCCGGGATCGAAAACACGTGTAATCACCTCAATGCGACGGTCGAGATTTCGCGGCATCCAGTCGGCAGACCCCATATAGGTTTTGTTTTCGCCACCGGCATGAAAGATAAAGATACGTGAATGCTCCAGATATCTGTCGATGATTCCGGCGATATGAATATTTTCGCTTACACCCTGCACACCTGTCACAATCGAGCAATTTCCACGCACCAGCATATCAATTTTCACTCCTTCACGCGAGGCTTTATAGAGCTTCTCCACAATTTCCTCATCGGTGACATGATTTATTTTCACCTTAATCCAAGCCTCTTTGCCCTTTTTTGCATTTGCTATTTCATCCTCAATCAGCGACATAAATTTTTCGCGCATATTGAATGGAGACACCATCAGATTGACAAATTGCTGCATTTTATAAGGCTGCTTTATGACATCGAATACATGCCCCACTTCGCGAGTGATTTTAGGATTTGCAGTCATAAGGAAATAGTCGGTATAAGAACTCGCATTGCCTTCATGAAAATTTCCGGTGCCCACGACAGCTATATTGCGGCCGTTTTTTAATGATATATGGGCAATTTTGGAATGAATTTTGAGTCCTTCAACACCAAACACCACATTAATGCCGGCATCCTGCATCTCCTTTGCATAATGAATATTGCTTGATTCGTCGAAGCGAGCCTGCAGCTCCACAACGGCAGTGACCTTTTTGCCATTTTTTGCGGCACATTTGAGAGCCTCCACAATTTTGGAATTTTTAGCCAGGCGATAGAGGGATATTTTCACACTTTTCACATTTTTCGACACAGCGGCTTCCTGCAAGAGCCTGATTACATAATCGAAAGTCTGATAAGGCACTTGGATAAAGCGGTCTTTCTCATATACAAGCTGAATAAGAGAATCGGTGCCCTTTAGCTCCGGAGGCACAGCAGCCGGCCAGGCCGGATATTTCAGATCCTTGCGGCAACTGTAGGGGAACTGCATGAAATCCTTGTGGTTTTGATATCTGCCGGAGGGCTGGATAGTGTCGAGTTTGTCAAGATTAAGCTTCGACTTAAGCATTTCAAGCAGTTCGGGCGGCATTTTCTCATCATAAAGGAGGCGCAGTGTGGCACCTTTTTTACGGCTTTTCACAGCCTTTGCCACCTTTTCCATCTGCCCTACGTGCAGGTCGTTATCAATCTCCATCTCCGCATCTTTGGTGAATTTGAAAGAATAAGCCTGAAACTCCGTGAAACCCATGCCTGGGAAAATCATCGGCAGGCAGAAGCGTATGATATCATCGAGATACATCACAAAATTTTCACCATCCCTTTCCGGGAGAACAAGAAATCTTCCGCAAGTGGAAGTCGGAATCTCTATCACTGCATAATCTGTTTTTCGTTCTTGACCGGAGAGTCTGACGGCCAGATAAATATGACTATCGCTTTCGCGAGAGAATCCGTGAAGTTTTGAAATCCACAAGGGCGATACAAAACCGGAAATTTTCTTGCGAAAAATGCATCTCACAAAGTGCTCCTGCTCCTCATCGAGCTGATCTTCGCTGAGCACATGAATCTTATTTTTCGACAATTCATCGAGCACGTTCCGAATGCAGTCGGCATATTGCGTGGAATATCGCGCATCGATTGTGGTGAGCCGGTGGAAGAGTTCGTTTGCCTTGGCACGCTGTTCGGCCATGTTGCGCCCTGAAAGCATGGCAATTCGCGAAACCGTGGCCATTCTCACGCGGAAAAATTCATCAAGATTATTGGAATATATACCCAAGAAATTAAGGCGCTCAAGAAGGGGCAAATCATCGCGTCGAGCTTGCTGCAGGATTCGGTGATTGAAATACATCCAGCTTATATCGCGGTCGATATAAGGATTCTTTCTTATAGTGTCAGACATAGTATATATGAGAGTGGTTCTTAAAATTTTCAATGCTTATACTTAGAGTCAGTTTCATTAGTGTTCACTAATGTATTTAAATCACTATTGGCCACGCATGCATTTACGGATTTGACTCTTATAAAATAACATAAAAAAGAGAGGAGCGGTTCACGACCATTGTATCGTGAACCGCTCCATATCGATGGGTCTTAGGCCACTATTTTTTATAAACGGGGCCTTACAAGAACCGCTAATTTATATGCCGGGCCAGCGCATCGGCGGCGCGCATCAAAGCCGTGCGCACTGCAAGACTATCGGCATTTGCAGCCGCAGCTATAAATGAGGAGTGAAGACATACAGGATTTTTCATGCGTTTGAACAATCGGAACGACAGCATGTCGGCCTCCTCAACTGTCCGCACATCGGAAGCGAGCCTCAAAGCATCATCAGCACTTACATTATCGGGCTGCATCAGATACACGGCAAGAAGACGGCTCTCTCTGACATCACGGTCATTCCACAGTTTCTCAGCGAGCACGTCATCGGGACCCAACTCACGGGCCATCTCGGCAATGCGAGGCAGTTCGAGTCCGAAAATCATCTTATGCGGATAACCGGCCTTTCTCAGTGCGTCAGCCACGATGCCGTTTCTAAAAGTAAAAAAAAGCTGTTTTATTTCCCGCATGCCTACTCTTATTTTGCTGAGCAGCTTGCCGGCATTCCCTTTGTGAGAGGAGAATAATCGCGGCTGAGGCGGAGCATCTGCTCCACATAGTTTTCGGGCCAGGAAATTGTTATATCAACAATTTCACCTTTCTCATCAGTAACCGGAGTATACACCGGATTGATAAATCCGCGATAAGGGGGAATGTTGAGTTTTGAGAATCTGTCGAGCACCTCCTTGTGCAGATTCTTATCCACCTTCACGGCATATTTCTGAATAAGGTCGTTGCCCGCCTTATAATCGCCCTCGCTCTTTATTCTCTGAATCTCGCCAAGCAGCTTGCCAAAGAGCTTTCTCATGGCCGGATAATCGTTGACTTTCACATAAGTTTTGCCATTCTTCTTTACAAGTTCCACAACATCCTTGCCACCTTTACCCATTTTTCGGCCATTTTCGAGCACCCACTTTGCGATGAGCTGACGATTGCGCATGTGAGCCTCCTCGATGTCGGCACCGGGCTCGATTCTATTCAGCTGGGTCATAAGTCCGTTGAGCATATATTTGTAATATTCAGCTTGATATGCATTCGGGTTTTCGAGCACACCGATTTCAATAAGCTTCGGGTCGGCAAGATAATAGAGTGCGAACAGGTCGGCACGCGCCTCTTCAAGAGCGGAGCCGTTTTCCTTAAGCGCATCCTGGTCCACTCCGGGAAGGAGCTTTCCGGAAGCGTGACCGAGGCACTCGTGGAGATCGGTATGAAGCATATCGGTGATATACAGATAATCATCAAGGATTTTCGATGTCGGCCGGTCGATTACAAACTCAGCGTTAAATCCGTTGCCGTGCGAAGCCATGTCATAGGCTTCAGTGATATTTTCGATTGTAACGGATTTAGAGCCATGTTGGGCGCGAATCCAGTTTGAATTCGGGAGATTGATGCCGATAGCCGTGGAGGGAAAAGCATCGCCGGCGAGCATGGCAGCGTTTATAACCTTTGCAGAGACGCCCTTCACCTGTTCTTTTTTGAAACGCGGATCAACCGGAGAATTGTCTTCAAACCATTGAGCATTGCTCGAGATGGTTTCCGTGCGATTGGAAGATTTCATATTCTTGAAATTCACGTAAGACTCCCAAGAGCCGGTCATGCCAAGCGGGTCGCCGTAACTTTCGATAAATCCGTTTACAAAGTCAACATCCGAATTGGTGTCTTCTGCCCAAAGGATTGAATATTCATCGAAGAGCTTAAGATCGCCTGTAACATAATAATCTATCAGTTTGGTGATATAAGCTTCCTGCTGCGGGTTTTGAGCCACACCTTTTGCCATATCAAGCCAGTAAATTATCTGAGAAATTGCCGGGGCGTAAAGGCCATTAAGGCAATATTTTTGCTCCTTTAGCTTCCCATTTTCCTTCACAACGCGGGCATTCAGGCCGTAAGAAATCGGAGTGGGGTCGGAAGGATCCTTCATAGCGTTATAGAACTCTTCAACCTCATCCTGAGTGACACCTTCTCCATAAAGGTTGCCGGCAGATGTAGCCACCACATCTTGAGTGCCGTCCTGATTGACACGTTTAGCCATCACGGAAGGGTCAAAAATCACAGGAATGAGCTTTTCGAGCATCTGCTCCTTTGTTTCGCCGTTTGCGAGGGGGAGACAGCAAGGCTTCAGTGCATTGACACGCTCCAGGAAGAACTCTTGCGAAAATTCGGGTTTGAATTTATCTGTGGAATAATGATGGTGTATTCCATTGCCAAACCACATCTGCTTCAAATACTTCTCAAGAGCCTTATATTCGGCGCTGTTCTTGTCGCCGTCATAGCGTGTATACAGCCTCTCAAACAGCTGGCGCAACTGGAGGTTGTATTTGCCATTCTGGTCCCATATAATGTCGCGTCCCATCTGTGCGGCCTGAGAAAGATAATAGAGCATTTTTTTCTGTTGTAGAGAGAGCCGGTCAAATTCAGGCACTTCATATCGGAGCACCTCGATATCGGCGAATCTGTCAACATGATAATCGAAATTCTTATCGACAGCGGCGCCGGCATTGGCAGCGGCAACTGTGCCGAGAATCAGAGTAGGGATAATCTTTTTCATTTTAATATATTTAAATCATTTCATGGTATCGATTGAGGGATGAGAGAGCCTCTATTCCACCTGCAGCACGAGCCCCTTCAGATACTCCCCTTCAGGGTGGGAGATGTCGATGGGATGGTCGGCGGGTTGGGAAAGCTGATAAATCACACGCACTTTTCTGTTAGAGCGCGACGCGGCTGTGAATACAGCCTGCCGGAACATTTCTCGCGATATTGCCTGCGAACATGAGAAAGTAAAGAGGATGCCGCCACTGCGGATTTTTTCGAAAGCCTTGGCATTAAGCCTGCGATATCCGGTGAGTCCGTTTTTTATTGCGCCGCGGTGTTTCGCAAAGGCCGGTGGGTCGAGTATGATAAGGTCATACTCGCCCGGCTTCATCCTATCCAGAAATTTGAATGCATCCTCAGCAAAGGTTTTGTGACGCGCATCGCCGGGAAAATTCAGCTCTATATTGGCATCGGTGAGCGCCACCGCTTTTGCGGATGAGTCGACAGAGTTAACAGATTTTGCGCCCCCGCGCATTGCATATACGGAGAAGCCTCCGGTGTAGCAGAACATGTTCAGCACACTGCGTCCGGCCGCAAATTTTTCGAGCAGAGAGCGATTTTCACGCTGGTCTACAAAAAAGCCTGTTTTTTGTCCCTTCAGCCAATCGATATTGAAGAGCAAGCCGTTTTCCATGGCTATATTGACATCGTATCCTCCCACGATATAACCGTTTTCCGCGTCAAGATCAGCCTTATAAGGCAGCGTTGTTTCACTTTTGTAATACACGTTTCTCACTTTCAGGCGGGGGAGGCGCGTCAAAGCTTCCGCCACGGCGTAGCGAGCGAAATGCATGCCCGCGGAGTGCGACTGCATCACCGCAGTGTCTCCATATATATCCACAATCAGTCCAGGCAGGAAATCACCTTCGCCATGCACGAGGCGGAAACAATTGTTGGTTTCAGATATCAGGTTCAGGCTAATGCGAAGGTCGAGAGCCTTGTTGATTCTTTCAAAATAGAAATCATCGGGAAGCCGGTCCACACCGAATTCAAGCAGCCGCACCATGATGCTTCCCACCTGATAGTGTCCGCATCCAAGCACATTCCCCTCGCTGTCGAGCACTGTCACACAGTCGCCCTCATTTATTTCCGCGGGGAGAGAGGCCACAGCCCCGGAGAAAATCCAGGGATGATGACGTAGCACCGACTCCTCCTTTCCCGGACGCAGACGCACCACACCCTTTTCATCAGTGAGTCTCGGTTTGTGAAAAATCTGTTTCATCATTTAAACAATCGGATTATATCCATGCCGTTGGCATAAACCAGCAGTAGGATAAGGAGCACCATGCCCGCAATTTGCGCGCGCTCCAGAAATTTATCGCTCGGCTTACGCCTGAAAATCACTTCATAAAGCAGGAACATCACATGGCCGCCATCGAGCGCCGGAATAGGCAGGATATTCATGAATGCCAATGCCACCGACAGGAACGCTGCAATATTCCAGAAAGCAATCCAATCCCATTTCTCAGGGAAGATGCTGCCGATTGAGCCGAAACCTCCGATGCTTTGGGCGCCCTCTTTTGTGAATACGAGCCCCATTGATTTCACATAAGACACGAGTCTGTCCGTGCCAAGCTGCACACCACGCGGCACTGATTCGAACAGACCATATTTTATCTCCTTATATTTATATATATTGGAAGGATCCACTTCAAGTGCGATTCCCATTTTCGATGCTTCGGAAAGCTTCACGGGCCTCACTATAGTGTCGCGCTGTTCACCCTCACCGCGAGCCACTTTCAACGACACGGTTTTGCCGGGATGCCGGGAAATTTCATTAAGGAAATCGATAAGTGTGGGGGTTTTTACAGAATCAACAGCCACAATGTCGTCTCCGGGTCTTATATCGGCTTTGGCCGCCCCCTCCCCGGCCACTACTTGTGTGACACGAGCCGGGAAGCGATATGTAAAGAAGCTTACAGGCACGCTGTCGCTTTTGGCTTCGCGATCGAGTTCGAACATGAATTTCTCCGGAATAGATATATTCACTGTGTCCTTGCCGTTGCGAAGCACACTCACCACCTTTGCCTGCATCATGTCCATGCGGGCCTGCATGGGGTCGGTAAGCGCCTTGCCATCGGCCATCAGCGGCACATCACCCTCTTCAAATCCGACTTTGTGCGCCGCCGGGCTGTAAGTCATACCCATTTTCGCTTCGGAGAAAGGCACATATTTTTCACCGGTGGCATACACGATTCCGGCGTAAATCAGAATTGCCAGAAGAAAATTAAAGAGCACTCCGGCAATCATCACCAGCAATCGCTGCCATGCCGGCTTCGCACGAAACTCCCACTCCTTCGGGGGGAGCTTCATCTGCTCCGTATCCATCGATTCATCTATCATTCCGGCAATCTTGCAATATCCGCCGAGGGGGAGCCAACCCACGCCATATTCAGTGTTTCCCCAAAAAGATTTTCCTCCTTTCTCTTCACATTCCTTTGCGTCAGAACCGCTTTCCTCCTTCGCTGCAGAAGAATCATTGCCATTAGCCTGCTTCTTCAGCTTCCTCGTTTTGCCAAAAAATCCAAAATATTTGCCGGGCTTCCACTTGAACAATTCAGTCCAGGGATCAAAGAAAATATAGAATTTCTCCACCTTGATTCCGAAGATGCGGGCAAAAAGGAAATGCCCGAATTCATGGATTATCACAAGAATGGCAAATGCCAGTATAAGTTGGGCGGCTTTTATCAAAAAAGTATCCATCTAAATTCAGAGTCTAATTTGTTTTACATATTCCCTTGCGCGGCACACTGATTCGGAATTTACTGCAATCAATCCGTCAAGTGAAACTTCACAGTTCGTGATGGGAGTGCGGGAGAGAACATTCTCCACCACTCGCTTCATATCCGTGAAACGAATTTCCCCGGCCAGGAACGACGCCACGGCCACTTCATTGGCCGCATTGAGGGCACACGGCAAATATCCGCCTGCCGCGGCTGTTTCATAAGCAATTTCCAGCAGCGGGAATTTCTCCATGTCAGGAGTCTCAAATGTCAGCGAAGCCATGTCGGCAACCGTCAGCTTGCGGCCACTCGCATTCAGGCGTTCGGGATATCCCAGAGCATATCTTATGGGGAGATGCATGTCGGGCACACCGAGCTGCGCCTTAACCGATCCATCAGTGAACTGCACCATGGAATGCACCACCGACTGGGGATGCACCATAATCTCAATTTTATCCGGTTCGCAATCAAAGAGCCATCTTGCCTCAATCATTTCAAATCCCTTGTTCATCATGGAAGCGGAATCAATTGTGACCTTCGCCCCCATTGTCCAATTCGGATGATGCAGGGCATCAGCGGCTGTCACAAAGGGCAGCCTTTCGGCCGGCAATGTGCGAAACGGGCCACCGCTTGCCGTAAGTATAATCTTTTCAAGACTGTCGTGATTCTCGCCGACGAGACATTGGAAGATTGCAGAATGCTCACTGTCAACCGGTATTATATCAGCGCCCCGTTTTTTGAGCATCCGGCTGATAAGTTCGCCGCCGGCAACAAGGGTTTCCTTATTGGCGAGTGCAATAGTTTTGCCGGCCTTTATTGCATTGATTGTAGGGAGGAGTCCGCTATAACCCACAGTGGCTGTGACAAGCAAATCAGTCAGCGGCAATGCCGCACATTCGCACAGAGCCTCTTCTCCGGCCTCCACTCTTACCGGGGTGTCGGAAAGAGCCTCCTTCAGAGCGTGATAGCAGCCGGGGTCAGCAATCACCACCATTTCGGGGGAGAATTCGCGCGCCTGTCGGGCCAGGAGCTCCCAATTATTGCGAGCCGAAAGCGCGGATACCTTGAAAAGGTCCGGGTATTCACGCACAATGTCAAGCGTCTGCGTGCCGATACTTCCGGTGCTTCCCAATATTCCTATATTTTTCATAGTCATTTTCATATTATTTGCCACGGGGGGAGTCATATTTAATATCGTCGGAGCTGTAGAGCGGGCTTCCCACAAACTGATAAGGAATCACGGGGAGTCCGTTGTGCCACATTCTGACATTGAATTTTCTCGTTCCCTTCGAATCGGGAGCCGGTGCCAGGGCTATAATCTGACCGGCATAAAGAGTGTCGCCGACTCCCACCAAGGGCGCTCCCACATGCAGATAGGAAGATACGAACCCTCTCGCATGCTGAACCACCACAACATATCCACTGTCGGCAATTGAATAATATACTGCAATCACAGAGCCGTCGGCAGCAGCAAGCACACCGGCATCGGAGCCGAGAATCACATCTCCCTCAGTGGAATTGCGCGAGTCGGTAGAGAACACTCCGTCTGCGCTCACCGGAGAAAAGAGAATGCCCTCGGCTGCAAGCGGCGCGAGCACCGATATATTAAATCGTTCGCGCTCCTCCATCGCAGAAACAAATTCGCGTTCAAGCTTAGAGGCTTCCATGAGCGAATCGGAGGGGTTGCCTTCTCCCGCCGCTGCAATGGAGACAGAGTCGGGGAGATTGCGTTCCGGATCAGTGACATGCAGGTAATTTGCAATAAACAGCCGGTTTCTCTCGTAAGCATCGCGGATAGAATCGAGGCGAAGGAGAGCCTCCTCTGTCTGTGCGCGCTGCGACTCCTTCATGTATCCGGGGAGAAGCGTCTTCAACGGAGTGACCCATATAATCAGACCGCTTATAAAGATGGAAACGACAAAAGCCGCCAGAAGCGTGGCGACAACAGCTCCGCGAGTGGTGCTTATATCAGAAATTGTGGACAGATGCGACTCATCCTCCACAATAATTCTGTATTTGCGCTTAATCCTCATAGACAGCTACAGGAAACTTCAACGCGAAATTACTAAAAATCCTCATTAAAAATAATGCGCACCCCTAAAAAAAGAGAGAAGCCGCTAAAAAATTAAGATTTATTTACATTTTCACGCAAATTTAATTTGAATTTTCAAAATAATATGTAATTTTGCAAAAATAAAAGAGGCTCACTATGTCTTAAAAACAACGGCATTATCAGCCTAAATGTTAAATTTTCAAACATTTTGGCAGTGATTGGCTGAGCAACCCTGTTGGCCGCGCAAACAAGCCGGAGCCAAAATCATCGGGGCTGCCGGACACCTGCCATCTTGATGAACAAATATAGATATAACCCACAAAAAAGAGGCTACCCCACCCCGGGCGAAAAGATGGGCAAACTTGCCCTGACATAGCGGATTCCACAAACAAAAGGGGCAAAGTATGTGTTAAAAACGCATGGAAGTCTAAACAATTTAAAAGTTTTTAACGTTAAATCAGTAAAATCGCAAAAAATAATTCTATTCTTAAAAAATTCAAAGTATGAAAGCTAAGAATCTTTACTACGTAATGGCGCTTTGTGCCGGCTCATTGGCAGTAAGCAATGTAGCAAACGCACAGGACGTATTCGTGGATGATGCTGTATCAGTTGAGACATTCAGCTGCGACAACAACAACCACTATTTCTCAAATTGGCGCGACAACTGGTTCATAGAGGTTAGCGCAGGTGCAAATCAGCCGCTCGTAGAGCGCGGAATGGTTGCAAAAGAGTATGCAATGAAGACTGTAGACGCCAAGAAATGGACAGCAACATACAGCGTAGGTGTAGGCCGCTGGATGACTCCATACTTGGGAATTCGTCTTAAAGGAGTTTATGGTTCAATCCACTGGGATGCCCCCAACACAATAGCAGAAGCAAAAGCAGACCTTGGCTGGAGTCACATGCGCCACGCAGGACTTCACTTGGAGCTGATGTGGGATATGTTCAACTCATTCGCAGGAGTTAACCCCAATCGTGTGTTCAGCATCATTCCCTTCGTAGGTCTCGGTGGTGACGCAGCATGGCGTTACAGAGGTTCTAACGGCAAGGAGCCTGTAGGTTCAAACGTATTGAGCGAATATGCAACATCAAGCACCGACTACAAGTCAGTGAACTGGACACTCCCCGTGTCAGCAGGTTTGCAGTTCCGTTTCCGTCTTTGCAAATATGTTGACTTCTTCGCAGAAGCACGCGCAACATTCTACGGTGACAGCTGGAACAACAACGTAATCGGCAACTCAATCGATGGTCTTGTAAGCGCCATGGGCGGTTTCAATTTCAACATCGGTGGCCGCGGCTGGGGCGTATTCAACGAATGCAACTACGTATCACAGATTGCAGCGCTCAACGGTCAGGTTAACGATCTTCGTGCACAGCTTCTCGCATGCGGCGAGCAGGTTGCAGCGCTTCAGGCTCAGCTCCCCTGCCCCGAGGTTGTACAGAAAGACTGCGTAAACGCACCTCTTATGGCAACAGTTCGCTTCACAATCAACAGCGACAAGATTCTCCCGACAGAGGAAGTAAACATCTACAACATGGCAGAATGGCTGAAAGCCAATCCTAAAGAGAAGATTGCCATCGTAGGTTATGCTGACAAGGACACCGGTACAAGCGAATACAACCTCAAGCTCTCAGAGCGTCGTGCCAATGCCGTAGCCAAGGCAATGACCGAAACATACGGCATCGATCCCAGCCGCCTCACTATCCGTTACGACGGTAGCGATGTACAGCCCTACAGCACAAACGACTGGAACCGTATCGTGATTTTCACACAGAAATAATCTTTGCACAAGATAAACTGAACTCAAGAAGAGTCTCCCTGCGGAGGCTCTTCTTTTTTTATCTTTTTTAAATAAAAAAGATGTTTTTTCATTGACATGTTAAATTAATTTTGTAGATTTGCACAAAGAGTCGCAACCAAGGGCAGACGGCTCCGGAAAATACAGACAACTCAAGAAACGGGGGAATGCACCCCGACAAAACAGATAATACCTAAATCTAAACTGATTATCATGAATATCAATGAGATTTTGGCCGGACTTGAGGCCAAGCATCCCGGAGAGAAAGAGTATCTCCAGGCAGTGAAAGAAGTTCTTCTTTGTGTAGAAGATGTTTACAACCAGCATCCTGAATTCGAGAAAGCCCGCATCATCGAGCGCATGGTGGAGCCTGACCGCATTTTCACATTCCGTGTGACTTGGGTAGACGACAAGGGTGAAGTTCAGAACAACATCGGTTACCGCGTACAATTCAACAACGCAATCGGCCCCTACAAGGGAGGTATCCGTTTCCACGCATCAGTTAACCTTTCAATTTTGAAATTCCTCGGCTTCGAGCAGACATTCAAAAATGCACTCACCACACTTCCTATGGGCGGTGCAAAGGGAGGTTCAGACTTCAGCCCCCGCGGCAAGAGCGATGCAGAAATCATGCGCTTCTGCCAGGCATTCATTCTTGAACTTTGGCGCAACCTTGGTCCGGACCGCGATGTTCCGGCAGGCGATATAGGAGTAGGCGGCCGCGAAGTTGGCTACATGTATGGCATGTATAAGAAGCTTGCACGCGAAAACACAGGTACATTCACAGGCAAAGGTCTCTCATTCGGAGGCAGCCGCATCCGTCCGGAAGCAACAGGCTTCGGCGCGCTCTACTTTGTTGAGAGCATGCTCAAAGACCTCAAGACAGACATAAAGGGCAAAACCATCGCTATCTCCGGATTCGGCAACGTGGCATGGGGCGCAGCTTCCAAGGCTACAGAACTTGGCGGCAAGGTTGTCACAATCTCCGGTCCTGACGGCTACATCTATGATCCCGCAGGTCTCAACGAAGAAAAGATCGAATATATGCTTGAACTCCGCGCATCAGGCAACGACATTGTAGCACCTTATGCCGATAAATTCCCCGGCTCAACCTTCTATGCAGGCAAGAAACCCTGGGAGCAGAAAGTTGATATCGCACTTCCTTGTGCCACTCAGAACGAGCTTGGCGAAGAGGATGCAAAGATGCTTGTTGCCAACGATGTTCTCATGGTGGCAGAAGTTTCCAACATGGGATGTACAGCAGAAGCTATCGATGTGTTCATCTCCAACAAGAAACCTTACGCACCCGGCAAGGCAGTCAACGCCGGTGGTGTTGCAGTTTCAGGCCTTGAGATGTCACAGGATGCAGAGCACCTGCAGTGGAGCGCAGAGCAAGTTGACAAGATGCTCCATGAAATCATGCTCAACATCCACGAGGCATGTGTGGAGCACGGCACAGAGGCAGACGGCTATATCAACTACATGAAGGGAGCGAATATCGCCGGCTTCATGAAGGTGGCAGACGCCATGATGGGCCAGGGCATCATCTAATCAATAGAAACAAACAGAAAGAAGGCATCGGAAATCCGATGCCTTTTTTGTATCCGGGCCTCCGACATTGTCAGGCCTTTCATGTTTCCATATGCAACGGAGATGTGATGCGTATCATATCAACCCCAAGCCTTTCGCGCTAAAAAAAGGCGCCGGCGAGCTGCTGCTTGCCGGCGCCTGATATTTTGATTTGTCAGATTCAAGCCTGTGTCTCAACAGCCTCTACATCTATGAAATCTTCAGGATTGTCAGTGAGCTGCAAAGCTGCAAGCTCATCCTTGTTAGCTACAACAAGTTTCTGATATTCGCGCAATCCGGTTCCTGCGGGAATCAGATGTCCGCAGATCACATTCTCCTTCATGCCTTCCAGAGTGTCGCTCTTGCCATTGATGGCAGCCTCGTTGAGCACCTTAGTAGTCTCCTGGAAAGATGCGGCAGAGATAAAGCTGGAAGTCTGGAGCGCAGCGCGTGTGATTCCCTGGAGAATCTGCTCAGAAGTGGCGGGAAGGGCATCGCGCACAGTCATGGTGCGGAGGTCTCTGCGCTTCAAGGCAGAGTTTTCATCGCGGAGCTTACGCTGGGTTATGATTTGTCCGGCCAGATAGTTCTGACTGTCACCGGCATCCGTGATAACCTTTTTGCCCCAGATATTGTCGTTTTCCTCCATGAAGTCGCGTTTGTCAACCACCTGCTGTTCGAGGAAACGGGTGTCGCCCGGGTCAAGGATATTCACCTTTCGCATCATCTGGCGCACAATCACCTCAAAGTGTTTATCGTTGATTTTCACGCCCTGCATGCGATACACATCCTGCACCTCATTCACAATGTATTCCTGCACTGCTGTGGGGCCCTTGATGTTAAGGATATCAGAGGGTGTCACCGCGCCATCGGAGAGGGGCGTGCCTGCTCTTACAAAGTCATTTTCCTGCACGAGGAGCTGACGCGACAGCGGAACGAGATATTTTTTCTCTTCTCCGAGACGGCTTGTGACGCTGATTTCACGGTTACCGCGTTTGAGTTTGCCGAATTTCACTTCACCATCAATTTCGCTCACAACAGCGGGATTAGAAGGATTGCGTGCCTCAAACAGCTCTGTGACGCGAGGCAGACCGCCCGTGATGTCACCCGCATTGTTGGATGCGCGCGGAATCTTCACAAACACCTGACCCGGTGTGAGCTCCTCACCCTCGTCGATAAGAAGGTGAGCTCCCACAGGGAGCGAATAAGTTCTGATTAACTCGCCATCTTCATTATAGAGCTGAGCGGCGGGCACTTTGGTGCGGTCTTTAGATTCGATCATGATCTTTTCCTGGAGGTTAGTGCCCTCATCGCTTTCCACACGATAAGTGACACCCTCTTCAACATTCTCGAATCTCACCTTACCACCCTCTTCAGCGATAATCACCGCATTGAAGGGGTCCCATTCGCAAATCATTGTTCCGGCCTTCACATTCTCCCCATTCTTGCAATAGAGGCGCGAACCATAAGGGATGTTGACATTCATGAGGATGATGCCCGATTTGGGTTCAACCACACGGAGTTCGCCCATACGGCCCACGACGATATCAACACCATCCTTATCCTTGACGGTGCGCAATTCCTCCATTTCGAGGCGGCCGTCATGGCGAGTGGTGACATCTTTCACAGCGGCAACGTTACCGGCAACACCACCGACGTGGAACGTACGGAGTGTAAGCTGTGTTCCAGGCTCACCGATAGATTGTGCGGCAATCACGCCGACTGCTTCGCCTTTCTGCACCATTCTGTGGGTGGATAGATTGCGGCCGTAACATTTCGCGCACACACCCTTCTTGGATTCGCAAGTGAGCACTGAGCGGATTTCAACAGATTCTATGGGAGATTTTTCAATTCTGTCGGCGGCAGCCTCAGTGATTTCCTCACCGGCATGCACAATGATTTCATCAGGATTGAACGGATCCACCACATCATGCACTGACACACGACCGAGAATTCTTTCCGATAGAGAAGCCACCACTTCCTCATTATTCTTGATTTCAGTGCATACGAGGCCGCGGAGAGTGCCGCAATCCTCCTCATTGATAATCACATCATGAGCCACATCCACAAGACGGCGGGTAAGATATCCGGCATCGGCTGTCTTAAGAGCGGTGTCGGCAAGACCTTTGCGCGCACCGTGAGTGGAGATAAAATACTCAAGCACCGACAAGCCTTCCTTGAAGTTGGCAAGAATCGGGTTCTCGATAATCTGACCTCCTTCCGCTCCGGCCTTCTGCGGCTTTGCCATAAGGCCACGCATACCGGAAAGCTGACGGATCTGGTCTTTAGAACCACGGGCGCCGGAATCGAGCATCATATATACGGAGTTGAAACCCTGCTGGTCTTCCTCCATCTGCTTCATAAGCGTTGAAGCGAGACGGTCGTTAACGTGTGTCCAAATATCAATCACCTGGTTGTAACGGTCGCTTGCCGTGATGAAACCGTTTGCATAGTTGCTGAGCACCTCATCAACCTGCTGATGACCCTCGCGCACATATTCCTCCTTCTCCTTCGGGATAATCACATCGCCGAGGTTGAAAGAAAGGCCTCCGCGGAATGCCATCTTATAGCCAAGATTCTTAATATCGTCGAGGAACTGTGCCGAACGCGTCACACCGCAAGCCTTGATCACATTGCTGATGATTTTGCGGAGAGATTTTTTCGACACAATCTCATTCACATATCCGATTTCTGAGGGCACAAACTGATTGAAAAGCACACGCCCCACCGAAGTGTCTTTTTTAAGCACTTTTACATGCTCACCATCCACCACATCGTCCACAAGGATTGTGACGGGGGCATGAAGAGTGACACGGCCTTCGTTATAAGCGATTTCAGCTTCTTCGGGACCATAGAATATGGTTCCCTCACCCTTGTCTCCCTTTCTGAGCTTAGTGATATAATAGAGTCCGAGCACCATGTCCTGCGAGGGCACGGTGATAGGCGCGCCGTTGGCGGGGTTGAGAATGTTGTGTGCTCCGAGCATCAACATCTGAGCCTCCAGCACAGCTTCGTTGCTGAGGGGAAGATGCACAGCCATCTGGTCGCCGTCGAAGTCGGCGTTGAAAGCCGTACAAGCCAACGGATGCAGCTGGATAGCCTTACCCTCAATCATTCGGGGCTGGAATGCCTGGATTCCGAGACGGTGAAGCGTCGGTGCACGGTTGAGCAGCACCGGATGACCCTTCATCACATGCTCAAGAATATCCCACACCATTGGCTCCTTGCGGTCAACAATTTTCTTGGCCGACTTCACGGTCTTCACAATGCCGCGCTCAATGAGCTTGCGAATCACAAAAGGCTTGTAAAGCTCGGCCGCCATAAGCTTCGGGATGCCACACTCGTGCATCTTGAGCTCCGGGCCAACCACAATCACCGAACGTGCGGAATAGTCAACACGCTTTCCGAGAAGATTCTGACGGAATCGGCCCTGCTTACCCTTGAGGCTGTCGGAGAGCGACTTCAGCGGGCGGTTCACATCGCTCTTCACGGCAGAAGCCTTGCGGCTGTTGTCGAGCAACGAGTCAACAGCCTCCTGAAGCAATCTCTTCTCATTTCGCAAAATCACATCGGGAGCCTGGATTTCGATAAGGCGTTTCAGACGGTTATTGCGTATAATCACACGGCGATAGAGGTCGTTGAGGTCGGAAGTGGCAAAACGTCCGCCATCGAGCGGCACAAGAGGGCGCAACTCGGGGGGAATCACAGGCACAGCCTTTAGAATCATCCATTCAGGACGGTTCCTATCGGCAGAAGCGAGGAATGAATTCACCACTTGCAGACGCTTGAGCGCTTCTGTTTTGCGCTGCTGCGAGCCATCGTTGTTGGCACGGTTGCGCAGGTCGGCGGCAAGTTCGCGAAGATTGAGACGCTGCAACAGGTCATACACGGCCTCCGCACCCATCTTTGCCACAAACTTGTTGGGGTCGTCGTCGGGTAGTGAATCATTGTCGGCAGGGAGCGCATCGAGCACCTTCATGTATTGCTCTTCAGAGAGCAATTCAAGCGCTTCGAGTTTGCGAGGTCCTTTGCCATTTTCCACCTCGGCTTCAACATTGCCCGGGTTAATCACTATATAGCGCTCGTAATAGATCACATCATCAAGCTTTTTCGAAGTCAAGCCGAGTAGATAACCGATTTTATTGGGGAGCGAGCGGAAATACCATATATGCGCCACGGGCACCACCAGTTCGATGTGACCCATGCGTTCGCGGCGCACTTTTTTTTCGGTG
This sequence comes from Candidatus Amulumruptor caecigallinarius, assembly GCA_023665575.1. Lineage (GTDB taxonomy): Bacteria > Bacteroidota > Bacteroidia > Bacteroidales > Muribaculaceae > Lepagella. Next base: position 214,160 of record JAMPDQ010000001.1, on the reverse strand, counting down.
ACTTCCACACCGCACCGGTCACACACGATGCCCTTATAGCGGATTCTTTTATATTTTCCGCAGTGGCATTCATAATCCTTCACCGGGCCGAAAATCTTTTCGCAGAACAAGCCGTCACGTTCGGGCTTGTAGGTGCGATAGTTGATAGTTTCCGGCTTCAGCACCTCCCCGCTCGATTTCTCCTTGATTTCTTCGGGAGAGGCGAGTCCGATGGTGATTCTCGAGAAGTTGCTTTTTATTTTATTATCTTTCCTGTAAGCCATAGTTATTTCCTTTAATCATTAATCCAGGGTGATGCTGAGGCCGAGGCCGCGGAGCTCGTGCAAGAGCACATTGAGCGATTCGGGGATGCCCGGTGTAGGCATTGCATCTCCCTTGACAATAGCTTCATAAGCCTTGCTTCGGCCCACTACGTCGTCCGACTTGATGGTGAGTATCTCCTGAAGAATATGGGCGGCGCCGAAAGCCTCGAGCGCCCATACCTCCATCTCTCCGAAGCGCTGGCCACCGAACTGGGCCTTACCGCCCAGCGGCTGCTGGGTGATCAGCGAGTATGGGCCGATAGAGCGTGCGTGCATCTTATCCTCAACCATGTGTCCGAGCTTAAGCATATAAATCACGCCCACTGTTGCCGGTTGGTCGAACCGGTCACCGGTGCCGCCGTCGTAAAGATAGGTTTTGCCATAACGCGGAAGACCGGCCTTGTCAGTCCATTCATTCAGGTCATCGAGCGATGCACCATCGAAAATCGGGGTGGCAAACTTCTCGCCCAGCTCTCTGCCGGCCCAACCGAGCACGGTTTCAAAGATCTGTCCGAGGTTCATACGTGAAGGCACACCCAGAGGGTTCAACACGATATCCACGGGCGTTCCGTCTTCAAGGAAAGGCATGTCTTCCTGACGCACCACACGCGACACGATACCCTTGTTACCATGGCGTCCGGCCATCTTGTCACCGACACCGATTTTGCGCTTTTTGGCGATATAAACCTTGGCCATCTGCATGATGCCGGAGGGGAGTTCGTCACCGATTGTGATATCAAATTTCTTGCGGCGCAATTCGCTGTCAATCTCCTTCGACTTGCGCATATAGTTGGTGATAAGCTCACCCACCATCTTGTTCACGCGCTCATCGTTGGTCCAGTTTGAAATATTCACCGTTTCATAATCGATGGCATTGAAGTCGATATTATTGAAGGGAGTTCCTTCCGGCACAACATCGGCACCGATGAAATCCTTCACTCCCACTGATTCCATATTCTTCAGCAGGGTGTGCATTTTCTTCACCATCAGTTCGCGGAGTTCATTCTGCTTCTCCTCATATTCATCGTCGAGCAGAGGGAGCTGCGCATTGGCCGAATTCTTGTTGCCCTTCTTCTTAACAGCCTTCGAGAAGAGACTGGTGCCGATCACAACGCCCTTTAGCGAGGGTGTGGCCTTCAGCGATGCATCCTTCACATCTCCGGCCTTGTCGCCGAAGATTGCTCGGAGGAGCTTCTCCTCGGGGGTGGGGTCAGACTCCCCTTTCGGGGTGATTTTACCAATCATGATATCACCCGGCACAATATGCGCACCCACACGGATAATACCTCTCTCATCGAGGTCCTTGGTGGCATCCTCGCTCACGTTGGGGATATCAGAAGTGAGTTCTTCCATGCCGCGTTTTGTTTCGCGCACATCGAGTGTATATTCATCCACATGGATAGAAGTGAGGATATCCTCTCTCACCATGCGTTCATTGAGCACAATAGCATCCTCATAGTTATAACCTTTCCAGGGCATGAACGCCACTTTAAGGTTGCGTCCGAGTGCGAGTTCTCCCTTTTCGGTTGAATAACCTTCAGTGAGTATATCACCCTTGCTGACACGCTGGCCCTTGTCGCAGATCGGACGGAGGTCGATGGTAGTGCCCTGGTTTGTGCGGCGGAATTTGGGAATCTTATATTCCTTCACAGCCGATTCGAACTGCACGAACTCCTCATCGTCGGTTCTGTCATAACGGATTCTGATCACAGTGGAGTCAACATATTCAATCACGCCGGCTCCCTCGGCCATAATCTGGGTGCGGGAGTCGCGGATAAGCTGGCCCTCGATGCCTGTGCCGACGATTGGCGCCTCGCTGCGCAACAGAGGCACAGCCTGGCGCATCATGTTCGATCCCATGAGTGCACGGTTGGCGTCATCATGCTCCAGGAAAGGGATAAGCGATGCCGCGATAGAGGCAATTTGAATCGGCGCCACATCCATAAGCTGTAACTCTGATGGAGCCACAATTGGAAAGTCGGCATCGAGACGAGCCTTCACCTTCGGGTTGACAAAAGAGCCGTCATCGTTCACCGGCGCGTTGCCTTGTGCAATCAGTTGGCCCTCTTCGATTTCAGCAGTGAGATACACCACATGATCATTGTTGAGATCAACAACACCATCCTTCACTTTTCTATATGGAGTCTCGATGAAGCCGAGGTTGTTGATTTTCGCATAAACACAGAGAGAGGAAATCAAACCGATGTTGGGTCCTTCAGGAGTCTCGATGGGGCAAAGACGGCCATAATGGGTGTAATGCACGTCGCGCACCTCGAAGCCTGCACGCTCACGCGACAGACCGCCGGGGCCGAGAGCCGACATGCGGCGTTTATGCGTGATTTCGGCCAGAGGATTGGTCTGATCCATAAATTGCGACAGCGCGTTTGTGCCGAAGAAAGTATTGATTACAGCCGAAATAGTTTTGGCATTAATAAGGTCGATAGGTTTGAAAACCTCGTTATCGCGCACATTCATTTTTTCGCGTATAGAACGCGATATTCTTGCGAGACCCACACCAAACTGGTTATATAGCTGCTCACCCACAGTGCGCACACGACGATTGCTCAAGTGGTCGATATCGTCAACCTCACTCTTGGCGTTAATCAGTTCAATCAGATATTTAATGATTGCTATGATGTCTTCACGAGTGAGCACCTTCACATCCATCGGGGTGTCAAGGCCGAGCTTTTTGTTGATACGATAACGTCCCACTTCGCCGAGGTCGTATCTCTTCTCACTGAAGAAGAGCGACTGAATCACCTCCCGGGCCGAAGCGGCATCCGGTGGATCTGCGTTTCGGAGCTGTCTGTAAATATAAGTCACAGCCTCTTGCTCGCTATTGGAGGGGTCCTTCCCGAGAGTGTTAAAAATGATGCTGTAATCAACAGCGCTCACATTCTCCTTCTCGAGCAAAATATATTTAACACCGCTTTCAAGAATAGCGTCAATATTATCTGCGGTGATTTCCTGACCACGCTCCACAATCAGATTGGTGCGCTCAATTGTGGTGATTTCTCCGGTGTCGGGATCAACAAAATCCTCAACGGTGGTTTCAGCAACTCGTCCGGCAAGCTTTCTGCCAATCACACTCTGCATATTCTTACGATTGACAGACACCTCTTCGGCAAGGTCGAAAATTTCCACTATATCCTTATCCGACTCGAAACCGATGGCGCGCAGAAGCGTGGTGACGGGGAGCTTTTTCTTACGGTCGATATAAGCATACATCACATTATTAATGTCAGTGGCAAACTCAATCCAGCTGCCTCTGAAAGGAATAATACGTGCAGAATAGAGCTTTGTTCCGTTGGCATGAACGCTGTTACCGAAGAAAACGCCCGGAGATCTGTGAAGCTGAGACACAACCACACGTTCGGCGCCATTGATGATGAACGTGCCTTGTTCCGTCATGTAGGGAATCGGACCGAGATAAACATCCTGGATAGTGGTGTCGAAATCCTCATGGTCGGGGTCGGTGCAATAGAGCTTAAGTTTTGCCTTCAGCGGCACACTATAGGTCTGGCCTCTTTGAAGACATTCCTCAATGGTGTATCTCGGAGGGTCGATATAATAGTCGAGAAACTCCAGAACAAAGTTGTTTCTGGTGTCTGCAATAGGGAAATTCTCTGCAAACACTTTATACAGTCCTTGATTCTTACGCAATTCAGGCGGCGTGTCGAGCTGCAAGAAATCCTTAAACGATTTCAACTGCACTTCGAGGAAGTCAGGAAAAGGCAGAGGATTCTTGATGGAAGCGAAATTAACACGCGGCTTTTCGGTTAAATTTGCTGACATTGAAGTGATTTAAACTTATAATAAAAACTACCTGCAAGCAACATGGCAGTCACAAAAAAAGTGCCCAAAAACGTGAAGTGTCGTGAAAAGATACTAAAAAATGTTTTCAGGCTGCGTCCATAAGTGGCCTACTGTGCGAAAAATCAATTTCGGCAACTTAATGGAGAATATCATGGAGAGAAATTCGATATAGTATGAAAAAGGGTGGAGGCCGGTAGGGCCGACAGGGAAAAAAGAGGCGAGAGAAAATAGATAGCACAAAAAGGTTAAGAATACCCGATGGCATTCTTAACCTATTTGTGAATAGATCAATATATTATTTGAGCTCAACTTCAGCGCCTGCTTCCTCAAGCTGTTTCTTAAGGCCTTCAGCCTCAGCTTTGGGAAGACCCTCCTTGATAGTATTGGGAGCGCCGTCAACGAGTTCCTTAGCCTCTTTCAAGCCGAGGCCTGTGAGTTCTTTAACAAGTTTTACAACAGCGAGTTTGCTTGCGCCTGCTGCTTTGAGCACAACGTCGAAGCTTGATTTCTCCTCGGCAGCGGGAGCGCCGGCTGCCGGACCAGCTGCAACAGCAACAGCGGCTGCTGCGGGCTCGATGCCGTATTCGTTCTTGAGGATTTCAGCGAGTTCGTTAACTTCCTTTACTGTAAGGTTAACAAGCTGTTCTGCAAATGCTTTCAAATCTGCCATTTTCGTATGAAGTTTTTAAATTTTTTAACGTGAAATTATTGTTCTCTGTTGGAAAGGGTTTCGAGGATGCCATGAATTTTCCCGGCACCCGACTGAAGAGCGCTGATAACATTCTTCGCGGGCGACTGCAGCAGAGCCACAACATCTGCGATGAGTTCGTTTTTGCTCTTGATGTTTGCAAGGACATCCAACTGATCCTCGCCAACATAAACAGATTCCTCCACAAATGCACCTTTCAGCATGGGAAGGGTGTCATTCTTATCGCGGAATTTTTTGATAAGTTTCGCGGGGGCGTTGCCAACGTTGCTGAGGAGCAAAGTTGTTTCGCCATGGAGAAGGTCATACAGTCCTGAGTAGTCAATCTCGCTTGCTTCAAAAGCTTTCTTGAGAAGAGTGTTCTTTACACACAGCATCTTCACATCGGCATTGAAACATGCTCGACGCAGGCTGCTTGTTTTCTCAGCATTCAAGCCGGAAGTCTGAGTGAGATACACACAGCTGTACTGATTCAACTGTTCGCCAATATTGGCAATTACTATCGCTTTATCTTCCTTTTTCATTTGTAGTCTTTTTTAGAGATTAGTCAGCAACCGACTTGGGCTCAACTTTAACGCCGGGGCCCATTGTGCTTGAAAGATAAATGCTCTTGATATATGTGCCCTTTGAAGTGGCGGGTTTCAATTTAATCAGTGTGTTGATGAACTCTTTAGCGTTCTCGGCCATATTCTGCGCGGAGAAAGACACCTTGCCAATAGAGGCATGAACGATACCGGTTTTATCAACCTTGAAATCTATTTTACCCTGTTTTACTTCCTTTACAGCCTTAGCAACATCCATAGTTACAGTGCCGCTTTTGGGGTTAGGCATTAGACCGCGCGGGCCGAGGATACGGCCGAGCGGGCCAAGCTTACCCATCACGGAGGGTTGGGTGATAATCACATCGATATCTGTCCATCCTTCTTTGATTTTCTGGATGTATTCATCAAGACCGACATAGTCAGCACCAGCCTCTTTAGCGGCAGCTTCAGCATCAGGGTTGCACAACACGAGCACTTTCACCTCTTTACCGGTTCCGTGGGGCAGTGAAACAACGCCACGCACCATCTGGTCGGCTTTACGGGGGTCAACACCGAGGCGGACATCAATATCGAAAGAAGCGTCGAACTTTTCGAAGCTTGCCTCCTTCACCTTCTCAGATGCCTCTGCAAGAGTGTACGCTTTCCCCGGTTCAATCTTCGATAAAGCCAACTTTTGATTTTTTGTCAGTTTTCCCATTTGTTTGAAGATTTTTAATTATTTTCAGGGAATGCCCCTTTCACAGTGATACCCATGCTTCTCGCTGTGCCTGCAACCATACGCATTGCAGACTCTAAAGTAAAACAGTTCAAATCCGGCATTTTGTCTTGAGCAATTGTCTTGACCTGATCCCAGGTGATTTCAGCCACCTTCTTACGGTTAGGCTGGGCGGAGCCGCTCTTAAGCTTGGCCACCTCCTTGAGCTGCACGGCAACCGGCGGGGTTTTGACGATGAAGTCAAAGCTCTTGTCGGTGTAATAAGTGATTACAACCGGGAGCACCTTACCTGCCTTATCCTGGGTGCGGGCATTGAATTGCTTGCAAAATTCCATGATATTGATACCCTTCGAACCCAACGCGGGTCCTACCGGCGGTGACGGGTTTGCTGCGCCACCCTTAATCTGTAATTTGATCTGTCCAGCAATTTCTTTTGCCATTGTTCTACTTTGTTAAATTGAGTGTTTTTGCAGTCTGTCGGGCGTATTCGCCGCGCGCGTAACACCACGCATTTACTCCCTTTCGACCTGAGAATTGTCCAACTCCAAGTCGGTGGGACGGCCGAAAATCTTGACCTCCACCTTAACCTTCTTTCTGTCGGAATTGACAGCCTTAATAACTCCCGAGAAACCATTGAAAGGTCCGGAAATCACCTTTACAGGCTCACCTTCGATATATACTTCAAGCTCGTCGGTGACAGGCTCGAGCATTTCGTCGGCATTTCCCAGCATTCTTTTCACTTCACTTTCGCGTAGCGGCATCGGGTCACTGTTCTTGGCCCTGCCACGCAAAAAATCAATGACATTCGTGGTGTTGCGGAGTTCATAAATCACTTCTCCTGTGAGCTTTGCCTCAACAAAGACATAGCCGGGGAAGAGATTTCTCTCCTTCAGCACTTTCTTGCCATTGCGTGTAGTGTAAACTTTTTGCGTTGGTATCAACACCTGTTCCACGAATCGGCCCAAATCAGTGTTCTTGATAGCAGCATCAAGCACCTCCTTGACTTTTGCCTCTTTACCTGAAATGGCACGCAACACGTACCATTCCTTTTTTTCTCCAGCTTCAGCCATTGAAAACCGCGATTGAAAAGTTTAAAAATTGATACTGTAGATTAATTCCATCAGCATAGAGAAAATCTTGTCAACAGCCCAGATAAACACCGCGAGGATGATGGAAGCTATCAACACGAGCACAGAGCTATTGATCAAGTTTCTTTGAGTTGGCCAAGAAACCTTATATACAAGTTCGTTATAAGATTCCTTAATATCCTTGATTAATTTCATTTTTCCTAATATTGGCACGGGAAGAAAGACTCGAACTCTCGACACCTGGTTTTGGAGACCAGTGCTCTACCAACTGAGCTATTCCCGTATTTATGGGGTCTGCATCGGCAGACCCCATTATGTCAGATTGTGAGTTTCCGATTAATCATCGATTACGCCTGTGATCTGGCCTGAACCTACTGTGCGGCCACCTTCACGGATAGCGAAACGAAGACCATTGTCCATAGCAACCGGAGTGATGAGCTTAACGTCGATCTCAACGTTGTCACCGGGCATTACCATCTCTACACCCTCGGGGAGACTAATCTCACCTGTAACATCCAGTGTACGGATGTAGAACTGGGGACGATACTTGTTGTGGAACGGAGTGTGACGTCCACCCTCTTCTTTCTTCAGGATATAAACCTGAGCCTTGAAGTGGTCGTGAGGCTTAACCTGTCCGGGATGGCAGATTACCATACCACGTTTGATTTCATCCTTGTCGATACCACGGAGGAGCAAACCAACGTTATCACCTGCTTCACCTTCATCGAGAATCTTGCGGAACATCTCAACACCGGTAACAACAGACTTCTTGTCAGCGCCAAGACCAAGGATCTGCACTTCATCGCCCACTTTCACGCGGCCGGCCTCGATACGGCCTGTAGCCACAGTTCCACGACCGGTGATTGAGAACACGTCCTCAACAGGCATAAGGAAGGGTTTATCAACATCGCGGGGAGGCAGCGGAATCCATGAGTCAACAGCATCCATGAGTTCGAGCACTTTCTCAACCCACTTCGGATCTCCTTCGAGAGCGCCGAGAGCGGAGCCACGAATAACGGGAGTGTTATCGCCGTCATATTCATACTGTGAGAGAAGGTCGCGCATATCCATTTCAACGAGCTCGAGCATTTCCTCATCGTCAACCTGGTCGCATTTATTCATGAACACAACCAGACGGGGAACGTTCACCTGACGAGCGAGAAGGATGTGCTCGCGAGTCTGGGGCATCGGACCGTCAGTAGCAGCAACCA